>JBGAFL010000093.1:0-10955 GCA_044227265.1 Methylobacterium sp.
CACACCTTCGCCTCGTCGGACGACACGATACGGCTGCCCGGTATCACGCGCTTCGATCTCGGCTTGTTCTATCAGTTCAGCGACAATGTGCGGGCGCAGGTGAACATCGAGAACGTGTTCGACCGGAAATATATCGCCACCGCCGACGGCAACAACAACATCACTCCCGGCGCACCGCGCACGGTTCGCGCACAGGTCGTCGTGCGCTGGTGATCGGAGCGTGATCGAGCGGGCTTCGGCCCGTTCGATCCGGGCCGGCATATAGCTTCGATGCTCGTTTGTGAGCCGCAGGCTCATCCAGGCGATGTTCGGCTATCGTTTCAGCAACCTAAAATTGCCGAGTCCGGTGCGATTGCACACATTACAGCCGATTTTTCGAAAAACGCGCACGCACCTACCCGATCGGGGGGGTTGCTTTGTGCAACGCAGCATATAATTTTAATCCGCGAGGTCGCGATGGCGTCGCGATTTCGTAGCCCTTCTTGGGCGTTTCCTCCCTAGACTTCGGGCCGTCCCTCGGGACGGCCTTTTTTCGTCTGGCCCCGCCATAAGCCATGCCACTGCATACGGGGCAAGCCTGATGCCGGGCGACCGAGATGAACGTGGCAATTTGCTGCGGAACGAGCCGGGTTATCCGATCCCGCCCGCTCACAACGCCCGGAAGCGGTCACATCCCCGCTGCTTCGCCGATGGTGATGGGCGATCGGCATGATCCCGGACAGCTCTGTCGCCAAAACGCCGGCCCGAAAAACGGATGCCCGTTTTCGGAAATGCCGACGCAACACGAAGCCTGAGACATCGTCCTCGACACGATATCCCAAGTGATGCTCTGGCGTGACCGGAGCATCCCTCCGTCACGCAACCCAGCGTCGAGCTCAACCGAAGCGTTCCGAGATCTCCCAGCGGCAACCGGGGGCAACCCGATTGCGGCATGCCAGCCTCGCCGCGCCGACGGGAATTTGCACCACCGCCAAGCCAATTCCGCCTTCTCGCTGAGTCCGATCGCCAATCGCGCACAAGTCGGCTCCTCAACGCCTTGGCGAAGATCAACTTTTGGACGCCCGTTCCAAAGCTGACGCGCAACTTTCTTCTGTCGCTCGCCGCAGCTTGTATCATGCGTCTGGTAGCAAGTCCGACGCGACAAAGTCCCGAGCGGCACTGCATCGAGTAAATTTTGTAAAAAACCTACTTTGGTCCGCAATTAGCACTTGAAACTCCTGTGGAAATGCATAGTAGCGATAACGGCTACATAACTACAGCAGGATGCCGACGATGTCCGACAGTACTCAGGCGACGCAGCTCGATCGCGTCGAACTCGCCGCCGATCTCGTGTCGGCCTATGTCTCGAACAATTCTCTGCCTGCCGCGGATCTTCCCGGCCTGCTGGTGCAGGTCCACACGGCCTTGTCCGCGCTGACGGCCCCCGCTGCCGCGACGTTCGACAGCCACGAGAAGGCGACGTCTTCGCAGATCAAGAAATCGATCACGCCCGACGCGCTGATCTCCTTCATCGACGGCAAGGCCTACAAGACGCTCAAGCGCCACCTCTCGACCCATGGTCTCGATTTCGAGACCTACCGCGCCCGTTATGGCTTGCCGGCCGATTACCCGACCGTCTCCGCGAATTACTCTGCTGCCCGCTCGGCACTCGCCAAGGATCTCGGTCTCGGCCAGCAGCGCCGCAAGTCGGCCCCCAAGGAAGCAGCAACCGCCGAGACCGTCGCGGAACCGAAGGTCCGCCGCGGCCGCAAGAAGGCCGCCGCCTGAATCGGTTCGGCCGGCTCCCCTGACCTCGCTTGGCACCGGGGTCAGCAGACCTGGCATGTTTCGGAGCTGAGCGAGGGGCTCAAGGCAGGGCTCGGGATCCCCTTCCTCATCCCCTTCCTCCGCAAGCGCGCTAGATCGTCCGCGGGGACGCGCGCAGGGAGGATGGGATGGCGAGCCGCAGCAGGCTCGGGCGGATCGTGGCAATCAGCGCCCTTCTTGCGGCCAGCCCGATCCGTGCCGAGGACTGGCCGACGTTCGGCGGCGATCACAGCAACCGCCACGCTTCGCACCTCGACGCGATCAACCGAGACACGATCTCCAAGCTTCGTCCCGCCTGGATCTTCCAGACGGGTGTAACCGGCTATTTCCAGGCTGAACCCGTGGTGGTCGAGGGCGTGCTCTACGTCTCGACCACGGGCAACCACGTCGCCGCGCTCGACGCCAGAACCGGCCGCGTCCTCTGGACCTACACGCACAAGGCGCGCACCGAAAAGATCTTCGGGCCACCCTCGAACCGGGGCGTCGCGGTGTCCGGCGGCCTCGTGTTCCAGGCCACCATGGACGGGCGCATCATCGCCCTCGACACCAAGACAGGCAAGCTCGCCTGGGACATCGAAGCGGTGCGCCCTGAAGAGGGCGAGACCGAGACAGCCTCGGCCTTGGCCGCGCAGTTCGGCGATAAGCCGGTCCAGGGTTCGAGCCGGCTCGGTTTCAAGATGCCGCCGCTCGTCGCCGAGGGTCTCGTCATCGTCGGGGTGACCGGCGCGGGCTACGGCCTGCATGTCGAGGATGCCAAGGGCGGCCTCGATGGCGGTTCGGTCGTCGGCATCGAGGGCGGCTACGGCCGCCGCGGCTGGCTCGCCGCCTACGACGCGAAAACCGGCGCCGAGCGCTGGCGCTGGTACGTCACCAAGGCCGATGGTTGGGAAGGCGACTACGTCACGAGCACGGCCGACGGCGTTCCGCTCCATCGTGACATCGCCGCCGAGAAGGCGGCCGCGCCGGATCATGCCGAGGCCTGGAAGGTCGGCGGCGGCTCGCTCTGGATGACGCCGGCCTACGATTCCGATCTCGGCCTGATCTTTCTCGGCACCGGCAATCCGGCCCCGCAGAATTTCGGCCTGACCCGGCCGGGCGACAATCTCTACACGATGAGCCTCGTCGCGCTCGACGTGAGGACCGGGGCCCTGCGCTGGCATTTCCAGCAGGTGCCGCATGAGCAATGGGGCTACGACGTCGCGAGTCCGCCCTTCCTGCTCGATTTCCCGACCAAGGACGGTCCGGTGAAGGCAGTGGCGCAGGCGAGCAAGCTCGGCTGGATCTACGTGCACGAGCGCTCCAGCGGAAAGCTGTTGGCGAAATCAGCTCCCCTGATCGCACACAAGAACCTGTTCGTGCCCCCGAGCCCGGAAGGGACGGTCGTCAGCCCGGGCCCACTCGGCGCGGTCTCCTGGCATCCGGTTTCCTACGATTCCAAGACCGGCCTCGCCTTCGCACAGGTCCGCCACGGCGCGGCGGCCTATACGGTGAAGACGGTGCCTGCGGGCAATGGCCGGCCGGAGATCCGCTACACCGAGACCGGCGAGGCCAAGGGCGAGCCGTCTTTCTCGACGCTGACGGCCATCGATCTGGCCAAGGGCGGCAATATCGCCTGGTCCGTGAAGGCGGAAAGCCGTCTCTCGGGAGGCACGCTCGCGACGGCGGGCGGTCTCGTCTTCTCCGGCGAGGAGGACGGCCATCTCGACGCTCACGATTCGGCGACAGGCAAGCTGCTCTGGCGCTTCCAATGCGGCGCCGGCATCGGCGGTCCGCCCGTGACCTATTCGGTCGAGGGCAAGCAATACCTGGCGGTGGCGGCGGGCGGTGCGTCTTTCACCAAGGCGTCGGGCTTCGGCACGGGGGACGCGCTGGTGGTGTTTTCGCTGCCGGAGTGATTTTCACGCGAGGGTTCAGTACGAGAACAAACCGTCGTCCGGATGTCAGGAAATCGGACGCATTGGCATTAAATGGATGCAATAGCGCCTATTGCATCCATTTAGCCGCGAATTTTCCGCATCAAGCCCGCGACGATGATATGGATAAAGTGCGCCGAGAACCGGTGACCCTCACGTCAAGTGAGCCGTCGCCACGACGCGCTCCGTCCACGCCCTTCGCTCATGATCTTGCCGTCTTTCTGCATACGCCCGAGCGCGCTGCGGATTGTGTCTCTCTGCACCAGGGGACAGCGAGCCTCTACGTCGGCAAGACGGAATCGTGAGGGGAGTGCCTCGACCGCCCGCTCCACCATGCGGGCACGCGCTCCATGATCGAGGTCGATGGCCGTGCTGTCCTCAAGCTCGCGATAGGCTCCGAGGACAACACCGAGCAGATATTCGGTGAAGGGGACGTGATCGTGGCGTCCTTGCGTCCATCCCTGATCGGAGGCCGCGAGGCTGTCGTAATACGTCGCCTTCGTCGTCTCGGTGATCCGCTCCAAGCTCACGTAGCGTCCGACGTCGTATCCCAGGCGATGCAGGAGCAATACGGTCACGAGCCGCGCGATACGCCCGTTCCCGTCCGGGAAAGGGTGGATGCACAGAAGATCATGCACATAGAGGGGGACGAGCAACAGGGGCTCGATCTCTCCCTCGTCGAGCACCCGCGTGAGCTGCTCATGAAGCGCGCTCATAGCCTGCGGCGCAAGCGCGGGCTCGACCGTCCTGAAGCGCACGCGCGTGATCCCGCCGCCTGGATCCCGCTCGACGATGTCGTTTCCTGTGCGCTTGTAGGTGCCCCCGCCCGCCGCCGTGTAATGCATGAGTGTGCCGTGCAATTGCCTGACCACATTCTCCGTGACCGGCATGTCCGCGGCGTTGTGGTGGATCAGGTTAAGCGCATCGCGGTATCCTGCCAGTTCGGCCTGCGAGCGATCCTCGGCGATGGGCGCCGCGGCATCCTTGACGATGCGGTCGAAGGTCTGTGGTCTGACTTGGACGTTCTCCATTCTGCTCGAAGACTCGACGCTTTCGATGACGGCGATCATCCGAAGCCGGTCCATGACCTCCGGCTTGGTCTGCGCCCAGAGCGTCTGCTTGCCCTTGAATTCCGCGATCGCAACAAGCAGCCGCAGTAGACGCGGTGGAATTGGGAGGTTGTCGAGATAGTCGGACGCAAAAGACCTCACCTCGATCTCCTCACGCTGGCAAGTCCGTGAAAATCTCTCTTGGCAAGTTCTATTCGGCGAAACGGTCCGCAATCGAAGTTGCCCGTACCGCGGTCCACTCCAAAAGCGTACTGTAGAAAGAAAAACGGCGGGTCCAAGCTGACCCGCCGTCTTGAAATCGTGCCGTACGAACCCGATCAGCGCTTCGAGAACTGGAAGCTGCGGCGGGCCTTCTTGCGGCCGTACTTCTTGCGCTCGACGACGCGCGGATCGCGGGTCAGGAAGCCTTCGCGCTTCAGGGGCGCGCGCAGCTCCGGCTCGTAATAGGTCAGCGCCTTGGACAGGCCATGGCGCACCGCGCCGGCCTGACCCGAGAGGCCGCCGCCATGGACGGTCACGGTGATGTCGTACTGGTCGACACGGTTCGCGACCTCGAGCGGCTGGCGCAGAATCATGCGCAGCACGGGGCGGGCGAAATAAGTGTCGATCGGCTTGGTGTTGACGATCACCACGCCCTTGCCCGGCTTGATCCAGACGCGGGCGACCGCGTCCTTGCGCTTGCCGGTCGCGTAGGCGCGGCCGAGCTTGTCGAGCTTCTGAACGTGGACCGGGGCCTCCTGCTCGGGAGACAGGGCCTGCACGTTCTGGCGGTTGAGGTCGGAGAGGGACTGAAGCGTCGCCATGGTCAAGCGCTCACGTTCTTGCGGTTGAGGGCGCCGACATCGAGCGCCTCGGGCTGCTGGGCTTCATGCGGGTGTGCGGCGCCCTTGTAGACGCGCAGGTTGCCGAGGATCTGGCGGAACAGCGGGCCGCGCGGCAGCATCCGCTCGACGGCCTTCTCGACGATCCGCTCGGGAAAGCGGCCTTCGAGAATGTACTTGGCCGAACGCTCCTTGATGCCACCCGGATAGCCGGTGTGGTGGTAGTAGTTCTTCTGGTCGTACTTGCGCCCGGTGAACTTCACCTTCTCGGCGTTGACGACTATGACGTTGTCGCCGCAATCGACATGGGGCGTATAGGCGGGCTTGTGCTTGCCGCGCAGGCGCATCGCCACGATCGAGGCGAGACGGCCGACGACGAGGCCCTCCGCGTCGATCACGACCCATTTCTTGTCGACATCGGCGGGCTTCAGCGAGGTGGTCTTCATGGCCGAATCCGTCGGTTGAGAATGAAGGCGCCGCCGCGTCGGGAGCGACGCAGCGGCGATCGGCAGGCTGCATAGGGGCTCGCGGGCGCGGCGTCAAGCGCGCTCATATGACGACGACAGCAAAAAACATCAACAAACAGAATGCGTTCAGTCTGACGGTATCATAATACCGCAATCTCGCAACGAGACTTGCATGGGGTCAGGTGCCGCGATCGGAACCTTGGGACATTCAGGGAGAGTTCCAAAGGAGGACAAGCTGCGGTCCGGCCGCATCGACACCGGCAGGAGCAGTGAGACCCAGAGATCGGGCTTCCACTCGGGCGCAGGGAACCGGCGCCCCATCCCGGCCATCGCCGAGTCGGCCTACGGCCGGCATCAAGGACCAGGCGGATGATCGAGTCCCTGATGCAACACCACGCTCGCCGGGACGGGGAGGCCGCTCAGGCTGCCGCCTTGCGAATGCCTCAAATCGGGCCGGTTAGCGGCGATCCAAAGGCAGTGTGTCATTTCAGCACTATTGTTAGCTTGGCCATTCCGTAAGCTGATCTCGGTAGAACGGAACTGAGTCGGAGAACACGATGCTCACCAATCGCCAGAACATCAAGCGCCTCGCCCTGTTGGCCTTCGCGGCCGTCGTTGCTGTCAACGCCTCTGCCTGCCTCGGCAAGGGCAAGGGTAAGGCCCCGCCGCCGGCCCCGGTCATCACCAAGTACTGATAAACAAGTACTGATCGGTTTCGAATCAGCTACTTTCGACCAGTATCCGGAATGACATTTGATTGGGGGCTCGGCCTATGCCAGCCCCCAATTGAATCCACCGGTGAAATGGCCTGACCAATATCAATTCGACACATCTAGGGGTGAGAGCGATGAGCTTTTTCCGCGAACGGACCTTCCGCGTCCCGACGGCGCGAGGCTCCACTCTCACACCCGTCGCCGCGATCGCCATCGCCCTCCTCGGCCTCGGATTGTCCGCGCAGGCCGTCTCGGCCGCCCGCAGCGGCGGCGACACGAAGCTCACCCGCAGCACACCGGCCAAGGCGCGCTACGCGATCGAGTTCCGCTCGCGCTATGCCCTCAGCTACGGCCACACCTTCATCATGTATGGCCGCCTCAACGCCAAGGGGCAGCTGATCGACCGCGTGGTCGCCGGCCTGCACCCGGCGGGCGACAGCCCGCAGCCCTGGATGATCGGCCACCTCGTTCCGGTGCCGTCCGAGACCGGACCGAGCGACGGCGATCTCGAGGACGAATACGTTTCCGCCCGCTACCGGGTCGAGGTGAGCGAGGCCGAATACCAGCGCGTCGTCGCCTATATCAAGGACAAGCAGGCCAAGTCCCCGACCTGGCACGCGGTGTTCAACAATTGCAGCTCCTGGGTCGCCGACGTTGGCCGCTACATGGGCCTCAAGTCGCCGAACCCGATGCTGATGCCGGCCGACTTCATCAACACGATGCGCAAGATGAACGAGGGCAACGACCGTTCGTCCGCCCTATCGCTCGCCGCAGCGCAGTGATACCTGCTCCCGTATGGGAGTTGCAGAGCGGCCGACCGTCCGCAACAGGCTCGTCGTCCAGATCCACGGCTATCAGCTGACCGGGCCGGAGCGCTTCCATCGCCGCTTCGCCCGCGATCTGACGACGTTCGGATCGACCTGGTCGCTCGAGACCAGCTGCAGCACCCCTGAAATCGGCCAAAGGCAGGCGCAGTGGAGCGCCGTGGCCGGCGGGCCCGACTGGCAGACCCGGACCGAATACACCCTGATCCGTCTCGACGACGTGATCGCTGCGCGCCACGCGCAAGGCCTGTCGACACGAGTCTGGCAGGGCGTGTCCGGCCTGCTCGATTTCCTCTTCAACCGGGCGATCGTCGGCTATTTTCGCTATGGCTGGCGCTACGCGCTGTTCATGCTCGCCCCCCTTGTGATGATCCTCGGCGCCGTGCTCGCGGGGATCGCTGCCGGCTATCTGATCGCGGGCCATGCCGGCATCGCGCTCGGATTGATCGCGGGCATTGCGGTCTTCGCCGGGCTGATCGCGCTCGCTGTCTGGCGCGGCCATCTGATCACGTTGCTGGAGGATTGGGCCTTTGCCAGCATCCTGGTGCGCCGGTTAGAGCCGGCCATCGCGCTGCGGCTCGACGAGGGCGCGCACGAGATCCGGGCCGCGATGCAGAGCGGGCGCCATGACGAGGTGCTGCTGATCGGCCACAGCCTCGGCGCCGCGCTGATTCTGCATCTCGCCGAGAAACTCCTTGCCGAATCGCCGGCCGATTCAAACACGTTCGATTCGCTGAAGCCCCGGCTCGCGATTCTGACGATCGGTTCTTCCGTGCTGAAGATCGCCCTGCACAAGGCCGCGGAAAACATCCGGCGCGCCACGAAGACTGTCACAGATTCGCCACAGGTCGTGTGGGGAGAATACCACGCCCCTCAGGACATCATGAATTTCCCACGGGTCGACCCGGCCAAGGCCATGGGCATCGATGCACGCCATCCGCCGATCTTCCGCAAGGCCGTGTTCCGGCAGGCGCTCGACGCGGAAGGGTTCAAGCAGATGAACGCGAACTACTTCCAGCGCCACAACCAGTTCTATAAGGCCGGCACGCGGCGGGCGGCCTACGAGTATTTCATGTTCGTCTGCGGCCCGTTCTTCGCCGCCAACCTGTTCCGCGAGAAGGACGGCGCGACAGGCTGGCTCGACGAGAAAGGCGCCCTCACCGCGCAGGCTCCCGGCGTATCATCTGAGATGCAATCGGGTTGATCATAAACACCTCCCCTCCTCCTTGCGGGGAGGAGTTGGAGGGTGGGGGTGCAGCAAGATAAGGCGTCAGGGTGCCTTCTGAACTCCCCTGCCCCGCAAGATCAGGGGGGCGCTGCGTTCAGGCACTGCGATCCCATCAACGCTGACGAGCCATGCCTGCCCTGACGACACCACTCCTGTGCAAGCTCGCCTTCCTGGCGATTCCGATCGGCTGGTATTTCATCCGCCGCCCGCACAAGCGCCGCGCCGCCCGCGTCGCCGTCGCAACCTCGCAATGGGATTTTCTGGAGAATCTCCTGCTCGCGATCTCGGGGCTCGGCCTCGGCGCGATCCCGGTCGCCTATGTACTGGTCGGTTTTCGGGGAATTGGCGAACACGCCACGCATTGGTCGCTGCTGGTGCTCGGCCTCGTGGTCGGCGCGCTCTCGCTCGTCATGTTCGACAAGAGCCATCGGGGCCTCGGCAAGGAATGGTCGTTCAGCCTGGAGCTGAAGGACGGCCACCGCCTCAAGACCGACGGCATCTACAAGCTGGTCCGCCACCCGATGTACACGGCCTTCTGGCTCTGGGCCCTGGCTCAGGCGATCCTGCTCCCGAACTGGCTCGCCGGCTTCGCCGGCCTGATCGGCTTCGGCTGCCTCTATGCGTTCCGCGTGCCGAGGGAGGAGCGCATGATGGCGGAGGCCTTCGGAGAGGAATGGCGGGTTTATGCTGCGAGGACGCCGCGGGTGGTGCCGTGGGGCGTTTTGCAGGCCAAATAAAGTCAGCGCAGCTTCACCGCGGCGGGATCGAATAGGTCCCCGTCGCGTGGCAGACCAACTCGTCCGAGCCAGTCGCCGCAATCCGCACCTCGCCGATCGCGAGGCGCCGCCCGAGCTTCATCAGGCGGCATTCGGCCACGAGCCCGGCCGAGCCCGGCATCCGCAAGAAGTTGAAGCTCAAACTCGTCGTCACCGCGAGAGCGACGGGGCCGATATTGGCGAGGATCGCCGCATAGAGCGCGTAATCGGCAAGGGCCATCATGGCCGGGCCGGAGATCGTGCCGCCGGGGCGCAGCAGGCTCTCATGCGGATCGAGCCGCATCCGCGCGGATAGCGGGCCGACCGCCTCCAGGTGATGGAAACGCCCGCCCGCATTCATCTGGGGGAATTCCCGATCGAGAAAGGCGCGGGTCTCGTGGAGGTTCATTGCGATCATCTGCCGCTTGCAGCACGGCCGATCCTGGCCGACAAGACGGAATGCCGAGTCTCGATACCACGCTGGAGGGCTTTGCCACCCGGCACGATTCCTATCCCGACGCCCTGATCCGCGCCGTTCTCAAGGCGACGCGCTCGATCGCGCTGATCGGCGCCTCGGCCAATCCGGCCCGGCCAAGCTACATCGTGTTCAAGTATCTGAGCGAGCGCGGCTATGCCGTCACCCCGGTCAATCCGGGGCTTGCCGGGCAGACCCTGCTCGGGCGTCAGGTGATCGCGCGGCTGTCCGATCTCCCGGGGCCGGTCGACATGGTCGAGATTTTTCGCAATTCGGACGCTGCCGGGCCGCTCGTCGACGAGGCCTTGGCCTTGCCGGTGCTGCCGAAGGTGATCTGGATGCAGCTTGGCGTCCGCAACGATGCCGCCGCCGCGCGAGCGGAAGCCAAGGGCATCACGGTGATCATGAACCGCTGCCCGAAGATCGAATTCGGCCGGATCTCGGGCGAGATCGGCTGGGCCGGCGTGAATTCACGCATCATCAGCGCGAAGAGGCCCGTGCTCGACAAGCGCGGCCTGCAGAAACTGACCCTCGACAGGGGGTGAGGCGCGACCCCTCGTCGTCTCGCGCCGCACCCTCCCCTGTCGAAGCGTGGATCGGCTCGCCGTTCAGCCTGGCCATTGCGGCGTGCGCAGAGCAGCGAGGCGCTGAGCGATCTGCGCATTTCGCTGAAGCAGGTCGATCTCGCTGACCTTCGCGGCCGCTTCCGCGTCCGTCCGGCTGATGGCGGCAGCCAACGTGCTGATGGATACGCTGCTTCAGGTCCAGCGCAGGAACATTCTGCGCATCACCGACTGGAAGAGCGCCCTCTTCGGTGTAGTGCTTTCACCCCATCTGTTTCTCAGCCTGATCACCGGCCTCATTGGCCATGTCGCGATGACGC
>JBGAFL010000016.1:0-82083 GCA_044227265.1 Methylobacterium sp.
GGAACGCTGGCATCTGCGGCTCTTGGCCCGGTCGCGGCGCGTGCAGGCGCCAACCGGACTCTGCGCATCGGATTCCAGAAGAACGGTATCCTCGCCGCCGCCAAGGAACGCGGCACGCTCGAGGCGCGCCTTGGGTCGCTCGGTTACGGCGTTGCCTGGAACGAGTTCTCCTTCGGACCGCCGCTGCTTGAGGCGCTCAGTCTCGGCAGCATCGATTTCGGACAGACCGGCGACGCGCCGCCGATCTTCGCGCAATCGGCAGGAGCAAATCTCGTCTATGCGGCTGCGCAGCCCAAAGGCGGCTCGGGTGCCGCGATCCTGCTGCCCGTGGGGTCGGGAATCCAGAGCATCGCCGACCTCAAGGGCAAGCGCGTCGCTTTCGCGAAGGGATCGAGCGCCCACATCTTCACCATCGCCGCCCTCGAATCGGCCGGATTGACCTATCGCGACGTCGAGCCGGTCATTCTCACGCCTGCCGATGCGGCAGCGGCATTCTCGCGTGGCGCTATTTCGCCATCGCGGAGCAGGGCGAGGGCGTCCGTGTCCTGGTCCAGGCCTCGCAGGTCGGGCCGACCAACAATTTCTTCCTGGCGAACAGGGATTTCGCCGCCGGCCAGCCGGCCATTGTCACTGCGACCAACCAGGCTCTCGCCGAGGTCGCGCAATGGTGCGAGGCCAATCGCGGCAGCGTCGCGGAAAGCCTGTCGAAGGCCACCGGGGTGCCGATCGCGGCAACGCAGCGCACGGTTGGTCGCATCCGGTACACGATCGCGCCCATGAGCGCGGAGGTCACCGCCGAACAGCAGCGGATCGCGGACCGCTTCCACAGCCTCGGCCTGATCCCGCGCGCGATCCGCATCGCCGACATCGTTTGGACCCCGCCCAGCGGCAGCGCGAATAACGGGTGACCCGCATGGCCGATTCCGCAGCGTTTCCGACGAAGGCGGCCCTCGGGACGCGCCGGACTTCCCTCAGATGGTCGTCCTGGTTCGATCCGAAACGGCTAGTGCCGTGGCTCGTGCCGGTTTCGATCCTTCTCGGCTGGCAGATCGCAGCCTCGGCAGGCCTCGTCTCGACCCGCTTCATGCCCGCGCCGCTCGATGTCGCGGCGGCCGGCTGGCAGGCTGCGCAGACGGGCGAACTCTGGACCAATCTCTGGGTGAGCTTTGCCCGCGCCGCCACGGGGCTGCTCATCGGCGGCGGGATCGGCCTCGCTTTCGGCTTGGCCAACGGGCTCTCCAACCTCTCCGAGAAACTCACCGACACGACGTTGCAGATGGTGCGCAACGTGCCCCATCTGTCGCTGATCCCGCTGGTGATCCTGTGGTTCGGCATCGACGAGGGCGCCAAGCTCTTCCTCGTCGCGCTGGGCGTCTTCTTCCCGATCTACGCCAACACGCTGCACGGCATCCGCTCGGTCGATCCGCAGCTGATCGAGATGGGCCGGGTCTACGGCATGTCGCCGAGCACGCTGTTCTGGCGGGTGGTGCTGCCGGGCGCGCTTCCTTCGATCTTCGTCGGCCTGCGCTATGCGCTCGGCATCATGTGGCTGACGCTGATCGTCGCCGAGACGATCGCGGCCAATTCCGGGCTTGGCTACATGGCGATGCAGGCGCGCGAGTTCATGCTCGTCGACGTCGTGGTGCTCGCGATCCTGATCTACGCGCTGCTCGGAAAACTCGCCGACAGTCTGACGCGGGCCCTGGAGCGGACCTGCCTCTCCTGGAATCCGGCCTATCGCAACGCCTGATCCCGACCCGAGGGAGTGTCGTGATGTCCACAGTGACGATGATTGCGAATGCGATGGCCGCAACGGCGGCCCTGCGCTTCGACAGGCTGACGAGCGCCGACCGCACGGCAGAGCGGCCGACGCTGCGCCCAGCCAAGGGCTCCGGTGTCGCCGTCACGATGCGGGCATTGGCCAAATCGTTCGACAAAGAGCCGGTCATCCGCGGGCTCGATCTGCATATTCCCGCCGGCCAGTTCGTGGCGATCGTCGGCCGATCCGGCTGCGGCAAGAGTACGCTGCTGCGCCTCATCCTCGGCCTCGAAACTCCGAGTGCCGGCCGGATTGCGCTCGGCGGCGAGGATGCCGGGAAATCGGCACGCGGCACCCATCGCATCATGTTTCAGGAGCCGCGGCTGCTGCCCTGGGCCCGCGTCGTCGACAATGTCGCGGTCGGGCTCGGATCCGACGGCGACCGCTCCGAGCGCCGAGCGCGTGCCCGCGCTGTCCTCGACGAGGTCGGTCTCGCGTCGAAGGCTGGCAATTGGCCGGCGACGCTTTCGGGCGGCCAGCGCCAGCGCGTGGCCCTGGCCCGTGCGCTGGTCAGCCGGCCCGCTTTGCTCGCGCTCGACGAGCCGCTCGGAGCGCTCGATGCGCTGACACGCATCGAGATGCAGGAGATGATCGAGCGGATCTGGCTCGATCAGAAATTCACCGCGATCCTCGTCACGCACGATGTCAGCGAGGCGGTGGCACTCGCCGATCGCATCCTCGTCATCGAGCGAGGCGCCGTGGCGCTCGACGTACCGGTCGACAGCCCGCGCCCGCGTCGACGCGGCGATGCGGCGCTCGCGAGCCTCGAAGGCCGCATCCTCGACCAGCTTCTCGGCGCGCAGGGCTGAAGCGCGCGCAAGTTCCCGGACATTCGGAGTGGCACGATGACTTCATCGACCGACGGAAAGACCGACATCCTCTGGTTCCTGCCGACGCATGGCGATGGCCGCTATCTCGGTGCCTCCGAGGGCGCTCGCGACGTGTCGATCGACTATCTTGGACAGATCGCCCGTGCTGCCGACGATCTCGGCTATTTCGGTGTGCTGCTGCCCACAGGACGGTCCTGCGAGGATTCCTGGGTGATCGCCTCGGCCCTCGCGCCGCTGACGCGCCGCTTGCGCTTCCTCGTCGCCGTGCGGCCCGGTCTGCAGGAACCCTCGGTCGCCGCGCGCATGGCAGCAACGCTCGACCGGATCACCGACGGGCGGCTTCTCATCAACGTGGTCACGGGAGGCGATCCCGTCGAACTTGCCGGTGACGGTGTCTTCCTCTCCCATGACGAGCGCTACGAGGTGACGAACGAGTTCCTGCACATCTGGCGCGGGCTGCTCGCCGGAGAGACCGTCACTTTCTCGGGAGCGCACCTGCGCTGCGAGAATGGCCGCGTGATCTTCCGGCCCGTGCAGCAACCTTATCCGCCGCTCTATTTCGGTGGCTCCTCGCCGGCCGGCATCGAGGTCGCGGCCGAGCATTGCGACGTCTATCTGACCTGGGGCGAGCCGCCGGCCGCCGTCGCTGAAAAGCTCGCCACGGCGCGGGAGGCTGCGGCTCGGCGCGGCAAGACCTTCTCCTACGGAATCCGCCTGCACGTCATCGTGCGCGAGACCGAGAGCGAGGCCTGGAATGAGGCCGAGAAGCTGATCTCGCGGCTCGACGACGCGACGATCGCCCAGGCGCAGGCGACGCTGAAGCGGATGGACTCGGTCGGCCAGAACCGGATGCGGGAGCTGCATGGCGGCGACCGCTCGAAGCTCGTCGTCTCGCCCAATCTCTGGGCCGGGGTCGGCCTGGTGCGGGGAGGGGCCGGTACGGCCCTGGTCGGCTCGGCCGATCAGGTTGCCGACCGGATCAAGGAATACATCGATCTCGGCATCGATCGCTTCATCCTGTCCGGCTACCCGCACCTGGAGGAAGCCTACCGTTTCGCGGAGCTGGTCTTCCCTAAGCTGCCGCTGCGCGCGACCACCGGCACGATTCCGAGCAGCGCGCGCAATCTCGGGCCGTTCGGCGAGGTGATCGCCAACGACATCGTGCCCGGCCGCCGCATCTCCGCCCACTGACGTTTCAGGGAGCTCTTCATGCCTGCCAGAACGATTGCGCGCGCGCGGCCGCCCTTCAGTCTCGCCGAGGCCTTCACGGCGCTGACGATCCTCGCGCTCGTCCTCCTCACCGCCTTCGCCGCGCGGGCCGAGGAAAAGCTCGTCCGGATCGGCTACCAGAAATACGGCACGCTCGTGCTGGTGAAGGGCAAGGGCACACTGGAGCCCAAGCTCAAAGCACTCGGCTATCGCGTCAGCTGGTCGGAATTTCCTTCGGGTCCGCCCTTGCTCGAGGCGCTGAATGCCGGCGCGATCGATTTCGGCACGGCCGGCGAGACGCCGCCGATCTTCGCCCAGGCCGCGAGCGACACGCTCACCTATGTCGCGCATGAACCGGCCGCGCCGCGCGGCGAAGCGATCCTGGTTCCGAAGGCGAGCCCGATCCAGACGGTCGCCGACCTTCGCGGCAAGAAGGTTGCGCTGAACAAGGGCTCGAACGTGCATTACCTGCTCGTCCGCGCTCTTGAGAAGGCGGGCCTGTCGCTCTCCGACATCACGCCCGTGTATCTCGCCCCGGCCGATGCGCGGGCCGCCTTCGAGCGCGGCGCGGTCGATGCCTGGGTGATCTGGGATCCCTATCAGGCGGCCGCCGAAGCCGGCACCGGCGCGCGCACCCTCGCCGATGGCACGGGGCTGGCGCCGAACCACCAGTTCTATCTGTCGTCCCGCCGCTTCTCCACCGATCACGGCGCCGCCGTCGATGCGATCGTCGCTGCGATCGGCGAGGTCGATACCTGGGCCAAGGACAACACGGATGCCGTGGCGCGGGAGCTTGCGCCCTCGGTCGGCATTCCCGCGCCGATCCTGGCGGTAGCCCTGCGCCGGCAGAGCTACGGCATCCGACCGCTCGACGACGCCGTCATCGCCGAGCAGCAGCGCATCGCCGACACCTTCCACACGCTCGGCCTGATCCCGAAATCCCTCAGCATCGCTGATGCGGTGCGCAAGCCCGGAAGCTGATCGATGCGCATCCGCAATCCATTCGACGGAGGTCGTCGCGGGCTGTTTGTCCTGGCAGCCGGCGCGCTCCTATTCGTGGCGGCAAGCGCGCCCCTCGCCGCTCAGGAGCGCACCGCCTTTCGGATCGGCTATCAGAAATCCTCGACGCTGATCGCGCTGCTGCGCCAGGACGGCGCGTTGGAAAAAGCGCTCGCGCCGCTCAAAGTCGATGTGACCTGGCACGAATTCACGAGCGGCCTGCCGATCATGGAGGCGCTCAATGTCGGCAAGATCGACTTCTCGGCCGACGTGGCCGACACGGTCCCGGTCTTCGCACAGGCCGCCGGAGCGAAGATCACCTATGTCGCGCAGGAAGCGCCTTCGCCGAGCGCTCAGGCCATCGTCGTCGAGGACAAGTCCGAGATCAAATCCGTCGCCGATCTCAAAGGGCGCAAGGTCGCGGTGACGAGGGGAGCCGGCAGCCATTATCTGCTGCTCGCGGCTCTGGCAGCCGACGGCCTCTCCTTCAAGAGTATCACGCCCGCCTACCTGACACCGGCCGATGGCCGCAGCGCGCTCGCCGGCGGCGGGGTCGAAGCCTGGGTCGCCTGGGATCCGTTCCTGTCGGCCGCCCAGCTCCAGGGCGGCGCGCGCATCCTCCGCGATGGCACCGGCCTGTCGCTCTACAAGCGCTACTACCTCGCCTCCGACGAGTTCGTCGGCAAGCATGCCGACATCCTCGCCATCGTATTCGGCAGGCTGCGCGAGACCGGCCTCTGGGTGAAGGCGAACCCCGACGCGGCGGCGGAGCGGCTCGCCGCGCTCTGGAAGCTCGATGCGAATGTCGTCCGCCAGGGCAACGATCGCCGCAGCTACCGGGTCGAGCCGGTGACCCGTGATGGCCTCGCGGAACAGCAGAAAATCGCCGACGCCTTTCGTGCGGAAGGCCTGCTGCCGAAGGCCGTCGATGCCTCGGCGCTCCCGGTCTGGGAGGCGCCGACGCGGTAATCGCCAAGCGCGCGAATGTGCGGCTCGGGGCGGGGAGGGAAGTGGTTCCAATTGCAAGTGAGGTGTAGGCGACGCGTTACGATTGCCTGATCGCGAGAGGGGCGATCAATCGTGCACCTTCGCGGCTCAGAAAAACCGCTCCTTCACAACAATCGTATCCCCCGGCCGCACCGGATAGCTCATCGGCACGATGCCGTTGACCAACCCGCCTGGGCCCTCGCGGGTCAGGATCGCGTAGTCGCGGGCCGCACGTGGGCCGAAGCCGGCCGCGATGGCGACGGCCGTCTCCACCGTCATGCCGTTCACATATTGGTATTGGCCCGAGGTCGTGACCTCGCCGAGGATGTAGAACGGCCGGTAGGCGTCGATTTCAACCGTGACGTGCGGCTCGCGCAGGAAGCCATTCGCGAGCTTGGCCTCGATGGCGCGGGCGGCATCGGCCGTGGTCTTGCCGCCGACCTGCACCGTGCCGATCAACGGCATCGCGACACGGCCGGAACCGTCCACCGCATAGATGTTCGACAGGTTATCCTGCCCAAAGACGATGATGCGCAGCTTGTCGCCGGCCGAGAGCGTATAGCGCGCGGCGATCGAGCCGGTGCCGGTCGCGTCGAGCTCGTCGGTGCGAAAGCTCGGACGCAAACAGCCGCCGAGAGCAAGCGTCGTCGTGAGTGCCAGAAGGAGTGCGCGCCGGTTCATCACCATCGCCGCTGTGAATGAACGATGGGATAGCGTGTAAGTCGATATGGTTAATGAATGCTGACAAGTGGTCGGCGGCTCGCTGCAACGCGGCGCATATTAACGTCCGGTCAACCATAACAGGTCTTAACTGCGGCGAGAGGCCGAACTGGCTTTCCGAAGTCTTGCCTTGCGCGAAGGCCCCGTCATGCCGCGTCCGACCCTGACGACCGATCCGTCGTTGCATCTGCCCTACGAGCCGCCGGCTCGTAGCGGTCTCCATCTCGGGCAGGCGCTCGGGGTGCTGCTCCGCTCCTGGTTGTGGATTCTGGTTCCGACCCTCGTGGTGACCACCATCGCCGCCATCGCCGTCCAGGTGGTCGCGCCGCGCTACACGGCGGAAGCCAAGCTGATCCTCGAGAACCGCGATCCCTCCTTCGCGCGCAGCGCCACCGAGCGCGGGGACCCGAAGGAGCAGATCGACGAACAGGCGGTCGCCAGCCAGGTCCAGGTGGTGATGTCGCGCGATCTCGCTCGCGAGGCCATCCGCCAGTTGCATCTCGTCGGCAATCCGGAATTCGATCCGGCCGGCGCTTCGCCGGGGCTGATCGCCCGCCTCAAGATGATGATTGGCCTCGGCAAGGATCCGCTGGAGCGCGCGCCCGAGGATCGCGTTCTCGACGCCTATTTCGATCGGCTGCTGGTCTACTCGGCCGGCAAGTCGCGCATCCTGTCCGTCGAGTTCCGGGCCCGCGATCCTGAGATGGCGGCCAAGGCGGCCAACACCATCGCCGATCTCTACATTTCCTCGCTCGAAGCCGCGAAGGTCGACACCGCCCGATATGCCTCGACCTGGCTCGGTGGAAACATTGATGCCCTGCGCGCCCGCGTCGCCGAGGCGGAAGCGAAGGTCGAAGCCTATCGCGCCAGCCACGATCTGATCGGCTCGGGCGGTGCCACCAGCCAGCCGCTGGGCGCGCAGCAACTCAGCGAATTGTCGAGCCAGCTCTCTCAGGCCCGCACCATCAAGGCCGATCTTTCGGCCCGGGTGAAAATGCTCAAGGAGATGATCAAGGACGGCCGGATTTTCGAGATTCCGGATGTCGCGAACAACGACCTGATCCGCCGCACCGTCGAGAGTCGCATGCAGCTGCGTGCGCAGCTCGCGCTCGAATCGCGCACGCTGCTGCCGGCCCATCCGCGCATCAAGGAACTGACCGCGCAGCTCAACGACATCGAGTCGCAGGTCAAATCGACCGCTGAGCGGGTCGCGCGCACGATGGAGAATGACGCCAAGATCGCCGGCGCGCGGGTCGAGAGCCTGCAGGCGGCGGTCGATGGCCAGCGCGACATCGTCGCCCAGGGCAATACCAGCGAGGTACAGCTGCGTGCTCTGGAACGCGAAGCAAAGGCCCAGCGCGAGCAGCTCGAATCCTATCTCGCACGCTACCGCGAGGCCGCGGCGCGCGACGCCGAGAGCGCGACGCCCGCCGATGCCCGCGTCATCTCGCGCGCCGTGGTGCCGGAGGCCCCGTCCTTCCCGAAGAAGATGCCGATCATCGCCTTCGCGACGGTGCTCGCATTTCTGCTGTCGGCCGGTGGGGTGATCGGTCGCCACCTCCTCACCATGCCGGCCCCCGTCGAGCAGCCGTTCGGTCGGATGAAGGATGGCGAGGACGAGTTGGAGCCGGCAAACGCCGTCGCCGACCGCTTCGACTATCCCGAGCCGGCTCCGCTCAGCCGCGATCCATTGGAGCGCCGTATCACTCCCGCTTTCACGGCTGTTGCGGATTCCGTCGACAACGCAGAAGGCGCAGAAGACTATGCCGACGCGGAACTGGTCGAACCTTCCATCCGCCGCCAGCCTGCGGATGCGCCGTCCGCCGCAATCTCGTCGCTCGCGAGCGAGCCTGAGATTACTGTGGCGCCCGCCTCGACCCAGCGCGAAAAGCCGGCACTCCCTGCGATCCGCCATGAGCAGGCCGCCGCCCTCGTGACGCCCGCCGAAAGTCCTTCGCTCGAACCGGCTCCCGAAGTGGCGATGGCCGAGGGGCCGGCACCTGTTCGCCCTCCTGTCGATCCGAAACCGCCGCGCTCCAGCGATTCCTATGAGCTCGAGGCACTGATCGCCCGGCTGGAGGCCGCGCCAGTGCAAGGTGGGCGCAGCGTCCTCGTGGTCGAGACCATGCGCCGCAGCGATGGGACGGCCGGCCGCAATCTTGCCGAGAGCCTCGGCCGGGCTCTGGCCGACACCGCCCGCGCGCTGACCATCGACGTGAACGGAAAGAGCGGTGCGGGCAGCTCGGCGACGGAGCCTGGATTCAGCGATCTCGTCGCCGGTGAGGCGGCGTTCCTCGATGTGATCCACCCGGTGGCGGGATCGAAGCTCCATACCGTCCGTCGCGGTTTCGTCGATGCCGAGGTTCTGACCGAGGAGCCCCAGAGCCTTGCGATCAGCCTGAATGCTATGGCGCAGGCCTATGATTGGGTGATCCTGCGGCTCGACGCCACGCAGAAGGAGACCGGCCCGGCTCTTCTCTCGGCCTTGTCGACCTGCGTGAATTCCGTCGTCATCGTCTCGAACGCCGAGCCGGACGATGCGAACCTCATCGCGCTCTATCGTCTCGCCGAGGAAGCCGGCGCCGATCAGGTGCTTGTCGCGCGCGACCAGACCCACGCCGATACCGGGATGGATCTCGATTCCGACCTTTCGCTCAGGCTTTCGGCCTGAGCGTTTCCAGGGTGGTCTTAAGCAGGTTCAGTCTGCGCGGGCGCGCCGGAACCGCCGCATCCGCTGTGTCAGATCCCACAGCCGGGGCGATTGCTTGATCCGGCGCTTCGACCGCGTGAGCGCCGTCGCGCCGTAGCGGTAGAGATGACCCTTCACCGTGACCGGTATGATTGTCTCGACGAGTTCGACCGTCTCGTCGCAGATATTCGCCTTGTAACGCGCCTCGCCGACGCCGAGATCGAAGGCCTTCCGGCCTGCCGTCGTCTGCTGTCCGATCAGATGGAACAGCAACAGGTCGCCTGGGCTGAAACGGCTGACCTCAGCATCGCCGTCGAAGGAATTGCACATACCGCTGAAACGGTCGCGATCGACGGCGCCGATGAAGGTCGCCAGAATACGGCCGGTCTGCGTCGCGACCAGCGCATGGACTTCGATTGCCGGCCCGGAGCCGTTCCCGCCGTTACCAAGTTGAGCCGCGCGCACTAGGCACTCGCGGATCGCGGCATCGGCATAGGGGTTTGCGATGCCCATTTCGGCAAAGCGCGCCGATTTCTGGGCGTGGAACGCGTCGAGATAGGCGCGCACCTCGTGCGGGTCGCTGGCTTGCCGGCATGAAACCGGTCCGACGAGTTCCGCAAGCTTGCGTTCCTTGGCGCGGAGCTTCTTGCGGGCATCGCCACTGAAGGCCCTGCGCAGAGTGGTTTCGGAATCGGGACCAAGCAGCAGGCCGTATGCATCGCTCGCGCAGCGTTCGCCATTCGCACCGAGCGGATTGGGAACGCCGTTCCAGAAGCGCGGCTGGTGATCGAGGGCGAACACGTCGATCCCGGCTCTGCTCCCGGCCTGAACAAGTGCGGTCTCAAAAGCCTCCGGTGCCCAAGCGGCAGCAGAACGCGTCGCGAAGAGCGGCATGTGGAAATTCGCGTGCCGGTCCCCGATCACCTGGGCGACGGCAACGCCATGCTTGCGGATCAGGCGCGTCGGCAGAAGCACCTGAGGGTGGCCGGCCGCATCGCGCAGCACAAGGATCCGCAAGTCCGGTTGGCGGCCGGATACCCGGCCTGCCGATGCGACGAAGGCTGCGACCCAGTCGAAGCGTTGATAGGGCGTCCCGACCGAATCCGCCGAGGATTCGAGATTACGCCACAGCGCCTCGACGCTGGAGAGGTCCCGGAAGGCTTCCGCGCTCAGGACGGCGCCCGTGCGGTCAGGGCGGATATCGGTATCGGAAATCGTTCGTGCGATCGCAGTCATTGCCGAGCCATCACGCATTCTGCCATGTGCCGGTCAGCCGGGAACGAGCGAATCGACGCGCTTGTTGCCCTCTGAGTAATCCTCCTAGTGGAGCATGGGTGAAGCCCCGGTTGAGACGCTGCCCCCGATTGCAGGCGGGCGCGTGCGACCTGCGCGGATGGGTAACGAATGCTTGTGGAACCCATCCTAGATTGACGCCGAATGTCCTCGTTCGGCGCTCGCCGCGGATGTTGCATGCTGTCTTCGCAGAACCGTCATCGCTTGTTCCGCGCCGGGTTCTCGGCGGTGACGGCGCTCAAGGCCGATCGCTGGCTCGCGCCGGCAGCGCGGGGATTGGGCCTCATTCTGACATTTCATCATGTGCGTCCGGCCGATCCATCGGATTATTCGCCGAACGCGCTCCTCTCGATCACTCCGGATTTTCTCGACCGGACCCTGACGATACTGCGCCAGCGCGGCTACGAGATGATCGGCCTCGACGCGGTTCCCGAGCGCCTGCGCGAACGACAGCGGGCGCCCTTCGTCGTCCTGACTTTCGACGACGGCTATCGCGACAATCTCGTTCATGCCGCGCCCGTCCTGGCGCGCCACCGCGCGCCCTGGACGCTGTTCGTGACCAGCGATTTCGCCGACGGTCGCGGACGCTTGTGGTGGATCGAACTCGAGCGCTCGATTGCGCAGCTCGATCATGTGCGCGTGGATCTCGGCGGCGAGCAATTCGGTGCGATCGACCTGCCCGCGCGCACGGCATCGGAAAAATCCGCAGCGTTCGAAAGACTTTACCGGCTCCTGCGGGCCGGCAGCGAAGAACGGCTTCTCGATACCATCGCAGACCTCTGCTCGCAGGCCGGGTTCAGCGCGGGATCCGTTGCGAAAGAGCTATGTCTCGATTGGAGCGCGTTGCGGAGACTGTCTGCCGATCCGTTGGTGTCGATCGGAGCGCATACCCTCAGCCACCCGATGCTCGCCAAGCACGATTCCGATTTCGTGCGGCACGAAATCGACGAGAGCCGCAGACGGATACGCGAGGCGATCGGCTGCGAGGTGCGGCATCTCTCCTATCCTGTCGGCGATCCGAGTTCGGCCGGCGCACGCGAATTCGCGCTCTCGCAGTCGTTGGGTTTTGCGACGGCGGTCACGACACGGCCCGGTCATCTGTTCGCACGGCATGCCGACCATCTGCACGCGTTGCCGCGGGTCTCGATCAATGGTCTGCATCAGACCGATGCCGCCCTCGCGAGCCTGATCTCAGGCGTGCCGTTCCTGGCTTGGAATCGTGGGCGCCGTCTCAACGTGAGTTGAGCGAGTTCAGCGTCGACGGCGCCAATACCGGCGTGAGCGCTGCGTCGGCTGGCTCTCGATGATTTGAACGTCATGACCCGATGAGCTGACATCGAAGCTGGCGCTTTGACGTCCGCCACTGCTGCGGACCTGGCGGCCTCGACGAGAGCGGCGCGATGGCTCGGTGAGCACCGGCTCCTCCACATCGGGAATGCCCGCGACCACGGACCGGTTGGCGGGAGGCTCCGGAACGGGATCGGGTACCGAAGCGCGGCCGGAATCTCCGCCCGCGATGTTCTTGGCGGCAGGGCCGAACATCGCAAGGCATTGATTATAGGCGAGATCGTTCTTCAAGCGTTCGCAATCCGACATCGATCGCGGCGTGCCTTGAGCGAGCGCGGGTTGGATCGCCAGCAAAGCGGGCAACACGGACGCGGAGATGAGATGATGGAGAGTCGATCGGGATACGACAGGCATCGTGTGCAGTGGGTCCCGGAACGGTCTCAGGATGCGAAGCGAGGCTTTTCGCCGGGGAGTGCGGCGAAAAAACGAGGATCAGGCGGGATCGTCGGGACGAACCATCCATCGGATCACGGGCATGAGTGGAAAGACCCAGGCAATGCCGAGGATCGAATACAGAAGGGTTTGGACCAAGATGGGCGTCTGCGCGATCCGGCTATCGGCTAAGGCCATGGCGAGCGGCGCATAGACGATGATGAAGGCCAGCATTCCGATGGTCCCGATCAGGGAGCGTGTGCGGCGACGCATCGTCGTGTCCGGGTGCCGTTGATCTGTCTGTGCAAGGGCATCGCGTAGGGCCCGAGGCAAGCGAATGCAACGTCAGGCGGCCGACCGTCCTGGATGCGCCGTGCCGTTTCGCCTCGGCGTATCGATTGCAAACCGTGGTCCCCACATTGCGTCGGCCGGGCGCATCGGCATAACGGGCTCGACAATCCCATTCTCCGCAATCGATCCGTCGCCTCATGCAGCCTACCTCTTCGCCATTGCCGGCGGATGCTGGGACCTCAGCTGACCTTCGGCCGCCTCGCAATGCGGTTCGGATCTGGCTCTACCTGCTGGCGTTCCTCGTGGTCGTCATGGTCGGTGTCGGCGGCGCGACGCGCCTGACCGGCTCCGGACTCTCCATCACGGAATGGCGACCGATGACTGGCGCGGTGCCCCCATTGACGTCCGGCGATTGGCAGGCCGAATTCGACAAGTACCGCGACACGCCGCAATACCGCATCCTCAACGAGGGGATGGGGCTCGCCGATTTCAAAACGCTCTATTGGTGGGAGTGGGGGCATCGCCTGCTCGGCCGGCTCATCGGCCTGGTCTTTTTTCTGCCGCTCGTCGTGTTCTGGTGGCGCGGCAAGATCGGCCGGCCTCTAGCGATCGGCCTTGTCGGTCTGGGCATCCTCGGTGCCCTGCAGGGCGCGATCGGCTGGATCATGGTCAAGTCGGGCCTGCAGCCCGGAATGACGGCCGTCGCTCCACTGAAACTGTCGCTTCATCTGACGACGGCCAGTCTGATCCTCGTCGGACTCGTCTGGCTCGCCGCGGGCCTGCGGTCGCGAGGGCCTGCTCCGGCACCCGCCCGCATCCGGATCGGCGCCCATTTGCTCCTGGCGCTCGTGATCGTGCAGATCGCGCTCGGAGGGCTCGTCGCGGGCGCGCATGCGGGGCTCGTCTATAACACCTGGCCGACGATGAATGGTGATCTCATTCCGCCGGCGACGACCCTATTCTCGGCAACCCCCTGGATCGAGAACTTCGTCGACAACCTCGCTCTGGTGCAGCTCAACCACCGGCTCGTCGCCTATCTGCTGGTGATTGTCGCGCTGCTGCATGCGCTCGATACGCGCCTATCGTCCGTCGACAGATCTGCCGCGGGGCGGGCAGGCGGAATAGCCGCCCTCATGCTGGCGCAGATGGGATTGGGGATCACGACCTTGTTGCTGGGCGTGCCGCTTTGGGCGGGGCTCGCCCATCAGGTTTTCGCGATGGGCGTCCTCGTCATGGTCACCGTGCATGCGCGGCTCAGCCGCGGTGTCGCCCATGCCAAGTCCGACATTGGGCCGGCCCAGATTCCAATCGGGTTCGAAGGGCTCTTGGGCCAGAGGGCCTAACGCCCGGTCTCGCTTCAGGCGGCCAAGGCAGATCTCGGCCAGACTTCCTCGACCTCGATGTCGATCCCGGCCCGTCGCAGGCATTGCCGGATCGTTTTCGGGGCTGCCGGATGCAGGTTCCATTTCCGCATATAGGCAATCCAGGATTCGATATCGGCGTCGCGCTGCATCCGATACGCCTCCGAATCCCAATGATGCGCGAGGTCGATGCCGATCGTCTCGAAGGCCTCACGAAGCCTGACTTCGTCGACGATCGATAAGGCACGGCTCAACTGCCGTTTGCCGAAGATCGAGCGGCCGTAGATGAAGCCCGTGGTGAAGTCCCAGTGGGACAGTTTGCGGGCTCTCGGTGCCAGCATACGCTTGCCGAGCTGTGTCCCTGGTCTGCGGACCAGTATGACGATTTCGGCATCCAGCCGTCCAAGAAGCTGGAGAGCGTGAATCGCCGAGCCCTCCGAAAATATGATCGTCTTCGCGCGCCGGTAATGCGCGAGTTGGGTGGCGAGATCGTAATCCTCGGGGTGGATCACCGTGACGCCTGCGCGCGTGAGGACGTCGTCGAGATAAGGTTCTGCCGCCAGGCGCCCGTCCGGAAGGCGCGAGCGGGATATGTAGAGGTGGGCGATGTCCTGGCGAACGGGACCGTGCAGGGCTGTGATGTCGTCCATGAGGTCGAGATGGGCCGCGCGCGGACCCGGACCGAAATGCCGTTCGGCCTGAGGGGGCACGATCAGCGTGCCGAACCGGGTCGGTTCCCGAATCAGGAGAACACGGGATTCCGGAACCTTGAGCTGTGCGAGGATCGCGCGGAAGAAGGCAGGAGGCTCGGCATTCGTGTCCGGGCCGATACTGAAGACGAGCGGCAGGTCGGCGATGCGATGGGCGGCTTCGGCGATACGCATGCCGAAATCCACGATCATGTGGCCGAAATGGCCTGAAACCGGACCGCACCAAATACCGGTCTCGATGGTCTGTGACGGTTCGCGATCGCAGATCGGTTTGCTGTCGAAGGGTCTCGGGATGAGGCCGCGGCAGTGGCGCGCCTGGAACTGAAACGCGAAAGCCGGCCAGATCGGGCCGCCGCGATAAATGCCTCGCCTGTCGCGCTTGATCGTCCTGCCGACGCCGGCGCGCAGGTGCTGCGTCGGCATCACCACGATGTTTTCGAATACCTGCACGATCTGCGGCCCCCCGCGGGGAGCGGGTCGTCACGCTCCCGTCACCAAAAAGCGCAGCAATGTGGCGGGATCATCGCCATGACCGATGGCATTTTCGACGATTCGGTTTGGTCGATCGGTGATGGCGCGACGCGAGAGTGTCGGGCTGGTGCGCTCGGTGCGGCTGCGACGGCCGGTGGCATGTGAGCTGCGACACAGGTCCGACACTTCGCCGAAGTGTCTCTTTCCGGGAAGGGAACACTCCCTCGCTTCGGAGGGGGAGTGGGGTGCCGCGCAGCACGCCGGCGCACCATATGTTCTGTTATCCAAATGCGATGACGGGTTCGGTACTTTAACGATGGAACAACGGGATTTCCCGAAGACTTAGCTGTAATGGAACGTTGAGGAGCGGAAAATGTTCCTAGCGGAGGACGGCAGACCGGTTGCGCTCACGTGGCACTATAATCGCCACGAACTGATGGCGGATGGTGCCATCCACCTCCTCGGTGTTGCGCTTGGCCTGATCGGTGCCGTCGTCCTCGCCGTGACCTTGACGCTTACCCATCTCGGCTGGATCGAGCGGGCGTCTGTTCTGATCTACGCGGCGGCCCTCGTCGCGATGCTCGGCGTCTCGGGTGCCTACAACATGTGGCCGGTCTCGCGCCGGAAGTGGCTGCTGCGCCGCGTCGACCACGCTTTGATCTATCTGATGATTGCCGGAACCTACACGCCGCTGGTTGCGCTGGTGGGACACGGGCCGGTGGCGTGGCGCCTGCTCGCACTGGTCTGGATCGTGGCCGGTGTCGGTATCGCCCTCAAGCTTCTGATGCCGGGCCGCTGGGACCGCGTCTCCATCGCGCTCTATCTCATGCTCGGCTGGAGCGGCGTTCTCGCCTATGAGTCGGTCATAGCCGGGCTGTCGTCGACCTCGCTCCTGCTCCTTGCGGCTGGCGGCCTGATCTATTCGTTCGGCGTGGTCTTCCACGTCTGGCGGACCCTGCCGTTCCAGAACGCAATCTGGCATGCCTGCGTCCTCGCAGCGGCGGCATGCCACTACGGCACGGTGTTCACGAGCATTCTGCGGATCGGAACATAGCGGCGCCAGATGCCAGCTACTTCTGGCTTGGCGCGGCCTCGTTGCCTTCTCCGATGCAATCGACGGCACGCTCCACCGCGCTGACCGCATCGAGCAGGTTCTGAACGGTACGTTCGACCTCTAGCGCCGGCCGGTTCATCAGCGCGGCGCGTTCGACCAGGGCCTGAAGGTTGTCCAGCACCATGAACAGGTCGTCTGCTACCGCGATCACGTCGCAGCGGGCGGGAGTTGTCGGCTTCTGAGGCCGGCGGAAGGGGACGACGTTGCTCATGCGACGAGCATGTTCGCCAATTCTTCGCTCCGGCGCCACCCGGAGGCCGCATTCCTCCACATGATTGCCCGGTGTTGTGGCGTGAACACCCTTGTCTTCGTGGAGCGTGGTAAGCTTGGCGTTCAGGCTTGATCTCGCATCTGCGGGAAGTTGTTAAAGCGCGGGCGCCTCCCGTCCGCCGGGATCTTAGGAAATCGCGATGCGTGTCCTCTTCATCGTGCCGACTGTACTCGCGCTCGGCTTGGGCGCCTGCACGAGTACCGGAAGCGGATATGATTCGACGGGGAGCGGCGTCTCGGATTCGTTCAAGATCGAAAACTATCGCCGGTCGACCGATACGAATGGCACCCAGCTTCGGCCCGATGTGAACCGCGCCTACACGCAACCGTCGATCCCCTCGATCGTCAATCGCGGCTTCTGAATGGGTTCTCGGCCGGCGATCGTGACCGGAGCGAGACGGCCCGCGCTGGCTCTGGAGCGATCGTGAAACGCGGCAGAGGAATGCCGCACGAGCCCTAGCAAATATCAGGTCAGGGCTTGGCCATCGCCTCTGCAAAAGCGGCGATTCGATTGCGCGCATAGGTCGGCAGCCCCGCGCTGATCGACGTGCCGGTATTGAAGGATGAATTGCCCATCAGCACCTGGACCGGCAGCAGGTTCTTGAGAACCGGGACCCGGGCGTATTCCTGCTTGCGCTCGAGCACGTCGGCCTTGATGGCGAGCGCCACGTAGGTGGTGACGATCGTCTTGCCCGGATCATCCGGCGCCGGCTGCGCCACGGCCAGGAACTTGCCGAAGCGTAGGATCTGATTGACCCAGAAGATCGTCTGTTCGAGCGCCCCTGTGACGGGCGTGTCGATTTTCGTCAATCCGTTCAGGGGGGCGGCCTCGGAGGCCGGAAGCACCCGCAACTCGCTCTGGAAAGAAACGAATTCCGCGATCTTCTTCGACGATCCCAGCTCCAGTTTGTTGGCGAGCTTGACGCCTAGCGGCAGCTTGCCTTCGAGGTCGTAACGGGAATCGAGGCAGGTCGAGCCGGGAGGCGAACACCATGCCCGGTCGGGGCGGCGCGCGAAGACAGCGGCGGGATCCTTGGTCGGAGTGACCTCGGCGGGGTCGAGCCGCTTATGCTTGATCGAGCCGTCCATTTTCGAGACGAAATCGAGATTGGCGTAGCGGGACAGGTCGATCGAATCGGCTGGCTTCTGGATGACGAAGCGTCCTTCCGCGACATAGACCTTCAGGGTCTCGTGCCGCTGCTTGGTCTCGCCATTGATCGTGACCGGATAATCGGGCTCGGCATAAGCGGCATAGGGAGCGAGCGCTGCCGCCTCTTCCGGTCGTGCCTTGCGCCAATCGGTGTAGGTGATCAGCCCGTTGTCGGGGCTGGTCGATCCCGTGACGCGATGGTCGTTGAACAGGATCGTGCCGGGTGCCAGCCCGGTCGTCGGCAGGCTCGCCACATCCTTTACCATCGAGCTCGCAGCAGCGAGCGTCGGCGCAGGCTGTGCGGCGGCGGGTCCAGCGAGGATCAGACCGAGAGCGAGGAATGGCGAAAGCTGACGCGGCACGTCGAGGCTCGGATGTTTGCGGTTCAGGAAAGGGGGCGGCCGGGCTTGGTCAGAGACCGGGATCTTCGTCGAACAGATAATCCGGGTCACGCCGGCGCAGCCGTGGTTGCCGGTCGGGATCTTCCCCGAAAGGGGAGGCGAAGGGCGACGGGTTCGCCTGTCCGTAACGATTTCGGCCCGGCCAGGACTCGTAAGGGTTGTCGGGCTGGCGGCGACGTCTGATCGCGGGATCGTATTCTCCGGCGAAGGGATCGTACCCGCCACGGCGCCCGCCCGGCATGTTGCCGTTATAGTCGCCCGCAACGTCCGCCCCGTCATCCGAATTGCCGTAATCGCCGTCCTCGGATTCGGGCCGCATGGCGAGCACGGTTTCGCGCGGCACGAGTGCGTATTGGGTGTCGGCGACACGCCCGTCCTTCTTCCGGAAATGTTCGAGGAATCCGCCGCCCGCGACGATTTCACCGCTGCGCGGATCGATCGGACGATCGACGATATAGGGCAGAGCCTCGGGCGAGGGCGGAGCCAGCGGCGTCTTCGGTACGCCATTCGCCCAGGCGGCCTGGAAGATCGAGCGTGCGATCGGCACCGCGACTTTTCCGCCGGTCTGGCCACCACCTAGCGTGCGCCGCGTTCCGTCCGCATTGTCGTAGCCGACCCAAACCACGACCGTGATGTCGTTGGTGAAACCCGCAAACCAGGCGTCGTTCTCGTTCTCCGAGGTACCGGTCTTTCCGGCGACGAAACGCGAGACGCCCGACAAAGCCGCTGCGGTGCCATGCTGGGTCACGCCCTGGAGCATCGTCTTCAACTGGTAGAACGCGACCCGATCGGCCGAGCCGATGCGAACGGGTTGCTTGGCACCGCGCTCATAGACTGCCTTGCCGTCCTTCTCGATCGACTCGACGGCATAGGCGCTGGGACGGCCGCCTTCATTGGCGATTGCCGCATAGAAGCTCGCCAGATCGATCATCCGGATCGGCTGCGAGCCGAGCACGAACGGAAAATAGCGCTCGCATTCGGCATAGAGCTGCGCTTCGAGCGCGATGTCGCAAACCCGCTGGAGGCTTGTCGCCGGATTGGCGGCGATACCGCCCTGCAGGAGGCGCGCAGTGACGAGATTCTTCGAGAATTCGAGGCCGCGCCGGATCGTGGTCGGGCCGGAGCCACCGCCTTCGTAGTTCTTCGGGGACCAGGAGGCGCCCCCGGTGATCGAAGGCAGCGTGATTGGCGCATCCATCACCAAAGTATTCGGCTGGAGGCCCGCATTCAGAGCGGCGAGATAGGTCAGTGGCTTCAGCGTCGAGCCGGGCTGGCGAACCGATTGCGTCACCCGGTTCAGCTGACTTAATGGGTAGGAGAAGCCGCCTACCATCGCGAGAATCCGGCCAGTCCGGTTCTCGAGCACGATCGCTGCGCCTTGAACGGCGGGCCGCACCCGCAGATCCGCGCGGGGATTGCGTGATTGCGGATCGCGCAGCTTCACGCGCACCGCGTCGTAGAGCTGGAGCTTGCCACGAGCGAGGCCCGGCTCGAAACTGGCGATGCGACCGTCCGCGAGACCGACTTTCAGTGGCCCCTTGCCGGTCGAGAGCACCACGGCGAGTGGCCATTGCACGTCATAGAGGAGGGGTCGGGACGCTTCGAGCGCACGCTGCCAAGCCGGTTTCGGACCGGCCGGCCTTGGTGGCAGCTTCTGGGCAGTCTTCTTGCTTGGCGCCGCCTTGTCTTCGGCAGGCAGTGCGGGGGCTACGGGAGCGGGTTCCGGGCTGGCCTCGAACTTCGCGATGGCCTCTGCGAGACTGAGTTCCGGCCCATCGAAGACGGTGCGCCGCGTTGCGCGCTCATAGGTCGACAGGCCTTCCTGCAAGGCGCTTTCGGTCGCCCTCTGGAGATTGGCATTCACCGTCGAGTGCACCGTGTAGGATGCGCTCGTCAGGGAATCGAGGCCGGCCAGGGTGCGGACCTCGCGCGCGACGTGCTCGACATAGTAGAAGCCGGAATCGCGCCGGGCGGCCTCTGCAGGCTTCACGCCGAGCGGGCTTTTGAACGCGGCATTCGCCTGGTCCTCGGTGATCGCGCCCTCTTCCTTCATGCGCGCGAGCACGTAGGCGCGGCGTTCCTTCGCACGGTCGGGGTATTTGTCGGGGCTGTAGTAGTTCGGGCCTTTCGGCAGTCCGGCCAGCAACGCCGCTTCGCTCACGCTGAGTTCGCCGACCGGCTTCCCGAAATAGCTCTGCGCCGCCATCTCGATGCCGTAGGCACCGCGACCGAGATAGATCCCGTTGAGATACAGGCCGAGGATCTGCGGCTTCGTCAGGATCTTCTCGAGCCGCGCCGCCACGATCATCTCGCGGATCTTGCGCTCGTAGGTGACGTCGTCACCGACCGAGAGATTCTTGACGACCTGCTGCGTGATGGTCGAACCGCCCGCGGGCCGGCCCGGCGAGGCGAGGTTGTCGATGAAGGCGCGGATGACGCCGCGCTCGTCGATGCCGTGATGCTGGAAGAAGCGCTTGTCCTCCGCTGCGACGAAGGCCTTCTGCACCAGATCGGGCACCTCGCCGATCGCGACGACGCGGCGGCGGCCATTGGTTTCGAAGGTCTCGGAATAGGTCTTTCCGGCGGAATCGAGGATCGTGCTCGCGCCGGGCAGCTTCAGGTCGCGCAGCGATTCCGCGGCGGGCAGGTTCCGGGCGGCGTTGTTGTAGAATTCGATCACGGCTTTCGCATCGAAAGGCGAATTCGCCGGATTCTCGTTCTTGCAGAACTGCTTGTAGCTCGTATTCAACTCGCCGAAATCGAGCCCGTGAAGGATTTTCGGGGCGTTGTCGCCAGCGACGGAGGAGGGGTCTTCCATCGCTGTGGAGATCAACTCATCGAGATTGATATCCTCGATGTCGAAAGCCTTGCGCATATGGGCGCAGCCATCGCGCAGGATCTGCACGACCTGGGTGCCATCGGTTGCAGGATCGAACTGCGTCTTCACGTCGTCCGGCCGCGTCGTGACCTGGCTGAGCGTCAGCGCGGTCGCGAACAGCTTGATGAGAATGGCGTTCATCGAACGGCAGGCACCGGGCTGGAATGGCGCGCGGGGACCATGTCTGCGCCAATCTGAACATGGGGTGCACAACGCGGCTGTTTTAAGGTCTCGGTCACGAACGACATTGGGTCGGTGGCCGGCCCCATCGCCGCAGCTTCGATCGGGCAGCGAGCGTGCCGCGGCGCACAGCCCGCCGGAAACTCGGCTTTTAGGCAGGTCGCCATGGGGCTCGGCGAAAACTTGATCGCCGGGCCGCTCAGCAATCCCATCGCCGACTCGAGAGGATACCGATGAAGACGCATTCGATCGCCGCCGCCGTCGTTCTCACGCTCGCGTTCTCGACACTCGCTCAGGCCGCGCCGAGCATGACGAACGGTTCGGACGCTTCGAAAACCGTTTGGACCGAACCGCCGCAAGACAGCGGCGCAACCAAGCCGGCAACGCCTCTCTATGACCCGGCCGACCCCGATGCCGTGCCCAGCAAGGCGGCTCCGTCGGCAAATACCGAACCGCCCGTCGGGATGAAGGAAGCGCCGGCCAATACCGCCTCGGTGCAGCCGGAACCCGCGCCGAAAAAGCCGGCCGGATACCGCACGGCGAAGTATTCCGGCGGTGAAGGCTCGACCTGGAAGTCCGGACGCAACGGTCACAATTTCATGGGCACTTTTGGAGGCTGCACGTATCGCGGATTCGCCGGACCGAACGGGTACAAGATCGATCGCTCCTGCTGAGAAGGGTCCGTATTCGCCGAACTCCGGCCAACAGATCTCGTTGGGGCTCGACGACGTCGGGCCGTCCGCTGTCGCGATTCCGTGAGGGCCTTCGCCCGACCGCCCAGGCGCGTCCCGAGCGATAGCTGTGCCGGCGGCCATTTAGGCGTTACAAGGCCTGCAAAGGCCGTATCGCGGCGTCGCAGCATCGAGACCAGCATGGCAGCTACCCCCCGAGTCGGGATCATCCCGGTCACGCCGTTCCAGCAGAATTGCAGCCTGGTCTGGGACGATGCCACCAAGGTCGGCGCGGTCGTCGATCCTGGCGGCGACCTCGACCGGATCGAGGCCGCGATCAAGGATCAAGGCGTCAAGGTCGAGAAAATCCTGCTGACGCACGGGCATATCGATCATGCCGGAGGAGCCGACGAACTGCGCGAGCGGCTCGGTGTGCCGATCGAGGGTCCGCATCAGGCCGAGCGGTTCCTGCTCGACCACTTGCCGGAGACCGGCGCCAGCTACGGCATCGATGGCGCGCGGGCGGTGACACCGGACCGCTGGCTGTCGGAGGGGGAACAGGTCACCGTAGGCGGCCTGACCTTCGATGTCCTGCATGCGCCCGGCCATTCGCCCGGCAGCATCGTCTTCATGAGCCGCGATGCCCGTTTCGCCTTGGTCGGCGATGTCGTGTTCAAGGGCTCGGTCGGTCGCACCGACCTGCCGGGCGGCAATCACGAGCAACTGATCAGGGCCATCCGGGAAAAGGTGCTCCCGCTGGGCGACGATGTCACCTTCATCCCGGGACACGGGCCTACCGGCACGCTTGGCGAAGAGCGGCTGACGAATCCGTTCTTAGTGGGATAGGCGCATTCCGCCAGCGAAATGGGCGGTTGCCAGAGCTGAGACATGTAGCCCGAAAATCCGGCTGCGCGGCGGATTCGATCGCGGAAAGCGATGCAAAATCAGCCAGGAAGTCCTATATCTTGCCTACGTAATCACTGCAGGCGAAGACCGCTCCCCGCTGGGCAGAAAAAACTTAAGCGAAAATCCGCCTGCTGCGGGGAAGTTGATGTCCGACAAAGAAAATTTCGAGGGCTCCGAGTCCTACGGTGCCGAGTCCATCCGTGTGCTCAAGGGCCTCGACGCCGTGCGCAAACGGCCGGGCATGTATATCGGCGACACCGATGACGGCTCGGGCCTGCACCACATGATTTACGAGGCCGTCGACAACGGGATCGACGAGGCGCTGGCCGGCCATGCGAGCCTCGTTTCGCTGACGCTGAACCCGGACGGCTCGGCGACCGTGTTCGACAATGGCCGCGGCATCCCGACCGACATCCACAAGGAGGAGGGCGTTTCCGCCGCCGAGGTCATCATGACCCAGCTCCATGCCGGCGGAAAGTTCGACCAGAATTCCTACAAGGTCTCCGGCGGCCTGCACGGCGTCGGCGTATCCGTGGTCAATGCGCTCTCGCAATGGTTGAAATTGCGCATCTGGCGCGGCGGCAAAGAGCATTTCATGGAGTTCCGCCACGGCGACGCCGTCGCCCCACTCGCTGTTGTCGGACCGGCCGGCGACAAGCGTGGCACCGAGGTCTCTTTCCTGCCCTCGACTGACACCTTCACGATGGTCGAGTTCGATTACGCGACGCTGGAAAAGCGCCTGCGCGAACTCGCCTTCCTGAATTCAGGCGTGCGCATCGTGCTCTCGGACGAGCGCCATGCCGAACACAAGAGTGAGGAGCTCTGCTACGAAGGCGGCGTCGAGGCTTTCGTGCGCTATCTCGACCGCTCGCGAAAGCCGATCGAGGCGATGGCCAAGCCGGTCGTGGTGCGCGGCGAGCGCGACGGCATCCGGGTCGAATGCGCCTTCTGGTGGAACGACACCTACAATGAGACCGTGCTGCCCTTCACCAACAACATTCCCCAGCGCGATGGCGGCACGCATCTCGCCGGTTTCCGCTCGGCCCTGACGCGCCAGCTCACCGGCTACGCCGAATCGTCCGGAATCGCCAAGAAGGAAAAGGTCTCGCCGACCGGCGAGGATTGCCGCGAAGGACTGACCGCCGTCATCTCGGTCCAGGTGCCCGATCCAAAATTCTCCTCGCAGACCAAGGACAAGCTGGTCTCGTCAGAAGTGCGCCCAGCCGTCGAGAATATCCTCAACGAGGGGCTTTCGTCCTGGCTCGAGGAGAACCCGACCCAGGCCCGCACCATCGTCGGCAAGATCGCGCTCGCGGCGGCCGCACGCGAGGCTGCGCGGCTCGCGCGCGACAAAGTCACCCGCAAGGGCGCGCTCGACATCGCCTCGCTGCCCGGCAAGCTCGCCGATTGCCAGGAGCGCGACCCGTCGAAATGCGAGATCCTGCTTGTCGAGGGCGATTCCGCTGGCGGCTCGGCCAAGCAGGGCAGGGACCGCACCTTCCAGGCGGTGCTGCCGCTGCGTGGAAAGATTCTCAATGTCGAGCGCGTGCGGGCGGACCGCATGCTGTCATCGGCCGAGATCGGCACGCTCATTACGGCGCTCGGGGCCGGGATCGGGCGCTCCTCGACAGACCGCGAGGGGTTCACGCCGGACAAATTGCGCTACCACCGCATCATCATCATGACCGATGCCGATGTCGACGGCAGCCACCGCTCTACAAAGCGGAGCGCGGCCGCCGCGTGATCTATCTCAAGGACGAGCGGGCACTCGAAGACTTCCTGATCGACCAGGGCGTCGAGGGCGCGGTTCTGAGGCTCGCCTCGGGCACCGAGTTCGGCGGTCCCCAATTGCGCAGCCTGGTCGAAGAGGCGAGGGCGTTTCGCGGCATCCTGCAGAGCCTGCATACCCGCTACGATCGGGCCGTCGTCGAGCAGGCCGTGCTCGCAGGCGCCTTCGCGCCGGGCGTTGCCGAGAATTCAGGCGAGGCAGAGGTGCTCGCTGACATCGTCGCAAAGCGTCTCGATCGGATTTCCGACGAGATCGAGCGAGGCTGGATCGGAGAGGCGGGCGAAGGCGGCTATCAGTTGAGCCGGACCTTACGCGGCGTGCGCCACGTCGCGAGCCTGGATGCCTGGCTGATCGCCTCTCAGGAGGCGCGCCGCCTTGCTGAGCGCGCCGAAGCCCTGCGCGAGATCTACGACGCGCCGGTCACGCTGGCGCGCAAGGGTGACGAGAGCGTGCTGCACGGACCCGTCGGCCTGTTCGAGGCGGTCATGGCGTTCGGTCGCAAAGGCCTGCAATTGCAGCGCTACAAGGGGCTCGGCGAGATGACGGCCCAGCAGCTCTGGGAAACGACGCTGGACCGAGATGTGCGCTCGCTTCTCCAGGTCAAGGTCAAAGACGTCACCGATGCCGACGATCTCTTCGTCAAGCTGATGGGCGACATCGTCGAACCGCGTCGGGAATTCATCCAGGACAACGCCCTGAGCGTTGCCAATCTCGACATCTGATTCTGACGAGGTTGGACCTCGATCGGTCCAAAACCTTCGCTGCATCCGCGTCAGCGGTCAGTGGACTTTGGTCCACAGCCGCAATTCGTGACACGTACTGATTGTTGCGACGCAGCGAAGGCGCGATCGACTATCTGCTGCCAGCACGACCGGATCTCATCGATCCGGTTTCTGCGCCGGATGGCGAAAAAGATGTGCCGTGAGAATGGTTTGAAGGCAATTCGACCCACTCGGTGACCGAAAGTTCGTTGGCCGCGAATCAGCGATCCAGCAACAGGGCTGCGACGTTCCACCGCAAATTGTTGACGGCTGCCCGCAGAAGGCCCCCGCAAAAAAATTTCTTGTGTTGCATTCCTGCAATGTGGTGCAATGCACAAAACTGGGGCCTGGCGCGCTTGACCAAGCCTTGCCCGCCGATTAGGGCGCATCCTGCCGTCGAGTGAGAAGAACGAAGCCGATATGCCCGACGACCCCTCCGAGCCGCCCGTCGTACTCCTCGTCGAAGACGACGGTCTCTTGCTGATGGAGGCGTCGGACACGTTGGCGGAAGCGGGTTTCACCGTCCTCGAAGCTCCCCATGCCGACAAGGCGCTCAAGCTGCTCGAAGACCGGGACGATGTCGGTGTCCTGATGACCGATGTCGACATGCCGCAGGGCTCTATGGACGGTTTCGCGCTCGCGCGTCTCGTCGCACGTCGTTGGCCGGAGATTCCGGTTCTGGTCGTCTCTGGCATGGGCTTTCCGGGCCCGCACGACATGCCCGACGGCGCACGCTTCATCCCGAAGCCCTATCAGCCGACGGCTCTGGTGAGCACATTGCGCGCCGTGGTGTCGTCCGCCGCGTAGCGCAATCACGCCTCTCGGGCTGGGAACCTCCGACAAGTCGTGCGATACGGCCCCAGATCCCGTCTCACGCCCGCCGTCCCGCAACGGCGGCCAATCGAGACGGCAGGCTCTCACGACGCGCTTCATCCATGACGACACCAGCCGACAAACTTCGTTTCGCGACACAGGCCGTCCATGCCGGCGCCGCCCCCGATCCCGCCACGGGCGCGCGGGTGCAGCCGATCTATTTCACGAACGGCTTCGTGTTCGAATCGACCGAGCAGGCCGCCGACATCTTCGCGATGCGCCAGACCGGCTTCTCCTATTCGCGCGGCTCGAACCCGACCGTGGCCGCGTTGGAGCGCCGCGTCGCCGCGTTGGAGGGCGCGAAGGTGGCCATCGCGGTCTCGTCCGGCCAGTCGGCCGTGCTGCTCGTTCTGCTGACGCTCTTGCAATCAGGCGATGCCTACGTCGTGACGCCTCGGCTGTTCGGGGGCTCGCTCGGCCTCATGCGCCGGCTCGAAGGCCGCTACGATCTCGAGCCGCAATTCACGACGGACCTGACGCCGGAAGCGTTCGAGGCCGCGATCACGCCCAAGACCAAGGCGATCTTTTGCGAATCGATCATCAATCCCTGTGCGACGGTCGTCGATCTCGAAGGGATCGCCGAGGTCGCGCGGCGCCATAATCTGCCGCTCGTCGTCGACAATACGCTGGCTTCACCGGCCCTGATCCGCCCGATCGAATACGGCGCCGACATCGTCGTGCACTCGACCTCGAAATTCCTCGGCGGTGCTGGCCAGACCATCGGCGGCATCATCTGCGATGCCGGCAATTTTGATTGGGCCTCCCACGGCGCCCGCTACAACCTGATCAACGAACCATGGCCCGACTACAACGGCCTGGTCATTTCCGAAAAATTCCCCGACTTTCCGTTCGCCGTGGCCTGCCGGCTGTTCGGCCTGCGCGATCTCGGCCCCGGCCTCTCGCCGATGAACGCCTTCCTGACGCTGACCGGCATTGAGACGCTGCCGTTGCGCATGGAGCGCCACTGCGCCAATGCGAAAAAGGTCGCGGCTTATCTGAAGGATCATCCGGCGGTCGAGTGGGTGAGTTATCCCGCGCTTCCCGGACAGAAGGGCGAGGCCCTGGCGGCGCGCTACGTGCCGCAGGGGCCGGGCTCGATCTTCACCTTCGCGCTCAAGGGCGGAGAAAAGGCGGCGCTCGCTTTCATCGCCAACCTGGACCTGATCTCGCATCTCGTGAATATCGGGGAGATCAAGTCGCTCGCGATCCATCCGTCCTCGACGACGCATCGCCAGTTGCGCGACGATGAGAAGGCAGCCGCTTACGTCGGGCCGGAGACCGTGCGCCTCTCGATCGGTCTGGAAGATACCGAAGATCTGATCGCGGATATCGAGCAGGCTCTGGCTCGGTTATCCTGAGGCGTCGCGGCTTCGAAGGGATGATTGCGATGCGCAAGCGGCGCATGATCGGATTGTCCGCTGCCGCACTCCTGCTCGCGGCTGGGGGTGCGTTTGCCTTCGACTATCTGCAGATCGGCCGCACCGAACCTGGCCTGAAGCCCGAGGCGGAACGCGCGGATTACATCCTCGTAGAGAAATCCGCCCGCCGTCTCACCCTCCTGCGACAGGGCCGGCCAATCGCAACCTACCCTGTCTCGCTCGGCTTCGCGCCGCTCGGCGACAAGCAGCGCGAGGGAGACGGGCGCACGCCCGAAGGGCGCTACCAGGTCGAGTGGAAGAACCCTGTCAGCGTCGCACATCTTTCGCTCAAGGTCTCTTATCCGGACGAGAACGACAGGGCGCAGGCGCAGGCCGCCGGCGTCGAGCCGGGCGGCGACATCATGATCCATGGTCTGATGAACGGGTTTTCCTGGGTCGGTGCGCTCCACCGAAAGGTCGACTGGACGCAAGGATGCATTGGCGTCACCAATGCCGAGATGGCCGAGATCTACGCCAGTGTCGACGTTGGCACGCCGATCGAGATCCGGCCGTAACCAGAAATCCTTGATGCGCCGGACGTATGGTGCGCCAGCATATGGAAGAAGCTTGGCCATGCGCGCCTATGAGATCGCCGGGCCCGAAGGCATGGACAGCTGGCGGGCCGTCGAACGCCCGGAGCCCAAGCCCGGCCGTGGTCAGGTCCTGGTGCGAATCCATGCGGCGTCGCTGAATTTCCGCGACATCCTCATCGTCAACGGCCTCTACCCCTTCGCCGTGAATTACGGTTCGCTCGTCCCGCTCTCGGATGGGGCAGGCGAGATCGTCGCGGTCGGCCCGGAGGTGCGGCGCTTCAAGGGGGGCGAGCGCGTCGCCGGCATCTTCGCGCAGAGCTGGCTCGGCGGCGAGCAGGTTTCCGATGCCTGGAATACGTCGCTGGGCGGTGCCATCGACGGGGTGCTGACCGACTATCAGGTGTTCGACGAGGACGGTGTCGTCACCTTGCCCGAGCACCTCACTTACGAGGGGGCTGCCAGCCTGCCCTGCGCGGCCGTCACCGCCTGGAATTCGCTTTATGCGGTGAAGCCCCTGAAGGCCGGCGACACCGTGCTGACGCTCGGCACGGGCGGCGTCTCGATCTTTGCGATCCAGTTCGCTCGCGCGGCCGGCGCGCGGGTGATCGCGACCTCGTCGAGCGACGACAAGCTCCAAAAGACTCGCGCGCTCGGCGCCCACGAGACCATCAATTACCGCACCCATCCCGAATGGGAGAAAGAGGTGCTGCGGCTGACGGGCGGTGTCGGCGTCGACCACGTCGTCGAGATCGGCGGCACCGGCACGCTGCAGCGCTCGATCACCTCGACCAAGGCCGGCGGCCATATCGGCCTAATCGGGCTTCTCGCCCAGGGCACCGCGATCGATCCGCTCGCCATCCTGGCCGGAAGCAACATCGTGCGCGGCGTCATGGTCGGCTCGCGCGAGATGTTCGAGGAGATGAACCGCGTGATCGCGCTTCACAGAATCGAGCCGGTGATTGACCGCGCCTTCGGGTTCAATGAGGCGAAGGCCGCGCTCGGTTACCTCGCGCAGGGCTCGCATGTCGGCAAGGTGGTGATCCGGCTGGCCTAAAGCCGGATTACATCTCGTCGGGGCCGGACTGCCTTCGCGTCAGCGCCCGCAATGCCCCACGGAACGTACGAAGATCCTGCTCGGTGAGCGACATGCGGTGCAGCCGGTCGCGCATGTTGTGCACGATGCCTTCTCGCTTCTCGGGCGGATAGAAGCCGGCCGCATCGAGCGCGGCCTCGAGGCCCGCAAACAGGGACAACAAGCCCTCGCGCTGGGCCGGGGCCGAGCGCATCGCACCTTCGAAAGGTTGGCGCGCGAGTCCGGCCGCCCTGCGCCATTCATAGGCGGTCAGCAGGACAGCCTGGGCGAGATTGAGCGAGGGAAAATCCGGCGAGACCGGGAAGGTGACGATGGCATCAGCCAGCGACACTTCCTCGTTGGACAACCCGACGCGCTCGCGCCCGAACAGGATGCCGACCCGCTCGCCGGCGGCAACGCGCGTCGCCGCCTCCACCATGGCCTCGTCGGGGCCGAAGACCCGCTTCATCTGTCCACGCTCGCGCGCCGTGGTGGCGAGCACGGCGTTCAGGTCGGCGATAGCCTCGGGCACGGTCGCGTAAATCGCGGCGGCGTCGAGAACATGGGTCGCGCCGGAGGCAGCCTCGCGCACGCCTTTCTTCGGCCAGCCGTTGCGCGGCGCCACGAGCCGCAATTCCGACAGCCCGAAATTCGCCATGGCGCGCGCCGTCATGCCGATATTTTCGGCAAGCTGCGGCTCGACCAGGATGATGACGGGGGTGCTCACGCGAGGCCGTTTGGCACGGAATGGCCGCGTCTGTCACAGGCAAATGGAAGCGACCGGAACCAACCTCCGTCATTGCGAACCGAAGGTGAAGCAATCCGGCGCACTCGGAGAAGTCGCGCTGCTGGATTGCTTCGCTGGCGCTCGCAATGACGTTCGAGAATTTCTCAGATCTTCCCGTCGAGGCCCATCTGATAATATTTGTGCGTGATCTTGTCCTGGTTCTCCAGGAGCCAGTCGATGCTCGGCTCGTTGGTCATCGCCTTGCGGATCGCCTCGCACATCCCCTTGCGCTGGATCTCGAACAGGGCCTTGTGGTCGACGCTCTCGGCCGCGATCACGCCGGGGCTCAGCCAGACCGAGCAGATGATGCCGAGATCGTTCGCCTTGGCCTTGGGGATGTAGCCGGCGCGCACCGCATCGAGCACGCCATTGGCGATCGCGAATTGCACGGTGCCCATCAGGATCGAGGTGTATTTGTTCTCGGTGACGCTGACCTTGGAGACGCAGAGCGTCACCGGGCGCACCATGATGTCCGTGTTGAGAAGCGCGAAGACGCGGCTATGGCCGACGACCTGATCGCCTGTCAGGGTCGCGAGCGCCGTGCCGACCGGTCCGTCGAGCTCGCCGATGATGACTTCGGGCTCGGAGGCGGTGTTCGGCGGCCCACCCGCGACGAGGGCTTCGCCGGCACGCAGGACGATACGGTCGCTCATGATTTTTCCCCGACTCACAATTCGCCCCGTCAATTGCCGCGCGGGGTAGCGATGTCCAGTGCCAAGCGCTTCGGCTGGCGCGAAAACCTCGCTTTCGATACAGGCCTGCGACCATGTCAGGCGATCTTTCGAGCGACCGGGATGGGCTGCGCTACGCCGTGGCTTTGATCGAAATCCAGGGTGGCCTCGTCGGCCTCTGGGCCTTCCTGCGGGATTTGGAGGCGACCGCCTTCAAGCTCACACCGGCCCTATTTCCGGGCATCGCGATCATCGGAAGTGTGCTCGTCGCCAGCGTCGTGGCGGGCGTCGCGCTCTGGCAGGATCGGCGGCTCGGTTACGCCCTCTCGGTACCCGTCCAACTGGCTCAACTCGTCTGGTTCGTGAGCGCCGCGCTCACCTTCCGTATCTCCGCAAGCGGCTGGCTGCTCGCGGACGTATTCTTGCGAAACAGCGAGGCGGGCGGAACGGTGCTCGGTTGGCAGCTCGATGTCGCGCGCAAAGGAGGTTACGCGCTCTCCTTCGCTCCGCGCGAAGAGACCATGTTGGCGCTCAATCTCATCGCGCTCGCCATCCTGCTCTGGCTCGCCTTCCGCCTGCGCGCACGACCTCCGGGACGCGTGGCCTGACGATCCTGCTCACGCGCATCGCGGTTTGCGCCGAAACGGCCCCGGTCGTGCTTTGTCGCCTTACTGCACCGCGTTATAGCGGGGCCTGACCTGACTCCGGGCTCTGCTGCTTCGGGTCATCAACGGGGATGAGACATGGCGAAGATCAAGGTGGCGAATCCGGTCGTCGAGCTCGACGGCGATGAGATGACCCGGATCATCTGGGCGGAGATCAAGAACAAGCTCATCCACCCCTATCTCGACGTGCCGCTCGACTATTACGACCTCAGCGTCGAGCACCGCGACGCCACCAACGATCAGGTCACGGTCGATGCCGCCGAGGCGATCAAGCGCCATGGTGTTGGCGTCAAATGCGCGACGATCACGCCCGATGAGGCGCGCGTCGAGGAATTCAAGCTCAAGGAGATGTGGAAGTCGCCGAACGGCACCATCCGCAACATCCTCGGCGGCGTCATCTTCCGCGAGCCGATCATCTGCAAGAACGTGCCGCGCCTGGTGCCGGGCTGGACGAAGCCGATCGTGATCGGCCGCCACGCCTATGGCGACCAGTATCGCTGCACGAACTTCAAGGTACCGGGCAAGGGCCGCCTGACCATCAAGTTCGAGGGCGATGACGGCACGGTGATCGAGCAGGAGGTCTTCAAGTTCCCCGACGCCGGCGTCGCCATGGCGATGTACAACCTCGACGATTCGATCCGCGATTTCGCGCGCGCTTCGTTGAATTACGGCCTGAACCGCAAATACCCGGTCTATCTCTCGACCAAGAACACCATCCTCAAGGCCTATGACGGCCGCTTCAAGGATCTGTTCGAACAGGTCTACCGCGAAGAGTTCAAGTCGCGCTTCGATGCGCTCGGCATCACCTACGAGCACCGCCTGATCGACGACATGGTCGCCTCGGCACTGAAATGGTCGGGTGGCTATGTCTGGGCCTGTAAGAACTACGACGGCGACGTGCAGTCGGACACGGTCGCGCAGGGCTTCGGTTCGCTCGGCCTGATGACGTCGGTGTTGCTCACCCCCGATGGGCAGACAGTGGAGGCCGAGGCGGCGCACGGCACTGTCACGCGCCATTACCGCGAGCATCAGAAGGGCAAGGAGACCTCGACAAACTCGATCGCTTCGATCTTCGCCTGGACCCGCGGTCTCGCGCACCGCGCCAAGCTCGACGGCAATGCGGATCTCGCCAAATTTGCGACGACCTTGGAGACGGTCTGTGTCGACACGGTCGAAGCCGGCTTCATGACCAAGGATCTGGCGTTGCTCGTCGGTCCCGATCAGAAATGGCTCTCGACCACCGGCTTCCTCGACAAGGTCGACGCCAACCTCAAGACCGCGATGTCCGCGTAAGGCAACGCTGTCGGCCGGGACGTGCGGTCCCGGCCGGCCGGCGCTTCCAGAGCATGATGCGGTGAAGTGGAAACCGGTTCACCGAGAACATCATGCGACACCAACAACAGGCTGCTGCAGACGTTGGTCTCGCCCACCTCCAGTCTTTTGGAGCCCATGTGATGCGGATGATCGTGATGTCGCTGGGGCTCGCGGTTTTGGCCTGGAGCGCGCCCGCATCCGCGCATGGCTGCCATCAAGGGTGGCAGCAGAGCCTGGGCCAGGGCTGGCACAGCCACGGCAGAAAATGTGAAACCAGGAAGGGGCTGGGGGTTTCGCGTCGCGGCAAATCCCCGAGCGGCCGACAGGCCTGACGGCGAACCCGCATCATCTCTCGTCGAGTGCCTTGCGCACGCGCTGGATCAGGTCGGCGCGGCGGTAGGGCTTGTTCAGGATCTCGAATTCCGAACCGCCGATGTCGGACCTCTCCAGGCTCGCTTCGGCATAGCCGGTTGTCAGCAAGACCTTGAGTTTCGGACGCCGCCGGGTGGCTTCTCGGGCGAGCATCAATCCGTTCATGCCGCCGGGCATGATCAGATCGGAGAAGAGCAGCGCGACATCGTCCCGCGCATCGAGGACCTGGAGCGCCTCCCGGCCATTGGCGGCGATCAGCGTCACATAGCCATGGTCGCGCAGTATGGTGCGGGCAAGATCGGCGACATCCTCGCGATCGTCGACGATGAGCACGGTTTCAGTGCCACCTGCGACCGATTCCGCCACGCGGGCCTTGCGCTTCTGCGCCTGCTCCTGTCGCATGGCCGGAAATGACAGCCGCACCGTGGTGCCTTCGCCGACCGTGGATTCGATCTGCACCGAGCCGCCGGATTGCTTGGCGAAGCCGTAGACCATCGAGAGGCCGAGGCCGGTGCCCTTGCCCTCTTCTTTGGTCGTGAAGAACGGGTCCATCACATGCGCGAGCATTTCGCGCGGGATACCTTGGCCGGTATCGGTGATCGAGACGGTAACGAAACCGCCGCCTATCGAGCTTTCCGTGCCCGCGCCCAGTTCGAGCTGACGGTTCTCGGTCGCGATCGTCACCGTGCCGCCCTTCGGCATGGCGTCGCGCGCATTGATCAGGATGTTGAGGATCGCGACCTCGGCCTGGGTCGGGTCGACCTTGCAGGTCCAAAGATCGGGAGCCGTGCGCGTTTCGAGGGTGATGCTCTCGCCCAACGTGCGCCGTGCCATGTCATCCATGCCGGCGATGACGGCGTTGAGATCGACCATGCGCCCGTCCAGCCGCTGCTTGCGAGCGAACGAGAGGAGCTGCTGCGTCAGCGTCGCCGCGCGCTCGGCCGCGGTGCGGATATTGTCGGTAGCCCGGGTGAGCCGCCCGCGGTCGGCGTCGGGCTTCTTGAGCCCCGCCGCGACGATGTCGACATAGCCGAGGATGACCTGAAGCAGATTGTTGAAGTCATGGGCGATGCCGCCGGTCAGCTGACCGAGTGCCTCCATCTTCTGTGCTTGCCGAAGCACATCCTCGACATGCCGCCGCCGTGTCACGTCGAGCAGCGATGCGAAGAAGTGGCTGAGTTCGCCCCGCTGGTCGAAGACCGGCGAGATGAAGAGGGCATTCCAGAAGGTCGAGCCGTCCTTGCGGTAGTTCAAAAGCTCGACCGAGATTTTCTCGCGTTGCGCGACCGCGTGGGCGATCTCGGCGACGGTCTGGCGGTCAGTTTGCGGACCTTGCAGGAAGCGGCAATTGCGCCCGATGACGTCCTCGCGCGTGTAGAGCGTCAGTTCGGCGAAGGCGTCGTTCGCGAAGACGATCGGACAATCTGGCAGCCGCGCATCGCAGATCACGATCGGCATGTTCGTGGAACCGATCGACGCGACGAACACGTCGCTGCCCGGTATCTCCACGGAAACGGGGGCCTGCGATACCCCCGGCGCCGATGTCGCGTCGGGGGGTGGTTGCGGGTCTGCACCCATGGATTGTCAGGTCTCCGCAGGCGCTCCAGAGAGAGTATCGATCGAACCGTAGCCGTTGCCCTGCAGACTGTCGATCGAACCCGCGCGCCGGACTGTTCGCGCGGGCTCGCTATCCCAAGCGGATCGCGAATGGCGATACCGCCTCACTCCTCCGTCAAGCCGAAATGCACGCCACCGACGCTGCCGCGCTGGAACGCCTGCATCACGTGCTGGTAGGATTGCTGCATCTCGGTAAATTCCGCGGCTTTCGAGTTCATTGGCTTCAGCACGAACATCAGCATGGACCGCCCGGTCACCGTATAGGTTTCGCCGAACTTGAAACTCGTCGCTTCCTGGCTGTCGAACAGGTTCGTGTCCATGAGCCGGGTCCAGGCATCGCCGCCCGGGGTTTCGGGAAGGGTGAAGTCGACGACGTCGTGATAGGCGTTGAACAGAATGAGCAGGGTCGCGTCGCCCCCGCGACGATGGATGCCGCTCGCTGCCGCTCGGCCATCGAGAAGGACGGCAAGGGATCGCGATTCGCCGTCGTTCCAGTTCTCCTGGCTCATTTCCGTGCCGGCCGGCGTCAGCCAGGTCACATCCTTGACCCTGAATTCCTCGTCGAGCGCGCCAGTGACGAAGCGTCCCCGCGAGAGCATCGGCAGAGCGTTGCGCAGGCGGATCAGGCGCTGCGTGAACTCAGCGGTGTCGCGCCCCGAGGGGTCGATGCCCTCCCAGTCGATCCAGGACACTTCGTTGTCCTGGCAATAGGCGTTGTTGTTCCCCTGCTGGGTCCGGCCGAATTCGTCTCCGGCGAGCAGCATCGGCGTGCCCTTAGAGAGGAATAGGGTCGCGAGCAGGTTGCGCATCTGCCGCAGACGGACCTGGCGGATTTCGGGATCGTCGGTTGGGCCCTCGACGCCGTAATTGTAGGACAGGTTGTGCGAGTGGCCGTCGCGATTGCCCTCGCCATTCGCCTCGTTGTGCTTGTCGTTGTAGGAGGCGGTGTCGGCTAGCGTGAAACCGTCATGGGCGGTGACGAAATTCACCGAGGCCCAGGGCCGCCGGCCGCGCTTGTTGAACTTGTCGGCAGAGCCGGTGATGCGCGAGGCGAGGTTCGGCAGAAGGCCGCCATCGCCCTTCCAATAGCCGCGCACGTCGTCGCGGAAGCGGTCGTTCCATTCAGCCCAGCCCGGCGGAAAGCCACCGACCTGATAGCCGCCGGGGCCGCAATCCCAGGGTTCGGCGATCAGCTTGACGTCGTTGAGAATCGGGTCCTGCCGGCAGGTATCGAGAAAACCGCCGCCCTCGTCGAAGCCATATGCTTCGCGGCCCAGGATCGTCGCCAGATCGAAACGGAACCCGTCGACGCGCATCTCGGTCGCCCAATAGCGCAGGCTGTCGGTGACGAGCTGCAACACGCGTGGATGCGAGAGGTTGAGCGTGTTTCCGGTGCCGGTATCGTTGATGTAGTAGCGCGGCTTGTCCGGAAGCAGCCGGTAATAGGACGCGTTGTCGACGCCCTTGAAGGAGAGGGTCGGTCCCTTCTCGTTCCCTTCCGCCGTATGGTTGTAGACGACGTCGAGGATGACCTCGAGACCGGCGCCGTGCAGGCGCGCCACCATCTCCTTGAATTCTGAGAAGGCGAAATCCGGCACCGCTGCGTAGCGCCGCGCTGGCGTGAAGAACGAAATCGTGTTGTAGCCCCAGTAGTTCACCAGGTTCTTCTGCTGCAGGTAATCGTCCTGCACGAAGGCGTGGACCGGCAGTAGCTCGACCGAGGTGACGCCGAGGCTGCGGATGTAATCGAGCACCGCCGCATTGCCGAGGCCGGCATAGGTGCCGCGCAGCTTCTCCGGGACGCGCGGATGCAGCTTGGTGAAACCCTTGACGTGGGTCTCGTAGACGATGGTGTGCTCCCAGGGCACGCGCGGCTTGCGATCCCGCCCCCAGGTGAAGGCTGGATCGATCACGCGCGAGCGCCGGTTGAACGGAGCGGAATCGCGCTCGTCGAAGGTCAGATCGTCGCCTGTCTCCATCTGGTAGCCGAACAAGGCGGGGTTCCAAGTGATCGAGCCGACGAGCGCCTTGGCATAGGGATCGATCAGAAGCTTGTTTGGATTGAACCTATGCCCTGATTCCGGCGCGTAGGGACCGTGCACGCGGTAGCCGTAGATCGTGCCCGGCCGCGCATCCGGCAGATAACCGTGCCAGACCTCGTCCGTGTATTCAGGGAGTTCGATCCGCTCGATCTCCTGCTCGCCGGCATCGTCGAACAGGCAGAGCTCGACCTTCGTCGCGTTGGCTGAGAACAGCGCGAAATTGACGCCAAGCCCGTCCCAGGTTGCCCCGCAGGGATGCGGCGAGCCTTCGCGAATGCGCGAGCGTGACACGCCGGGGCTCGCGGCGCGCCTTGGGGCGGTGTTGTTCGTAGCGGTTTTGGGTCCGACCATGATCGCTCCGCGGATGAGGTCGCGAGGGCAAGCCCCGTTCTCGATGTTCGAACGCCGGCGGCACGGCAAAGCTCCGGCGCAAGGGCGCTCGGCTGGCATGCCGTCAGGCCGGACAAAGGCCTTGTTGCATTGCGGGATGCCCGCGTCGATCCAGCGAGCGCGGATCGTGGTTCAACAGAAGCACAAGAAGTATTATAAGTTATTGATCTTCCATGATGTATCCAGGAAAGCGAATTCCGCGATCCCGCATCATGTTTTGAGCAACGGCACGGCATGTGACGGCAAATTTCCGTCGAAGGATTTGCGGATTGTGGCGGGCCGCGACCGATAGTGATGAGCACTACGTTTTCGCTGTGGCCCTACGATGAACGCAAATTCCTCAACCAACGAAGAGCCCGGGTGGCTCCTACGAGAGGCTGGGCACCAGCAATTCAGGGGCAGGTCCAGTTGCCTGTTCCACCACTTCACGCGAAAGCAGCTTCGTCAGGCGTCCTCGGATGCGCTCACGCCGGGCGTTGTAGAACGTCATGAACTCTGTGGCGGATGTGGGTGGCGTGCCAAGGTCGTGACGGTCCAGGAACGCCTGCCTTTGCACCTCATCGGCGAACGTGGCTTTCAGCCAATCGGCAGGCAACGAGTCGTTCTTCGAGACATTCAACAGGCCCTCCAACAGTTGGAGGTTCGCCAGCCTATCACGAACGGCGAGACAAGCATCGATGGTGTCGTGATCGCACCCCACCCTCTCCAAGCGCCGCCGCTGAAGCTGGCTTTTGGGGAAGAAGTGGTCGACGTGGTGCAACTGACGAACGTCGATGAAGGGGTAGAGCAGCGACAGTAGCGGGAACATCCGCCGATCACCGTATTCCATGTCGAGGAGATCGTCGATTTCCTCCGGCCCAAACGAAAGGGATTTTCCTCGCCCAGCCATGACCTTTTCGAGTTGATCGGCCGGGAATGCGTCGTGGTCCTCGCGAATAACATCGCGCAGGGCTGTGAGAAGGGTATCGAGCCCACTGCCCCAGATGCCGGAGGACTTGAGCAGAGATCGGATCAGCCAGCTACGGATTGTGTCACGCTCACCGGCGAAGCTCGGATGGGTCAGCCAATTCGCCGCGGGCTTACGCTTGTAAAGGTAGTAGGCGACTGGGAGCAGAGCACTGTCGGCACGCAGCGTTTGCTCATTCAGACCGAAGGACGCGGCGAGCTCGACCGTGAGCACCAACGCCCTTCGGACATCGGCCCAAACTCCTTCCAGGACGCCCATATTGCCGCGGTTGAAGTTCTCGACTTTGAAGCCAACGCTGGCGATGTCGGCTAGCATCAGCCCGGCCTTCAGAACGAAATCCTTGGATAGATTGAAGCCCGCGCCGATCCGGTTGATCTCGTCAACGAGGCCGTGAATTTCCTGCCGGGCATCGAGTTTTGACCATTGGGCAATAGCGATGCTGAGAAGGAGGTCAGAGTAGGACAACACGGTGCCGCCCGAATTCATGCGGATGAAAATCCGTAGTACACGGTCAAGCTCCTGACTCTTCTCCGTGTAGAAAGTAAGATTCGGAGCGGTGTGCACGACGTTGAAGAGCCGATGAAGGGCACGGCTGGCACCGGCATGAAGGTCCTTCCCAAGGCCACGTTCTTGGAACTTCGTAAACAGCCACTCGGACAACTGAGAATTATCGGCTACACCCAGAATGTCAGGCACTGGATACCATAGGCTTGCCTCATCAAAGGCGGCTTTGTCGGATTCTATAAAGCGGAAACTGAAGGCTTCTCCCTCCTCATCCTCGCCGCCGGCCGCCAATAGATCGAGGTGAAGCGTCCGGCGCGGGAATGCGTGGGGATTCGTTCGCCATTTGTTAGGCTCCTTGATCGCCATCGAGCCACGAAGCCCAATATTGAGGGCCGTCAGCCGCTGCTGGCCGTCCAACACCGCCGTCAATTCGCGGTTAGGCAGCGAGCCCAACTCTGGGCAGTGGGCGGCATCCCGCGCATGATAGTGCTGGACGAAGCCATAAAACTTGAACTGTGCGCTCTTTTCGGGTTCGACCTTCCAGAACAAAAATGTCCCGAACGGGTAGCCTTGCATCAGACTGTCGAAAAGGCGGCAAATCTGTTCGGGCCGCCACACAAACTCGCGCTGTATGGCAGGCAGCACGTATAGATTTTTGCTGACGGACTCCAATGCGTCCTTGATGGTGAGTCCCGACTGATACATCCGCCCCCTCCTGTTTGTCCGCCTTCCCGAACAGGCTGGCGAGCGAGCCATGCGGGCGGATGCTGCTATGCCAGCATCGTGGGCTATGTGGCCTTATAGTGAAAGTCCGTCCGATTCCTACCTCCTTAATGATACTGGCGGCGCCGCCGGGAGTCACTATGATGCAAAAGACGAAGCCGTGTAGGGGGATGCACCGCATTGCGTTCCAAGCAGACCGATGGCGGGCAGCGCTACGATATGTAGGGTATCCGCGCCACCCGTGATCGGGTCTGGTCAATCCGGTGGGATCTGCCTTGACAGGATGGGTTTTGCTCCCTCTCGCTCAGCCATGAACGCCTGTTTCCCCTTCGCGGCCCACAGCGCCAACGCCTTGTCGCGTTCATCGCTTTTGAGCTTATCGGCCATCCAGAGGAGCGCGCCGTAGATGACGGAGCGATCATCGCCGGTCAGGTTCACGATGCCCGCCTTGACGACGAGACCGCCGAGTTCGATCAGGTGCCGCGTTCTCTTTCGCCGCTCGACCTGCCATGTCCGCATGTCATGCCGCGCCCGCGCCGCCTGATGCCGATTGCGTGCCGCCCGGTTGCGACGGAGCGCCGTTAGCATCGCGGTCAGCCGATGGCGCAGATCGCCGCGTCCGGCCCTGAAAGAACGCGGCCCCGCGTTTCGCCCATGCCTCCCTCTTTCCGGCATCTTTCGTCTCCGCCAGCACGATCAGCGCGCCCGCCAGTTCGTCGGCGGTGAGCGCGTCGGCTCCGGTCGAGATGACCAGTTCGCCAAGCTGCTGCAGCTTGCGATTCTTCAGGTCTTGCGCCTTGCCCTCCAGCGCCTTCAGTTCCGCGTCAAAGTCCCGTGGCCTGCGCATCATGTCCTCCATAAGCTGTCGATGGAGCGATGATAGTTTCGCACTGGCCGGAATGCTTCTGTGTTACCGGGACGGTCTGGAACGGCGCGGATCATCCCGAGAAATTCATTTCGAGGGCGCGCTTATACGTCGTTCCGACGTGCGCTTGAAGGCAGTATCTGGTCGGTCGCCATGGCGATCTACCATTTCTCCGTTCAGGTCATCGGACGCGCGGTGGGCCGCAGCGCGGTCGCTGCCGCCGCCTACCGCTCGGCCTCCCGGCTGCGCGACGACCGGCTGGACCGTGACCAGGATTTCTCGAACAAGCCCGGCGTCGCCCATTCCGAGGTGATGTTGCCGGAGAACGCCCCGGAGCAATGGAGCGACCGCGAACGGCTCTGGAATGATGTTGAAGCCTTCGAGAAAAGAAAGGACGCACAGCTTTGCCGCGAGGTGGAGTTCGCCATTCCGCGCGAGATGACACAGACGCAGGGCGTCGAACTGGCCCGCGACTTCGTGCAGTCCGAGTTTGTCGATCAGGGCATGATCGCCGATCTCAATGTGCATTGGGACACCGGGGCGGACGGACTGCCCAAGCCCCATGCCCATGTCATGCTCACCATGCGGTCGGTGGACGCGGACGGCTTCGGCCCGAAGGTGCGGGAGTGGAACCGCACGGATTTGGTCGAGCGTTGGCGCGAACGCTGGGCCGATCACGTCAACGAGCGGCTGGCGGAACTCGACATAGACGCGCGGATCGACCACCGCAGCCTTGAGGCACAGGGCATCGACCTTGAGCCGCAGACGAAGATCGGCGCACCCGCGCAGCGCATGGAAGCCGCCGGGCTTGAGGCCGACCGCGCCGAGGATCACCGGCGCATTGCCCGCGAGAATGGCGCGCGGATCGTCGCCGATCCTTCCACCGCTCTCGACGCGATCACGCAGCAGCAATCGACCTTCACCCGGCGTGACCTGGCGATGTTCGCGCACCGGCACAGCGACGGGATCGACCAGTTCAACGCGGTGATGGGCGCGATGCGCAACGCGCCCGATCTTGTCGAACTCGGCAAGGACGGACTTGGGCAGGATCGCTTCACCACCCGCGAGATGATCGAGACCGAACAGCGCTTACACCGCGCGGCCGAACTGATGGCCGAACGGGAACGCCATGGGGTCAACGACAGGGATCGTGAGGTGGCGCTGGCGCGTGCGGAAACGCGCGGCCTTGTCTTGTCCGGCGAGCAGGCCGAGGCGCTGGCGCATGTCACGGACGGGCGCGGCCTGGGTGTCGTCGTCGGCTATGCCGGGACGGGAAAGAGCGCGATGCTGGGGGTGGCGCGCGAGGCTTGGGAGGCGGCGGGCTACGAGGTCCGGGCCGTGGCGCTGTCCGGCATCGCCGCGGAAAATCTCGAAGGCGGATCGGGCATAACGTCCCGCACCATCGCCAGCATGGAACATGGTTGGGCGCAGGGCCGCGATGTGCTGACCGCGCGCGATGTGCTTGTCATCGACGAGGCGGGCATGGTCGGCACGCGGCAGTTGGAGCGCGTGCTATCCCATGCCGCCGAGGCCGGGGCCAAGGTGGTGCTGGTCGGCGATCCGCAGCAGTTGCAGTCCATCGAGGCGGGCGCGGCGTTCCGTTCGATCCACGAGCGCCACGGCGGGGCGGAGATCGGCGAGGTGCGCCGCCAGCGCGAGGACTGGCAGCGCGACGCCACCCGTGACCTGGCGACCAGCCGAACCGGCGATGCGATCCACGCCTACGACAAGCATGGTATGGTCCATGAGGCCGAGTCACGCGAGCAGGCGCGCGACGATCTGATCGGCCGCTGGGACCGCGACCGGCAGGAATCGCCCGACAAGAGCCGCATCATCCTCACCCACACCAACGACGAGGTGCGCGCGCTCAATGAGGCCGCCCGCCAGAAAATGCGTGATGCAGGTGAACTTGGCGCGGATGTGCATGTCGCCGCCGAACGCGGTGTGCGGACCTTCGCGCCCGGCGATCGCGTCATGTTCCTGCAAAACGAGCGCGGCCTTGGCGTGAAGAACGGCACGCTCGGCACCGTCGAGCAGGTCGGCGCCCAGAGCATGACCGTCCGCACCGACGACGGGCGCAATGTCGCGTTCGACCTGAAGGACTACAACAAGATCGACCACGGCTATGCCGCGACGATCCACAAGGCGCAGGGCATGACCGTGGACCGCGCCCATGTGTTGGCGACGCCGGGCATGGACACCCACGGCAGCTACGTCGCCCTGTCCCGGCACCGCGACGGCACGGACCTGCACTATGGCCGCGACGACTTCGCCAGCCGGGACCGGCTTGTCGGTGTCCTGTCGCGCGACCGTGCCAAGGACATGGCGAGCGACTACGAACCCGCCCGCGACTACGCCGAACGGCGCGGCATCACCTTCCGCGAGCGCGTGGAACGGGTTGTCGAGATCGTCCGCCAGGTTCCCGAAAAGGTGCGCGGCATCTTCGACGGGCTGCGCCTGCCCGCCGAGGGCGGACAGGGGCCGGAAAGGAAGGTGGAGGAAGACCCGGAGGCGGCGTTGCGCCGCGCCCGTGGCCGGGCGCTCGTCCGTCATGCGCGCGCCGTGGATGCGATCTTCGCGGCGCAGGAACAGGGCGGCAAGGCCAGCCCCGATCAGATCAGGGAATTGCAGGAGGCGCGCCAGCGGTTCGAGGAGGTGCGCCCCTACGGCTCGCACGACGCCGAAGCCGCCTACAAGAAAAACCCGGAGCTTGCGGCGGAGGCGGCATCCGGCGACGCCCGGCGCGCAATCCGCGCCTTGCAACTGGAAACCGAGTTGCGCACCGATCCCGGCCTGCGCGCCGACCGTTTCGTGGAACGCTGGCAAAATCTCCACAGGGCCAGCGACGAACGGTATGCGGCGGGCGACTATGCCGGTCACAGGGCCGCGCGGGTGGAGATGGGGAACATGGCCCACAGCCTCGAACGCGACCCGCAGATGGAATCCCTTCTGGCGGGCCGCAAGCGGGAACTCGGCATCTCATTCGATTCGGGGATGGGCGTCGGCCGCGACCTCACCCTCACTTTCGGGCTTGGTCGGGGGCGGGGTCTCGGACTGTAGAACCATCCTATTTTCCGCCGTCTCTTCGCCACAGCCCTACGACGCCCAAATATCTATTGCACAACAACAAATCGCTCCTCTGTCTGGTCTCTGCAATCGTCAGAAATAGCCAGCAGGAGGCAGCGCAGCCATGCTCGCATCAGACCGTATCGTCCGCCTGAAAACCGTCCTCGCCCGGACCGGCCTATCCCGGTCCACCATCTATCGCAAGATCGCCGAGGGCACGTTCCCGCCCCAGATCAAGATCAGCGTCAACGGCGCGGGCTGGAAGGAATCCGACATTAACCGATGGGTCGCCAACCCCGTAGCGTGGCGGCCCGGAAGCGGGCGCGACCTCGATGGCGTCTGATCGCGGCGCGCGGTCCCGCTCCCGGCGCGTCAGGCCGCCCACGGCAACGGAGCAGCTTGAGACGCTGTTGGGCTATCCGTGGCCGTTCCCCGGCAGACCGCCCAAACATGACCTGTCCACCTGGACCGTCACCGACGACTGGCCCCATCCCGTTCCGGTCACGCAGGCCGAGATCGAGGTGTTCGAGCAATGGTTCGGAGACCTGTTCGATGACCTGTTCGGCCCCGAGGGCTGACACCTCGGAGATTTGAAATCGGCGTTGAAATCCGCCCTTCAATAGATTATGTGTAGTCACATATGGCTACATATGGAGGACGCAACATGCTGACCATCAACCTCAGAGACGCCAAGGCTGGATTTTCCAGCCTTGTTGATGAGGCTGTCAAAGGAGAGATCGTGACCATCACCCGTCATGGCAAACCCGTAGCGGCCCTGGTTTCGGTCGAGGCGGCGGAGATCGCGCGCAAGGCGCTCGAACGCAAACGGGCGGGCCTTGTCAGCTATCTCAGGACGTTCCCAGGCGGAGAGTTCACGCGCAACCGCAAGCCATCGCGAGATGTCGAGCTTTGAGCGGTTTTCTTCTCGACACCAACGTCGTCTCCATGCTGGCGCCGTCCAAGTCGGAAGCATCCGCTGACTTCCTCACCTGGCTGAATCGCATGGACGGCGACGGCCGGTTATTCCTGTCGGTCGTCTCCATCCATGAAATCGAGAAGGGGATCGCGCTCCTCGACCATAAGGGGGCAACGGCGAAGGCCGCGAGCCTGAAAGCATGGCTCAGTGGCCTTGTCTCCACATACGATGACAAGATTATTGGCTTCGACGCGCAGGCTGCCGCGATCGGTGGGCGATTGGAAGCGAAGGCGCTCGCCGCCGGTCATGATCCCGGCATGGCCGATGCCGTGATCGCCGGCATCGCTGCGGCGCATGAACTCGCCGTTGTCACCCGCAACACGAAGCATTTCCTGCCGTTCGGTGTCGCCGTGTTGTCGCCTGACGAGGCTGCTGCCCAAGGAGGCCCGGCATGAGCGCTTCCTCTTCCGCAATTCCACTACGCGCCGCCCTTTACCTGCGCGTCTCGACGGCGCGGCAGGCTGAGCATGATGTCTCCATCCCTGACCAGAAGCGGCAGGGCGAAGCCTATTGCGCCTCGCGCGGCTATCAGCTTGTCGAGACCTACGTGGAGCCGGGCGCTTCGGCGACCAACGACCGCAGGCCCGAGTTCCAGCGCATGATCGAGGCGGGCACGTCGAAGCCCGCGCCGTTCGATGTCGTCGTGGTCCATTCGTTCAGCCGGTTCTTCCGCGACCACTTCGAGCTTGAGTTCTACGTCCGCAAGCTGGCCAAGAACGGCGTCAAGCTGGTCTCGATCACGCAGGAAATGGGGGACGACCCCATGCACGTCATGATGCGGCAGATCATGGCGCTGTTCGATGAGTATCAGTCCAAGGAAAATGCCAAGCACGTCATGCGCGCCTTGAAGGAAAACGCCCGGCAAGGCTTCTGGAACGGCTCGCTTCCCCCTATCGGCTACCGCGTCGTTGCGGCCGAGCAGCGCGGGGCCAAGACCAAGAAAAAGCTGGAAATCGACCCACTTCACGCCGACACCGTGCGGCTGATCTATCGCCTTGCCTTGGAGGGCGACGGCACGACCGGCCAGATGGGCGTCAAGAACATCGTTTCCTATCTCAACAGCCGCCGCATCTTCACCCGCGACGGCGGACGCTGGGGCATCGGCCAGGTTCACCGCATCCTGACGCGCCGCACCTATATGGGCGAACATGAGTTCAACAAGCGCAGCAAGACCAAGGAACTAAAGCCGGTCAGCGAGATCGTCACCGTTCCGGTCCCGCCGATCATCGACCGCGAGACGTTCGACACGGTTCAGGCGCTATTGAAGGCCCGCAACCCCAAGGTCGTGCCATCCGCCGTCATCAGCGGCCCGACCATGCTGACCGGCCTGATCCATTGCGCCAAGTGCGGCGGAGCCATGACTATCCGTACCGGCAAGGGCGGGCGCTACCGCTATTACGCCTGTTCGATGAAGGCGCGGCAGGGACCGACCGCCTGCGAAGGCATGGCCGTGCCGATGGAGAAGCTGGACGATCTTGTCGCCGACCACCTCGAAAGCCAGCTTCTCCAGCCCGAGCGGCTGGAAACCATCCTCGCCAGTGTCCTCGACCGGCGGCAGGAGCAATCCGAGCGCCGCCGCGAGCACATCGCCGAACTGAACAAGCGTGCGTCCGAATCGGAACTGCGTCTCAAGCGCCTCTACGACGCCATCGAGGCAGGCGTCGCCGACATCGACGATCCCGCCCTCAAGGACCGGATCGACGGGCTCAAAGCCATCAGGGATCAGGCGAAGGCCGACGCCGAGCGCGCCCAGGCCATGCTCGATAACTCCGGCGCCAAGGCGATCACCCCGCAGATGGTCCACACCTTCGCCAAGACCGCCCGCCAGCGCATCCGACTTGAAGGCGGCGGCTATCGCCGCGACCACCTGCGCGCGCTCGCCCAGCGCGTCGAGGTCGCGGACGGCGAGGTTCGGATCATGGGATCGAAGACCCGGCTGCTTCAGGCGCTGACCGGAAAAAATGGCGTAAACTCAGTGCCCACTCAGGGACTGAAGTGGCGGAAGGGGTGGGATTCGAACCCACGGTGGAGTTGCCCCCACGGCGGTTTTCAAGACCGCTGCCTTAAACCACTCGGCCACCCTTCCGATCGATGGCCATACCGGCGCGCGTCGGATCGCATGGCTTTTAGCGAAGATGCCAGCCCTTCGATACTCGAAATTGCCGAGTTCAGGCCGGCCGCAATCGAAGCAGCCGGTCGAGGAGGGCACGGTCATGCAGGAGCGCCATACGCTCCTTGGGCTCGAGCCAGGCGCAGGCCTCTTCGAGCGTCTCCGCCTCGGTGACCTTGGCCTGTGCCAATGTGCGGTTGACATCGATCGCACCGCGCGGGCGCGAGCCGGCCGTCGGCAGCATCGCGGCATGATCTTCGGCGAGACGCCGGTCGGCATGGAGAGCGGTCAGCGCATCGGCATCGTCGCGCTCGTGTCGGGCATTCTCCGCTGCCAATTGTGTGGCGCGCCGGACGATCGCCGGCGGATCGCGCTCTTCCGGCGTCGAGAGCAGCCCGAGCCGCTTCAGCGCGAGGCCCGAGGCGAGCTTACCACTGAGCCAGGAGATCGGGATGGCGAGCACCAGGCCGAGAATCGTCGGTGACATCCAGAGGAACAGAGAGGTCGCGATCGCGAAAGCCGCGATTCCGGTAACGATGCCGAGGATCGTGTGCCAGCGGTGTCGGCGGATGATGTCGCTGAAGGGTATCGAGCCGTCGTCGCGCCTTTGCGGATTCCAGCCGGTATCGCGACCGAGCAGGATCTGGAAGACCGAGCTCGATTGGATCAGCATCGCGATGGGCGCAATGAGCGCCGAGAGCAGGATCTCGATCAGGGCCGACAGCAACAATCGGATGCCGCCGCCAGCCCCACGCCGAGTGACGGGGTCGAACAGCGCAAGGAGAAGACCAAGAAACTTGGGCGCGAGAAGAATGCCCATGGTCAGCCCGAAGAGTTTGAGCGCCCGCTCCGGGTCGAAGCGCGGCCAGACCGGATACAGGCCGAATTCCGAAGTAAAGTATTCCGGTCTCACCCAGGCCGTCTGCACGACGAGCGCGATACCGATCACGAGTTGGGCGAGCCAGAGCGGCGAGGCGAGGTAGCCGGCGATGCCTGTCGCGAAATGCTGGCGCGAGGCGAGCGCCAGACCCGCAGCTCCTATGACCCGGGAATGCTGGAGATTGCCCTGCGCCCAGCGCCGATCGCGCACGGCGAGATCGATCAGCGTCGGCGGGCTCTCCTCGTAGGAGCCGCGCAGAAGCGGCAGCATGGTGACGCCCCAGCCTGCACGCCGGATCAGGGCCGCCTCGACGAAATCGTGGCTGAGCACATGTCCGCCGAAGGGCGGCTTGCCTTCGAGGTCGGGCAATCCGCAGGCATCCGCGAAGGCGCGCGTGCGGATGATCGCGTTGTGGCCCCAGTAATTCCCGTCGCGCCCCGACCAGACCGACAGCCCGGTGGCGATGACCGGTCCGTATATGCGGGCGGCGAATTGCTGCACGCGGGCAAACAAAGTGTTGCGGTTGATGATGAGCGGCAAACTCTGGATGATCCCGGCGTCGGGATCGGCCTCCATCGCCGCCGCCAATTGGACGATGCAATCGCCCGTGAGCAGGCTGTCCGCGTCGAGAACTAGCATCTGGTCGTAGGCGCCGCCCCAGCGGGTGACGAAATCGGCGATGTTGCCAGCCTTGCGGTGATGATTCTTCGGGCGATGCCGATAATACAGCCGGGCCTCGCGCCCGAGCGCGTCGCGCAGAGCCAGGAAGGCGCGTTCCTCGGCGATCCAGGCATCGGCATCGGTCGAATCCGAGAGCACGAACCAGTCGAAATGCTTGCCGAGGCCGATTGCCTCGACCTCCTCGCGCATGGCTTGGACCGCCGCAAAGGTGCGAGCAGTTTCCTCGTTGTAGACCGGCATCACCACGGCGGTCCGGCCACTGAGCGTCGGAATGGCCGGCGCACGGAATCGATGTCGCAGGAGCGCGAAGAATCCGAGGATGGCTCCCGTGAAGGCGAGCGCGATCCAGGAGAAGTTCAGCGTGAACAGGACGAGCAGTGCGTACTGAAGGGCGGTCGCGCCGCCGGAGATCGAGATGACCTCGTACATCTGCCAGGTGCCGTAGACCGTGAGTGCAGCGGCGCCCCCGAATACGAACAGCCGTGCGGGCCATGGCATCCTGTCGGGCTGCATCGGCTTGCGGCGGGCGCTTCGATCCCAGTGGTGCAGATCCTGAACCGGCATAGCCAAGGGCGCTTCGGGCGGCATCTCAGGCCGGAACACGACCTTCTCGGCGCGATTGGCGTTCAGCTGCGGCGGCGAGCCCGCATTCTCGACGCTTCGGAATTGGTTCATTTGTGAACCTTGCGGGCGGTCGATCTGGGAGACGACTGACATCAGGAAGCCCAGCGATAGAGCCAGGTCTCGCTCACCTGACGTTCTCCGGCCTTGAGAAAGAGGCGGAGTTCGCTCAGGCGCTCGCTGCCCGGATCGAGTTCGAACGCAACTCGGACCGTCCGCCGTTCGGGGTAGAAGTAGAGAATCTGCCGCGCGATCGTGCCCGGCTTCGCAGTTAGGACCGTGCGCAATTCCGGCGCCACGTCACCGGGCCCGGAAAACAGCGCCTCACCGGAAAAGTCGACCAGGAACAGCCTGCGGGTTCCGCCGGAACCGCGGCCGCTCCGCGTGTTGGAGCAAATCGCGAGCGGGGCGGGATCGGGCGGCAGCCAGCACCATGTCTGGCGGTAGCGGAAGGTCGCCTCAGTCTTGGCCGGGATCGCAATCTTCGGCCGCCAATAGACGAGAATGTTTTCATTGACCTCGGAATCGCTCGGAATCTCGATCAGCGTCACCGCGCCGTCGCGCCAGATTCCCTCGACGCCCTCCGCGCCCTGAGGCTCGATCCAGAGCGAAGGGCGCCACTCCCAATGCTGCACGTCATCCTGGAAGGACATGTAGTCCCGTGCGCGCTGCATCAGGCCGAAACCCTTGGGGTTCGCGTCCAGGAACGAGGAGACTTCCAGCGCCTGCGTGTTGCGGACGGGTCTCCAGATCGCCTCGTCGCTGCCATTGCGGATCTGCAAGCCGCCGCTGGCATAGGCGGCGACACGCGCATCATCAGCGCCGCGCGGGTCGTGCGGGCCGAACAGATAGCTCGCCTGCATGCCGCCCAGACCGAGATGATCGATCGCCGACCGGGTGAACAATCGCCCTTCGACCTCCGCGACCGACGGATCGCCGGGCCGCAGAACCATGCGAAAGGCGCCTGAGCAGGATTCCGCATCGAGCAGCGCATGCAGGACAATCTCAGCGCTACCCTGAGCCGGCCGCTCGACGAAGAAGGCCCGCCAACGAGGATAGTCCTCGCCCCTCGAATCCGCCGGTCGCACCATCAAGGCGCGGCCATTGACCCCGAAGCCCTGACCGCGCGCCACCAGCTTGAAGAACGACACGCCCTGGAAAATCGCGAAATCCAGAAGCTCCTGGCCCCCGAACCGCGTCTTGATGCGAAGACCTGAAAAGCCGAGATCCTGCTGCCCGGGATCCGGAAGCACGACGCCGTCGCCGTCGAAGCGGTCTCGCGAATAGGGGACGGGGCGGATCACGCCATCTTCGACGGCATAGAGCGCGACACGATCTGTATAGGCAAAACCGCGATGGAGCGGCTCGAGGGTGAATTCGAGCCCGGCATCGCTCCAGATTGCGGCGCCTGGAGCGCTGTGAATCCCGGCATACTGATCGCGCGTCAGATTCTTGAGAGCATCGGGCAGATCGTCGACGCGCGGCGCGACGTAGGGTTGACTGGCCATTGCTCGCGCCAAGTCACGGACCGTGGTCTCCGTGAAATGGGCTCCGGCTTCGGGCGTCGCAGGGGGAGTTTGTGCGAGGGCGTCGTCTGTGTGGACGGCGAACCCCAAAGCCGCGCCGGCCATGCCATGAAGAACCGCGCGGCGATGGTACCGGAACGGTCTGATATCGGCGTCGCCCGACGGATCGGATACTGAGCCGTCTTCTGGGTCGTCCGTATAATGGCAGACGTTCTGTTGAGTCATTCCCGCGGCAATGCAAGATTCAGGGTTGCCGCCCCGCGCTTGGACGGCTTGGAGTTTCCCGCGCACGTCCCGATAAGCCTGTTCCGATCGGTATGAATCGGGCGAATGCTATTGGGCCGCGGCAGGGTGCGCTGCAACAGTAACGCCGGAACCCCGGGTTAAGGTTGCCAATCGGTCACGGTGGCCATTCGCTTTTGCCTGGATGCACCGATCGGCTACATCGGCCATCATGGATTCCCTGTACCCCGGAGCAGGGAAGGGACGTCCTGTCCGATCGAGCATCGGCGGGTCGAAATCGGGAATAGGAGGTCGGAGGTTGCAACCTGTTTCAGGTCAGGAACCCGGCGGAAAAGCGTCGGACGGCAGCGGGCACGGCTTCACCGCCATTGTTCTCGCCGCCGGCAAGGGCACCCGGATGCGCTCCGATCTGCCCAAGGTTCTGCATGCCATTGCCGGCCGCAGCATGCTTGGCCACGTCCTCACCGCCGTTCGTGACGCGGGCGCGGGGCGCATCGCCGTGGTTGTCGAGCCTGGCCGCGAGGATGTCGCGGAGGAGATCGCGCGGCGCGCGCCCGGCGCAAGCGTACATCCGCAAGTGGAACGGCTCGGCACCGCCCATGCGGTGCTGACCGCGAGCGAGGCGATCCGGGAGGGCGAGGACATCATCGTCGCCTTCGGCGATACGCCGCTCGTCACGGCTCAGACCTTTCGGCGCTTGAGCGAAGCTCTCGCTCATGGCGCGGCGGTCGCCGTGCTCGCCTTCGAGGCGCAGGACCCGAAGGGCTATGGCCGCGTGCTGACGGAGGGCGGTCAGGTCACCGCTATCCGCGAGGAGAAGGATGCGACGGAAGAGGAGAGGCGGGTTCGGCTGTGCAATGCCGGGCTGATGGCTCTGTCCGGCAACCAGGCGCTGCGCCTGCTCGCGCGGATCGGCAATGAAAACGCGAGCCGGGAATATTACCTCACCGATGCCGTCGCCCTCGCCGTCGAGGACGGATTGCGGGTCGCCGTTGTACCGGTGGACGAGGCGGAGGCGCAGGGCGTCAACGATCGCGTCCAGCTTTCGGTGGCGGAGGCTGCGATCCAGTCGCGGCTGCGGCGCGAGGCTCAACTCGGAGGCGCCACCCTGATCGCACCCGAGACGGTGTTCCTGAGCGCCGATACGCTGATCGGCCGCGACGTTGTCATCGAGCCGCATTGCGTGTTCGGCCCCGGCGTCGTCATCGGCGATCGCTGCGAGATCCGCGCCTTCTCGCATCTGCACGACACGCGGCTCGCGGCCGATGTCGATATCGGCCCGCATGTGCGCCTGCGCGGAGGGGCCGTGTTGGAGGAGGGCGTGCATCTCGGCAATTTCGTCGAGATCAAGAACGCGACCCTGCACAAAGGCGCCAAGGCGGCGCATCTGTCCTATCTCGGCGACGCCACGATCGGAGCCAAGGTAAACATCGGCGCGGGCACGATCACCTGCAATTACGACGGCGTGAACAAGCACCGCACCACGATTGGGCAGGGCGCCTTCATCGGCTCGAACTCGGCCCTGGTGGCGCCTGTCACGATCGGCGATGGCGCGCTGGTCGGGGCGGGCTCGGTGATTACGCGCGACGTGCCGGCGGATGCGCTCGCCGTCGCGCGCGGACGTCAGAGCGTTCAGGAGGGGTGGGCCAAGCTGACGCGCGAGATGAAGCTCGCCGCGAAGGCAGCCAAGCCCAAGGCCGCCGAAGCGAAGAGCTGAAGTTTTGCCATTTTGGCACGAGCCAGTGGCCCTGTTTCGCCGCGATCCAGCCTTAGCGTTCTTGAAAGGTTAAGCTCAAGGTCCGATCTTTGCGGATCGGATTCCTGTCGGGTGTGACCATCCCCTCGCGGGACGGCACAACGCACGATGGAAGGATCGAGACTCGCATGTGCGGAATCGTAGGCATCGTCGGGCGCGACGCGGTGGCGGACCAGGTCATCGAGGCCCTTCGGCGGCTCGAATATCGCGGCTACGACTCGGCCGGCATTGCCACGTTGGAGCACGGGCAACTCGAGCGCCGCCGGGCCGAGGGAAAGCTCTCCAACCTCCAACTGAAGTTGCTCAAATCGCCGCTCACCGGCGCGATCGGCATCGGCCATACCCGCTGGGCGACGCATGGCCGCCCGAACGAGACCAATGCCCATCCGCATGCGACCGAGCGGCTCGCGGTGGTCCATAACGGCATCATCGAGAATTTCCGCGAATTGCGAAAAGAGCTCGAGGACGAGGGCATTCGCTTCGAATCCGAGACTGACACGGAAGTCGTGGCGCAGCTCGTCAGCTACATCATGGGTAAGGGGTTCGGGCCGGTCGGCGCCGTCGAGGCAGCCCTGCCGCGTCTGCGCGGCGCCTTCGCGCTCGGCTTCCTCTTCGCCGGCCAGGAAGACTTTTTGATCGGCGCCCGGCATGGCGCGCCGCTCGCCATCGGCTTCGGCCAGGGCGAGACCTATCTCGGTTCGGATGCGCTGGCGCTCGCGCCCTTCACCGACGAGATCACCTATCTCGAAGAGGGCGACTGGGCGATCCTGACCCGCGACGGCGCCGAAATCCGCGACATCGCCGGCAACGTGGTCTCCCGCCCTCGTCAAAAGATCATCAGCCAGGCCTTTTTGGTCGACAAGGGCAACCACCGCCATTTCATGGCAAAGGAAATCCACGAGCAGCCGGAAGTGGTCGGCCGCACGCTCGCCCATTATGTCGATCTCGCAAACGGGCGCGTCGCCCTGCCCGAGGCGCTGCCCTTCGATTTCGCAAAACTCTCGCGGCTGTCGATCACGGCCTGCGGCACAGCCTATTATGCCGGCCTCGTTGCAAAATATTGGTTTGAGACGCTGGCACGGCTGCCGGTCGAGATCGATGTCGCCTCCGAGACGCGTTACCGCGAGCCGCCGCTCGATTCCGACGGGCTGACGCTCGTCATCTCGCAATCGGGCGAGACGGCCGACACTCTGGCCTCCCTGCGCTACGCCAAGGCGCAGGGCCAGCACACATTGTCGGTCGTCAACGTGCCGACCTCGACCATTGCCCGGGAGTCCTCCGTGGTGATGCCGACGCTTGCCGGTCCCGAGATCGGCGTCGCCTCCACAAAAGCGTTTTCCTGCCAACTCACCGTGCTTCTGTGCCTTGCCATCGCGGCCGCCCGCGCTCGCGGCAAGCTCGATGCCGCACGCGAGCGCAGCCTGATCGATGCGCTGATCACGGTGCCCGGCCTGATGGCGGAATCCCTGAAACTGGAAGGGGATATCGAGGTTCTCTCGCGCGAAGTCTCGAAGGCGCGCGACGTGCTCTATCTCGGTCGCGGCACGTCCTATCCGATGGCTTTGGAAGGCGCTCTAAAGCTCAAGGAAATCAGTTACATCCACGCCGAAGGTTATGCGGCGGGTGAACTCAAGCACGGCCCGATCGCGCTGATCGACGAGAGCGTGCCGGTCATCGTCATCGCACCCCACGATGCGATCTTCGAAAAGACCGTCTCGAACATGCAGGAGGTCGCTGCGCGCGGCGGAAAGATCATCTTGATCGGCGACGCCAAGGGCGCCGAAGGCCACGGCCTCGACACGCTGGCGACGCTGACCATGCCGGAGGTCGACCCTGTGGTCGCGCCGATCGTCTATGCGGTGCCGGTGCAGCTTCTCGCTTACCACACCGCAGTCTTTATGGGGAAAGACGTGGATCAGCCCCGGAATCTGGCGAAGTCGGTGACGGTGGAATAGGGGCGCGGTTCGAAGGTTTGCAGCGGCATCAGGTTCATGCGCTGGGATATCGCTCGGCGCGATCATAAAGTGCGTCCGGTATGGGCAATCCGCCGGCTCACGATCGTATCGAGCGCCATTTGCCTAGCAGCGGCATTGTTCGACTTGATTGTGATCGTGCCATTATTTGCGACCGAGCCATGTTGAAAGGCATCGGTAGGTCTCACGGAGGAGGCTCGCACACCCTCGCATCTGGAGATCGACCGCGATGTCGCGAAGTTTTTTGTCAAGTATGCTCAGCGAGCCTGCCGGCACCTCGACGCATTGGGTCGCGGGATTGAGGCCTCCACAGGCGAGCATGCTGCCCGCGATCTGGCGAGCGCCAAATCCACGCTTGTGAAAGGCGCCGTGCTGCCCCTGACGGAGCGTTTTCCGGATCTGCGTGGACAGGATCTGACGGAGATCGCCATCGAATCCGTCGAGGGAAACCCCAGCCGCGCGGACCAAGCCGATGCCGCTGCGAAGCGGACGTTCCGGATTTTCGTGAAACCCGGACAGCTTGAAAAAGCGACCGCGTCAACGCTGCTGGCAGTGACTTCAAGGGCCGATGCTGAACTTCAAGCTGTGGTTACTAAGCTCGGCAACATCAAGGATCTTCCAGAACCAAAGTGGTTATCACGTTGATTTCCAATGCCATACCGGAAATCGGGTTCATTGCCGCGCCGATCTACGCGAGCTGCCCGGAAATCTGGGTGGAGCAGGCAAAGAAAGCAGCCATGCCCGTTCCAGACCGCACGGCCGAGAGCGACGCCGAATTTCGCAGTATGGGTCGTGCGGCGGAGAGGAACAGCCACAGGTCATAAGGCGGTTTCTGCATCGCGGCAGCGATAGACAGTTGCCGGGTGGACGTTGAAGGCCCTGGCGACCTCGCTGACGGATTTGCCTTCGTCTGCGTCAACACACTAGCTGTCCCACTCCGCCGTAAGACCCATCACTTGCTCGACCCATGTTGCGTATGGGTAACATTGGTTGCCTGTGAGGAAAGTGGCGCACGGGCGGATGGCTGCGTTTCGTGTAGCGCCGAGGGGTCACACGCGGTGCGGGGCAGGTGCCTCTGCACGGCTGGCTGGGATGATGGAGCTGGTCGGCGCTTCCCGCATCGCATAGCGCTGGATCAACGCCCGCTCGGAGTTGGTTCCAGCTTTCTTGTAGATTCTCAACTTGTAATTCTTCACGGTTTCTTTGGTTAAATATAAAAATCTCGAAATCGATGACGTCGACCCTCCTGCCAGAATCAAATTGAATACATCCTGCTCACGTGCCGTCAGAACTCCCATCAGCTGTGCTCTCGCCCGGGCGGCGGTTCGATCGTCTGGAGTGAGAGGTTGACGGGTGAGGGTCAGCAATCGCCCGCTCGGCGCCAAGGAAAAATATTTGTCCAACCGCTCCACGTTGACGATGACATCGTCGAGAATGATCGGTCTATCGCATTCCATGTCTTGAACGGCTGTTTGAATGTGCGGGTCTTGCATGACGGCAGACTGCCAGGATGGGGTCGAGAAGATCTCGATGCCGTGACGGTCGAGGACGAGCGTCGGGCGCATGCCGAGCCCTTCGGTTTCTGCCGTAGCGCCCGTGTAGCGCATCCGGTCGAACACCCGGCCGATGTGGGCGTTGTGCAACCCTTTCAGAAGCGGGAACGCGGCGCGCGCGCGGTCGATCTCGTCGCAGGTGAAGTCCCCGACCTCCCGCTCCAGAAAGAACCCGACGCAGGACTGGCCGATCGTCGCCAGAAACAGGCCCAACTCGTCGGAGATGAGCGCGGCTGGCTTGAACGTGGTGTTGTAAGTGCTTGGATCGATCGGGCCGAGTGTTTCCTGGAATTGCGACAGAGCGCGGACCCCGGCGTCCCTATAGAGCCGCCAATGCAGGGCGAAAGGATCGACCTCGGCGCAGGCGGCATTGTAGTGAGCGACCAATGGCTCGGGGACGCCGCGCGTGTGCATGACGTCCGGCGGGGCGGCGTCGGAGAACCGAATGATCCAGCGCGCGCCATGATCGATGAGGCACCCATAGAGGTCGATCAACGCTTCCTGGAAGCGAGCGGTGCCGAGTGCCAGCGAGGTCTCTCCCGCGCGCCTGAACCATTCCTGGCTGCCGAATTCGACGAGCGGGGGCTTGCGCGAACGGCTCATAGCAAGCTCACGAAGGGCAGGAACTTTAACACGAGCTCACCCTCGGAAAAAACGCCGGACTTGCGATAGAGCCGGGTCTTGACGTTGCGGATCGATCCGGCGCCGATCCCGAGCGCAGCTGAGATTTTCAAGCTGTTGCGTCCCTCGAGCGCCAAACGCAGCACGTCCTTCTCGCGCTGCGTGAAGGAGGCGAACAGGCGGGCCGTCACCGCTGCCTCCATCGTCGGCGGCACATCGGTCGCCTTCTCCAGCACCAGCATCGCGCCGTTGGGCGCGAGTGGAAAGTCCGGGCCGAGCCGCTCGGCGCGCAGCATATGATCAGCCAGGTGGCGCACCGCCGTGCCCTCCCAGGCCAGAGCCATTGCATGCGTCATCAAGGACGGGTCTCGCCGCGCGGCATTTTTCCAAGTTTCGTTCGAATATACATGGCCTCCAGCTTGATCATAGATAATTGTCGGTCGGTTGATCAGTCGCACTGTTGTAGATCGATTTGAGTTTTTCAAATCATCGAACAACCATCCAAGATGGGCGCGGCACCATTGTTCGATTGCTGGATAGAGTGTCGTTAGTATATTGACATCATTATCTTCAAATAGCCCGTCGATTCTTTCAAGAAAAATCGCAAAACAACTATGGGCGGTCATTGGGAGGAGAATGCCGAGCTCATCCTTCATGCCGGCTGCGTCGAGGAACGTCTTGCTGTACAGCGCGTAAGCAGGATCCTTGGAGCGCAACCGGTCCAGCGTGAACACGCCGGGCTCCTTGCGCCTCCACCACCGCCCCGAGAATGGATCGATCTTGGCGCACTGCTCCGAATAGACCCGCCTCACAGGCGCGGGAACGTTGTGGGTGAAGACGACGTCGGGGACGATGCCGCCGGCATAGCGGATGATCCAGAACGCGTCGGTGGCGACGGTCATCTCCAGAAGGGCGATGAGCTCCTCGTGAAAGTACGGCGTGCCGATCGATTGCGCGACCTTGCCGGCTTGCGCGTTCCACGCCTGCGACTGGAACGGCAGCGCGATCTCAAAAGAGCGAGCGACACTCATCAGCTTGGCGCCTGATGCACGGTCCAGTTCCCAGCCCCATTGAACGGAGGCTCGGTGCCCCAGCCGAGCGCTCCAACGGGAGACTGGTACCATATATCACCATTGCGCTCATCAATCGGTTCGGCGATCTTTCGTTGAAATAATAACACTTTGGAAACGCGCCGACGGGAGATGAACCGTCCCATGAATGAGCAATCGCGCCAAATTATAATGCCGATATCCGATATTGGCATAGGCTGCACGTCATCATCTCTGCCTGAAATCATGAGTGAGAACGGCAGCTTTTCATAAGTCGACCGTTCTAAATCGGCCGCTCTTCTAGAGCGCCGAGTCTACTCTCGATACGTCAAGCGCGTCGATTTGTGAGTCTGTGCGCCGATGCGTCAGTCTGCGCCACGCCCCGCAGAAAACTAGACAAATAATAATCAGCGGCACATTGAATTGAAGGGATTGAATAAATCTCATCAAATCAAATCATCCCGCCCGAATTCAAAATTGTGTCTTGCTCAATAAACAGCGAATGAGAACTCAGGGAGGATAGAAAATGACAGCCGCAGTCATATCGGATGCGCCGTTACCCTCATCGGAACAGCGGCAGCTTCAACGGACGATCTCCTGGACGGGCGCGTTCTGGGTGGCCAGCGGCGTGCCGCCGCTCGTCCTGTTCTCGATCGGTGGAATTGCCGGGACGACGGGCACGCCGGCCTTCGTCATCTGGACGGTGTCCATGATGATGGGATTTCTCCAATCCTTCGTCTATGCGGAGATGGCGGGCTTGTTTCCCAACAAGTCGGGCGGATCATCCGTGTACGGAGCGGCCGCCTGGGTCCGCTATGCCCGGCCGATCTCGCCGCTGATCGTCTGGTGCAACTGGGTCGCGTGGACCCCGGTCCTCTCGCTCGGCTGCACGATCGCGGCAGCCTACATCCTCAACGCGCTCGTCCCCGACCCGAATTCGGCGGTCCGCAGCTGGACGCTCGTGTCCGGATCGCTCGGCCCGGTCTCGTTCTCGGTGAACTCGGCCTATGTCATCGGCGTGGTGCTGATGCTCGCTGCCTTCGCGGTGCAGTGCCGCGGGATCAGCGGCACCGCTCAGGTTCAGCGCGCCATCGGTCTGGCCGTCATCATCCCGCTGCTCATCATCGGCGTGGCGCCGCTGATTCAGAACGGGGTCAATTGGGTCAACTTCCAGCCCTTCGTTCCGCTTGCCGAAGCCAATAAGCCTGCCCCCGGCGCATGGAATATTTCCGGCTGGACCCTGGTGCTCGGCGGCATGTTCATTGCCGCATGGTCGACCTACGCCTTCGAGACCTCGATTTGCTACACCAGCGAATTCAAGAATCCGAAGACCGATACTTTCAAGGCGATCTTCTATTCCGGATTGCTCTGCCTGACGATCTTCATCCTGGTGCCGTTCACCTTCCAGAACGAGCTCGGCCTGACGGGAATGCTGGAGCCGTCGATCGTGGATGGCTCCGGGGTGGCGGCGGCGCTGGCGCGAATGGTCGGCGGCGGTCCCATCGTCGCCAGCGCCCTGGTCATGCTGATGATCTTCGCGCTCCTCTTGTGCATGATGACGGCGATGGCCGGCGCCTCGCGCACGCTCTACCAGGGCTCCCTGGATGGCTGGTTGCCGAAGTATCTCAGCCGCGTGAACAGCCATGGCGCGCCGATCGCCGCGATGTGGACTGGCCTCGTCGTAAACCTGGTTCTCCTGGCGATCGCCAGCGCCGATGCGCAGTCGTTCTTCTTCATCCTGGCGGTGTCGAACTGCGGTTACATCATCTTCAACTTCCTGAACCTGAACGCGGCCTGGATTCACCGCATCGACAATGCCGACATCGAGCGGCCCTACAAGGCACCGACGATCATTCTGGCGATCGCGACGTTCTTCGCCTTCGTGAACGCCGTGTTCCTGGGGGCGGGGGCCAAGGTCTGGAACCCCTGGGCGCTGTGGGCCGGCCTGATCACCGCGGGCTTCATCCTGCCGGTCTTCTTCTACCGGCACTACATCCAAGATCGCGGTGAGTTTCCGCGCCAGACGCTCGATGACCTCAAGGTCGAGAAGACCGAGGCCCTCATCAACGGCCGGAAGGCAGGGATCCTTCCCTACATCGTGCTCGCGGCCGGCGTCGCGACGGTCCTCTCGGCCAACTTCATTTTCCAGCTCTAACGGACGCGAACCCGGTCCGAGATCTCGCGCCGGGTTCCCAAACAACCGGAGGATCCAATGTCTGCCACTCAGACTTTCTCGACTTGGTTCGACAGCAGGCCGATCTATGGCGGCCTTGCTCTCAACCCGAAAGCGAAATGCCACCTGATCGTCGCCGAAGACGAGGGCGCGTCTGCGGTCCTCGAGCTCTTCATGGAACAGAAGAGCGTAGCGGCCCGGACGATCCTGCTCTTTGCGGGCGGCGCGGGGCGCGAAGGGTTTGCAAGCAAGCTCGCAGCTCTCGGCGTGGCCGAGTTTCGGGCCGCAACGACGCGCCGCGACCTGTTCGCATCCCTGGACGGCGTGCTCGAGACCGCCACGATGGGGACGCGGCTTTACGTGGCCGGCACCGAAAGCTTCATCGGCGAGGTGATCGCCAGAGCCGCGAGCTTCGGCGTGGTCCCGGACTCGGTCATCGCCGAACGGCGCGGCTCCTTCGCAAGGCGCGTCCAGTGCGTTCATTGCAAGCACGTTACCGACGACGTGCCGACCTCACCCTACACGTGCCCGAACTGCGGCTTGAGCCTGCTGGTCCGCGATCATTACTCGCGCCGGCTCGCTGCCTTCCAGGGTGTCAGAATCGACGCGGAGGCGCCCGGTGAAGTGCCCGCCGCAGAGGAGTTCGTCCAATGAGCGGTGCCATCGAATTTCCCGTCCGGGTCGCAGGCATCGAGCAGGCCACCCCGAACGTCCGGCGCTTCCAGTTGGCCGCGACGAGCGGGGAGCCGCTGCCCCCCTTCGCGGCGGGATCGCATGTCGTCGTGCTGATGAACACCGGGCAACGGACCATCCGCAACGCCTATTCGCTGGTGGATCGGGCCGCCGATGGCTCGTGTTACCGCATCGCCGTGCTGCGCAGCGCGGAATCCCGCGGCGGGTCCCAGTTCATGCACGAGAGCGTGACCGTCGGCAGCGAGTTGAAGATCGCGATCCCGGTCAACCTGTTTCCGTTGTTTCATCCCGGTCGGAAACACCTGCTCATCGCCGGCGGCATCGGCATCACGCCGATCTATTCCATGGCCGACGAGCTGAAGCGCATCGGCGCGAACTACGAGATCTACTACGCCGTGAGGGACGACCAGCAGGGCGCCTTCATCGACGAATTGCGCGAGCGGCACGGCAAGAGGCTCAACCTCTACCGCAGCAACCTCGGAGAGGTTCTGAGGATGAGCGACATCCTGCCCGATCAGCCGCTCGGAACGCATCTCTACGTCTGCGGGCCTCAAGGGATGATCGACGCCGTCCTGGAGGGCGGGCTCGAGGAGGGCTGGCCCAAGGAGAACCTTCACTCCGAACTCTTCCTGGCCCCGCCGACCGGCCTCGCGTTCTCGGCGCGTTTGGCAAAGAGCGGGATCACTTGCGAGGTTCGCTCAGACCAAAGCCTGCTCGAAGCGCTCGAAGAGGCCGGTGTCGACGCGCCGTTCCTGTGCCGGGGCGGAGCCTGCGGCGAATGCGAGTGCGGTGTCATCGAGACGGACGGCGAGCTCGTCCACAACGATCACTTTCTGACCCCAGAAGAACGCGCCTCTCAGAAGAAGATCATGCTCTGCTGCTCGCGCATCAAGGGCAAAGAAATCGTTCTCGACTTGTAGAAATTAAGCACTGAGCGTCATTCAAAGCAACTTGGCGCCGACTCGCACTAGACATGACGATAGGGAGAACCCGATGACGCAGCATTTCAAAAAAGAGACCTTCCGCGACGACTACACGTTCTCCAACTCTCCGGAGGCCATCCGCCATTTTCCGTTTCCGTTCGAAAAAGACGAGTACATGTACTCGGTCAATATCGAACAACATATGCGCGGCCTGGAGAAGTCCGCTTTCGAGTTCCCGATCGACATCGACGAGCATTATATCGCCGAGATGCAGGATCGGGCTCTGGTGCTGAAGGCCGATCCCGGTCGCTGTCAGTCGCTCCCGCACATGATCACGGCCGAATGGGATCTGCTCGAGTTGTTGATGGTCTCCATGTCCAGAGACTTTCCGGAGCACTTTCAGCTGACGCGAAACGGCGACAACTGGCGCTGGGTCAACAAGCCGCTCGAGATCGAGCAGGATTTTACCTTTGGCGACGTCTCGACGTTGCCGTATCCGCCGATGGAGTACATCACCCGGCAATGCCAAGGCGACTTCGTGCTGATGGACCAGCGCCTCGGCAGTCTCTGGATCGATGCCGGGATGATTACTGCCCAGGCGGATTGGTCGCTCGACTTCGGACTGGGGATGAACTTCATGGAATGGCACGCGCCAGTGCCGTTCGCAAAGGACATGGGGATCATCGATCGGGCGCTGAAGTTCCTGCTCAATCTTCAGCAGGGTCGCCCGGTACGCCGTCTCAACTGGACGATGTCGATCAATCCTCGGCTCGATACCTCGCCCGAGAACTACCACGAATGGGGTGCCGACCGCGCGACGGTGACGCCCGAGAATGTCGGGCAGAAGGTTCATCTGAGGGTGGAACTGCAGGCCTTGTGGCGGATGCCCCGCTCCAATGCGATCGCGTTCTCGATCCGCGCCTATCTGATCAAGATGGATGAGCTGGTGACGATCCCGAAATGGGGGCGCCGGTTCCACCGCGTGCTGCGCGACCTGCCGCCGGAGCTTGCCGACTACAAGGGCTTGACCCGCTATCGCCAGACGACGGTCGATTGGCTCGCCAAGCATGACGACGGCGCGCCGACCTCGCCCGGCGTCGGCATGGACTAAGCGATCGGTTCCGGCAGCGAACTCCCTCTGCCGGGGGGCATCGACCAACCGTCAGCTCAGACCACCACACCACCGCCCGAATGTCGACGAAGGCGCGGCCTCGGCCCCGTCGCGACGGCGTGCGCTCCTTTCCCACTGACGTCGCCGAGCACACCAGGCGACGGCTTCCTGCATGAAAGAGAAGGACATCCCATGGTTGCCGATAATTTTCCGCGCAAGAACGCGCTTGCCAAGACCCACCATGCGCTTGGGTCCGGACTCGAGAGCGAGTGGAACGGGCGGCTGATCCCCCAGCACTACAACACTAATCCCTACGACGAGGTCGCCATCGTCCGCTCCAAGGCCGGCTTGTTCGACGTGTCCGCCTTGCGGATCATCAACGTTTCTGGCCCCGACGTCGTCGATGTCCTCAATCGGATGCTGACGTCCGACATTGCGAAGCTGGCGCCCGGATCGTCCGCGATCTCGAACATCGTCGACGAGAATGGCGCGCTCATCGACGACGTCCTGCTCTACTGTGACAGCCCGACCGAGTTCCGGCTGAGCCATGGCGGGGGCACGCTCGATACCGTCATCGGTGGGTTCTTCGAAGGGTCCCAGTCGAAGTGGGAGAAGGACGACGACATCCATATCCTATCGCTCCAGGGACCGCTTGCACTGGAGATCCTGAACCCGAACGCCGATATCGACCTCACCAAGGTTAAGTATTTCAGCCACGCCCGGACCAATCTGTTCGGCAAGAACGTCTCGATTGGCAGAGGCGGCTATTCCGGTGAGCACGGCTTCGAGGTCTTCTGCGCGGCCGCGGATGCGGAATATTTCTGGAACAAGATCATGGAGGCCGGAAAACCTTTCGGCATCTGCGCGGCGTCCTGGGATTGCCTCGATATCGTCAGGGTCGAGGGCGCTCTGCTGTTCTTCCCGTTCGATATGCCGCGGGGCGATGAAACGCCCTGGGAAGTCGGAGCGGATTGGACTGTCGACCTCGCGAAGTCGGACTTCCATGGCAAGGCGGCGCTCGAGAAGCGCAAGGCCGACATTCGCTACGCCAATGTCGGCATCGAGATCGATGCGAACGCTGCGATCGAGCCCGGCGCGAAGCTGGTCCGAAATGGCAAGCAGGTCGGAAGGGTCAATTCGACGACCTATAGCCGGCACCTGATGAAGTCGATCGCGCTCGCGCAGGTCACGCCGGATCTGACCGCCTTCGGCACCGAATTGTCGGTTCGATCCGATCACGGCGAGTTCGCCGCACATGTCGTGCGGACACCGTTCTACGATCCGAACCGGCTGCGCACGCATCCGCTGGAAGAGCGGGTCTAGGTTCTGTCCCCAGCGTTACCCGAAGAGAGGGCGTCGTGATGCTCTCTCTTCGAAATCTATCGTCTTCGTCAAAGATAATTCTATATAAATGTTGAGGGCGGAAAGATGGAAAGCGAAATAAAAGCCCTCTCGACGATATTCACTGAGTTCTATTATTGGGTCGCGGTGGTATTGATGTTCTTGGTCCGCGTGGGCCTCATCGCATATGAATTCGGCGTAACAAGACCCAAGAACGCCAATCAGACGCTGTCGCGCCATTGCATCAACATGGCGGTGGTTACGGTTACTTGGTTCCTCTTTGCTTGGTGGATCTATTGGGCGTTCAGCAATGGACCTTGGTTGTTCGGCAGTGTCATAAACAATTCGGCATCTCAAGCGGCACTGCCGTGGTCCGATAGGATGGGTCCCCATTTCCAAGATCGGATTCAGGGGGTTTTCTGGGCTGCCTTTCTACTTTTCTCATGGATCATCGCGGCGATCCCGTCCGGCGTTGCAATCGAACGCATACGGACGGGTGCGTTCATGATCCTTTCGGTCCTCGTTGGTTCGGTCACCTGGATCTGGCACGCATCATGGGGCTGGAGCGCGACGGGCTGGACCACGCAGTTGCTCGGCTTTCATGATGCTTATGCATCCGGCGTCATTCACGCGATCGCTGGCGGATCATGCCTCGCACTCACGATCGTGCTTGGCCCGCGTATCGGTAAGTTTGGTCCGAATGGCGAAATTCGAGATATCAAGCCTCACAACGCGTTCATGGCGGTGCTCGGTCTGTTCATCATCTATACGGGCTTCTGGGGCTTTTATGCAGCCTGCAACATACCGATCGCCGAAATCGGTGGTGATACTGGAATGCGTTTTTCCGCGACAACAATCTACGGGACACCGACGACACTCTCAGCCAGTACCTTCAACTTCTTGATGGCTTTGAGTGGTGGACTCATGGTGGCATACACGCTCAGCCGCGGTGATCCCTTCTGGACATTATCCGGAGGTCTGGCCGGTATCATTTCGGCTTCGGCGGGTAACGATCTCTATCATCCCCTTCAGGCTTTTTTCATCGGAGCCGCCGGCGCTGCTATCGCCTACAAGCTGCACTATTTCGTCGAGCGAAAATTCAAGATTGACGATCCGGTCGGCGCGGTCGCGGTTCATGGCTATGCCGGGACATGGGGTGTGCTGGTCTGCGGAATCGTCTTGTGGGGATATCCGGCAGCACCGGCAGCGCCCGCGGTTCAGAATTGGGTCGGAAGCATTGGTTGGCTCGGTACGACGCCTGCTGGCGACCCAGCCATCAATCCCCTCGGGATGATCATCGGAGCCATTCTCTGCTTCGGTTTCTTTGGCTTTTTCTGCACTTACGTGGTCGCAAGAATCCTGGCTGCCATGGGCATCCTTCGCGAACCTGCCGAAGTGGAACTGGTCGGCGCTGACAGCTGGAACAATCAGGATATCTATCCTTACAGTTCGGGCGCGGTTACGGAATTCGAGATCACCGAGCGCGAATACGCTGTGCGGTTGGACACGAAATAAAGATCGAAATCGACGTACGATCACAAAACAGGTGCGACCATGTGGGCAGGCATAACCGATTGGAAAAACCTCGGCGACATCAATGCTATGTATCCCCTTCAAGGATACGAGTGGATTTTCGTTCTGGCTGCCGTCATCTATTGGGTGTGGTGGCAAATCCAAACGATCCGTGACGAAAACCAGGAGATGCGCGAAGCCTCAAGTTATTATCGCAGGATTGGTGTAGCGCACTGCATGTCATTGGACGGTAAGGCTCGTCGTGAAACGTCGTTGCCCTCTAACGACCCAGCACGGTCGCGGGACCGTATACCGATGCCAAGCCGTGGAGAGTTGTAACGCGCTCATCATCAAGACTCGTCGTTGGGGAAGATTCCAACGACATCGGTGCGCCGCCTGATTTCGCCGTTCCCCCTCATCCTCGTCTTAAGCGCTTTTGCTAGGCTGCCTGTGTCGCGTTGAGCGATGCCCGGCCCGCAGCAGCGACAGGAAGTTCAGCCGCGATTTGGAAGAACCGGTGCGGAAGGCGGTGATGCGGGCATCGCCGATCTGCGTGGTGATGCGCTCGCGCCGCGCATGGGGCGGAGGTGTCGTCGACGCTGATCCAGGCCGCGCTCGACAGGCCGGCACGCAAAACCGCCCGATCCTCGGCGATGAACGGATCGAGCGGCCCCGTCAGCAGACGGACAACTTGCCGCTTGGAGATCGCGAGCCCGATCCCCGACACAAGTGCCACCAGACGCTCGCTCGTCACCTGACCTTGCACATGCGCCGCAAGGAGAAAGCGGCGCAGATGCGGGCCGAACCCGCCGGAAAGACCAGGCGGCAGAGCAGCCACCACGCTCGCGCCCGAGGGCGTGACCCAGCGCTCGCGCCGATAGCGGATCATCACCGCCTCCAGCACCAGATCGCGCACAACCACATCGTCGTAGCCCTTGAAGCGTGAACCCTCAGGCGCCTTGGCCTTCAGCACGATCTCGCGTGCAATCGCGCTCCGCTCCTGAACCGGGCCGCGCCGAGGCGGCTTGCCGGGCCTGGTCCGAGCCCGCTCGCTGGAGGCTTCCATCCCCCCGAGGGGGTCGACGGGCGAGAGGGCGGACGCGGCGGAAGCCCCTTCAGACGAGCCACCTCGTCGCGCAGAGCCAGGTTCTCCGCCGTCAAAGCCCGAACCTGACCAATCCGGCCAAAGCCGGTGATCGTGGTGGCACCGAGTCAGCTACACCACGCCAGGGGACACGACCAAAGGACATCCTGGTCATCGGCACGCGAAGGCGCCATGACCCCCGTTGAATCACCTCGCGCCGGAAACAGCAAAGCAAGACCGCCAGGGAATCTGCCCCGGTTACATGGATGTCGCTCTCACCTTTTGATGTGCCGCATTTTCTTTACGTGAACTGGTTTCCACTTCACTCGAAAATACTCTAACCGGCTCCTATCGGAGCCGAGCGATGAAAGCCTTCGCGACGGTCTCGTATTCTCCGTCGAGGTGATGCCCCCCGGGTCGCTCCATCAAGGTCGCACCCTTCATCTCCGGTAGCGTGCAGCCTGTGCTGCCATCCGCCTGTTCATCGGTGCCATAGACGCAGATGACCCGGTCGAGCGGGAGTGACTTCAAAGGCGGCCGGACATCGACGTCCTGTGCCGAAGCGATTCCTGCAAAGCCGGCTATGGAAATCTCGAAGGCCGCAGTGGGTTCGAAGCCCACAAGCCCGATGAGGCGCACCCGGTCACGCGTCTTCTGCGAGAGGTGATCCCAGGCGAAGGGCATGGCATCCGCGCCCATCGAATAGCCGAGGAGACCACGCAACTCGGCGTGCCAGAGCGTGCCGTAATGGGCGGCGATCCGGTCGAGATCCTTGGCGTAGGTCTCGGGCGACTTGTAGGACCAGAAATAGCGTAGTGAATCGAGGCCGACGACGCTGATCCCCTGAGCCGCGAGCTCCTCGGCGATCGATTTGTCGATGTCGCGCCAGCCACCGTCGCCGGATACGAGGATCGCGAAGATCGGCCGGCGGGCGGGCGTCTTCTTCGGCGCTCCCGGGGGGCTTTGCGCCGGCAACTCGACGACCGGGAGATCTTCGATGCCGGTCGGGGCGGGCGTTCCGATCGAGAGCGCCGCCTCCTCCGCTTCCCGCAGGCGATCCTCGTCGCTCGAGCCGCCGGGCTTCTGCTGGGTATCGTCGGGGTCCGCCTTCAGGAAGGCGAGGACCTTGTCGGAGAGCGCCCCGCCGCCGCTCGGCCCAATGAGGATCCAGGGCTGGGGCAGGTCGGTGCTGGGTGCGTAGCTGAAGCGGCCGGGCGAAACGGTCGTTGCGGTGGCTCCAGCGCAGAGCGGCTTTGCCGAATCCAAGGCGGGATCGAGGGCAAGGCTGACGGCTCCCGCAATGGTGTTGACGGGTGACTGTGCCAAGGCAAGGTAGGCCAAGGTCCCCCCGGTCTCGCCATCCCCCAGCAGCACTGGCCAGCGATAGGTCGCGTTGCCCAATGCGCGCTGGCCAAGGGTCGAGACGCCCGCGAATTCTCCGAGCAGATCCAAGCAATCGTCCGTCGAATCGGGGGACTTGGCGACCAGATCGAGCGCGGCACGCGCCTGGATCGGCACCACGGCTGCCCCGCGGGCCACGAGACGCTGGATCGAGGCGAGGCGAGCGGGTGTGAGCGTCGCGGTGCTCCCCTCTGAGACTTGATCGTCGTCGAGAACGATCACGAAAGCCTGCGGGTCGCTTCCCTTCGGTGGAGCGAACACCGTCAGCGGACCCAATGTGTCGTGCGTGATCGCGACTTCGCGCATCGAAAGCGGCGTTGCCGGAAGCGGCTCGGCGAGGGACCGAGCGACGCAGCCGGCGCCCATCGCTGTTGCAGCGAGAAGTGCTGCGCCGAGCCGCGCCACACGCGATGAGGAGAATGGTCGTTTCATCAGGTGTTCTCGCGCATCAGGCAGCCGTTCCCCCAAGCGGCTGCGTTACGATGGAAGGCGGAAGACCGGTCCGGTCTCCAGGTGGAATTGCTACCTTGGGCACCGAGCGTTGAGGGCTCTTGGCGATCAGATTGGTGACGTCGAGCAGGATTTCGGGAAGTCCAAGCACGCTGGGATAGGCGAGATAGCGCGGCCGCCATTCGGGCTTGAACTTCTCCTTGTAGGCCCGCAAGCCCTGGAAGTTGTAGAAGCGGTCGCCCTGGCGATACATGATCGAGCCGAGGCGGGTCCAGAGCGGCGCGAGATGGTGATCGGCGAGGCCCGAAAGCGGGCCCATGCCGAGACCGAACCAGCGGAAGCCTTCCTCCTTGGCGCGCGACAGCAGTCCGATGAAAAGCAGGTCCATGACTCCGCCGGGGGCATCGGGCAGGTGACGCATGAGATCGACGCTGAATTCGTGCTTCTCCCCGCTTCGCCAGAGATTGGCGAAGGCCACGATGCGACCTTCGTGCCGGATCACCGCCTGATCGCATCGGTGCATGGCATCGTCGTTCCAGAACCCGAGCGAAAAGCCCTTCTCCCTGCCTTTCTCTCCGAGCCATGCATTCGACACCTGGCGCAATTCCGGCAAGGCGGCTGCGACGGCGTCGCCCGCGGCGATGATCTCGAAAGTGGCACCAGACTTTTCGGCATGCGTTTTCGACTGCCGCAGCTTGCGACCCTCGCTGCCTTCGAGCGTGAAGCCGTGAAGGTCGACCCAGGCTTCTTCGCCGATCTTCATCAGCATGAAGCCAGCATCCACGTAGAGCGGCAGGACTTCCCGGCTGGCCTGATAGAAGACGGGCGTTGCTCCCTGAGCGTCCGCGAACTCCTTGAATCGCCAGATCAAATCGGAGGCCGCCGCCTCCGAGCCTGCGACCGGATCGCCCATGGCGATGATGCTGCGCCCATGGACGCCGTACATGACGAAGTTGTCGTTCCCATCGAGGAGGAAGTGTTTGTCGCCGAGAAGCGCGAGCTGGGCGTCGACATGCGGCGAGGCGGCTACCGCGGTCGCGACCCGCGCAAGCATGTCCGGCGTCGCCTCGGGAGAAGATGCTGGAAGCCTGTGCAAGAACGCATAGACCGCGAGCGCGATCAGCGTGATGCAGACGGCGAGGGTGGCGCGCAGGAAGCGTGGCGCGTCTCCGCGATAGGCGAATTCCCACCAGAGGTCAGGCGCATACTCGACGTGCTGGTAGACGAAGAAGCCAAGCCAGATCGATGCGCCTACGACGACGGCCGTTAACAGCAGCCATTTCGACGAGAGCGGCTGCGCGAACGGGTTGGTCTGCCGATAGAAGGCGCGGTGGCCGAGGAGGAGGAAAGCGAGGGTGACGGCACAGATCGTCGCTTCCTCGTAATCGAGCCCCTTGGCCAGGGAGAACAGGGCACCGAGCGCCAACAGAATGATGGAATAGCGCCAGGCCATGCGTAGGCGGCGGGCGAGGCCGGTGGCGAGCACGAGCAGGATCACGCCGACCACGCTGGCCAGCAGGTGCGAGGTCTCGACGAAGGGCAACGGCATCACATGACGCAGGATCGCGAGCCGGTCGTGCTCGGACGGCGTCGCGCCCGACAGGATCAGGACGACGCCGCCACCGAACGTCGAGAGCGCACTCGCCTGGGGGACGACGCCCGCGACGATGCTCCCGATTCGGCGGACCGAATGTTCGGCGCTACTGACGAATCGAACCAGGGCAGCCGAATGCTCCTGGACCTCGCGCCCGGCGAGCAGCAAGAGCGCGAGCACGAAGGGGATCAGGTAGTAGACGACGCGGAACAGGACGAGTGAAGCGACCAATTCGGCCGTCGGGAGAGACGGCAAGGCGAGCAGCATAGTCGCCTCGAACACGCCGAGGCCGCCAGGTGCGTGGCTGACGACACCGAGCACGGTAGCGAGAATGAAAACCGCCAGGAAGCCCATGAAGGCGACCGGCTCGCCGGCCGGACCCGACGGAATCAGGAGCCAAAGCGCGGCTGCAGCAGCCACGATATCCAGCGAGCCGAGCGCCAACGCCACGAGGTTCGGCCGCCAGCCGGGCAACGCGACCTTCCAACCACCGAGGGTCAGGCTTCGTCCGCGATGTCCGGTCCAGGCGATGTAGGCCGCGACGGAAGCAAGGAGCACCAGGCCCACGGTGATGTTCACGGCGCGTGGCAGTTCATCCACCAGCGCCACCACGCCGGGCTCGGCCACGAGCGTCGCGCCCGCAAGCCCGGCAAGACCGAGCCAAAACGTCAGCGTGCAGAGGACGCCGACGGCGACGATGTCGGGGCCGGACAAGCCGGCCGCGGTGTAGAGCCGCAATCGCACCGCCCCGCCGCTGAGGAGACCGAAGCCCAAGGTGAAGGTGAAGGCCTGGCTCACGAACGAGGTTAGCGCAATGGTGGCCCAGCCGACGTTGCGGGCGCCTACCTGACGCAACGCCAGCACGTCGTAGCCGATGAGGGCCGCATACGAGAGCATGGTGGCAAGAGCCGCCCCGACAAGGTCGAGCTTGGCCGTCCCGGCGAGGTTGTTCCAAACCTCGCGCCACGTGACCTCGGTCAGGAGGCCGTGCAGGATGAGACCTGCCACGACGATGAGGACGAAGCCCGCAGCGGCGGCGGCGACGCCCCAGTCGAAACGCTGGAACAGGCCACCGGTCTCGCTGGTCGTGGCCGGCATCGGCTCTGCGGCGAGACCGCTTTCCTCGCGTCCGTCCAACATCGGCGGGTTCACTCAGATGGTCGAGAGATCGAGTTGGTCTCGTCGAGAGCGCTTGATGCAGCTTCTAGATACATGACCCGTCATTGCTGAAGATGACGGCCGGACCGAATGTTCACGTCGTCAAAGCCCACTGAGAGGTGGGATCGCGGCGCAAGATCCTATCTCGTTTCGAGCCGCGAGCGGGCTTGTACGCCACCTTCCTGAACGGTGCCCGAACGAGCTGCCGCATTGGGAGTCGGACGAACCGCCGACGATACTCATATTGGCTCTGCAGCGATTGCCCGGCGGGAGCTGTCGCTTCGGCACGAGGCACGGCGCCTGAATTGGCGGCCGTGCCGTTCACGAAGCGGGCCCTATGAATCATGCGTCCCCGACCGTGAGGCCGGGGACGCGATAGCGCTTTGGATCTGGCTGATGCTGGCCGTTACGCGGCCTTCTGCACCGAACCTTCGATTGTCGGCTGTTCGGCTACGCGTCCGCTCGCAATCTGGATGCGGCGCGGCTTCTTCGCCTCCGGAATTTCCCGGACGAGGTCGACATGAAGCAGACCGTTCTCGAGGACGGCGCCGGTCACCTGGACGTAATCGGCAAGCTGAAAGCGACGCTCGAAGCTGCGCCCGGCAATGCCCTGGTGCAGAACCTCGCTGGCCTTATCTTCGACGGGCTTGCGATCGCCCTTGATCGTGAGCGTGCTCTCCTTGGTCTCGATCGAGAGATCGGATTCGGAAAAGCCCGCGACCGCAACGGTCACGCGGTAGGCGTTCTCGCCGGTGCGCTCGATATTGTAGGGCGGGTAGGTGGGAGCCTGCTCGGCGCTCACGAGCCCGTCGAGCGCGGCAAAAAGCCGGTCGAATCCGACGGTGGAACGATAGAGCGGGGTGAGATCGTAATGACGCATGACATATCCTCCTCATGAAGCAACATGCATAGTGCGACGGTCCTCCCTCTGGGCCGGACCGCGTGTGCCGCCATGTCGGCCAGCACGAGGAAGGATATCGGAGGGGCGTTGTACGGTTGCAAGGGCTCCTGCGTGACGACGCGCTCGCTGGCGATGGCTGCTGCCAATATCTCAACCAGCTTGAGCTAGGGTTCGAACGGATGACGTTCTGACGGGGGCCGAGAATGCTGACCCTGGAATCCACACCCGGCAATCCGGTGCCGCCCGGTGCGATGCTGCATTCGGTTCGCACAGCCGACGGGCTCACCTTGCGAGCAGCGTATTGGCGGCCGACGTGCCGCACCGTGAAGGGCACGGTCTGCCTGCTGCAGGGGCGTGCCGAATTCATCGAGAAGTACTACGAGACGATTTTCGACCTGCGCAAACGCGGCTTTTTCGTCGTGGCCTTCGATTGGCGCGGCCAGGGAGATTCATCGCGGCAGGTGCACAACCCGCGAAAGGGCCACGTCGCGCGCTTCAGCGATTACCGTCTCGATCTGCAGGCGATCGCAGACAACGTCCTGATTCCGCTGACGCCGCAGCCGCATTTCTGTCTCGCGCATTCGATGGGCGGCGCGGTCGCGCTGACGGGTGCGCTCCAGGGCTGGTTGCCGTTCAAGCGGCTCGTGACCATCGCACCGATGCTCTCGATCCGAATGGTCAAATATCCGCTCGCCGCTTCGCTGCTGTCGCGTGCCCTGCATCGGCTCGGCTTCGGACGGCGCTTCATCCCGTTCGGCAGCGAGGTCTCGATCGCGACGAAGCCCTTCGAAGGCAATCGCCTGTCGACGGATCCGGCTCGCTATGCCCGCAACGCCGCAGCGGCTGCCGCGGTCGGTCCCGGGGCGGTCGGCGATCCGAGTATCGCCTGGCTTGCCTCGGCCTTTCGCGCCATGCGGCGTCTGCGCGACCCGCGCGTTCCACCGAAGATCGACCTTCCGATTCTCGTCGTCGCGGCTGGAGCCGATCCGGTCTGCGGCACTCCGGCGACCGAGCGCTTCGCGACGCGCCTGCGCGCCGGCCATGTCCTGGTCCTGCCGGGTGCACGGCATGAGATCCTGACCGAATGCAATGCGATCCGCGGCGATTTCTGGGCCGCCTTCGACGCCTTCATCCCCGGCAGCCGCGACATCATGGAGGCGGGGGAGGGCGATGCTGACGAGGAGGGGGATCACACCGGAGATCGGCACAGGGACCTCGCCATGCCGGCTTGAGGCGAAAAGTCAGGGATTGAGCAGGGCCAATGCCGCCGCATGCAGGCGCTTGTCGCCGGCGGCCACGATGCGTCCGCCCGATGCTGCCGAGCCGCCTGTCCAGTCGGTGACAACGCCCCCCGCGCCTTCGACGATCGGGATCAGCGCGACGATGTCGTAGGGTTTCAGCCCGGCTTCGACGACGAGGTCGATCTGGCCTGCGGCGAGCATGCAATAAGCGTAGCAATCCGCGCCATAGCGCGACATCCGGACCTGGGATTCGACGGCACGAAACCTTTCGGCCTCCTCGCCATCCGCGAACAATCTCGGATCCGTGGTCGAGAGGATGGCATCGGCGAGCCGCTCGGCCCGGCGGCTGCGCAATGGCCGCTCGCCTTTCGCGGTCCGGACCGTCGCCGTGCGGCCGTCGCCGAGAAAGCGCTCTCCGAGATAAGGCTGGTGCATCATGCCGCGCACCGGCTCCCCATTCCGGGTCAGCCCGATCAGGGTCCCCCAGGTCGGAAGCCCGCTGATGAAGGCGCGGGTTCCGTCGATGGGATCGAGCACCCAGACGCATTCGGCATCGGTGCGTTCCGCCCCGAATTCCTCTCCGAGAATACCGTGGTTCGGCAGGCTGGCGCGGATCATCCGGCGCATCACGGCTTCGGCTGCGCGATCGGCCTCCGTGACGGGATCGAAGGCATGGCCCGTGTCGCGCGCCTTGTCGTCCATGCCGAAATGCGCGCGGAAGAACGGCAGGATCGCAGCGCCCGATTGCGTCGCGAGATCTTCCATGAAGCGACCGAGATCGACGACGCTCATTCAGGATCGCTCAAGCTTGGGCATGCGTGGGTGCAGGGTCGCACCCGGTCACGCGTGACGATTGGAAGCGAAGGCCACTGCAAGGAGCCGCGTCAACCCGTTCCACCGTTTTTTCAACGGAGCGCTCGGCTCACGCCGGCTGGGCAAGCAGCGGAGGCGGTGGCGAAGTCGGCTTGGGTTCCGTCCAGGCGGATGCGTCTTCATCCGCATTCCGAGCTTCGGCGACGGCCATGACCTCGAGGACCGCATCGGTTACCGACCCGACATGGGTGTCGGCGCCGATCTCCTTGCGGCGCTCGATCATCGTGGGTTCCGCCTCGTCGGCGCGCCAGAGGCCGACCGCGATCGGCACGCCGGGAATCTTTCGGCGCAACCGCTGGACGAGGCGGCGCAGATGGGCCGGCTCGCCGCTGATCGCGAGCGAAACGATACAGACCATCTGCACGGGGCCGGGGTCGAATTCGGCGAGGTGCACTCGGGCTACATCCGAGAACTCGACCGTACGCGTGCCGAAACCGCGTTTGCGCAACAGCTGCGCGACCATCGCCGTTGCCGGCTCATCGAGGAAGCCGCGGCCGGAAATGCACATCACCGCACCATCTTGCCGCCATTGGGCGGGCACGTCCTGAGGCTCGGCCTTCTGGCCTGCGAGCGCGTCGGTCACGCGGTTCGCATCGTCCTTGCCCTTGCTGGCGATACTCCCGGCCTCTTTAGCGGATTCGGCCGCTTTTATGTCCTCGTGTTCCTCCAGTTCCTCGACGAGCGCGGTGATCGACCTGCGGATTCCGGCTTTCTGGTCGGGCGTCAGGACGCCACGAGCGGAATCGCGTGCAGCCAGCTCCAGGCCTTTCAAAGCCACCTGATCGTAATAGGCCGAGAGCGAGGATTCCTTGAGGATGAGTGCGGCATGCTCCTGCGCCTCGTCCGGATCATCGGCGAGTATGCGCTGGTAGAAGTTCTCGACGGGGGTCAGGGCGGCGCGGTCGCTGAAGAGAACGTCGAGGAATTCGAGCGATTCGACGTGGCGGCCGAGCACCACGAGGCAGACCGTCAACGGCGTCGACAGAAGCAGGCCCACCGGTCCCCAAAGCCAGGTCCAGATGAGGGCCGATACCATGACCGCGAAGGGCGACAGCCCGGTCGAGTGCCCATAGACCAGGGGCTCGACGACGTGACCGACGATGGGCTCGACGATGCCGAACAGGAGCAGCGTGGCGATCACCATTCCCCAGCCGGGATCGACGCCGGCCGCGACGGCAAGCGGCAGCAGCGCCGAGAGAAAGGCGCCGATATAGGGCACGAAACGCATCACGGCTGAGAGAATGCCCCATAGAACGGGGCTGGGAACTCCGATCGCCCACAGGCCGATTCCGATGACGAGGCCGAAAGCCGAATTCAGCGCGACCTGACCGAGGAAGTAGCGGCTCAGCCGGCGCGCGGCATCGTCCATCGCGACCGTGGTGCGGTGGAGGTCGTTCGAACCGGCAAGCCGGATCATGCGGTCGCGCAGGTCCTCGCGCTGAATCAGAATGAACAGAAGCACCACGAAGACGATACCGGCCGTGGCGAGCGGGTGGACGATCGGCGAAAGCAACGTCTGCGCGAGTTGGAGGGGACCAGGAGGCCGATCCTTCATCTCGACGATCACCGGCTTTTCGGCCGGTGGTGCAGGCGCGGGAGTCGCCTGCGCCGCATCGGCCTTCTTCTTTTCCTCTTCTGGCGAGGTCTCGTAGATCGCGCGGTTGAGGTTGGCGACGTAGTCCATCACCCGCCCGACCTGGCCGTGCCGCAGATTCTCAACCTTTTGTGAGATGGTCGTCTGATAGCGCGGCACGTCCCGCGCGAGGTCGGCGACCTGGATGCCAATCACCGTCGCAAGCGCGGCGATCAAGCCCGTTGCCGACAGGACCGCGAACAGGATCGAGAAGACCCTTCCGAGGTGAATCTTCCGCAGAAGGTTCACGAGCGGCGCCAGCACGAACGAGAGCAGCACCGCGATGGCAATCGGGATCAGAATTTCGCGCCCGAAATAGAGACCGCAGATGATGATCGCCGCGACGATGAGGGGAGAGGCGAGTGTACCCTTTGGCGTTTCGGCCGCCTGGACGCTGGTCGGACGCGGGGTCACGACGAACCCCGGTACGTTCGGGTTGCTGTTCATCCGGCCTGTCCCGCTCGACACCACTCGCGCGACGCACCTGCCGGCGGTCGCTGTCACTCAAACAGAGGTCGAGGCCAAAACGATCCCTGGATGATCCGCGTGCCGCATTCCGCTTCACGCAAAAGGTGCGAGCGAGAAACCGGCGCTCGCGAGTGCCGCGCGCACGGCGGCCGCCGCAGCGACCGCCTCGGCGTTGTCGCCATGCACACAGATCGTATCGATCGGAACGGCGATCCTGCGGCCCGAGGCGGTGACGATGCTGCCCATCTCGACCATGGCGCGGACACGGGCCGCGATGGCCTCAGTGTCGTGAATGACGGCGCCCGGTCGAGAGCGCGGCGTCAGCGTGCCGTCCTCGGCATAGAGGCGGTCGGCGTAGACCTCGCGCACGGGGCGTAAGCCCGCGCTCTTGGCGGCTCGCTCGGCTGGCAGGCCCGGCATCACGACGAGGGCGAGGCTGCGGTCGATTCCAGCCACGGCGCGCGCAATGGCATCGGCAATGTCGTCCTCGATGTTTGCGAGATTGGCGAGCGCGCCATGCGCCTTGACGTAGTTGACGCGATGGCCGGCGAGCGCCGCACAGGCCTGCATTGCCCCGATCTGATAGGCGACGTCGCGCTCGATCCGTCGTGGGCTCTCGCGAAGGATCTGCCGACCAAAACCACGCAGATCGTGAAAGCCCGGATGCGCGCCGATCGCGACGCCACGTGCCTTCGCTGCCTTGGCCGTCTCGACCATGATGTCGGGATCGCCGGCATGAAAGCCGCAGGCGATGCTGGCCGAAGTGACGATGTCGAGGAGGGCGGTATCGTCGCCCATCCGCCAGGGGCCGTAACCTTCGCCGAGATCGGCGTTGAGATCGATTGTCCGCAGGCTCACGCGGCCGGCGCTTTCGGCTTTGGTCGAAGCATCACGCCGTAGCCGTCATCCTCGTCGCCGATGAAGCGGATGCCTTCGCCCTCAAGCACGGTTTTGATCGCGTCGAGCGTGCGGGCGCGGGGGGCGACTTGGTCGCTTTCGATCATGTTGAGCGTCACGATGGAGAGGGAAGCACGGCTCGCCAGAACTCCTTGGGTCCATTTCAACAATCCGCGTCCCGCACGGATCTGAGCCGATGTGATCATAGGGATGAGATGGGTCAAACTGTAAGAATTTTCAAGTTTTGTATTGACGCAGAATCGGGTTGCCCTTATGCAACCGCTCATCGGCCTGCCGGGCCGACGATCGAGGGTTATCCTTACCACTCAACGTCTTGGCTTCGGCCAGGGCGGAGGCCTGACCTCGGTCATACCACGACCGGCAGGTCTGAAAATTCATCCACCGACGCGGGCCGGTCGGCTTTCGGTTATCGACTGAACCTCGAAGCCCCGATCGCCTGTTCACACGCCCGCGTCGCCCGATTGGCCCCGTTCGACGGAGCAAAGCATGAAAGAGCACGACCTACGCGTCGCGGCATGCGCCCGTCCCGGGAATATGCCAGAGCAACTCTATAGTTGCTGAGACGGGATAGTTGCTGAGACGGGATTGCGGCCGCGCGGGCCGATAGCAAACGGTTATCTTCAGGTGACGGTTGGCGGATTGCCTTAGGGCAACACACGCGCCGGGGTCTGCAAGGACCTTGCTCGTTTGCTGCCCCATGCCTGCGCGGCTGACCGCCGGCACATCGATCTCTCATCACAGACGCGCTGCGTCGGCCTCGCGGGCCGAACGGTCACGGTTATCGGTCAGAGCACCGCGGGTTCGCTCGCGGAGGTCGCGGATTCGATTGCCGCCCAGCCAAGATCCTCGAAGGTCTTGGTCGGTAGCTCAGGAAACGCCGTGTCCGAGCCCCATGCCCGCGGGACGGGACAATTCGAGGATTCACTCAATGCGATGTCGGCCGCACGGGCCGGAGGGGGAAGGTTACCACTGTAAATGGGGAGGTCGCGGGTTCGAGTCCCGCCGGGCCGCAAGGTCCGTAGCTCAGCGGCAGAGCGCCAAATGCCTTTCTTCACACCATGACCGTGCGTCCGAGCACCGAAATTTGGCGTGAGCGAAACGAGACTGGAATTTGACGGAGCACACGGCCGCGCGGGCCGGAGATGGACGGTTATCCCTGTCACGGAGGAGGTCGCCGGTTCGAATCCGGCCGGGCCGCAAGGCCCGTAGCTCAGCGGTAGAGCACCAAAACGCCTTTTGTCGTCACAAGACCGCGCGGCCGGGGCCGCAACGCAAGGAGAGATGAAATTCGGCCGTGCGGGCCGGAGGGTGAAGGTTATCGCTGTCGCAGGTTCGAATCCCGCCCGGTCTCGGCCGGTAGCTCAGTGGATAGAGCACGAATCCAAATCCTTCCCCGCATCATGCCCGCATGGCTGTTTCGACGTGAGAGCACGGGCCGAACGGCGACGGTTATCGCAAGGGACTGGTGGTCGCAGGTGCAAGTCCTGCCGGGCCGACTTCGGCTCGTAGCTCAGCAGCAGAGCGCCAGTGAAAGCGTCGCCGAACCACATGCCCGTGCGCTCGCGTGCTCAGGCGAAGGTCGAACGAGGAACAAGGAGAGAAGCGGCCGTGCGGGCCGAACGGAACAGGTTATCGCTGCCGAAAGGCGGGTTCGAATCCCACGGGCGATGAGCCCGATGCTCGGGTGGCGAACGAGCAGCGCGTCCGCGCGAGCGGGCATTGCCTGACCGATCTCATGCCCGCACGGACGCTGGAAGCGTACAAGCGATTGAAAGGACAAGGAATTCGGCCGCGCGGGCCGAGGTGCGAGGGTTATCAGTAAACCGAACTGTCTAAAAACCGAACTGTCTAAGCGCGCCGCGAGGCGCCCCCACTTGCACACACCACGACCGCGCGACCGTCACGAGCCTCGAGGAGCGAGACCCCATCGGGTCCCGGCCTCGCGGAGAGAAGAGGAGCGAGCAATGTTGGATTACGGAAAGCTGTTCTCGCTCCGGCGCACCCCGCAGTCGGAGCCCATTCCCGGAACCGTGCCGAACTCGGCCGGCGGGCATTCCTTTGCCGTCAGCGACTGGACGCGGCTGGACCGCTTCCTGGTGCTCGCCTCGGAGGGTGGCTCGTATTACGCGAGCCCGCGCAAGCTCACCCGCGAGAATGCCGAGGGTGTGATCCGCTGCCTGGCACAGGACGGCGCGCGTGTGGTCGAGACCATCGTGGCGGTCAGCGAGGGCGGGCGCGCTCCGAAGCAGGATCCGGCGATCTTTGCTCTGGCGCTCGCGGCCTCGGCTGAGGGGGCTCAGGGTGAGACGACCCGCAAGCTCGCGCTCGCCGCGTTGCCGAGGGTCTGCCGCACGGGCACGCACCTGTTCCAGTTCGCCACCGCCGTCGAGGCGATGCGCGGCTGGGGCCGTGGCCTGCGTCGCGCGGTCGGCGCCTGGTACCTCGCGCGTCCCCTGGAGGCTCTGGCCTACCAGGCCGTGAAGTACCGCTCGCGTCAGGGCTGGTCGCACCGCGACCTCCTGCGCCTTTCTCACCCGGAGACGGATGAGGCGGCGCGGGCGGCGCTGTTCGACTGGATCTGCCGGGGCACGCTGACCGAGGCGGTTCCGCCCCTCGTCCATGCCTTTGCGGCCGTGCAGGCCGCGGGCGTGAACGGGGCAAGCGCCGCCGCGATGGTGCGCTCGCACAACCTGCCTTGGGAGGCTTTGCCGACCGAGCTGATGACGAGCCGGGTGGTCAACGATGCGCTGATCGAGCGGATGCCGCTCGGTGCCTTGGTGCGTCAGCTCGGCCGTCTGACGGCTGTCGGCACGATCGCGCCCTTCTCGGTGGGAACGGAGATCGTGCGGGCGGCGCTGGCTGACCGGGAGCGCATCCTGAAGGCGCGGCTCCACCCGATGGCCTTGCTCATCGCGCTGCGGACCTACGCGTCCGGGCATGGTGAGCGCGGCAAGCTCTCCTGGGAGCCTGTCGGTGCCGTCGTCGAGGCCCTGAACGCCGCGTTCTACACGTCGTTCCAGGCGGTGGAGCCGACGGGCAAGCGCATCGTCCTCGCGCTCGACGTGTCGGGCTCGATGACCTGCGGCGGTGTGGCGGGTTCTTCGCTCAACCCGCGCGAGGCGTCGGCCGCGATGGCCCTCGTCACGGCGGCGACCGAGGAGCACACGCAGGTCGTGGGCTTCACGGCCGGCGCGGGTCAGGACTGGAGCCAGGGCGCGGCGCTGACGCCGCTCTCGATCGGGCCGTCTATGCGGCTCGACCAGGCGGTGGAGGCGGTGTCCAACCTGCCGTTCGGCGGGACGGATTGCTCGCTGCCGATGCGCTGGGCGCTGGAGAAGGGCGTCAAGGCCGACGCGTTCGTGGTCTACACGGACTCGGAGACCTGGGCCGGCCCGGTCCACCCGGTCGAGGCGCTGCGGGAGTACCGTCGCAAGACGGGGATTCCGGCCAAGCTCGTGGTCGTGGGGCTCGTCTCCAACGGCTTCAGCATCGCCGATCCGTCTGACGCCGGCATGCTCGACGTCGTCGGTTTCGACACGGCGGCGCCGGCACTGATCGCGGATTTTATCCGTGCTTGAAACAGGAGCGGGCGGCTCGGAAGGGCTGCCCGCTTCCCACCACATGGCCGTCTTTCCGGGGCGCCGCAGGCGAACCCGGAACCCACGACTGGCCGTCATGCTTCGCTTCCGCCGAGTATCTCGGGTGGGTTCCGGGTTCCGCTGCGCGGCCCCGGAAAGACGGCGCGAGTTCTACCGATCCAGCTGTGACGTAGGCCCTCAGTTTGAGAGCCCGCGTCGCAGCGCTAACGACGAGGAAGCGGACAATGACCGCGATCAACGGGCGCGATCTCATCGCCTGGGGCTTCACGCCCGGCGAATGGTTCCGGCGCGGCGTCGCCATCGCCAATGCGATGCGCACGGAGGGCAGCGACGATGCCGCGATCCTCGCGCATCTGCGCACGATCGAGCCCTCCGCGAACTCGATCCTCCTGCGCACCAACAGCCTGGAATTCGGTGTCTTCCTCGACACCGAGACCGATGCCGAGCGGGCGAACGCCGAAGCCGTGATCCAGCACATGGATGCGCTGATGCGCGTGCCGACCATCGTGAAGGGCGCGGTGATGCCGGATGCGTGTCCGGCCGGCGCGGCTCTCGGCACGATCCCGGTCGGCGGCGCGGTCGCCTGCGAGGATGCGATCCATCCGGGTTTCCACTCGGCCGATATCTGCTGCTCGGTGGCGATGACCGTGTTCCGCCGGGCCGACGACCCGAAGCGCGTCCTCGACGCGGTTCAGGCCGTCACGCATTTCGGGCCGGGCGGCCGCAAGGACGTGGTCATGCCCCCTGGCGAGATCATGAAGCGGGTGGCGGAAAACCGCTTCCTCGCCGAATTCGCCAACATGGCCATCGGGCATTTCGCGAGCCAGGGGGACGGCAACCACTTCGCCTATGTCGGGCATCTCGCCTCGACCGGGCAGGTGGCCCTCGTCACCCATCACGGCTCGCGGGGCTTCGGCGCGCAGCTCTATAAGAAGGGCATGGGCGTGGCCAAGCGGCACACGGCGATCGTCGCTCCGCGCGTCCCGGCACACAATGCCTGGATCCGCGCGGAATCCGAGGATGGGCGTACCTATTGGCAGGCCTTGCAGGTGGTGCGGGACTGGACGAGGGCGAGCCACTACGCGATCCACGATCTCGTTGCCCGCAAGATCGGCAACGCGGTCGCGGACCGGTTCTGGAACGAGCACAACTTCGTGTTCCGCCGCGAGGATGGTCTCTATTACCACGGCAAGGGGGCAACGCCGTCCTGGGCGGGGTTCTCGGCCGATGATGACGGGCGCACGCTGATCCCGCTCAACATGGCCGAGCCGATCCTGCTCGCGCGCCATCGCGACCATGCCGGCTCGCTCGGTTTCGCTCCGCATGGGGCGGGCCGCAACATGAGTCGCTCGGCCTATATGCGGGAGAACGTACCGTCGTTGCCGGAAGGGATCGACGTGCGCTTTTACTGCGGCAAGGTCGATATGTCGGAGCTGCCGGGCGCCTACAAGAACGCGGCCTCGGTCCGCGCGCAGATCGCCAAGTACGATCTCGCCGAGGTCTACGACACGATCGAGCCCTACGGCACGATCATGGCCGGAGACTGGGAATCGGACGCGCCGTGGAAGAAGAAGGCGGCCGAGAAGGCCAAGGCGCGGGCGGGATAGGTCGCGCGCAGGTCCCCTCTCTCCGCACGCGGGGAGAGGCCCGCATGGACCTTGTCGTCCATGCCGGGAGCGCAGGCGAAGCCGAAGCGGCGGTGAGGGGGTGACTCAGGACGAGACTCACCTGTTAGCCCCCTCACCTTCGGCTGCCGCGTCGTTCCGCCGACGACAAGGTCGGCGAAACCCTTGTAACTTGGATGTGCCGTCATCTGGTAAGGATCGGGATGCGGTGGCAGGCGTGAGACCGATCGCCCTGAGGGACACCAAGCCCGTGGGAGAGCGCGGATCCTCGCCTGCCGTTCCATCGAACCCGAACAGTC
>JBGAFL010000017.1:0-79045 GCA_044227265.1 Methylobacterium sp.
CCAGGGAATCACGCCGTCCGACGCCGCGCAATTTGCAAGCTTTCAATCTCCACAACTCGCAAACCCGGCAAACCCAAAAGCGAAAAATCCGAAAATCACATCACAAAATCAGACGCTTGGGTGTTCTTCACGGACGACTTCGGTGAGCGGGATTCGAGCTCGCCGCATCATGCTCAAGGCCGATATGTTGCATCGGCTTTGTTCGAAGGCCCGCGCTTGCCTCTCGGGCCGATGCTCTCGGAGCTTCAGGCTTCCTGCGGCAGCTTTTCCACCTGAGGCATCACCGCATCGAGCGGGCCCGAGGCGACGAGGCGCCCCGCTTCCAATACGTGGACAAGGTCCGCATGGCGCAGCGACGTCAGGCGGTGGGCGATCATGATGATCGTGCGCGTCCCCGACAGCGCGCCGAGCGCGGCCATCACCGCGGCCTCGGTCTCGCCGTCGAGCGCGCTCGTCGCCTCGTCGAACACGATCACGTCGGGGTCGTGATAGAGCGCGCGGGCGATGCCGATGCGCTGGCGCTGACCGCCCGAGAGCCGGGCGCCGCGCTCGCCGACGCCGGTGGCGTAGCCGTTCGGCAGCCCAGCCAGGACATCGTCGAGGCCGGCGAGTTTCGAGGCACGTGCGACCGCCGCCTCGTCGACGAAATCGGCCGGCACGCCGAGCGCGATGTTCTGGGTGATGGTGCCGTCGATCAGGAAGACGTCCTGCGGCACGTAGCCGATGCAATTCTGCCAGGAGGGCAGGGTCTGCGCATCGAGCGGCGTGCCGTCGACCGAGATCGTACCGTGCGTCGGCGTCAGGATGCCGAGGATCAGACCGACGAGGGTCGACTTGCCGGAACCCGTGCGGCCGACGAGGCCGATCGTGGCATGGGCGGGAATGGTCAGGTCGATGTCGCGTAGCGTCGGACGGCCCGGCTCGTAATCGAAGCCGAGGCCGGCGAGCCGGATCTCATGGGAGAAGGGCAGGCGTTCGTCGGTGCGGGTTCGCGGAGCACGCTCTCCCTTCAACTCGTCGACCACGACCCGCACGGCCGGCAGATAGAAGCGCAGCAGCGAGAGCGAGGTGTAGACGTTCTGGAAGGCCGGAAGCATGCGGTATCCGGCAAAGGCGAACAGCCCGAGCAGGGGCAGCAGCCCGGCCGTGTCGAGCCCCTGCGAAAGCGCGAACAGCACGACGATGATAACGCCGCCGAAAGCGAGGGCCTCGATGACGAAGCGCGGCATCTGCCCGGTCAGGAGGCTGAGCGCCGTCGCGCGGGCATAGGCACGGGCGGGAGCATCGAACCCGGCCGAGAAGGTCTCGGCGCGGCCGTAGAGCTTGAGTTCGGTCAGGGCGCCGAAGGTTTCCTGCACGATCCGGTAGCGGCGCTCGTTATCGGCGACGGCCCGCCCGCCGGACCGCGCCAACCGGGCGCGCATGACCGTGTAGATCAGCACATAGAGCCCACCGAAGCCGCCTCCGAGGAGCAAGGCGAGCCGTGGCTGGTAGAGGACGAGAAAGACGATCACCGCGAGCGCGGAACTCGCGCGCGAGGCGATCACCATGGACGGCGTCAGCACGCCGATGACCAGCCGATCGGTCTCGCTGAGCACGTTCTTGGCGAGTTCGGCGCTGTTGGCCTGGGCGAAGAACAGTCTTTCGCGGTCGACGTAGCGGGCGAGCAGGCGACGGGCGAAACCGTAGCCGGTCAGGTTCGTGAAGAGCAGCTGCGCATAGGTGAGCCCGGCATTGACGAGGCTCGTCGTCAGGATCGCAGCCAGTGCGGCAAAGCCGGTGGCGAGCATGAAGCTGCGATCGTCGGTCAGCCCGAGCGAGGTCCGCACGGCATTGAGTGCGGGAATGCGCGAGGCCGCCGAGGGGTCGCCGACCAGCGTCAGGAAGGGCACCACCGAGGCGACGCCGACCACCTCGAACAAGGCCGCGCAAGCGAGCCCGGCGAGGATCAGCAGCATCCGGCGCCGGTCGCGCGGCCGCATCGCACGGATGAGATCGAGAAGCGCCTTCACAGGGTCACCGGAGAGTGGCGGCCGCGCAGACCCGATGGCGGCGCGGGTCTTGCCGCACGCTCATCCTGTCGAACTGCGCTCCCTTGCGAGCACACTATCGTGGCATGAAGGCCCAATAATCCAGGTCGAGGATCACGGCCGGATCGTAGGCATCCCCCTCACGATCGGGGAAGTTGCCGCAGGGCTGGTTCTTGGTCGCGACGGTGCGCAGGCGCAGAGCGCCGATATCGGCGCGGCCGGGCAGCGCGGCGGTCTCGACCACCTCGCTCCAGGCATAGACCGTATCGCCTGCAAAGAGCGGGGCGACATGGCGCCCGGCATTGATGCCGGCGAGCGCGAAAGCGTTGGCGAGGCCATTGAAGCTCAAGGCGCGCGCCAGCGAGATGACGTGGCCGCCATAGATCAGGCGCCGGCCGAAGCGCGTATCCTTGGTGGCATAGGCGTCGAAATGGACCTTGGCCGTGTTCTGGAACAGCCGGGTCGCGATCTGGTGCTCGGCCTCCTCGACGGTCATGCCGTCGACATGGTCGATCTTCTCGCCCGCCGCGTAGTCGGAAAAGCGGTACGGGCTGCCGGCGAGCGCGGTGTCGTAGGCCTTGGCATCGAGCGGCGGCAGCGTGTGGGCGAGGTCGGCAGGATCGACCACTTTGGCGAGCTTGGGGACATGCTCCTCGGCGATCTTGGCCTCGGGGTCACGCTTGCGCACCAGCACCCAGCGGCAATAGCTGAGCACGGTCTTGCCGGCCGAATCCGAGCCGGTCGAGCGCACGTAGACGACGCCGGTCTGGCGGTTCGAGCTTTCCTTGAGGCCGATCACCTCCGAGACGGTCGAGAGCGTCTCGCCGGGATAGACCGGACGATGGAAACCGCCCTCGGCATAGCCGAGATTGGCCAGGGCGTTCAGCGAGATGTCCGGCACGGTCTTGCCGAACACGACGTGGAAGGTCAGCAGGTCGTCGAGCGGGCTCTGCGGATAACCGATCGCCTTGGCGAAGGCGTCCGAGGATTGCACGGCAAAGCGCGGCCCGTAGAGCGCGGTATAGAGCGCGACATCGCCCGTCGTGACGGTGCGGGGCGTCGCATGGACGATGGTCTCGCCGAGGCGGAAATCCTCGAAGAAGCGGCCGGGATTGGTCTTCATGGCGAAAGGTCCTGGCGAAGGGAACTGGACGATCGGCGCGCTCGGATGGGCCGCTTGCCCCTGACTAAACGGCGAGCTGGATCACCAGATCGGTGACGAGCTTCTGCACGAAGAGCAGCAGGAGGATGAGGATGACCGGTGAAATGTCGACCCCGCCGAGATTGGGCAGGAGGTTCCGGATCGGTCGCAGGGCCGGTTCGGTCACCCGGTACAGGAAATCTCCGATCTGAGCGACGACCGGGCTGCGGGTATTGACGACGTTGAAGGCGACGAGCCAGCTCAACACCGCGCTCGCGACCAGAACATAGATATAAAGCTGGATGATGGTGTTGAAGAGCCAGAGAAGGGCGTTCATCCGGGTGTCTTGATCCACGCCGCCGCGCACCCGCGTCAGGCGATCCCGAAGGGCGTCCGGAGGGGTTGTCGCGGCAATTGACAGGGCGAGCCGCCCAAGCCTAAAACGCCGGCGCCTCGACGGGGCTGTAGCTCAGATGGGAGAGCGCCGCAATCGCACTGCGGAGGTCAGGGGTTCGAATCCCCTCAGCTCCACCAGGCATTCCCGGCAATGCTCGACAGTGCGGCCAACCGTTGAAATCGATCGCTGCGTCCGTGGTTGGGAGGTTGCGCTCTTCGGCCTCACCCTCGCGGATCGTGCTGCAAACTGCGATTGCTCGATTACTATCGATGAGAGCCGCGTACGGCCATCCGCTTTCGGTATGCGAGACATGCCGGATTTGCAGAAACGGAACCTCGACCGGCTAAGCCAAGGTTTTGGAGGCGACAGGGCATGCATGATCTCGGCGACGACGATTCCGGCCCTCACGAGACATCGCCGGCGGGGGAACCCGGCGGAGGATCGTCCGCGCGCTGGAAGCATGACGGCGTGCGCGTGATCCCTGGCGACAGGCTCGATCCCAACACGGCGCAGACCCCGGGCATGTTCCGGCAGGCCGCGATCAATGCCGCCCGCGTCGGCGCCCAGAAGATCTGGGCCGGCACCGTGGCGATCGAGCCCGATGCCAAGACCGGCGTGCATCATCACGGCGCGCTTGAGAGCGTGATCTATGTCGTCTCGGGCCGCGCCCGGATGCGCTGGGGCGACAAGCTCGAATACGTGGCCGAGGCCGGCCCCGGCGATTTTATCTTCGTGCCGCCTTACGTGCCGCATCAGGAGATCAACGCGTCGACCGACGAGCCCCTGCACTGCGTGCTGGTGCGCTCGGACAACGAGGCAGTGGTGGTCAACCTGCCCGAGATCACGCCGGTCGAGCCGCCGGAAACTGTCCATTGGGTCGATCCGATCCACGGACGACCGAGCTGAAACGGCACCGTTCGGTTACCTCGCCGCACTCAGGCGAGGACGAAGATCATAGCGCTGCCGAGCGCCGCGACAGCTCCGCGCGCAACTGGACGGCGGCCGCCACGAGAACGGCATCGCGCCGCTGCCGCGGACGCGGCAGATCGATCACCACATCGGCCGCGACCCGGCCCGGCGAGCCGGCCAGAACCACGACACGGTCGGCGAGATAGACCGCCTCGTCGATGTCGTGGGTCACGAACAGCACGGTCTTGCCGGTCTGCGCCTTGATGCGCTGCAATTCGTCCTGGAGGCCCTCGCGGGTGAAACTGTCGAGCGCCGAGAAGGGCTCGTCCATCAGCAGGACGTCGGGCTCGACGGCGAGGGCGCGCGCCAGGGACACGCGCTGGCGCTGACCGCCGGAGAGCTGGTGCGGCCAGCGGTTCGCGAGGTCGGCAAGGCCGACGAGCGCGAGCATCTTGCGTGCCCGCTCGCGACGCTCGGCCCTCGCCAACCCGCTGCGCTCCAGGCCGAAGGCGACGTTGTCGAGCACCTTGCGCCAGGGCAGCAGCCGCGCATCCTGGAACACCAGCGCCATCGGCGTGCGGATGCCGGGCTTCGTGTCGAGCTTCACCGTGCCGGCGCTCGGCTTGGCGAGACCGATCAGCACGCGCAGCAGCGTCGATTTACCGACACCGGATTCGCCGACGATGACCAGGAACTGGCCGCGTTCGACCGTGAGGTCGAGATCGGACAGGATGGTGTTGCGCTGGCCGTTCCGCTCGTAGGCGAGGCAAAGGCCGCGGATCTCGATGACCGGCTCGCCAGTTGCCGTTCTCATGCGCGCCACCGTAGCAGCCAGCCCTGCAGGGCGACGAAGGCGGAATCGAACAGGCCGTAGAGGGCGGCCATGGTCAGCATGTAGACGACCACGATGTCGGTCGAGAGCAGGGAGGACGCCTGCATCATGCGCTGGCCGATGCCGGGCACGCCGAAGATCTCGGCCGCGACCACCGCCATCCAGGCTTGCCCCAAGGCGGTGCGGATACCGACGAGAATGCCTGGAGTGGCGGCAGGAAGCAGGATCTTGGTCAGCCGCGAGAAGGCCGAGCGGAAGCCGAAAGCCTGGGCCACTTCGATCAGGTCGCGATCAACGCCCCGCACCGCGCCTTGCGTTGCAAAGAACACGATCCAGAACACGCCGATCGCGATGATGAAAACGGCGGCCGAGGGCTGGACGCCGAACCAGATGATCGCGAACGGCACCCAGGCCAAACCCGGGATCGGCCGCAGCAGGCGCACGATCCAGGCGGTGAACACCTCGAACCAGCGGAACATGCCGGCAGCCAGGCCCAGAGCCATGCCGGCGCCGGCTCCGACGCCGAGGCCCACCACGTAATGGCTGAGGCTCTCGAAAACCGCCGTGAGCCAGGCGCCCCCTTTGACCTCCTTCCAGAAGGCCGCGGGGATGGTCGACGGTGGCGGCAGGAAGGCCGGGTTGACGATCTCGAGCCTCGGCGCCGCCTCCCACAGGATGAGGAAGGTCAGGAGGCCGAGGGTGGAGAGCGCCGTCGCGCGCAAGACGCTCATGCGCGGCGGTTCAAGGCTGAGTCGCTTTCTCGAACGGTTTCGCGTCGAACAGCCCGTCGATCGGCGCCTCCTTGTCGAGCGTGCCGATCGAGACCTGATAGGCCTGCATCGCCTTGGTCGCCTCGATGATCGTGCGCGGATCGGTCACGAATTTGGCGGCGGGCGAGGTCAGCGCCTTCTGGATGGTGGCGAGATCGACGATGCCCTTGCCGAGCGCTGCCTCGACGGGCGGCGCGGCACGGACCGGATCGGTCTTGAGGAGATTGGTCGCCTTGACGAGCGCCTTGACGAGGCCGTCCACGGCCGCCGGATTCTTGTCCGCGAATTTTCCGTAGACGGCGACCACAGTGCCCGGCTGGTCGGGAAACATCTCGCCGCCGGTCGCGATCAGCTTGATCGCCGGATTGCGGCCCTGCACGATGGTCAGCGCCGGCTCGCGGATCGAGGCGCCGTCGACCACGCCCGCCAGCACCGCCTGCTGGGTTGCGTCGATTCCCATCGGTACGACCTCGGCATCCGCCTTGTCCGCCTTGGCGACCTGCCAGAGCCAGTGCTGCAACGTCGTATTGGGGACCGAACCCGCAGGCTGCGTCGCAAAGCGCGCGGGCTTGCCTTCCTTGGCATGGAACTGCTTCAGCGCCTCGGCCTTGCTCGGCGCGCTCGCGAAATACGGAGCCAGCTTCGGACTTGCGACGAGTACCATCTCTTCGATCGCCGTCGCGGCAACGACCCGCACGTCGATGCCCTTGGTGCGCGCGACCGCGAGCGGCGCGATCCCGGCGACGTAGACGTCGATCGTGCCCGAGGCCAAAGCCTGGATCATGTTCGGGCCGGATTCGAAGGTGGTGAAGCTCGGCTCCAGCCCAGCATCCTTGAGCCAGCCTTCGCCGCGGGCGACGAAGATCGGCGCCGCGCCGATGATGGGGATGACACCGATGCGGACCGGGACGCGCGTTTCCTGCGCCGCGAGTGGCGAGAGGCCGGCTCCCGCGACGAGGCACAGCACACCCGTGAGGCAACGAAGTGTTTGGCGGCGGCGAAGGGCGAACAGGTTGCGCAGGGCGGTCATGGCAGCGTCACGTCCGGAAGGCTCGGGGCGCTTCCTTTTGCACAGCAGGCCGCTCGCTCCAACTGGTGCGTTGCCGATCGAGCACGCGTTGGGGCGCGGTTTCCTCATAACGCCGAGCTGAGGTGCTTGTCAGGGAACGCTGCCTTGACCATTTCGTTTACTCCCGCTGCGGCGACGGAACTGCGGCGAAACGAAAGGTAAGTGGCCATGAGCTTCCTTGGAAACATTGTAAGCAAGATCCTTCACCCATTCGGCGGAAGCTCGGACGCCAAGGCGGCGGAAGCCCCCGCACCGGCGGCGCCCACGCCCGAGAACAATGCCGCGACGGCCTCAGGTGCCGATGTGAGTGCCGGGTCCAGTGGCACCACGACTTATTATGGTGGCAATGGGCCGGCGACGACCGGCGCTCTTCCGACAGCCGTCGATGTCTCGGCCGTCATGGCGGATCTCGCCGCCAAGAACGCGGACAAGCACCTCAACTGGAAGACGTCGATCGTCGATCTCCTGAAGCTGCTCGATCTCGATTCGAGCCTTGCCGCGCGCAAGGGGCTGGCCGACGAACTGCACTACACCGGCGACAAGAACGATACGGCGACGATGAACATCTGGCTGCACAAGGAAGTGCTGAAGAAGGTCGCCGAAAATGGCGGCAAGGTGCCGGCCGATCTGATCTCCTGATCCCGAGCGCAGTTCTGTTTGGAGACCCGGCGCTTCGGTGCCGGGTTTCTTTTTCGCCTGCGGTGACCTGAAACTGGCGGCTCTCGCGTCAGCGGCCGGTGCGGACGCGGGTCCATTGCCGCGTGACGAAGCGCTGCGTGGTGTCGTTCCAGGCGGTGTTGGTCAGCAATCGCTGCATCGTCGCATCGTCCGGGTAGATTCCGGTATTGGCCAGAATCTCCGGCTTGATGAATTTTTTAGCTGGCAAATTTCCGCTCGCGAAAGAGACGAAATTGGTGTTTGCCGCCGCGACCTCCGGCCGCAGCATGTAATCGATGAAAGCATGCGCCTCGGCCGCATGCGGCGCATCCTTCGGGATGGCGAAGACGTCGAACCACATCAGCGTGCCCTCGCGCGGAATCACGTACTCGATCTTGACGTCGTTCTTGGCTTCCTCTGCCCGCTTCTTGGCCTGGAGCACGTCGCCGGAATAGCCGACGGCGACGCAGATATCGCCGTTGGCAAGGGCGTTGATGTATTCCGAAGAGTGGAATTTCCGTACGAAGTTGCGGACCTTGTAGAGCGCGTCGGTAACGAGCTGGATGTCGTCCCATTTGTTGGGATTGGTCTTGGGCCCATAGAAGGGCAGGATACTCGGGATCAGGTCCTCGGGGCTGTCGAGCATCATCACCCCGCATTCCTTGAGCTTGTTCATCAAGCTCGGGTTGAGGACGATGGCCCAGCTGTTGAGGGTCTGGTTCGGGCCGAGCCGCTCGCGCACCAGATCGACGTTCAAGCCGATCCCGGTCGTGCCCCACATGTAGTCGATCCCATAGAGGTTCCCAGGATCGTAGACCTGGAGCCGCTGAGCGATCTCGGGCCAGACATTGACCAGGTTCGGCAGCTTCTTCCGGTCGAGCGGCAGGAACACCCCGGCCTTGATCAGGCGCTGCAGAAACGGACCGGACGGCACGACGACATCGTAGCCAGATTGGCCGGCAAGCAGCTTTGTCTCCAGAATCTCGTTGTTGTCATAGGTGTCGTAGACGACCTTGATACCGGTTTCCTTTGTGAAGTCGTCCAGCACCTTCGGGTCGATATAGTCGGACCAGTTGTAGATATTGACGACGCGCTCGGCGGCTTTGGCGCCCGCAAGCGGCAGAATGGCCAGGGCCGCGACGAACAGGAAGCGACGGAAGAGCGAGGAGGGCAGGGCGCGGTGATGCGTCATCGGATCGTCGAAGCCTGGATGCGATCGGGCGGTCGGGCGCGCCCATCGCCTTCTCTGAGCGATGGGATGGGTCTCAGTAAAGGCGTTGCCCACCCCGCGAGGCTTCCGCGAACGGCCGGGTCCGATGGATCCATCAGAAGGGACCAGAAATTCGTGCCGCGGCGCAACTGAGCAGGCTGGCTGTGCGTTCTGTCGCCGAGTACGGTCAAGTCGCGTACGGCAACGTCGAAGGCATCTGAATCCATGGGCATCCTCTGGACCATCATCATCGGCTTCCTCGCCGGTGTCATCGCCAAGTTCATCATGCCGGGCCCGAACGAGCCTTCGGGCTTCATCATGACGACGATCCTCGGCATCGTCGGCGCCTTCGCGGCAACCTTCCTCGGCCAGTTGCTTGGCTGGTACGGGCCGAACGAAGGTGCGGGTCTGATCGGGGCGATCGTCGGCGCGATCGTCGTACTGGCGGTCTATGGCGCGATCGCCGGGCGCTCCAGCAGCTCGCTCTGACGCGCCGTTTCATCAAGTAGAGGAGGGCGCCGAAAGGCGCCCTTTTCTATGACCGGTTGGCTAGAGAGCGTAGCGGTTCACGCATCGTCCTGCGCGATGCGGCCGCTGTCGGACCCGGTCAGAGCCTTGACCGGGCAATGACCGGTGGCACCGCGCACGGCGAGGCCGACGCCGACGACCAGGGCGCCAAAGCTCAGCCAGAGATTCGGCCGGGGCTGAGCGGCCGCCGCGGCAAGCCCGAGCCCGAGCGCCACGGATACCGCCCGCTCGGTCATCGACAGGTTCGGCTCGTCGCTGAAGAGGTCGTTCATGATCCCATTGCTGCCCATGCATTGCTCCTGAACCGAAAAATCTTGGGGAGATGTCAGGGCGAACGCCGGACCTCCACAGCCGTTCCAAACCTGTGGCTTTCCATCAGCGAGACGAGCGAGAGCCGCTCCGCTCCGTATCCGGCACGAAGGAGGCAGGCCCTGTCAGGAACCGCGCGACGCGCCGTTCGCGGCGGCGATCAACGCATCGTCGATCTCATTGGCGCGGATGGCGGCAGGGCGGGTCTGGAACCGCGCGATATAGGTCTCGAAGGCCGGCCGGCGCTCGATCGTGCTGAAGCTCATGCCCCAGGCGAGATGCGAGCCGACATAGAGATCGGCCGCGCTGAAGCGCCCTCCGGCGAGATATTCGCCCTGCGAGACCGCATATTCGAGCGTGTCGAGGACCTCCTCCATGCTGCCATAGCCGACCATGGGTTTGCGCTCCGGCGGCACGCTCACCTGCAGGGCCTTGTTGAGCACGGCGGATTCGACTGGGCCGGCCGCGAAGAACAGCCAACGGTAATAGGGTCCGCGCGCCGGATTGCCTGAGGGCGGTGCGAGGCCGGCTTGCGGGAAGGCATCGGCGAGATAGGCGCAGATCGCGGCAGCCTCGGTGACGACGGTCTCGCCGTGCTTGATCGCAGGCACCTTGCCCATCGGGTTCACGGACAGGTACTCGGCCGCCTTCATCGTGGTGGCGTAATCCAGCACTTCGGTCCGGTAGGGCTGCCCGACCTCCTCCAGCATCCAGCGCACGATGCGTCCGCGCGACATCGGGTTCGTGTAGAAGACGAGTTCATCCGCCATTCGGGCTCTCCCTGGCCGCCCGCGCGATGGGAATCGCCGCGCCATGAGAACAAACCATAAACAGCGTGGCGCTGTGGTTCAAACGGGAATCTGCGGGCAACCGACTCATGAACGCGCGCGGCAGTGCATTCGCTCCCTCCACCAGCCGTGTCGGCAGAGGGAGGGGGCGCGGTGACAGGTTCGTGGTGGCGACGCGCTTCGAAAACGCCCGGCGCATCGGAATGCGCACGGGCCTTCTCGTCAGCTCGACAATTGATCGCGGATCGGCAGCGAGCGGATGCGCCGCCCGGTCGCCGCGAACACCGCATTGGCGATGGCCGGCTCGACAGGCGGCACGCCGGGCTCGCCGACCCCGCCGAGCGGTCCATCGAACCCGCCCGACGGCACCAGATGCACGCGCACGACCTTCGGTGCGGCATCGATCCGCGCCACTTCGTAGCCGTCGAAATTATCCTGCTGGGCGCGGCCGTTCTTGAAGGTGATCTGCGAGGTGAGGGCGAGGCCCATCCCCATCACCACGGCGCCTTCCATCTGCGAGCGCACCCGTTCGGGATTGATCTGGGCGCCGCAATCGACGGCGATGTCCACGGCATGGATCGTCACGTTGCCCTTGCCATCGACCTCGACCTCGGCCGCGCAGGCCGTATAGGTGACGAAACTGTAGTGGCCGGCAATGCCGAGCCCCCTGCCGTTGGGAAGCTTGCGGCCCCAGCCGGCGCCCTTCGCCGCCGCCTCGATCACCCCGCGAAGGCGCCCGGTATCGACAGGATAGCGGGCCGGATCCTCACCATAGTTCCAGGCATCGCTCAGCGAGGCTGGATCGATCTTGCGTGCCGGCCCGATCAGGTCGAGCAGGTATTCCTTCGGATCGCGGCCCGCCTCATGCGCCAGTTCGGCGACGAAGGACTGGATCGCGAAGGCGTGCGGGATGTTGGAGACCGAGCGGAACCAGCCGATCCGCACATGCGCGGCGGCTTCCGGATTCTCCATGCGCATGTTCGGAATCGCGAAGGGATTGTTGACGAGACCCATGCCGAGTTCGAACGGCAGCTCATGTTTGGGATCGGGCGCGAAGGTCGAGCCGATCGTCGGTGCCGCACTCCGGTGAAGCCAGGCCACAGGCATGCCCTTGTCGTCGAGCCCGGCTTCCAGGCGCTCCACCGAGATCGTGTGGTAATAGCCGTGGTGGATGTCGTCCTCGCGGGTCCAGACGAGCTTGACCGGCGTGCCGCCGACAGCCTGCGAACAGAGAGCGGCCTCGACGACGTAATCCGGCTTCGACTTGCGGCCGAACCCGCCCCCTAGCAGCGTCACATTCACCCGCACCTTGTCGGCCGGCAGGTTGAGTCGCTTCATCAAGCGGTCATGCGCGGCCTGCGGACCCTGCGTGCAAGCCCAGACCTCGCAACGCCCGTCCTTGAATTCGGCAACGGCAGCCGGCGGCTCCATCGGTGCCTGGGCAAGATGGGGCACGAAATACTCGGCCTGAAACCGCGTCTTGGCCTTGGCCATGGCGCCGTCGACATCGCCCTGGTTGCGCACGACCTTGCCGGGGCTGCGGGCCGCCTTTTCGAGCTCGGCCCGGAACGCGGTGGTATCGTAGCTCGCATTCGGGCCGTCATCCCAGGTGATCTTGAGGGCTTCCCGGCCCTTCATCGCCGCCCAGGTGTTCTTGGCGATCACGGCGACGCCGCCGAGCGGCATGAATTCGGACGGGATCTCCCCGCCTTCGATCCTCACCGTCTTGACGACGCCGGGAACCTTGAGCGTCTCGGACTCATCGACGCTGACAACTTTCCCGCCATAGACCGCCGGCCTTGCGACCAGCGCGTAGAGCATGCCCTCGCGCCTCACGTCGATGCCGTATTCGGCCTTGCCGGTGGTGATGTCGCGGTTGTCGATCAGCCCGATCTTGCCCTTGCCGATGTAACGGAACGCCTCGGGCTTCTTGAGCACGACCGTCTCGCGCGCCGGCACGGGCAAAGCGGCGGCCGCCTCGGCGACCTCGCCATAGCCGAGCTTTTTGCCGGTTTTGGCATGCGTCAGGACATGCTGCTCGGCCGTGATCTCGCTCGCAGGCACGCCCCATTTCTGGGCGGCGGCCTGGATCAGCATCATCCGCGCTGCCGCGCCGACATGGCGGAAAGGCTGGAAGAAATGCCGCAGCGAGCGCGAACCGTCAGTGTCCTGGTTGCCGAAGCGGGTTTCGTCACCCCAAGCCTGGACCACCTTCACCTTCGCCCAATCGGCCTCGAGCTCATCCGCGACGACGAGCGCGATCGAGGTGCGCACCCCGGTGCCCATCTCCGAGCGGTGATTGGTGACGGTGACCGTGCCGTCGGGCGCGATGGCGACGAAAATCTTCGGATCGTCGCGCCAGCCATGCGGCATGCCGTCGGGGCCGTATTTCTGGGCCTTCTGCTCCTCGGTCTGTCCTTCGTCGGCGCGGGCCGTATCACGCAGGTTCAGCGCGAGCGCGAAGGCGCCGAGCCCGCCGAGCATGGCGCGGCGGCTGACATTGGCGATCAGGGCGGGAGCGGTGGATCGTGCAGCCGCGAGTTCGGCCATGAAGCGTGCTTCGTGGATCACAGCCGGCCTCCCTCGCTGACGGGCGAACTTTGGCCGGCCGCCTGATGGATCGCCGCGCGGATGCGCGGATAGGTGCCGCATCGACAGATGTTGCCGCTCATTGCCGTATCGATCTCTTCGTCGCTGGGCTTGGGCGTATCGGCGAGCAGCGAGGCGGCCTGCATGATCTGGCCGCATTGGCAATAGCCGCATTGCGCCACGTTGAGATCGCGCCAGGCGACCTGAACCGGGTGATTGCCATCGGGCGACAGCCCTTCGATCGTCACGACCGCCAAGCCTTCCGCCGCCGAGACCGGCGTCGTGCAGGCGCGCATCGCGGTGCCATCGAGATGGATCGTGCAGGCCCCGCACAGGGCCTGGCCGCAGCCGAACTTGGTGCCGGTCAGCCCGACCTCGTCGCGCAGAAACCAGAGCAGCGGCATGTCGGGGTCACCGTCGAAACGGCGTTCCGTCCCGTTCACGGTCAGTGTGATCATGGCAATTGTCCCGTCCGGAAGCGATGGCGCCGGAGAAATCTCAGGCGGGCGATGCAGTCCAAGCAGGCCGATCCCGATCCGACCGGGCGAGAAGCGTGTCGGAAGAAGCGATCGACGATTGCGATGCGGAACGTGGCCGCTGCGACCGGGCAAGGGCCCTAGGCAGCACGAAGGCCCCCGCCTCGCATGCCGCATCTGAGAACTGGTATAATGTATACGAGAAGCCGATCGCAATCCGGGGCTGTGCCAGCAAGCGGCAGTAGGGATGAATGTCGCGCATGCCGTGTGACGTTTCGCACATCACGCTGCGCATTTGCCAAGACGGCGCTGATGGACAGGACGCGCGTCAGGTCTCCACCAGTCCGGAGCTCGATCCGGAGGCTTCGGAATCGCCGCGCCCATGCGGCAGGCCGAGATATTGTTCGGAGCGCATCTCGATCAGTCGCGACACGGTGCGCTCGAACTCGAAGGCCTCGCGGCCCGAATCCGCCTTGTACAGGCCGGTCGCCTCGGCCTCGGCGGAGGCGATGAGCTTCACATGCGCGTCGTAGAGCGTGTCGATCAGCGTGATGAAGCGCTTGGCCTCATTGCGCTGCGCCTCGCTCATGACCGGGATGCCGGAGATGATGAGCGTATGAAAGGCGTCTGCAAGCGCCATGTAGTCCGAAGCGCCGAGCGGCTTGGCGCAGAGATCGGCGAAGCTGAAGCGCGCGACGCCGCCGGCCTCCTCCGGCACCGCGACCTCGCGGCCCTTGACCCGGATGTGGCCCGGTGCGCCTTTTGCCTTGCCGGTCAGGGCCGTGAAGGCCGCATCGAGCGCGCGCTCAGCCTGCGCGTCGGCCGGGACGTGATAGACCGAGTTGCCGCCGAGCTTTTCGAGCCGGAAATCGGTGCGTGCATCGAGACGCATCACGCCGACCCGATCCTGAAGCTCCCGCAAGAAGGGCAGGAACAGGGCGCGGTTGAGGCCGCCTTCGTAGAGCCGCTCGGGCTCGACATTCGAGGTCGCGACGACCGTGACACCGCGTTGGAAAAGCGCGCCGAAAAGGCGCCCCAAGATCATTGCGTCGGCGATGTCGGTCACCGTGAATTCGTCGAAGCAAAGCAGGCTCGCCTCGTTCGCGAGCGCATCGGCGACCGGCGGGATCGGATCGTCGCCCTTGGCCTCGCCGCGTTTGACCGCCTGCCGATGGGCATGGATCCGCTCGTGGACGTCGGCCATGAAGCCGTGGAAGTGGATGCGCCGCTTCGGCTCGGGCGCGGATTCGTGGAAGAGGTCCATGAGCATGGTCTTGCCGCGGCCGACCGAGCCCCAGATGTAGAGGCCGCGCGGCGGGCCCGTATCGTCGTCCTTGCGGCCGAACAGCCATCCGAGCGCGCTGCCTTTGCGGGCACGCTTGCGCCGGCCGAGATCGAGGATCAGCCGGTCGAGCGCCCTGACCAGCTGCGTCTGTGCCGGATCGCGCTCTATCGCGCCGGACGAAACCAGCTTCTCATAGCGCTCGAAGACAGGGCCGGGCGAGACCGCGCTGACCCTCGCCTGATCCGAGGGGAGCAGCTTCGTCGGTGCGGCGGCGGGGTTCTGGTTCTGGTTCACGGCCTCTCGCACTCGAACCCGCGCCGGGGTGGCGATCCCTAACAAGGACTTTGCCCAAGGGAAGACCTTGGAACCTGTGCCGTGCGTGCGCCGCCGGATCAAGTCTTCGTGATCGATGGTCATATCCCCGCCACAGCTTTGCGCAGGCTTGAGATGGAGGGGCTGGTGGAAGGGGGCGGACGTTTTGCTGCATTGCAAAACGAATTTGGAGGTCCCAGATGAATGCCTGGAGCGAGCTTGGCCTTGATGAGGCCGATGGGAGGCTACGCCCGGATTGGCGCTACATGGCGTTCAACCGGAGGCGGCAATCGATGCGCTCGGTGGCATATCAAACACATATGCGAAACTCACGAATGCCCGCTCGGGCCGTCAGGATCGTGTGCCGGAGGCTCTGGCCGAGCGACCGGGCGAGCTTGAAAGCCTATTTCCTGCGTCTCGATCCGGAGACGCGCAGGAACAGGTTCATGAGCGCGCTCGATGATCGCGGGGCTCTCGCCTATGCGGAACAGGCTGTCCTCAGCCAAGGCATGATGTTCGGTGTCTTCGCCGATGGTGTGCTGCGAGGCCTTGGCGAATTGCGCCCCGCTGGGCGGCGCAGCTGCATCTGCCCGCTGGGAAGCAGGGCCGAAGCCGCCTTCGCGGTGGAGGGCGCGTATCGCCGCGCCGGGCTTGGTTCGATCCTGTTCCGCCGGATCGTCGAGGCTGCCCGCAGCCGTGGCGTCAGCGAATTGCATGTGCGCTGCCTCAACGGCAATGGTCCGATGCATCGCCTCGCACTCAAGCTCGGCGCGGATCTTCACCCCGTAGGGTCGGAGACCGATGGAGCGATCCTGCTCGAGGCGCCGACGCCGCTCTCCCTGTGGAGTGAGGGCGTAGCGGAAGCGCTCGACTTGTCGCTCGCGCTCGCGGCCGCCGCGGAGACCATGTCGATGGCGAGAAGCCCGATCCCGGCCGCGTGGGGATTGTGAGACAGGTCGCCTGTCAGGCGGTCTCGCCGGGCCAGTCGACGATGCGCTCGGGCAACTCGTCCTCGTCGAACTCCTCCTCGTTGCCGGCGACACGGCCGCGCACCGAGATGCCCGCCTCGTGGACGCTCGCCTTCCGGCCGGAGACGAGCGGGTGCCAGGAGGGCAGGTCTTGGCCTTCGCGGACCAGCCTGTAGGCGCAGGTCGGCGGCAGCCACGGAATGCTGCGCACCGCTTCGGGCGTCAGCCTGACGCAATCGGGTACCCGACGCGCCCGCCTGCGATAGTCTCGGCAGCGGCAGGTCTGCGCGTCGAGCAGGGTGCAGCCGACATCGGTGAAATGGATCTCGCCGGTATCCTCGTCCTCGAGCTTCAGGAGGCAGCAGCGGCCGCAGCCGTCGCATAGGCTCTCCCATTCGGCCGGGCTCATCGCCTCGAGGGTCTTCTCGCGCCAGAAGGGCGCCTGTTGACTGTCGGAGCCGTGATGCGGCGCGGCAGGGGATCGTCGTCGGAACATCGTTCTGTCCTGCCGGAGCCGGCCACGCGGATCAAGCGTCGCACCGGACGATCCGTATTGCGGCGCGTGCGGGGCAACTCGGACAAGGGCCGCCGCATTCGGCTGTAAAGGTTAATCCGAACTGACTGGCCTGCGCGGTCACGGCTCCCTGGTTTGGTGCGTTGGTTACGCAGCCGTTAATCTCGCGTGCAAACGCGTGACTTGTTATGGTGCGGCGCCCGTTTCGTTGCCGCCCCCTCACCGGCGAACGCGACGGTCGCAACCCGAGGGAGCCGATTCACGCCGTGCGCCTGCCCGAATACACGAGCCTGAAGACGCGGATCAGCCGGGCGGCGCTCAGCTTCGATTCCTGGGTCAATGCCAGCCTCTACGAGGGCGGCCAATCGACCGGCGCGGCCTATGATCGCTTTCAGCGCTTCATGGCGAAGTTCTCGTTCAGGGGCTGGAAGCGCTTCGTGCTCGATTTGACGAGCGAGGGTGTCACGCTCGGCGTGGGTGGCGCGCTCCTCATGCTGTTTCTCGCTCAGCCGGCCTTCAACCTCACCAGCGCCGATTGGCTGAAGCAGCAGGATCTCGCCGTCACCTTCCTCGATCGTTACGGCGTCGAAGTCGGGCGGCGCGGCATCAAGCACGACGATTCGCTCAAGATCGACGAATTTCCCGAATTGATGATCAAGGCGCTGCTCTCGACGGAGGATCGGCGCTTCTACGAGCATTGGGGCATTGATCCGATCGGCCTTGCTCGCGCGCTCGTCTCCAATTCGCGTGGCGGAGGCAACACGCAGGGCGGCTCGACCATCACCCAGCAGCTCGCCAAGAACCTGTTCCTGACCAACGAGCGTTCGCTCGAGCGCAAAGTCAACGAGGCGTTCCTCTCTTTGTGGCTCGAATCCCACCTGTCGAAGAACGAGATTCTCAAGCTCTATCTCGACCGCGCCTATATGGGTGGCGGCACTTTCGGGGCGGTCGCAGCGGCCGACTACTACTTCGGAAAACGCCTGCCGGACATCACCCTGGCCGAGGCCGCGATGCTCGCCGGCCTGTTCAAGGCGCCCACGAAATATTCGCCGAACGTCAACCTGCCCGCCGCGCGGGCCCGCGCGGTCGACGTGCTGCACAACATGGTCGAGGCCGGCTTCGTGACCGAGGGCCAGATCCAGACCGCCTTGCGCAACCCTGCGACCCCGGTGACGCGGACCAAGGACATCACGGCCGATTATTATCTCGACTGGGCTTTCGCCGAGGTGAAGCGTCTTGCCGACGACGGCAAGCTGCGCAACGACCGCGTGCTCGTCGTGAAGACGCCGCTCGATCTCACCATCCAGAAAAGTGCCGACCAGGCCGTCGAGAACATCCTGCGGCGCTTCGGCGATACCTACGACGTCGATCAGGCCGCGGTCGTGATCGCCGATCCCGATGGAGCTGTCCGCGCGATCGTGGGTGGGGCCGATTACGGCGAGAGCCAGTTCAATCGCGCGGTCGATGCGCAGCGGCAGCCGGGCTCGTCGTTCAAGCCCTATGTCTATGCGTCGGCTTTGGCTTCGGGTCTGTTCAAACCGGAGACCATCGTCGTCGATTCTCCGGTCAGCCTCGGCAATTGGAGCCCGCAGAACTACAACCGCTCCTATTCGGGCCGGCAGCCGATGTGGCTGGCTGTTGCCAAATCGATCAACACGATCCCGATCAAGATTTCGATCGCGCTCGGCAACGGCATGGGCATCAAGGCTCCCTGGCCCGCCGCGGTGGCCGGCCGTGCCAAAATCATCGAGACCGCTCATGCGATGGGCGTCACGACGCCTCTACCGGATACGGTTTCGATGCCGATCGGAGCGGACGACATCACGGTGCTCGATCAGGCCTCCGGTTTCGCGGTTTTCGCCAATGGCGGCCACTACGCGCGTGGCTATGGCACGATCGAGGTGCGGAACTCGGCAGGGGAGGTCATCTATCGGCACAACGACGAGACGCCTAAGCAGGTGCTCTCGTCGCAGGTCGTCGCCGGCATGAACTACATGCTCAACAAGGTCGTCGAGGAAGGCACCGCCCGCAAGGCGCAGCTCGAAGGCACCAAGGTAGCTGGCAAGACCGGGACGACCAACAATTACCGGGATGCTTGGTTCGTCGGTTATACCGGCAACCTTGTCGGTGCCGTCTGGTTCGGCAACGACAATCACAGCCCCACGAATAAGATGACCGGCGGTTCACTCCCCGCGATGACCTGGCACGAGATCATGGAGCCGGCCCATCGCGGCATCGAGCTCAAGCCGCTTCCAGGCCTGAACGACAAGAACCGCCCGGCCGAGGTCGCGCAGGATTCCGGTGCTGCCACAGCGGGCGCAGGGCTGTCGGGGCGCCTCTCTCGCCGGTCCTTCGAAGTCATCAGCGGGCTGAACGGTCTGTTCCGCTCCGTCGAAAGCGGTGCCTCCGCCGGGAAGCCCGCGCCCGCCCGTTCGGGCGCGCTGCAGCAGGGGCAGGGCGCGCCGGCCGGGTTCCAGCCGATCGACGTGGCCGAAGGCGGCCGCGTCTGGGTGCCGTGAGGGCGGGAATTGGGCGCCGAACTCGCAGCCGAAGCGCCGAGCCTCGTTGCACGGCCACGTAAGCCGGGTGCGCGGCGCCGGGCCTGGCTCTCACGCCTGCGCCGGCTGGCCCGCAACCTCCTGCGCCGAACCTCCAATACCGTGCTGGTGCTCTACGCACTCGCGCTGGGCCTCATTCTCGGGCTCGGTAGCGCCGAACTCGCGACCGGGGGCGGCTATGTCTTCGGCGGCACGACCATCGGTGCCTGGACGGCCTGGCCACGCATCGGCTCGCTCGGTGCCGACCCCTATTCGCGCGCCGTGAATGCGCGCCACGGAGAAATCCCGCTGGCACTCGGGGAAGGCATGTTGCTGACGGCTCTCGTCGATGACGATGGCGATGGGCTCGACGCGGCCTGCACCTACACAGTCGGCGGCGCTACGCCGCCCGCCCGCGCCTGGACGCTGACGATCGCCGGTGTCGGCGCCGAGGATCCGAACGCGGCCCCGATCCGCCAGGGCTTCACCTCGACCGAGGTCCTCCGCAATGCGGACGGCCCCTTCGAGATCACGATCAGCCCTGAGGTGCAGGCAGGAAACTGGCTGCCCATGCCGCGCAAGAGCGGCGCGATACGATTGGCTCTGCGTCTCTACGACACGCCGGTCGCTGCGAGCGTCGGCACGCTCGATCGCGATACGCTTCCGTCCATCTCGCGCCTCGGATGCGGCCAATGAGTCTGCGCTCGCGCTTTCTCCTCGCGACGGCCTGCGGATTGGTGCTCGCCGGTCTGGCGCATATCGCCACGATCCTCTCGATTCCCCATTTCGCCGCGACCGACGCGCTTGCGTTGGCCAAGGAAAGCGAGGCGCTCGACCATCCGCTTCTCGTGCATTCGCTCGCCTCCGGCACCCTGCGCCGCGCCGAGAGTCCCTGGCTGCCGATCCCCGATCCAGCGGTCGCAGTCGGCGTCTGCGCCTACGATCTCGACGATGGCCCGATGCGGGTCTCGGCCCGGACAGGCCCTCTCACGCTCTCGGTCGCGATGCATGGCAAGCACGGCGCCTTCTATGCTGTTACCGATCAGGCCGCCTTGCGCGGCGCGCTCGAACTCGTGGTGATGACGCGCGCCCAATATGATGAGGCGCTCGCAAACGAGGACGAGAACGAGGTGAACCGCGACGTGCGCATCATCTCGTCCGAACACGAGGGTTTCGCGGTGGTGCGCGTCGTGGCTGGCCTGCCGAGCCAGCGCGCCATGGCCGACGCGGCCGTCGAAGGAGTGTCGTGCTCGATCGACGCGCCGGAAGAGCCGGCCGCCGAGGCCAAGCCCGGCGGCTAGAGCATGATGCGGTGAAGTGGAATCCGGTTCACCGAAAACATCATGCGACAACACTAACTTAGAGCGCGTTGTCGCTTCCGACAAACCACAACGCGCTCTAGCGTGACAGCCGGCTCAGGAGGCTTTGGCTCTTTTTCGCACGCCATCGAGATAGGCACGGGCCCGGACGATGCCCTCGGGGCCGAGGTCGAGGACGAGGCGCAGGGCATCCTCGACAAAGGCCTGCACGGGCAGGCCGGCCTCCGCAGCAGCGCGCGCCGCATCCGTAGAGAGATCGGGACCGATCGTCAGCGCGAGCGGAATCCTTGTCGCAGCAGGTTCTGGCATATCGGATGATGCCGATCCTGCCGGCTCCTCGACCGGTGCGGATCGCTCGCCGAGAGCCTCGCGCCTTCCCTGCGTGGCAAGTCGATCGGCGCGCTCGTTGTCGATATCGCCGGCATGGCCGCGAACCCAGGTCCAGCGCACGTCGCGCGCGCTCGCAAGCGCATCGAGCTGCTCCATCAGGTCGCGGTTCTTGACCGGGCCGGAAGCGGTGCGCCAGCCACGCGCCTTCCAGCCGCGCATCCATTCGCTGGCGGAGCGAACCACGTACTGGCTGTCGCAGCGCATCTCGATCTGAGCGCCTTCCGGAAAATGCTCCAGGGCGCGAATCGCGGCGGTCAGCTCCATCCGGTTGTTCGTGGTCGCGGCCTCTCCGCCGCACAATTCGATCGGACCGTTCGGGTTGGCGATGACGACGCCCCAGCCGCCCGGTCCGGGATTGGGGTCGCAGCCGCCATCGGCATAGACGATGGTTCGCATCGGGGCGGATCTCAGCAAGTGCGTCTGTGGAGTATCGGCTCGGCCCACGCCTGCAGCGCGTGACGGCGTCGATCTCAGTACTTGGCACGCAAGGGCGGCGCCAGTTCCACGAAGGCAGGCGGTGGTGCGAGTCCGCAACGGGCTGCGGAGTCGGGCGGCAGCAGCGGGTCGAGCAGCTGGCGGCGCTGATCGAGGAACCCGATCGCTCGCTCGGCCGGCAAGGCCTCGCGGCCCGGCATCTCGGCGACGAGATGTTCGAGCGCGAAACGATAGCGCGCGACCCGCAATTCCGTCTCCAGGCGCACCCAGGCCACGAGACAGCGATTTTCCGCAACTCGCGTCGCCGCGTCGCGGATCTCGTCGCCGTTCAGGGACTTCGCGAAGGGCAGGCTGCGCAGCCGCAGAGAATCGGCGGCGAAGACCAGTTCCGCCGTGGATGCAAAGAGCGGGACCAGCCGTCCGTCGGCGTTCGCATCCTCGGACAGGCGGCGGTAGCGCGAATAGGGCGAGCTGAAGGATTCGGAGACGAGGCCGGTGTAATAGGCGTCCGGCTCGAGCAGGCGCTCGGACGGCGGCAGGATCCGAGACCGCGCCAGATTTGCGAGAATGTCGAGAAAGGCGACATGGGGCGCTGCCGGCATCAGAAAGCGCCAGGCGCGATCCCTCAAGGTGCGCTCGTCGTCGGTCAGCGGGAAGGGCGACGACGGTTCGCCCCGCGCCCGGGCGACGATCGCTCCCGTCGTGTCGATGGATTCGTTCCAGACGCTTGCTGCAGGGCGTCCGAAATCGCCTTCCTGCATGCAGGCCGACAGGACGAGAAGACCGCTTACCGACAGCGCGCGGCCGACGTCGAATGTCCGAACCTTCACGACAGCTTGCGCTGTGGGGCAGCGGCCTCGTCCTCCGGTTCCGCGATCCGCTCGTAGCGAATGCCGGTGAAAAGCAGGATTTGCCCGCGGGCCGAATCGTCCTCGCGCTTGAACCGGCGCGGCGCAGCCCTGGGCAATGCGACGACGGTCGCTGTCGGGGAGCCATCTTTCCGGGTGTCGCGCCGGGTGTCGCGCGTCGTCGAAAGGTTCATGCAGCACAGTCCCGTTGTTTCGCCTCCCGGCTGCTTTTCGGCAGGCCGGACGGCGATGGGGCCGGTCCGAGGACCGTCGTGTCGGGCTGCCCGCAGCCGGATCGGGCTCGATGGAACCAAGAAGGGATCGGGACCAATCCACGCGGGTAGCGCCGGCGAAGATCAGCACGGCGTGGTTAACGGAGAGTTTCTCGCAGATGGCCGCCGGCCAGTGCGACTTTCCGGCAACAGCGGATTCCGGCGAGCGGCCATTCGCGCAGGAAGGGCCGGCGGCGACTGGTCGCAGCAGGTTGGCCGAAGCCGGGCCCGGCCGGCCCGCTCCTTGCGTCGGATTTGCCGCCCCTAACCGGGCTTTCCTCCTCAGGCCTGCGCCCCGCTCGCTGTGCGAGCGGGGCATTTTGCCGAATGGCAAGTCCGGTCCTGCCTCCATCGGATATGCTCGAACGCGTTAGGGCGCGGCGGCGGAGGCCGGCATCCCGGCATTCTTCCCGGAGCTTGCTTACGAACCGTGGAGCCCGATATGCGGTGCCGGAGGCGACGAGCGAACGAGGACAGGTGTCATGCGTCTGGAGAAGGCACGAAGCGCAGGCCGCTCGCGCGGCGATCGGGCGGTGCTGGCAGCAGCATCCTTTGCCGTTCTGCTGCTGGCGGCCGCACCGGCATCGGCGCAACGCGACGATCCGGCGCTTCAGCTGGGTTGCGCCAACGACTTCTTCCGTCTCTGTGCCGGGGTCGATCCGGCGAGCTCCGAAGCGGATCGCTGCATGAATCGCAACCGGCCGCGCTTGTCGCCCGATTGCCGCAATGCGATCGGCGATTATGAAACTCGCACGAAGACGAAAGTCGGTCCGCGGGATTAGACCGCGACTTTACCGAGGGCGCTGAGAGCGGGCCGCATCAGCTCGAACCGATTCACCGAACTTGTCGTTCGGGAAGGGCACCGCAGGTGCTGGATCGTGGGCGCAGCCCAGCGGCCACTGCCATGGAGACGAGGACGAACATGGCGCTGACCGTCGCGGTCCAGATGGATCCGATCCAGATGATCCGTATCGCCGGGGATACGACCTTCGCGCTGATGCTGGAGGCACAGGAGCGCGGCCATCGGCTGCTCTACTACACGCCCGACAGGCTCTCGATGCTCGGCCGGCTCGTCACCGCGCGGGTCGAGCCCGTGACGGTCCAGGATGTCGAAGGCGCGCATTACAGCCTCGGCCGCATGGAGCGTGTCGATCTCGCGGAGGTCGACGTGGTGCTGATGCGCCAGGATCCGCCCTTCGACATGGCCTACATCACGGCCACCCACATGCTCGAGCGGATCGTGGACAGGACGCTCGTCGTCAACGATCCGGTCTCTGTGCGCAACGCGCCCGAGAAACTCTTCGTCCTCGACTTTCCCGACCTGATGCCGCCGACCCTGATCTCGCGCGACAAGGCGGAGATCGAAGAGTTCCGGCGCGAGCACGGCACCATCGCGATGAAGCCGTTGCATGGGCATGGTGGCGCCGCGGTGTTCCGGGTGACCGAGGACGATCCGAATTTCGGCTCGATGTTCGACCTGTTCGCCGCGACCTTCCGCGAGCAATGGGTGGTGCAGCGCTTCCTCGAGAAGATCAGCGAGGGCGACAAGCGCATCATCCTGGTCGATGGCGTTCCGATGGGGGCGATCAACCGGGTGCCGGCCAAGGGCGACATCCGCTCGAACATGGTGCGCGGCGGCGCGGCTGGCGCGACCGAACTGACCGACCAGGAGCGCGAGATCTGCGCGCATATCGGCCCGGTCCTGAGGGAGCGTGGCCTGATCCTCGTCGGCATCGACGTGATCGACGGTCATCTCACCGAGATCAACGTGACCTCGCCGACGGGATTGCGCGCGATCAAGCGTCTCGGCGGCCCCGATCTGGCCGTTTCCGTCTGGGACGCGATCGAGGGCAGGCTGGGTCGAAGCTGAGCGGCCCTATCGTGGCTCTCGCCGGCATTCGGACTATTCGGCCGGCTTGGGGCTGGCAGCCTCGGGCTCACCGGGCTTTGGCGCGGCAGGAGCGTCGTCCGCGCCGGCCGGCAGCAGGACGTTCTTGGCGATCTTGCCTTCGGGGCCGAATTCGCCGGCAACCGCCAAGCAGGCCGCCTCGCGGTTGAGCTGGATCTGATTCGACATCAGCGAGAACATCCCCGCGATATGCCGCCCGAAGGGGCCGCGCGGGTTGACGTCTTCCGGCTTGGTGCCCTGCTTGGCGAGTTCCGCCTCGAAGGCCGGCACGCCGATCCGGTAGCCGCAGACATTCTGGGCCGAATAGATATAGGCGGCGAATTCGAGCGAGCGCGGTGAGGGCGCGTTGCGGATCGGCCGATCCTCCGCGGCGGCAGGCAGGGTGAGGCCAGCCAGCAAGGCGGCGATGAGCAGGCGCGTGGGCATGGCGTCAGGCGTTTCCGAGGTGACCGTTTCTTTGGGTCGATGCCAGTTGCCGGTTTGTCCTGGCCAGACCTTCCGCATCGGGAAGCCTGGACTTAGTTGGCTCTTCTGCCCGCGCAAGAGCCGATTTCGATCGGCCTTCCGAAGTCGGGCCGCTCTGCTCGGATTCGGGTTACTTCGCGCGGCGCCAGGTCTGGCTCTTGCAGAACACGCCGAGCACGCAGCCTGAGACGATGAGCGTGTCGACGGTCTTGGGCGTGAGGGTGCCCGAATAGGTCTTCCCGTTGCTCGGATTGTAGAGCGATCCCTCGTAACCGGTCGCGGTCCGCTGCCCGGCGTCTAATATGCGCACGCCGACGAGCTTGCGCTGCCTGAGGGCGGGATCGGGGTTCTTGCTATCGAGGCCGGCGCCACCGACCGCCGCCAGCGTTCCGCAAAAGCCGTTCCCGCACGGAGCGATGCGCACGCGCGAAATTCCGGTTTCAGTCTGCCAGATTCCGCTCGGATCGAGCGCAGGCTGCGCCGCTGCAGGCAGAGCCAGGAGCAGACAGAGCGGCAGGAGCGCGATCCTGCCGAGAGACAGAGTGCAGTTGAAACCGGAGATCGCCCCTGTCCACGGTGGATTCGCGGATTGCGAGCCGCCCCTCGGCCAAAATGCGGACATCTCGCCTCGCCTCATGACGTGTTCCTTCACCTGTCGCGCCGGTCGGGTAACCTGTCGAACGGGCAGCGAGCAAGGAGGTTTCGGGTGGCCGCCTCGGGCCACCGCCCTCAGCCGGGCGTCGGATCCGGGCCTGCGCGCCCGTGCCTTGACTTCGCTTCTTTCGCCGCTTTGAAGGGCACAACCTATTTCGCAGCTGCGAATTGTGGGGGATCGATGCGCGTAATCGAGACCGAGATCCCGGCGGTGAAGCGCGTGATCCCGAAGCGTCATGGCGATGAGCGCGGCTGGTTTTCCGAGGTGTATCGCGCCGACCAACTCACCGAGGGCGGGATCTCGAGCACATTCGTCCAGGACAACCAGTCATTCTCCGCGCCAGTCGGCACGATCCGCGGCCTGCATTTTCAGGCGCCGCCGTCAGCCCAGGCGAAGCTGATCCGCGTGCTGGCCGGAGCGATCTATGACGTCGCGGTCGATATCCGGCACGATTCCCCGACTTTCGGGCGCTATGTTGCGGTGAGGCTCGATGCCGAGGCGGGCGAGCAGCTTTTCGTGCCGCACGGCTTTGCGCATGGCTTCTGCACGCTCGTGCCGAATACTATGGTCGCCTACAAGGTCGATGCCTATTACGATGCCGCGAACGATCGTAATCTTGCCTGGAACGATCCGGACATTGCCATCGATTGGCCGATCGACGTGACCACAGCGATCTTGTCCGGTAGGGACAAGGACGCTCCGCGGCTGGCCGAGCTCGAGAAAATCTTCTGACCCGAGTGGTCGATCGCTTCGCATGCCCCGCGCGAGGCCGATGGAGACGAAGTGATGCGTGTTCTCGTGACCGGTGGATGCGGGTTCATCGGTTCTGCACTGGTTCTGCATCTGGTGCAGGACCTTGGACACGATGTGACGACCGTCGACGCCCTCACCTACGCCGCGAACCCGAACTCGCTGAAATCCCTCGACGACAACCCACGGCATCGCCTCGTCGTGGCCGACATCTGCGATCCCGCTCCGATCCATGGGCTCTATGCCGAGTTCAAGCCGCAGGCGGTGATGCATCTTGCCGCCGAGAGCCATGTCGACCGCTCGATCACTGATCCGGGCGCCTTCGTGCGCACCAATGTGATCGGCACGCAGGTGATGCTCGACGGGGCGCGCACCCATTGGGAGAGCCTGGAAGGCGCGGAAAGGGACGCCTTCCGCTTCCTCCACGTCTCGACGGACGAGGTCTATGGCTCGCTGGCGCCGAATGCCTTCTTCACGGAGGAGAGCCGCTACGATCCGCGCTCGCCCTATTCGGCCTCGAAGGCGGCCTCCGACCATCTCGCCCGCGCCTGGTATGAGACCTACGGCCTGCCGGTGCTCGTGACGAATTGCTCGAACAATTACGGGCCGCGCCACTTCCCGGAAAAGCTGATCCCGCTGATGATCCTCAATGCTCTGGAGGGCAAAAAACTGCCGGTCTACGGCGACGGCCTGAATGAGCGCGACTGGATCCATGTCGAGGACCATGCGCGCGGCCTCGTCGCCGTGCTGAAGAACGGCCGGATCGGCGAGACCTACCTGCTCGGCGGGCGCTCCGTTCGCAACAACCTCGCCGTGGTCAACGCGCTCTGCGCCGCCTTCGACCGAGTCCGGCCGCAGAACGCACCGCATGACAGATTGATCACCTTCGTGACCGACCGCCCGGGCCATGATCGTCGCTATGCGATCGACCCCTCGAAGGCCGAGGCCGAGCTCGACTGGGCGCCGACTAAGGTGTTTGAGCAGGCGCTCGAGGAGACGGTGCGCTGGTATCTCGACAACGAATCCTGGTGGCGCCCGATCCGCGAGGGGCGCTATTCCGGCGAGCGGCTCGGCTTGGCCTCCAGAACCAAGAGTCCTTGAGATGGACATCCTGGTTCTCGGCGGCGCAGGGCAGGTCGGCACCGAACTCCAGGCCCATGCCTGGCCGGAGACAGTGACGATCCATGCGCCGGATCGCGCGAGTCTCGACATCACCGAGCAGGAAGCCGTCTCTCGCATTCTCGGGGAGCGCGATTGGGCAGCGGTCATCAATACCGCCGCCTACACGGCGGTCGACAAGGCCGAGAGCGATGTCGCGGCCGCCTGGCGCCTCAACGCCTTGGCGCCGGCAATCCTGGCAGCCGAGACGCGCGCACGCGGCATCCCGATCGTCCATGTCTCGACCGACTACGTGTTCGACGGCACGAAAGAAGGCGCCTATCGGCCGGACGCGCCGATCAATCCGCGCAGTGTGTATGGGGCCAGCAAAGCTGCGGGCGAGATGGCGGTGCGCACCACCAATCCGCGCCATGCCATCGTGCGGACCGCCTGGGTGGTGAGCCCTCATCGCGGCAATTTCGTCAAGACGATGCTGCGGCTCGCGGGCGAGCGCGACAAGCTCACCGTCGTCGACGACCAGCATGGTTGCCCGACCTCGGCAGCCGATCTCGCCGCGGCGCTCGCGACGATCGCCCTTGCGCTGGCGAACGATCCCGAAGCGCCGACCGGCACGGTCCATTGTGTGAATGCGGGGGCGACGACCTGGTGCGGCTTCGCCCGCGCGATCATTGCGGGCAGCGCGCGGCGTGGCGGCCGCGACGTCCCGGTCAAAGGTATCCCGACGAGCGCCTATCCGACCCCGGCGCGCCGGCCGGCAAACTCCGAACTTTCAACCGAGAGCTTGACCACCGCCTACGGCATTCGGCCACGGCCCTGGCAGCAGGCGCTGGACGACATCCTCGATCGTCTCGTCGGACGAGTGCCGTAAAGTCGAGCCGATCCTTTCTCTTCGCGGTGGTGAATTTGCCTGGACCTGTGTCGTCACAGGCTCGACTATAGAGTGCTGGCGTGCAGGTTGTGTCGTCATGCAAGCGCAGATAATCCTCGTTCTTCGTCGATGCATGACGATGTCGAGGATCGGAAGTCAGTTCTTGCGGCCAGTGCGCGATTTACAATCTGCCCGATTGCGTCGCTGCCTTTCGATGAAAGCTGCCGGGCGGCGATAGTCGAGTATGATCCCGCTTGAATGCCGTCACAGGGGAGACGGCAGCAGCTTTAGGATGGCAGGAATGACAGGATGAAAGGCATCGTCCTCGCGGGAGGTTCGGGCACGCGGCTGCACCCGGCCACGCTCGCGATCAACAAGCAACTGCTCCCGGTCTACGACAAACCGATGATCTACTATCCGATCTCGGTGCTGATGCTCGCCGGCATCCGCGAGATCCTGATCATTTCCAGCCCTGAGCATCTCGGCAATTATCAGCGCTTGCTCGGCACGGGAGAGCAGTTCGGGCTGCATTTCAGCTACGCCCTGCAACCGCGCCCGGAGGGCCTCGCCCAGGCCTTCGTCATCGGCCGCGACTTTGTCGGAAGCGAACCCGTTTCGCTCGTCCTCGGCGACAACCTGTTCTTCGGCAACGGCATGAGCGCGCTCCTGCAGCGGGCGGCGGCGCGCGAGCGCGGCGCGACCGTCTTCGCCTATCATGTCGAGCACCCGGAGGCTTATGGGGTCGTGACGCTCGACCGAAATGGTCGCCCCGTGAACCTCGTCGAGAAGCCGAAAACTCCCAAATCCCCCTGGGCCGTGACCGGTCTGTATTTCTACGACAACCAGGTGCTCGACATTGCGGCCGAGGTAAAACCGTCTGACCGGGGCGAACTCGAGATCACCTCGGTGAATCAGGCGTATCTCGATCTCGGCCTGCTCCACGTCGAGAAGATGTCGCGCGGCTATGCCTGGCTCGATACCGGGACGCACGACAGCCTGCTCGAAGCGTCCGAATTCGTGCGCACGCTGCAGCGCCGGCAAGGTCTTCAGGTCGCGTGTCTCGAGGAGATCGCCTATCTCCAGGGCTTCATCGACAAGGCGCAGCTGGTGGCGCGTGGCGAGTTGTTCATGAAGACCGCCTATGGCCAGAACCTGCTGCGGCTCGCGCGCGAAGAAACTCCGGGCGAGCATAGCTGAGCTTGGCAGTCGACGTCGTCGGTCAGCGGGGCCCGCTAGCGAGGACGGCGCCGGTATAGGTCTCCGCGACCTCGCAGAACGGCAAGCCGGCCTCGGTCGAGAGCAGGGCTTCGACGCGGAACAGCGGCTCGCTCGTGGCGGGCCATTCGTGTCCAGCGGGCTTCCAGAGTCTCAGCAGGGACAGATGGCGGCGCATCGGCACGAGCGGGTGCACCACGCGTCCGAAGGGCATCTGCGTGGCATCGAGCACCGCGTTCATCGCGGGGGTGAGGCGCGCCGGCACGTACCAGTTTTCCGCCTCCGACAGGACGAGGCCGGCGCAGATCAGCCTGACACGCCGGTAGCGCACGGGCTCGCCCGCCCCGATCGCGAGACGTGCACGTTGAACTGCACTCGGCGGTCTCGTGGGGCTGGGTACGCGCTCGGCCACGAGGCGCGCGTCGTGCGCAAGCCCGCGCTCGGTACACCAGGCTTCGAGCAGGGCCGTGGCGCTGTGTGCGCTGAGCAGGCGGGCGCAGAGGTCGTCGATCAGGGCTTCTGTCGCGTGCTCCGCGTCGAGAGGCGGGATCACGCCTGAGGCTTCCGCCAGCAGCGGAGGAACGAAACCGCTGAGCCGCGTCGCCCCCGAGAGCACCGTGAGCCCCATGCGGTTCTGCGCCAGCGCGGCGCCATCGCCGTCCCGATCGTCCATTGCGCAGTGCAATACGGTCTCACGGGGCAAAGGTCCATTGGAGCTGGCGTCGCGCCAGGGCAGCGGCCGCTGCATGGGAGCCTGCCGCACACACGCTACGCTGCCTTGGTCGGCTTGGCCGCGGGCAGTCCTGCCAGGGCCCCGACGTCAAATCGATCGTCTGGCACACGCGCCTGGAATCGCTCGGCCAGCTCAATCATCAGGATGTCCGGCTTGATCTGCTCGACGTAATTCCAATCGAGGTTTGCCGACCAGATGAAGTGGTACTCGCGAAAGCTCTCGGCGAGGAAACCACTCAGGAAGATCGGCGCGTAATGCGCGTAGGAATCGCCGAACAGCACGAGGGTGCGCGGATCGGCCGACGGTGAGGCGTTCCGAAAGACGATATGCGCGCCCGTATGTAAGTCCCGCGCCTTGCCCGCCTTCTCGTAGCTGAGGACCAGTGGATTGGCGAAGACACGGCGGGCCTCGCGCTGAACGGACCAGTTCACGACGGTCTCGCGTGGCTTTTCGCGTAGCTTGCTGCCGAGATCCCAGAGTCCGCTCGCCTCGACATGCGGACGCTCGCCGATATCGGGTGGAGGAACCGCGCCGCAGGCCCGCATCAGCGCCCGATAGGCGATCAGGCAGCCATCATAAGTCCAATGCGAATCCGTGCGGCGGTAGAGCGGTACGGGACCATCGCGTGCCGCACGGAGCGGCGCGACGAGGTCGACATAGCCCGGGAGATTCATGAGACGCTTTGCCAGCCTGCGAGCCGGCGATCGCGCGGGATCGTAACGCAGGCCGTCGGCGCGGTCGTCGTAGATCGAGAGCTTTTCCGGAACGAAAGTGTGGATGCAGCGAATGCCGAGCGCTTGCGCCCGGTTAGTGCGCGCCCGGATCAGCCGCTCCCAGGCACGCTGGCGCCACCAGGTGCGCAGCGTGCTTCGATACTGCGCGAGCACCCGATTGCTGCCCCCGACCAGGAACAGCCATCCGTCCCTGCCGACATGAACCGTCTCGTCGCTCCCGGTCTCGCTGGATTTCGCGCGCATACCGGCTGTCTAGACATGTCCCGGATAGCTGAACAATAGCGCCCTTGTGTCCGAACGCCGCGTTTCCGGCTGGAATCACGCTGCGATGGCGCCATATCGAACAGGCCGAGCCGCCCTTGGAGCGTGTCGCGTTTGCACGGAAGCGGCCGCACGCCCTGAGTTATTTGCTTCGCATGATGTCTTCGGTGAGCATGACCGCGACTGCCGCCGACCCGCTCATCGTGACGCTGCAAATGGACGAGGATGCCTTTGCGTGCTTCGAGGACCTGCGCCGAAGGCATTTCCCGAAGGACCGCAACCTGACGCCCGCTCACGCAACCCTGTTCCACCACTTGCCGGGTGCGCGAGAGGGCGAAATCACCGATACGATCGACCGGCTCGCGCATGATACGTCCGCGCCTGAAATCGCCGTCTGCGAAGTCCGGTTCACGGGGAACGGCGTTGCCTTCGGGCTGGATTCACCTGCCCTCGAAGACTTTCGCGCCAATCTCGCCTCGACGTTTCAAGACTGGCTCACTCCGCAGGACCGGCAGCCCTGGCGACCGCATGTGACCGTGCAGAACGCCGTGGAGACGGGGCATGCCCGCGCGCTGCATGGGTCGCTCCGCGAGGATTTCGCGCCGTTCCGCTTTGTCGCGCCCGGCCTCCTGGTATGGCGCTATCGCGGTGGCCCCTGGGAGCCGCGCGCCGCACTTCTGTTCGGAGGCACCCGATGAGCGCATATGCGCCTTATCCGATGGCCGAGGCCGAGCTTTGACGCTTCCCGAATTCCTTCGCCGGACCGGCGCTCCGATCGCCGGCGGCGCCAACGCGATCATCACGCGCTTTCACCTGAACGAGGTCGGGCCGCTGGTCTCGCTGCTCGTCGTCAGCATCCTCGGCTACGGCTTCTTCGCACTCGCCGATGAAGTCGGGGAGGGCTCGACCGAGGCGCTCGACCGCAAGCTGTTGCTTGCGCTGCGCAACCCCGCCGATCTCGCCGATCCGATCGGCCCGCCATGGCTCGAAGAGGCCATGCGCGACATCACCGGCTGGGGCAGTGTCGTCACGATCGTCGTGCTGACCCTTAGCGTCGCCGCCTATCTCGCCCTGACCGAGCGCCGGCGCATCGCGCTGTTCGTCCTGGCCGCGGTGGGCAGCGGAGAGGGCGTCTCGACGCTTCTGAAGTTCGTCTATCACCGGCCGCGGCCGGACCTGGTGCCGCATGGCATGGAGGTCTTCACGGCGAGTTTCCCGAGCGGCCATGCCATGATGTCGGCGATTGCCTATCTGACGCTCGCGAGCCTGCTGGCGCGGATCGAGCGCAGCCGCCGGGTCGGCATCTTCGTGCTGCTGATGGGCATGGCGATCACCGTTCTCGTCGGCATCAGCCGGGTCTATCTCGGCGTGCATTGGCCGAGTGATGTGCTGGCCGGCTGGTGCGTCGGCGCGGCCTGGGCCGCCTTGTGCTGGTTCATCGCCCTCCAACTCCAGAACCGGGGCGATGTCGAGCGCACGGGGCCACCCATCGCCTGACGGGGCGTTAGCGTTAATGCGACGTTTGCAGGCGGAACCGGCAGCGATGCGGCTGCGATCGCATTGACCTCTCGAGTGCAATCGCATCGCGAAAGGTCCAGCCATGATCGAACGTCGCAAGGATTGCCGACGACGTGCCCTGCTCGGCGCCGACATCCGACACCATTCCCTGCCGTCCCTGATGGCCTGTACCGTCCGCAACCAATCGGATGGGGGCGTGCAAATCTGCCTCGGCGAGATGCTTCCGCTTCCGGACCGGTTCGACCTGTCCATCGCCGGCCGCGAGGCTCCCCTGCCGGTCGAACTGATCTGGCGACAGGGCGATGCCGTCGGGCTGCGTTTCCTGCCGCAGACCGAGCTCGACCTCGCGCGCCATCTCGCGGAGCGGCTCTTGGCGAGCGAGGCCGAGAATGCGCGGCTTCGCGAGTGCCTAGCTGCTGCGGCAGCGGATTCGACGCGGCATTAGCGCCAGCGGCATCGGATCGGTGCCGTCGGCCGTCAGCCCCAGCGGACGAACAAGGCCACGGCGACGATTGCCAGCACGGCAACGACCCAGGCTGCACCCGTACTCAGCGCGTAAAGGAGCAGGCCTAGGAAGCCGACGATGATGCTCAGCATGATCGTTACGGCGACAGGATTCATGGGGAGACTTATGCGCGGGACGTCGGCCGAGTGCAACGAAGGCTTGCCGGCAACCACAAAATGCTGACGTGAAGTATTCAATATTACGGCACTGATCCGATAATCGGATGCCGGCTTTCGGGAGAGCCGATGCCGCACGATATCTCAGACCATCGTTCTGAATCCCAAGGGGTCTAGCCTGGGGGTGGCCGGCGTAATGCGAAGCGCTTCTGGAACCAGTCGCGCAGCAATTCACGCTCGTAATAGAAGCTCGACCCGCCGGACAGGCGCGCGTAGCGCGACAGGAAGTTGAGGTCGGTGACGGTCTCCGTCGCCGACAGCACGGTTCGGCCGCGCTCTTTCAGAACATAGCGAAGCCGGAAGCGCGGCGGCGTCACGTCAAGGACGACGCGAACGCCGTGGGGCATCGCTCCGGCCATCTGGTCCATGCCGGCGAGGTCGATGTCGAGTACGTCGATCGACAGGCTCTCGCCGGGCCGCAGCACGTGGGCACCGCCCTGTTCGAGCAGCCGGCGAATTTCCGCGAGCGTCGTGCGCAAGGTGAGCCCGGAACCGAAACGGTTCTCGGCGTCGGTGTACCGTTGCGGCTCGATGAACGCGACGCGGACTTGCGCTGCCGCCGGCATCGCCGCGAGGCAGCAGGCGAGGGCGACAGCGGCGCGGAGAGACCGGTATGCGTGCCGGGTCATTGGTGCGAACGGGCGATGATCGTCAGCAGCGCCCGGGCGACCGGCTCCGTCACCGTCCGCCGATACTTGCGGTGAACCAACTGGCCGTTGTGGTAGATGTCGTGTTCGACATAGAGCCGCTCGCCGTCCCAGCGAACGATGTTGTCGGTCTCGCTCGTCTCCTCGACGCCGAGTTCGGGGCGCAGGATGGGAGCACCGGCAGTGGTATGCATGGATCGGCCTCGGACTCGACTGCGGGGAAGGCAGTTTAGGGAGTGAGGCCGTCTCGCACCAGACGCGAGCTTGGGCAAGAGCCGTATGAGGTGATGGTGAGCTTCGGCAGAACGCGCGGCAAACCAGAAGCTTAGGTTATCCAGCCGGCTGGCCCGGTTCGGGCAAAGGTCATCGTACGGTAACCTGATCCTTGATGCGCTGGTAGACCGAGCGGCTCAGGACGCGTTTCGACAGGAGTTGATCGATCGAGGCATAGGGGCGGCGCTGCATGATGGCACGGCCGATCGCGCCGCCGCCTCGGAGCCCGTTGAGCTCCGTCAGCGAGCCGGTATTCAGATCGACGAGATTGACGGCCCGGGGGTCCGAATTCTCCGTCGCGTCCGCGGCGGCCTCGCCGTCGGCTCCATCGGCCGGTTCCTGCGGCGCGATCGCAACCTGAGGCGCTTCCGGTTTCGCGGGTGCCGGTTCCGGCGTAGCAGCCGGCTCCGTAGAGGCGGCTGCCTGCGGCGCCTCAGGGATCGGACGGGGTTCGATCGCCGCTCTCCTGACGGGAGGGGGCTCGACCGCCGGTGCGGCAGGTGCAGGCATGGTCGGCGGCGGTTTCGTCGCCTCGGATACTTGCTCCGATTCGGCTGGGTTTGTGGGCGCCGGCCGCTTGACCATGACGCTCGACGGCGCGGGCAGCGTCGACGCTTCGGAGGCCCGGTCCTGCGGCAGATAGTGCTGGACCGCTCCTGCCAGCACTGCCGCCGCGACGAGGAGCAGGAAGACCCGCAGAAGCGCAGACCCGCTGAGCATTCAAGCGACCTTCCGTTCCCGATTCCGCGGCGTCTGGCCGAGGTTCGACGCGCAGACCTCTTCACCGGGAAGCCGATAACAGCCCGATCGCAACCAAGAATGGCCATCTTATGATGGGTTTAGGGCATCCGCCCGAAAATTGGGCATCGGTTGCCAGCTCGCGCGGCACTCACTGGTGCCCGGGTGCAACTGGTCAGCGCGGCCAACCGTGATAGCATGAAATCGCCAAGCTTCTGCCCAATCGCGATGGCATAGCTCGTGGTTCTCGAACGCCGAGCCAAGGATCAAGACGGTCAGCCCATGCCGAACCCAGGCGGTTTCCAATGGACGCGACGGGTTCTCGGCCTCGTGCTGAGCGCGCAGCTCGCCGCCTGCGCTTCGCTTCCGCGCAATCCCTACACGGCCGAGGAAGCCGCGGCGGCCGTCGTACCCGGCATGGGGCCGGTTCGCGCCTATGCGGATTCGACGGCGGACGAGATCGCGATGGTCGCCGCCCGGCCGGAGCGCCGCAAGGGACCGCTCACGTATCTTGCCCTTTCCGGTGGCGGGGGCGATGGCGCCTATGGCGCGGGCATTCTCAATGGCTGGACAGCCTCCGGGACGCGGCCGGAATTCACGATCGTCTCCGGCGTCTCGACTGGCGCACTGATCGCACCCTTCGCGTTTCTCGGCTCGCAATACGACGCCTATCTGACCGATTTCTACACGAGCGGCATCGGCGAGACGCTGGTCCAGTCGCCCAATATCGTCAACGTCGTGTTCGGCTCCGGTCTGTTCGGGGACGAGCGACTGCGCGACGTGATCGGCCGCTACGTCACGCCGGCTTTGCTCGAGGCGGTCGCCGCCGAGCATGCCAGGGGACGCCGCCTGTTCGTGGTGACGACCAATCTCGATTCACAGCGTGCGGTGATCTGGAACATGGGCGCCATCGCCGCGAGCGGTGCCCCCAATGCCCGCAATCTCTTCCGCGACGTGCTGACGGCTTCGGCGAGCGTGCCCGCGGTGTTTCAGCCGCAAATGGTCGACGTCCAGGCCGGAGGGCGCAGCTTCCAGGAAATGCATGTCGACGGCTCGGTCGTCATCCCTGTCTTCACGCTGCCGCAGGCCTTCCTGTCGGGCCAGGAGCGGGTACGAGGTCTCGGCAAGGCCGAGATCTATGTCGTGATGAACGGGCGGCTCGCGCCGGATTTCGAAGTCACGCCTGACAACGCCTTATCGATCGCGGGACGCTCGTTCACGACCGCGAGCCGTGCCCGCAGCCGTGCCACGCTCTCCGCGACGGAGGTCTTCAGCCGCCGCAACGGCATCGGCTTCAACCTGACCTATATCGACGATTCGGCGCCGAGCACGACCGCCTCACGCGGGTTCGACACGGCCTATATGCGCAGCCTCTACAATGCGGGCTACGAGAAAGGCCGCACCGGACATTTCTGGCAGGGCAGCGTGCCCGCCGCGCCGCCCCCGCAGCAGGTGGTCCAGGACGCCACCGCGAGCCGGTAGAGGCCGCGAAAATTACCGGCGCAAGATCTTGGTGACGAGACGGCCGAGCGGCGTGCTCGAACTCGCATTGCGGTCGTCGCGCTCGACCGGGCGATCCTCGTTGCCGAGAATTTTGGAAACGATGCGTCCGATCAGGCTCATGGTTGTCCTCGTGACCCGCGTGATGTCGAAAACAGCGCAGCTTTCCCGTTAACGGGAATGGGCGCCGCCTGTTCCCCTCATCCTATCGCGCCGCAATACGTCCTGCGAGCAGGAACGCGGCATAGGGGACAAATAGGAACGCCAGCGCCCAGGCGAAACCCTGCGGCTCGGCGAGATCCATGCCGCCGCCGATCATGGGCGGACCGATGACGAGGCCGGTGCTGTAGAGCGCGACGAACGCGGCATTCGCGCCGACGAGGTCCGGCCCGCGCACGCTGGCGCTGAGTTCGGCGAGCCCAACCGTGTAGAGCGTGCCCGCAAGGCCACCCCAGAAGAAGAGCAGGGTCGTCAGCAGGAGGAGCGAGCCCGACGCGGCCGGGATCAGAGCCGCGCCGATCGCGCCGCAAAGGCTCGCTGCGAGCAGGACTTGACGCCGATCGATCCGGTCGGCCAGCCAGCCGACGGGAATCTGGAACAGCACGTTGCCGAGCGCCACGGCGCTGACGAGCGCCGCAGCCGTCTGCGTGTCGTGGCCGATGCGAAGGCCATAGAGGGGCAGGATCGCATAGCCGCCCGTCTCGACGGCGCCAAACACCAGCGCGGCAAGCGTCGCAGCCGGAGCGAGGGCGATATATCCGAGGAAAGAGCGGCTGCCGCCCGGCTCGATCCGGGGCGACAGGTGCCGCGCAAGCAGGAGCGGGATCATCGCCGCGAGGATCAGGACCGAACCGGCGAGATAGGGCGGAAAGCCCTCGGTTCCGAGCACGAGCAGCAGGCTCGGGCCGATGGCGAAACCGAGTGCGAGTACGGTCGCGTAGATGCCCATGACGAGGCCCCGCCGCTCAGGGGGCGCCGCATCGCTGATCCAGTATTCCGACAGGGCGAACAGGGCCCCGAGTGCGGTCGAGAACAGGAATCGGATCGGGAACCACCAGGCGAGGTCGTAGACGAGCCGGAACCCGATGAGGCAGGCCGCACCGAGGCTGATCGCTCCGACCAGCAGGGGCAGGACGCCGAACCGCAGGGCCGCGCGCGGCACGAAGGGCAGCGTGAGAATGCTTGCGAGCCCGGCAATAGCGGTGTTCAGGCCGATCAGCGTGCTCGACGCGCCCATCCGCTCCATTTCGAGCGAGAGCAGCGGGATCGTCAGGCTGAGGCCGACGCCGACCACCGCGACGCAGGTGATCGCAGCGGCGATCGTGGCGAGGCGCGCTCGCTCGGAGCGCGATACAGGTGCGAGCATGGGGCGGCGGCAAAACTCGAGTGACGCGAACGGCGCCGTCCCATCACAGCGCGACGGCTGTGTCGAGCCTCAGCGGGTCTTAAGCGCCGCGCCTGCGCTTACGCCGCGTGGCGTCCCGCATCCGGACCGAAATGCCCGAGATAACGGGCGGCTATCGCGGCGACAGGCAGCACGACGAAGACGTCGGTCGTACCGAATTGATGGTCGATCACGGCTCCGTCGCCGAAGCGCGCACCGATGCGCAGGTAGCCTTTCATCAGCGGCGGCAGCGCTTGCAAGGCCGCCTTCGGGTCGATGGCTTCCAGGCTGAGCCGCCGCATCGGCACGTAATGCTCGGGCAGCGCACGGGCGCTCCAGCTCTCGCAGGCGGCGGCATGGTGGTGGAGGAAGCTCAAGGGCAGCGCGAGCCTGTCCGGATCGGTGCCCTCGAGGCTGGCGCAGCCGATCATCGCATCGATGCGATGGTGCAGCACATAGGTCCAGATGCCGTGCCAGAGCAGCTCGACGGTGCGCTTGGTGCGGTAGGATTTGAGCACGCAGGACCGGCCGAGCTCCAGGAAACTCTTGCCCGGATGGCGTGCGAGCAGTGGCGCAATGTCGAACTCGCCCGCGGTATAGAAGCCGAGATGCCGCTCGGCCCGGTCCTGCCTCAGCAGCCGGTAGGTGCCGACGACCTTGGGGCGCGGCTTGCGGAACGGCTTGGCCTTGATGGCATCGTGGTCGATGACGAGGAGGTGATCGCAGATCGCGTCATAGGCGTCGATGTCGCGGCGTTTGAGCATCGCGATCGCGCTCGGAACCGCGGACATTTCCTCGTAGAACACCTTGTAGCGCAGGCGCTGGGCGCGACGGATCTCGGATTTCTTGGTTGCGAGCCGAACCTCCAGGCTGCCGATGCGGCCAAGGCACGGTGCAAGGCCGGATCCCGATCCCGGCAGGCGCCGTTCGAACAAGATGGGCGCCGCGCCGGGGCGCGGCAGGCCCGGCAATCCCCCTTCGAACGTCTGGCGGAAACGTGCGAAAGGCGCCTGGACATGGGCTTCCCAGCCGCTCTTCCAGGCACTGCTCTTCCAAGAACCGCCCTTCCAAGAGCCGCCTTTCTCAGCAGCCGGCGCCTCTCGTCCGGAAAAATCTGAATGCATGGACTCGCCCGCCCGGTCGAGGACCGCAGGTGCGCTCCCTATGTCGCTGCCCGGCCTTCGCCGGGCACCACTAACAGCACGAACAGCGCACGCTTTCGTGACATTGGAACGCGTTGCGAGACAGAGACTTAGCCGGGATAGCGTCCTGAGGCCAGATAAATCAGCGGATCAATCGTATCTGTGGCCGGCAAAATGAGCCGGCTACGCATGCCTGCTCTACACGAACTGGCTCAATCCCGGGATCGACCCGACGATGCGGCCCATCACGTCCTCGCCGACCTGCTCGCGGCCATAGGTGATCAGTTCATGGCCGAGGGGCTGCAATTGGTTCATCGGGACGCCGGCCGACATCAGCTTTTGGCCGAGTGCCATCACGCCGCCACCGAGCCCGCCGAGCATGTCCATGAGCCCTCCGCCGCTCGCATTCGCCTCGGCGATCAACGATTCCGAACCCGGCAATGCAGAAAGGAGCTGAGCGATGTCGGTCGCCGGTCCTTCCTTCTGCAGATAAGCGAGGATGTGGCCGATCGCGGTTTGCGCGGTGGCGGCATCGACCCCTGTCGTGCTGGTAACGCGGGCAATCAGCTCGTCCATGAACGGTTCCTCTCTGGTGCTTGCCCAAGCAATTCGGTCGAGGCCGCTACGAAATCAAGCCTGCGGCACTGCGGGGGAGTGGCAACGCTGGTCAAACTGCCTCGCTGCTTGCATAGAACGCGCGAGAACCGAACCGTTTCGGAGGCTTCATGGCGGACGACGGCACCATCCTGGTCGGCAAAAGCACCGGCAAGAGTCCGAAGCCGGAAGTCCTGCTGCTCAGGCTCGCCAACCGCCACGGCCTCGTCGCCGGCGCGACCGGCACCGGAAAGACCGTGACGCTGCAGGTACTGGCCGAGGGCTTCTCGAATGCCGGCGTCCCGGTCTTCGCGGCCGACATCAAGGGTGATCTCTCCGGCATCGCAGCGGCGGGCGATTCGAAGCCGCCCTTCGTCAAGCGCGCGCAGGAACTCGGGCTCACCTACGAGCCGGACCGTTTCCCGGTCACCTTCTGGGACCTGTTCGGCGAGCAGGGTCATCCGATCCGCTGCACGGTGACCGAGATGGGACCCTTGCTGCTCGGGCGCCTGCTCGAACTCAACGATACCCAGGAGGGCGTACTCAACATCGCCTTCCGTGTCGCTGACGAAAACCAGTGGCCGCTGATCGACCTCAAGGACATCCGCGCGGTTCTGACGTTCCTTTCCGAGAACGCGAAGGACATCGGCGCCAAATACGGCAACGTCGCGGGCGCCTCGATCGGCGCAATCCAGCGTGGATTGCTTATTCTGGAGAACCAGGGGGCCGACAAATTCCTGGGTGAGCCGGCGCTCGACCTCCACGACTTCATGCGGACCGATCGCGACGGGCGTGGCATCGTCAACATCCTCGCCGCCGACAAGCTGATGCAGAAACCGAGGCTCTACGCCTCCTTCCTGCTCTGGATGCTCTCGGAGCTGTTCGAGCAACTGCCCGAGGTCGGTGATCTCGACAAGCCGAAGCTGGTCTTCTTCTTCGACGAGGCGCATTTGCTCTTCGATCAGGCGCCGAAGGCATTGCTCGATGCGGTCGAGCAAGTGGTGCGGCTGATCCGCTCGAAGGGCGTCGGCGTCTATTTCGTCACGCAGAACCCGCTCGACGTGCCCGAGACCGTGCTCGGCCAGCTCGGCAACCGCGTCCAGCATGCCCTGCGTGCCTTCACGCCGCGCGATCAGCGCGCGGTGCGCGCGGCGGCCGAGACGTTTCGGCAGAATCCGGGCTTCGACGTCGCCAAGGCGATCACCGAGCTTGCCGTGGGCGAAGGGCTCGTCTCGTTCCTCGAGGCGAAAGGAACGCCAAGCATGGTCGAGCGCGCCTTGATCGCCCCACCTATGGCGCGCGTCGGGCCGCTCACACCTCAGGAACGCGCCGCGATCATCGCCCAGAGCTCCTTGCGCGGTAAGTACGACCAGCCGATCGACCGCAACAGCGCTTACGAGATGCTGGCCGAGCGCAAGAAACTCGACTCCGATACGGCAGAAGCCGCCGGGCAATCCGAGGGGGGGCTCGGCGGGTTGCTTGGCGGTCTCGGCGGCCTTTTCGGCGGGGGCTCGGAACAGCCGAAGGGAACGCGTACCGCAAGGCCGAAGCCCAGCCTGACGGAGCAGGTGATCGGGAACGCCGCCCGCTCAATGGCGCGGACCGTCGGTACCCAGATCGGCCATGCGATCCTGCGAAACGTGCTCGGTGGCCTGACCAAACGCTGAGTGGTCTTGGCGATCGGACTTCCCGCCGCGCCAATCGCCGGAGGGGAGCGGTCAAAGATCAGCAGGAATGCGGGAATGACATCGCGATTGGCTCCGAGCCAGCGAGCGAGTCGCATCTGGATTGGGAAACATCGGGCGAATTTGCAATTCAACGGCATTGGCCGGGACTCTGGATGCGATCCAATGCCGCCAGGCATTATGTGCATCAACCAGTTGCGGAATCCGGCTGTTGCTATTGCGGTGGAAGCGAAAGATTCTCTTATGCGACGTCACCGACTGAAGTCGTCGATTGTGCGTGTCATCAACTGATATTGATGTGATCTTATAAAATTCGTTCCTGACGATCAGTTTAATTCTTTCTTTCCTCTGTCGACAGGAAGGAGATGCTTTCCGTCGCCTCGAAGAACGAGAAAAGCGATTCTTTACAATGCGTCGATACACGCTTTGCTAGAGGCATATCGTATCGCGACCGCTCACACCCATCCGGAGAGCGCATACATACGATCTTCGGAGACGGCGGACGATGTTCGGCAGGGACGAATCTGGCAACGTCACAATGCTGTTCGCGTTGCTCCTGCCCGCGCTGATGATCGCGACTGGCGGCGGCATCGAGGTGTCTCGTGCGGTAGAGTATAAGCAAAGGCTGATTTCGGCGACGGATCTGGCCTGCCGTCAGGGGCAAGTGTACGTCGAGAGCCTGCCGGTGCTCAGCCTGGCGCCCACGACCTATTCGACCACGCTTCAGAATTACGGAACCAAGAACCTCACTGAGAAGGGGCTGACCAGCAGCGCGACCCTCACGGTCACGGCGAGTCTGACGGCCGGCAACCTCACCCTGCCAGCCATCGGCATCAGGCCCGGCAACGTCCATGCCACGGCGACCGGGTCGCTCGATCTCATCTTCAAGAACTTCCTCAGCAAGGACAAATTCAGCTTCACGGTCGTCCGCGATTGCTCAGTAAACGCGAATTCGCTGTCTGCTCCACCGACTTTGCTGATGTCGGAATCGTTCGAGGCCTACAAGCCGCAGCTCAAAGGCGGCTGGGGCGTCTTCGGAACGATGGCTCTTCCGACTTGCGAGAGCTCATTGTGCCAGGGCAAAAGCTGGTCCACCACCAATGCCGGTGTCGAGGTCGATGATCTGTCTGCCATCACGACCGGTGATGGCGTGCAGTATGGTGAACTCTTCGCCGAGCTCGACAGCGACTGCGGCAATCGCGTCGGCACGACGAACTCGAACCAGACCGTGGCTTGCAATAAGGCCGGGCAAACCACGAATTCGTCGATCGGGATGACGCTGACGCTACCGGTCGGAACCTATGAGGTCCGCTACGTCTACAATGCCCGCAAAAACGTAGGCAATTATCAATATCCGAACGATAGCCTCATCTGCTCGAAAGCGACCAGCACGGACGGCGTGCAGCGGGATACCGATGTCGCGAAGAACGGTGCGGGTGTCGACACGATTTCGCTTGATGGTCAGACCCGGCGCATCGAACTCTGGGTCGAACCGAAGACCAGCGGCTACAAGTCCGACGACCAGGGACTCACTGTTACGACGAACGCCAGCTATATGAAGCAATACATGGCCGATGTCTGCATCTGGTCGAAGGTCTGGGCCGAACGCAAGTATCGATTCACGGTCACAACCCAGCAAGAATACCGGATCTCGTGGCGTGCGGGCGGGCTCGATGACAGCTTCGGCGGGCTGATCGATTACCTGCGCATCTGCTCGAATTCATGCCCGTAACACCGGCCTGCTTGCCCCCGGACGGGAGAGTTGAAATGCGTGTGCGATCGAGAATCTGGTCCGATCAGACGGGGGCGTCGGCAGTAGAATTTGCCCTCGTAGCGATGCCGTTCTTGATGTTGTGCATGGGAATTTTTCAATTTTTAATTCTGCATTATACTCAGCAGACGCTCACTAATACGCTCTACAGCAGCGCTTCGAGCCCGGAAGCCGAGCTGATTAGCGGAAACAAGTCGGGCTACATAGCAAAAGTCTGTGCCAATATCATCTTTTCGGAGGATTGCTTGAGCACTACGAATGGGCTGAAGGTCGAGCTGGTGCCGCTTTCGTCCCTCGCAACCACCGCAACCGTGATCACCGGAACGGACGCGCTGAATCCCGGTTCGAGCGGCGATGCGTTGGTGCTGCGAGCGTCGATGCCGGCGCCGCTCGTCCTATCGTTCATGCCGCGGCTCATGGCCAAGGATTCGGTGATCTTCCGCCGTCCGTAGTCCTGCCAAGGCTAACCAACCATGAACACAGAATAGAAAGCCACAAGGTCGCAGTCCCGCTTAAGCGTTTTCATCGATTAGGAAAATGAGAACGACTCGATGATATAGAATTGCGATGGGGATCCTCGGCATGTTCACGCAATTCCAGAGATTCCGTCGTGCGGAATCGGGTATCGCCTCGGTCGAGTTCGCGCTGTTCAGCACCGTTCTCATGCTGCTCTTCGCCGGTGGGCTCGATCTCGTCTACATGGTCAGCGCGAAGCGGGACACTGACCGTGCCTCGATGCTCATCGCTCGCGCGATGACGAGCTGCTCCAGCTCGAGCTGCATGTCCGACCTGATCAACACCTACGTGCCGCGGGAAGCGAACGCGCTCATCCGCTATCCGACCGCGACGATCGACCTCTACATGATCCAGCGTCAGAGCGGGAATATCCAGACCTGCTCGGGAACACAGCGGGTGTTGACGGATGCCGATGTGATTGCAACGGCAAAGAACATCATGCGCGACGACGACGTTGGCGCGGCGGTGGTCATGACGACGACCTACACGTCATTTCTGCCCAAAGCTTTGTTGGGCTACATCGGTTCGGGCGTCAGCTACCGCAAATACACGGTCGACGTGATGGGCAATATCGGCTCGGTGTGCTGAGGTGCATGCGGCTGGATCGTCGCGTCAAACGCGCTTGCAGGCTCAGCGCCCGACGAGCACCTGCTCGGCCTGCCTGCCGGTCAGTTCCGCCATGTGATCGAACCGGGTCGTGAAGCTGCCGAGACCGGCACTGAGCGAGCGCAATTCGACGATGAGATCCGACGCTTCGGATTCGGGGATCAGCGCGTTGAGGACGTCCCAGCCCGGCCAGCCGGTCCGGGCCTCGTAGCCGAGAATCTGGCCGCGCCGGCCGCTGACGAGACTCGTCGCCTTGGCGGTGGCCGAGGATGGCGTCGTGATTTCGACCGCGAGCACCGGTTCGAGCAGGACGGATTCCGCCTGCGCAAGCGCGTCTTCGAGCGCGAGCCGGGCCGCGGCCTGGAAGGCGGCGTCGGAGGAATCGACGGCATGGGCCGACCCATCCGTCAGCGTCACAGCGATGTCCTCGACCGGAAAGCCGAGCGGGCCGCGCCGGACATAGGCGCGCGCGCCGGTTTCGACCGAGGGAATGAATTTCCGCGGCACTGTTCCGCCCACGACCTCGTCCTCGAACAGGAAGCCTTCGCCGCGTGAAAGCGGCCGCACCGCGATCTTCACGTCGGCGAACTGGCCGTGACCGCCGGTCTGCTTCTTGTGCCGGCCATGTCCCGTCGCGGATTTCCGAATGGTCTCGCGGTAGCCGACCTTCGGCTTGTCGGGCTCGACGGCGACGCCGAAACGCTCGGCGAGGCGCCCGAGGGCGGCGCGCACATGCATCTCGCCCTGGCCATGCAAACGGATCTCCTCGAGTTCGGGGTTGTGCTCCACGCTGAGCCCGGGATCCTCGTCGACGAGCTTGGCGAGGGCACCCGCAAGACGCACATCGTCCTTGCGGTCGCTCACCCGGATCACGGTGGCATAGACCGGCGGCGGCAGGCTTGGCGCATCAGGCAGATCGGCGGCCTCAGTCGAGAAGCAGGTGCCAGTTCCGATCTGGTCGAGCTTGGCGAAGCCGACCGTCTCGCCCTCGCTCGCCGAGGCGATCCGCTCGTTATGCCCGCCTTCGGGAGCCACGAGCCCGGCGATCCGCATCGCGTTGCCGCTCGGCGTCAGAACCGTGTCGCCCTCGTGGAAACTGCCGCGCAGCACACGGGCGACCGAGATCTTGCCGCCGAAGCCGCTATGGCGCGTCAGCAGCACGCGCGCGACCGGCGGGCCTTCGTCCGGCAGACCGAGGCGGGCGCGGGTTTCCTTGAGGCTCGGCGCCTCGTGGCGCAGGGCCTTGAGCAGCCGGTTCAACCCGTTCATGCGCAAGGCCGAGCCGATCAGCACCGACATCGCTTGGCCCGAGCGCAGCTCATGAGCCAGATCGGCCATGATGCGCTCGCGCGCCGGCTCGACCTCCTCGACGAGCTGCTCCATCAGTGCGTCGTCGTGATCGGCGAGCTTTTCGAGCATGCCGAAGCGGCTCTCCTTCTCGCGCGGCAATTCGCCGGCGGGCAGGTCAATGCGCTCGCTCGGGGCGTGATCGTGGTAGACATAGGCCCGCTCCAGCGCGAGATCGATGAAGCCGGTCGCCGTGCCGTCCTTCCAGATCGGAATCTGACGCATCAGCAGCGGCACTCGCGAGAGGCCCTGCAGGGCGGCAAGCGTCTCGCGCAGGCCCTGCGTCGCCGTATCGATCTTGTTGACGAAGAGGAGATGCGGCACCGCGCGCTCCTCGAGCCCGCGCAACACGACCTCCAGTGTGGGAAATTTGCGCTCGTCGGGCTCGCAGACGACGATGGCGACATCGCAAGCACCGAGGATGGGCAGGCTCGCATGCACGAAATCCGGCGAGCCCGGGCAATCGACGAGGGTGAAATCCTCGCCGAGATAGGAGAGGCGGCCGACATTCGCCTCCATGCTCATGGAATTCGCGCGGGTATCGGTGCCGTGGCCCGAGATGCGAGCCGTGGACTTGCCGGCGCGCTCGAGCAAAGCCTCGAAGAGCTGCGTCTTGCCGCTCTGGGACGGGCCGACCAAAGCCACGCACCGAGGATGTGAGCCCATGCGCGCCTCTCCCTGATGTCCGTGCCCGGTCGCCGGCTCCGAACCGGGTCGCGGTTTCTTAGGCGTTAGGTAGGGGAGGCGGGGCGCAGGAGAAGCGAGATAAAGGAAGCAATGCCCAAGTCGATATTGGGTTCGTCGGAATCTAAGGACGATGGAATGCTGTGGACGCTGGCACCAGGTCGCCGACGCTATCCCAGCGACGCGAACAGGCGCGCAGAATGCGGGTCTGGAAGGCCGGCAACGCCAGTTGATGAACTGGCTGCGAGCCCTTTTGCCACCTAGCCTTTGATCGCTCGCGGCGTCGCGTGATCAGGATTTGGCCAATGCCGCAAAACTGAGTCCCGAACCTAGGTAGCCTGGCCGCCGTCGTTGACACTCGTACGGTTCCCGATTATTCGCCCAATCACTGGCGCGCGGCCTCATTGAGGTCCGCGCGTTTGTCGTTCGCGCAATCTTCTTCATGGAGATCTGGGCCCGCCGGCCTCCGCGGACGCAACTGACAAGAAGCCGCTCCGTCGATGCTCCTCCGCCAGGAGAGCGCCCGGCGAGTCCGGTACAGAACACGAGAGAGAACGATGTTCGCAGTCATCAAGACCGGCGGCAAGCAGTATCGCGTTGCCGCAAACGACGTCATTACCGTCGCCACGCTCGAAGGCGAGGCCGGGTCCAGCGTGACCTTCGGCGAAGTCCTGCTCTTCACGGATGGCGATGCCACTGAGGTCGGTGCGCCGACCCTGTCCGGCATCACGGTCGCAGGCGAGATTGTCGACCACGGCCGCACCCGCAAGGTCATCGCCTTCAAGAAGCGCCGCCGCCAAAATTCGCGCCGCAAGCGCGGCCATCGCCAGGATTTCACCACCGTGCGCATCACCGAGATCAGCGCCGGCGGCAAATCCTCGAAGGCCGAGCCGCGCAAGGCCAAGGCTAAGGCCGAGCAGGCCGAGGCTCCGGCCGCCGCCGAAGCCTGAGCCGTTCGACCTTTTAGACATTCGCAGATTGGAGGAGCCCGATGGCTCACAAAAAAGCAGGCGGCTCGTCCCGCAACGGCCGCGATTCCGCCGGCCAGCGCCTCGGCGTCAAGAAATTCGGCTCTGAAGCCGTGCTCGCCGGCAACATTATCGTGCGCCAGCGCGGCACCAAGTGGCATCCCGGCACCAATGTCGGCATCGGCAAGGATCACACCTTGTTCGCGCTGACCGATGGCCGGGTGCAGTTCCTGACGAAGCGCGGGCGCGCATTTGTCGCGGTGGTTCCGGTTCTGGACGCCGCCGAGTAGCAAAGGCGCGCGAGGCGAGGTTTCGAACCGGCGGCCGCAATCGGCCCCCGAAACTCGCGCCCCCGAACGCTGTATCGGCACCCTGCGGGTGCTCCCTAGACGCCGGGGCCGTGCGCCTCGGCGGGTTATTGCGCCTCTGTCGATACGCGCGAGAGGATGGGCGCCATGCGCCCCGACGTCATTCCAGGGAGCGATCCGCCGCGTAAGATGGCGGCTGCCCGAGGAGCGGACGCGATGTTTCCCGATCTCACGCGCGACGACGTGTTTCGGATCGAGACCAGGCGTATGTGGCTACGCTGGCCGCGCGCCAAGGATGCTGGCGCGATCCTGCGGCTCGCCGGTGAGCGCGAAGTCGCGGAAATGACTGCGCGTATCCCGCATCCGATCGAGTCCGTAGGGATCGACAGCTTCCTGATCGAGGCGCGCCGCGCGAATACCGAGGGCGAGAGCCTCATCATGGCGCTGGCGCTCCGCTCGGCCCCGACCGCGCTGATCGGCGTGATCTCGGTCGAGCCGGACCCGGAGGAGGGGCCGCATCTCGGCTATTGGCTCGGGCGGCCGCATTGGGGCGAGGGCCTGATGAGCGAGGCGGCGCAGGCCATGGTGGATGCCTTCTTCGGCTATGCCGGCGGTTCGGTGCTGATCTCGGACGCGCTCGTCTCCAACCCGACGTCGCGGCGCGTCCTGGAGAAGACCGGATTTAGGGAAGTCGGCTCGCGCATGCGCAATTTCCCGGCGCGGGGCGGCAATCGGCCGGTTGTCAGTTTTCGGCTCGATCGCGCATCCTGGATCCGTCGGAATGCCGACGCACCGGGATTTGAGACGGCCAGATGAGGCGATCCGTTCTTGCGGTAGCCGCCGTTCTGATGCTCGCGGCGATCGCGGCTTGGGTCTGGTTCCGTCCCGTGCAAGAACGCGCCGCCGAGAAGAGACCCGAAACCGCTCCCGTCGCGCATAGCGAGGCGGTCGAGCCGCAAGAGCGGCAGCCGACGCTCTATTGCGAATTCACCAATTTCGCCGACCGCAATCCGCGCGTCGGCTTCTACTTCGCGATCGAGAGGCGGGACGGATCGCCCGTCTATGCCCAGATTTTTCGGCGCGAGGCCGATGGTACGCAGATCGATTACGGTACGGACGGGGCGAGGCGCCCGGCCTGGGCTTTCGATGGCTCGGACAATCCCGCCAGGTTTGCCTCGCCCGAAGACGAGACCGTGATCCTCGTCTACGATTACGATCCGAAACGGGCCGGCACCCCCTGGTTCGAGGCGGGCCTGCGAAGCAACGAATACAAGAATCTCGGCGGCAAATGCCGGCTGAGCTCAACCTGAGCCTATCCCCGTGAAGTTCCTCGACGAAGCCAAGGTCTATATCCGCTCCGGCGATGGCGGGCGCGGCTGCGTGTCGTTCCGTCGCGAAAAATTCATCGAATTCGGCGGCCCGAATGGCGGCGATGGCGGGCGCGGCGGCGATGTGTGGGCCGAATGCGTCGAAGGCCTCAACACCCTGATCGACTATCGCTACCAGCAGCATTTCAAGGCGAAGAAGGGTGAGCACGGCATGGGCTCGGATTGCCACGGCGCGCGCGGCGCCGACGCGATCCTAAAAGTCCCGGCCGGCACCCAGATTTTCGCAGAGGATGGCGAGACCCTGATCGCCGACCTGACCGAAGTGGGCCAGCGCGTCCAGCTCGCCTCGGGCGGCAATGGCGGCTTCGGCAATGCCCGCTTCAAGACCGCGACCAACCGTGCCCCACGTCATGCCAATCCCGGCCAGGAAGGCACCGAGCAATGGCTGTGGTTGCGCCTCAAGCTGATCGCCGATGCCGGGCTCGTCGGCTTGCCGAATGCCGGCAAATCCACTTTCCTCGCCACGGTCAGCGCGGCCAAGCCGAAGATTGCCGATTACCCGTTCACCACCCTGCATCCGGGCCTCGGCGTCGTCAGCGCCGAGGGCCGCGAATTCGTGCTTGCCGACATTCCCGGCCTGATCGAAGGCGCGCATGAGGGCGTCGGGCTCGGCGACCGTTTTTTGGCCCATGTCGAGCGCTGCCGCGTGCTGCTGCACCTCGTCGAAGGCACCAGCGAGCATGCCGGCAAGGCCTACAAGCTGATCCGCTCCGAGATCGAAGCCTATGGCCATGGCCTCGCCGAGAAGCCCGAGATCGTCGCGCTCTCGAAGGCCGATGCGCTCGATCCCGAGATTCTCAAGAAGCAGCTCGAACGCCTGAAACGTGCCGCGAAGCGCAAGCCTCTGGTTCTGTCCTCGGTGACGGGGCAGGGCGTGCCGGAGGCTTTGCGCGCAGTGGTGGCTCAGCTCGAGGCACAAGTGTCGGAGAGCGAGGAAGAGACCGCGACGGCCTGGCAGCCCTGACCCTTTCCCGTAGGATGCTCACACGGCCGTGACAAAGCTGAACTGTGCATGGCGCAGGATCGTGCTTGCTCAAGGTTAATGCAGACAGCAACGTGCTCGTCGGCTCAACCTGGGCGGGAGACGGCACGTGGAACAAATCCTGATGAATCTGGTCGCGGGGGCGCTCGGCGGTGCCGGGGCCGGAAAGGCAAGCCCTGCCATCGACATGGGCACGCTGCTGAACGTGATCTCCGGCCTGGTCGGCGGCGGCGTGCTCGGTCAGCTGATCCCACTCATCGCACCCGCGGTCACTGCGGCCGCGTCCGAGGGAAATCTGAGCGTCGGCAACATCGTCACGCATCTGATCTCGGGCGGCGCCGGCGGCGCGATCCTCACCGCCATCATCGGGCTCATCAAGAACAAGATGGCAGCCTGACCCGTGCGATCGGGACCGGCACGAATGGGCTCGGTCTTTCCGCTACGTCGAAGGCAGGCCTTCGAGCCAGGCCGCGAACATCGCGCGCCCGGCTCGGCGAAGGCACGTGCCGTGTAGCGCGACCTGACGTCTCAAAGTCCCCGGGTCGATTCCGGCTCCGGCGAGCTCGACCGCATGACCGATCAGCCAGCGCTCGAGGCTGGCCTCGACATCGACTTCCGGGTGGAACTGGACGCCCATGACATGGGGGCCGAGCGCGAAGGCCTGATTGGCACAGATCGCGGTTTCCGCCAGCCTTTCGCCGTTCTCCGGGATAGCGAACATGTCGCCGTGCCAATGCAGCACCGGGACACCGTCGAGATGGCGAAGGGCGCTGGCACGGCCCGTCGGCGTCAGCGTCAGGGGCGAAAAGCCGATCTCCTTGACGCCCGTCGGCCGAACCTGCGCACCGAGTGACGCTGCGATGAGCTGCGCGCCGAGGCAGATGCCGAAGGTCGGCCTCCCGGCTTCGAGCCGCTCGCGCAGCAGGGCGATCTCCTCGGCGAGGAAGGGATAGGCGGCAGTCTCATAGACGCTGATCGGACCGCCGAGGACGACCAGCAAATCCGGCTCGAAAGGCTCCAGCCGATGCATGGGATGCACACCGACATCCCAGTAGAGAACCTCGTACCCTGCCTGCGTCAGCACGTCTTCGAAGATTCCGAGATCCTCGAAATGGACATGCCGCAGCGCGACCGCGTTCTTGGGCATCACCTCGCCCTCGTACGATTTTTGCCCGGATAAAACTTTCTATCGCACCCGCACCGTCCAGGTCGCCCAGAACAGCGGCCTTCCGTACAGGCTCGAACCCTCGCTCCCATCGCTGCGCGGGGCGGTACGGTCGAGCCAGGTCAGGAAGCCGCTCTTGGTCGGGTAGGTCGTGGGCGTGTCGAGATTGCCGTAGCGATCGGTCATCCAGTTGAAGCCCTCGCGCCCGAAGCGCTCGCCGCCATCACCCCCTGAGCGCAGGCCGAGATAGGCCGGAGAGCGCGCCGCCGAGACCGGCTCCGAGAACAGGCTGAGCGCCGAGATCGCCTCAATCGTGCGGTCGGCCGTGTAATGCAGGCAGATGTCGGAGACCGGGCCGCCGGCTGCGCTCGCGGGCCTGCTGCAGGTATAGGCCAGCGCCCAGCGGTCCATGCCGCGCGCGAGACCGACGCGGATCAGCGTGTCGGCGGGCAGTCCATCGAGCACCAGCTTGGCCGAAGACCACGCCTTCTCCTGCGTCACGTCGCGGCTGGTGCGCAGATACAGGCCCATGCGGCGCTTGGCCGTCGGCTCGTTGCAATCGGAAGGCAGCACGTCGGTGTAGAAATAGTGGTAGACCTGATCCACCACGCTGATCGAGCCGACGAGACCGCGCACGTCGAAGCCTTCCGCCGCGCAATTGCCGGTGATCGCCTTGCCGGTCTCGTCCGTGAGCGGCGCGAGAGGAGGCGCTCCCGTGGACGACGAGCCGGCGCCGCGCCGGGTCCGGCGCCGCTTCGGCACCTCGGCACCGAATAGCACCCAGTCCTCGATGCCGGATTCGGAATCGCGCGACCTGACGTCGAGGCTCGTGAAATCGTAGGTCCGCCCCTGGATCAGGACGTTGCGACGGCTCTGCCCGATCGTCTCCGAGGCGACCATGAAGACATAGGTGTAATCGTCGCCCGCCCAGTCGCGCCCGGCGACCGTCATCGGATTGCGGCCTCCGCTCCCTTCGCGGGAGGCGGCGAGCATGCGGATTTCGGCGCGGCCTTCCTCAGGTGTCCGCCGTCCGCGCCGTTGGCGGTGCCGATGTGGCGGCTCTTCGGCGGCGACCCGGATCCAGAAGCGGTAATCGCTCGGTGGCATCGTGGTGGCGAGCGGCTCGGATTGCCGCCCCATCTTGAGCGAGCCGCCGATGGCCGGATCGAGCGCGCGCAGCGAACCGTCGCAGGCCTCCTCCTTGCCGCGCCGCTTCTGCTCGCGTCGCGGCTCGGAATGGTAGATCATTTCCAGCGGGCCGGGCGCGATGCGCGTCTTGAGGCGCATGATTTGGACGTCATAGGCGAACTGGCAGGGCGAAGGGGTGAAGAACACGCCTTCGGGCTCGTTGGCCGACCGGCAGATGTCGAGGCCGCCCCCGGTCTGGTAGCACCTCGGCGCTTCGGTCTCCGACTGTGCCCGCAGGGGCCCGCTCAGGCCGGCGAGGATAGTAAGGCCCGCGGCCGGCGCGAGCACCGCGAACATCCGGCGCGAACGCGCGGCGGCAAGATCGATCGGGATGCGGGCGGGCAGGCTTGGCACGGGAGAGCTTTAGCCCGTGCCGTTGGCCGGAGGAAGGCGCGGAGCCCTGCCTTCGCCACTGCTACAACCGTCCCAAAGAACTACCCACGATCGATTGCGATCGAGGGCCGATCACAGCGTCAATCGCGCCGAGGCAATGCCGGGAGCGCTTGGATCACTGGCAGGGCTTGGATCACTGGCAGGGAATGGCCCGCGAGCTTTCCGCGATGAATTTTGCGGCAACCCGCGTCTCGTCCGAAATGCGCCGCGGCGTCCGCGCGACCATCGCCGCCTCGCGCGAAAGACGCGCGTTGCAGCCGCAGGAGGGCAGGCCGGTACCGGCCGGCGGTGAGCAGGCGTCGTGACGCATGCAGGCCGCATCGAGCGCATCGATCGGCGGGCGCCCGGCGCCGCGGCTGCCCGGCCCGCAATAATTGCCGTAGAACACCATCGACCCATCGGTCGTGGAGACGGAAGGCAGGCCGATGCCGGTGCCCGGCGGAGGGAACTGGATGCCCGGAATGCCCTGCTGGGCGAGCGCAGGATGGCCGGCGGCACCAAGGCTGAAGGCCAGGACGGCCGCGAGGCGAATTGGCGCAAGGCGCGATGGCGTGACGATCACAGCAAGCTCCTCGTAGGACAGGAAAACCCTTGCAGCGCCAAGATGGGCCGAGGTTGCGCTTTGGCAAGTTCAGGCGCCTCGCCGCACCGGAATAGTCAATAGTCCACGACGTTCGCCAAGCCGGATCGTACGGCCCCCGACGAACCGAGCCGTGTCCCGATCGGGCAGGCGCCGGCGAGCCGCTCCGACCGGCCGTTTCCGAAAATGCGCATGAGCGGGGGACGTAATCGGGGTTCGGGCGTTGGCTGTGCAACCCGCAACGGCCGAACCCAGCGTGGTCGGCCGCCGCGGGACCGATACGTTCGAGGAGTGGAAGTGATGGTGGATACGGATCGCGTCGTCGGTGGCGCCAAGGAACTTGGCGGCAAAATCCAGGCGGCGGTCGGCGATGCAGTCGGCTCGAGCCGGGACTCGGTCGAGGGCCGCTATCGCGAGGTCGAAGGCCGCGTTCAGGAGACGCTCGGACAGGCCAGGGAGCGGGCGCGCGATGTGGCCGAGGACGCTAAGGCACGGGCTCAGCAGGCCTATGGACAGGCGCGCGAGCGGGTGCGCGATACCGCGGATGACCTCCAGGATTACGTCGGCGATGCCTATGACCGCGGCGGCACCTATGTCCGCCATGGGCATCGGGTGGTCAGCGCCCGTGTTGAGGAGAGTCCGTTCCTCGCCCTGCTGATCGCCGGAGCGGTCGGCTACGGGCTGGCTCTGCTGGTGCACGGCCGGCGCTGAGCAAGGCAACACCGTATCGGCTACACTCCTCGCCCGCTGGGCGAGGAGGATCGCGCGAAGACCGTCGAGCGGGCCACCCCGCTCAGAGCCAGAACAGGCTCGCGAGCAGGATCAGCCCCTCGGCCGTCAGCAATCCGGCGATCAGCCACATGATCGCGCGCTCGGACTGAATGTGCTGCTCGCGGGCCCCCGGATCCATCCGATCCCTCCCTGTGAATGCGATCCTAGCAGCTTGGCGCGGGCGTGCACCAACATGGATCACGCAGGCCCAAGATTCAGGGAGGCTCGCGGGGCGGGAAAGGGTGGCCGATCCGGCGCCGCCAGGAACAGGCGCCCAAATTCCACGCTCTGTCTAAGCCTCTGTTGGGAAAGAAAAATTCTAACAGTATTTCCGGCAATTTCTGGACATTCGCGGCTTGTATGTCCGTTTCCGCGGAAATGCGATTGATGAGCGACCGGGTTCTCCAATGAAGGATACCGGTCATGCCGATCGACTCTTACGCTCCTGTTCTCGCCGCTCTCCATCTCGTCGTGCATCATCCTGCGATGCTGCTCTATGCGTTGCTCGCGCTGATCTACGCCGTGGCGGCCCGGATCTATCGCCGCTCGGCGCATGCGGGACTTGCGAATGTCTATGCCGCCTCTTCGGCCTTGCACGGGCTCCTGTGCCTTTGCCACGCTCTGCCGCTCGCATGACGAATACCGGTGTTGACAGCGCCTGCCCCTGCAACGGACGGATGCGATCGGCGGATGTCCCGCCGATCGCATCGCGGCGATCCGCCGCGGGGGCGATGCCGACATCCCGACCGTCGGGGGCGTGAACCGTGAGCAAGGTGGGTAAAAAAGCGGGCGGGAGGGGCGAGTCCAGCTTTTCGGACCTGCTCGTTTTCCACTTGGAGCGTGGCACTCGCCCCAACGGTACGCCCGAAAGAGTGGGCGTGAAATGGACGAACAAGGATTTCGCGGAAGCGGTCGATGCGGATGAGCGCTCGGTGCGCAACTGGCTGAACGGCACCAACCCGCCCGGCAAGGCCAAACGCGCCAGTATCGAAAAAAGCCTGTTCGGCACCAACCCCGCCTATGAGCACTGGCGGCAGGAATTGCGAGCGGCGCATGGCCGGAAAGCCGACAAAGATCCAGGTGAGACGGACCCCGAAAGGCCCCCGCCCTGCAATCTGCCCTATCCCTCGCTCGGCTCCCTGTTCAAGGGACGCGACGAGATCATCGAGCGCCTGCGGGACGGGCAGGCGCCGGGCCGGGCGACGGCGATTGCCGGCAAGGCGATGCATGGGCTCGGCGGCATCGGCAAGACACGGGTCGCCATCGAATTCGCCTGGGCAAGCCGCGACGCGCATTCCGCCCTGCTGTTCGTCCCGGCCGAGTCGGCGGAGCGCCTGCAGACGGGCCTCGCGGCCCTGGCCGGGCGCGACATCCTCGCTTTGTCCGAGCAGGAGGCACGCGAGGATGCAGTCAAGATTCCGGCGGTGTTCCGCTGGCTCGCCCGCCATCCCGGCTGGCTTATGATCCTCGACAACGTCGACGACAAGCCGGCTCTCAAGGCGGTGAGCGAGCTGCTGCAACGCCTGCGCCGGGAGGGTGGCGAGGGGCAAGTGCTCATCACCGGCCGCCTGTCGAGCTTTCCGCCCGAGATCGCGACGCTGGAACTCGGCGTGATCGCGACCGACGCGGCCGTTGCCTACCTGCTGGCGGCGACCGCCGACAGGCGCCGCCAGACCCCGCAGGATTCCGATCTGGCTCGAAAACTCGCTGACGAACTCGGTGGGCTGGCGCTCGGGCTCAGCCAGGCAGCAGCCTACATCAAGGCGCGGCGGGTCGGCTTTTCGGACTATCTCACGCTCTGGCAGGCCAATCGCGAAAAGGTCGTCGGCTGGTTCGACAAGGATGCGGTGGCCTACAACCACGATGTCGGGCTGGCGGCGACTTGGAAAACCTCTGTCGATTGCTTAGGTCCGGAATCCCGCCGCCTGCTCGAACGGCTCGCCTTCCTCGATCCGGCGCCGGTGCCGGATACGCTGCTTGCCGTGCCGGTTCCGGGAGAGGCGGATGAGGCCGATGCCGGCGCGGCGCTGGAGGACCTGTTCACCTATTCGCTGGCGACGCGGGCGGAGCACGAAGGCGGCAGCGAGGGTCTCGCCTTCACCGTGCATCGCTTGGTCCAGGATTTCACGCGGCGCGGGCTGTCGGAGGCGCGGGCACGGGAAGCGTTGATCGAGAGCCAAGGCTGGATCGACGCGGCCTTCGATGGTGACCCACAGGACGTGCGGAGTTGGGGCGTACTAAATCCGCTGGTGCCGCACGCATTGGCGGTAGTTGAAGCCGCGGACGCTGTTGGCCTAACAGAACCAACCGCTCGGCTGATGAATGAATTAGGATCTCTGAACGCATCTAAAGCTAGATGGCGTGAGGCCGAACAACTGTACCGTCGAGCTCTAGCGTTAGATAAAATTGGACGCAAGAACGATAATGCGGATACTGCAACTATTCTAAACAATCTCGCAGATTTATTGCGGAACGTCAACAGGTTGGTTGAGGCCGAGCCACTAATGCGTCGCGCATTGGAAATCAGTGAGGCCGAAGACAAACCCGATAACCGAAAAATTGTGGTACGTCTCAATAACTTAGCCGGATTGTTGCGAGCGACAGGCCGGCTAAGCGACGCAGAGCCACTTTATCGTCGCGCTCTCAAGATCGGTGAGGACAGTTTCGGCCCTGACGACCCGATTATCGCAATTCTCGTCAACAATCTCGGCAGGTTGATGTGGGATAGTGATCGGCCGGAAGAAGCTATGTCACTTGTTCGTCGCGCATTGACGATCGACGAGGCTAGGTACGGTGACAAACATCCGAAAGTCGCAATTCGCCTCAACAATCTCGCTGTTATGCTAAAGATAAATAAACATCTAGATGAAGCTGAGACGTTGATACGCCGTGCCTGGAAGATCGATGAGGTCAGCTATGGCGCTAATCACCCTAAAATTTCAATTCGTATCTATAATCTTGCCGTTTTGCTGCAAGCAACCAACAGAATAGATGAAGCAGAAACGTTGATGCGCCGTGCTCTAGCTATTGACGAAGCGAATTACAGTCCCAATCATCCGACAATTGCACAAAGGCTCAAGAGCCTTGGTAATCTGCTGAAGGAAACCAACCGTTTCGATGAGGCTGAATCAGTTATGCGGCGTGCGCAAGAAATTCAAGATGCAAGTCAGAGTAAGCGTGATAAGCATGATTGCCTCTAAGTCAATTTTGATTTTATTTGTATCTCATTTTTGAAAACGCAGAAATACAGTATAGCAATGTCCACGAAGCACCTCTCTCATCAATTCTTCATCTGATCTTTCGCTACCACCGCCGCCAGCGGCGCCTCCATCGTCAGCACCACCCCCGTCTCAGGAAAACTCAACTTCGCCGTCCCGCCAAAACTGTGGATCAGGCTGCGCTCGATCAGGCGGGAGCCGAAGCCGATGCGGGTTGGCGGCTTGACCGGCGGGCCGCCGATCTCCTCCCAGCGCAGGCAGAGCGACTCGACGCCGTCGATCGTGCCGATCCCCCACAGGATCGCGACATGGCCCTCCCAGCGCGAGAGCGCGCCGTATTTGGCGGCGTTGGTGCCGAGTTCGTGCAGGATCAGCGCAAGCGTCAGGCCCGGACGTGCGCCGAGCGTCAAGTCCGGCCCCGCCACCACGAAGCGGTCCGGCACGCCGTCGCTATGCAGGGTGACGGCGGTGTCGACGATGGCGCGCAGGTCCGCGCTCGACCAGGCGCCCTGCATCAGCACGTCATGGGCCTGGGCGAGGGCCAGCAGCCGGGCGCTCAGCGCCTCGCCGGCCTCGTCGAGCGAGCGGGCATTGCGCAGGGTCTGCGTCGCGACCGCCTGGACCATGGCGAGCGTGTTCTTCACGCGGTGAGAGAGTTCCTGCATCAGCAGGGTCTGGCGCGCCTCGTTCTGCTTGATCTCGGTGATGTCGCGAGAGACCGCGAGGATGCGCTCCGGCCGTCCATCGACGCCGTTCATCGGCGCGACCGCGATGTCCCACCACAAGGTATCGGGCGTGCCGATCGCCGCCTGGAAGCGCGCGGTGCGGCCACCGCGTGCCGTGTCGAGCGCAGCCTCGATCGCGTTCCGGCTTTCGGGAATCGCCCAGAATTCGGCCCAGGGCCTGCCGGCGATCTGGGCGAAATTGGCGGCCCCGAAGAAGGCGAGCCCGCATTCGTTCATCGAGATCAGCCGGCCGTCGAGGTCCAGCACCATCACGCAATCCGTGGTGGCGCTCAGGATGCGACGGTTGAATTCTTCGCTGGCGCGCAATTGTGCATTGATGTCTTCCACCGCGGCAAGACGGATATCGCATTCGGTCAGGCCTTTCACGGCGGCCTGCCGCTTCACGGACATGCGGCGCTTCACGCTTGGCCGGCTTCTGGCGCTGACCACCATGCCCTCCGTCGTCTCGCTGCGCGGGCGCTCCGCACCGAGGCGAATGGCGTTTGTGCCAAAGGCCTGTTCGGCAAGCAGCCGGCGCAGTTGCGCGTTCTCTGCCTCCAGGATTGCACGGCGTTTCGCACGCCCGCCACCCCCGGGTGAATGATGGGACTCGAACACCGCACGCCCCCAAAGCCGCGCCCGGCATGCAGAACTTTGCGCTGCCGACGCATCCATGCGCCGACGAACGGGAACAGGGCGATTCTGTGCGCTCTGACGGGGTGACGGACTGGAGCGTCCGCTTCTAGCCCCTTCGCGCAGCTCTTCTGACCCGCGATTCGGTGCAAGGTCGACGTTAGCACAAGGCGAGTCGTCGGCAAGCGGCAAAGCCACGCTTTCCAAAGTCTATGACAACTTTATACTTGAAAAGAATCTCGGTGGATCGATCAAATGCGATCTTGCGCGGCAATAAAGCTGCTTTTGCGCCGCACGCGACCCGAGTCGAGCGTCTCATGCGGTCGCGAGGAGGTTGGTAATCGAGTTCCGCCGGCAGGACGCGACGGCGGCTGCGAACCGGATAAAACTTCAGATTCGATCTCTTCAGGCAATCGAGCGATTGATTTGCAACGCGAAATTCAGGTCTGCTCGCGAGTGAGGCGCGAAGAGTCAGCCTGAAGCGTGGTGGCTCACCTTCGAAGTCTATCTGTACAATCGTAAGATCGGCAATATCGGAACGAATATCATTGCGGGTCGGACGCCGCAGGGTGGCCGCCCCGCGCGACCTGCCGGCTTCACTTGTTGCGGCTGAGCAGCAGCAACCAGCCGATGCCGAGCACGGAGACGGCAAAGGCAATCGTCACGAAGACCGGCGTGCCGAGTTCGAGCAGGCGGGGCGCGATCTGCGTCGCGAAGGCCGCGACCACCAGCCCGACCGCGACGCGCGCGGCGCCACGCTCGATGCCTCGCACGAGCTTGTCCATGCCCTTCAGCTCGATCTCGACCGTGACCTTGCCCTGCTTGAGCCGGACCAGCATCAGGTGGATCAGGGTCGGCAATTCGGAGGCCGCACCGAACAGGCCGGTGCCGAGCGACTCGGCCTTGCGCATCAATCCGCGCGCAGAGAAGGTGTTGCGCAGGCTCGTCCGAATGGTCGGTCCCGCGGCGGAGAAGAGGTCGAAATTCGGGTCGAGCGTGCGCATCACACCATCGGCCGTGACGAGGCCCTTGAACAGGATGGCGAGGTCGGTCGGCATTGCGAGGTCGTTCTCGCGGGCCATGGTCATGAAGTCGGTGAGCACCGCGCCGAAATTCAGCGGAATCGAGGAATGGGCCTGGACGAAGGTTTGGGCCGATTGCTCGAGCTTGGTCATGTCCGGGTTGGTCGGCCCGGTCCAATCGAGCAGGGTCGCCATCAGGCCGTCGGTATCCTGCTTCACCATGGCGCCGATCAGCACCAGGAGCTGCTGGCGCCTCTTCTGCGAGAGCCGGCCGACGATGCCGAAATCGATGAAGCCAATGCGGTTGTTCGGCAGCACCAGCAGGTTGCCGGGATGCGGATCGGCGTGGAACACGCCCTCGATCAGAGCCATGCGCAGGAAGGCGTCGCAGCCCTTCTGGGCGAGCAACTTCTTGTCGGCGCCGATCGCGCGCAGGGCTGCCGGGTCGTTCGGCGAGACGCCGTGGATGAATTCCTGCACCAGGACGCGCTCGGAGCACCATTCCCAGTAGATTTTCGGGATGACGACATCCTTGTTGCCGCGAAAAATCTCGGCGAGCATTTCGCAATTGCGCGCCTCGTTGAGCAGGTCGAGCTCGCCGTTGATGCCGGCGGCGAGGTGCTTCATCTGCTCCTGCGGCTGGTAGCGGCCCATCTCCGGCCACTCGCTCTCGACGATGCGCGCGCCATGCGCCATCAGCCTGAGATCGGCCTCGATGACCTTGCGCAGGCCCGGCCGCAGCACCTTGACCACGACCTCCTCGCCTGAATGCAGCCGCGCCCGGTAGACCTGAGCGATCGAGGCGGAGGCGATCGGCTCGACGTCGAATTCGGCAAAGACCTCCTGTGGCGGCGCGCCGAGATCGCCTTCGAGCTGTGGGCCGATCTGCTCCCAGGACATCGGCTTGACCTGGCTGTGCAGCTTTTCGAGCTCGTCGGTCCAGACCGGCGAGAGCAGGTCCGGCCGGCTCGCCAGGATCTGGCCGAACTTGATGAAAGTCGGCCCGAGCGCCTCGATCGCGCGGCGCAGCCGCTCGGGCTGAGACAGCCGGGTGACGTCGACCCGCGGTGTGCGGCGCGGGATCAACGGGATGTGGCGCAGGCCGAGCCGGTCGACGGCCTTGTTGAGGCCGAAGCCGATCATCACCGAGGCGATCTCGGAGAGGCGCTGGCGGTCGCGCGCGGCGACGAAAGCAGTCTTCAGCATGGCAGGCGCATGGACCCGAGCGGCCGGAAAGGCAAGCAAGGGTTCAGACTCATGGCGGTGGGGCTTTTTTGTGGGGCGTTTCGCTTCAAACGGCCCGGAGCGGTCCATCCGCCCTGCGGAGCCTCGACGATATTGCCCGCGCGTGTCGCCGGCCGGCTCGGCCTGTCGCATCGCGCCTTTTTCAGCGAAGCGGGCGCCGGTTCGCGTAAAGAAAAGAGGGATCTGGCTGAGGCGCGCGCTCGGCGCTGCCAGATCCGCTTTGAGAGAGCCGACAAGACGTCAGGCGGCCGAAACCGGCTTCGGCCGCGTTGCGAATCCCGCCGGAGACTGGACGTGCCGCGCCATCGGCACGGGGTGGCGAATGGCCATGTATATCCAGGCCCGGCGCAGCAGCCGGCTGAGGCGGCGATCCTCGATCAGGAGGACTCTGGAGTTCGGAAGATCGAGGAAGCCATCGCTGCTTGCGCTATTCGCTGCCCAGAGGATGGCCTGCCGGCCGGCCCTGGCCTCATCGCGAAAGTAACCCGCCTGCCAATTCTGCTTGGGCCGGGCGTCCACGAAGGTTCTCTCGGCATGCGCCGCGCGCCGGTCGATGACCGCGGCCGTCCTCAATGGCAGATGAAACACCTCGAGATCGCTCGCCAATACCGTCGAAGGACCGTCCCGCAGGGCATGCTGTCCAAATACGATGCTGACCTCGCCTTCGGCTCGAAAGCCGACTTTGGGCAGAGTGTGGCAAAGCAAGGGTCGTTGATAATCTCGCACCAATTGGGATCCCATACCCTCGTATATCGGGGCCCGATACGTCGCTTTCAGCAAACCTCGCCGGCTGAATCCGGTTTCGCTGCGATCCTGAACGAACTGGACCCACCGACCGACGAACACGCCAGGCTGCGTAGCCGCGATCCGTATCCGCGCGGAATCCAGGTTCCAGAACTCGTCGGAGTCGAACGGAAAAATGATCTGATATCCGGCGGCTATCATCGCATTGGCCGCCGCGTTCACGAGGTCCTTCTGCCGAAACGCGGAACTACCCGCCCGTTCGACGACCACCTGCTTAGTCCGGCGGCCGATCGAAGACAGAAGCTCAAGGGTTCCGTCGGTCGATCCATCATCGATGAACACCAGCCGATCGAAACCAGATCTCAGATAATGCCCGCAGAGAAAAGGGACGATATCGACCGCATCTTTGATCATGCAAATGCCACAAATCAACAAATTCGACATCAGTTTTCTAGCTTTCCGGCAAAGATGTAATATTCAAAAAAGTCGTCGATCAGGTTTTTCAGTTCGATATCGAAGCAATGGGCCAGACCTTCGAGCAACCTCGTGCGGCCGTCGGCGCGAAACGCGGCGTCACCTTGTCGACATGCTCGTGGATGTTGCCATAGGCTGAGGACAGGCGCGCAATGTTGAGGGTCATTCCCTGCTCGCGGCCAGAATCAAAAGACGTTCGCCTTCGATTTTGGAGCGTGCGTAGACGTTGAGGGGAGATAATGGCGCGTCTTTGACGGTTCTACCGTCACCGGCATTGCCATAATCCTCGCGAGTGATCGCAAAGACAGTCCATTGTCATTTGGGTTGCCCGAGTGCCTGCTCAACGAGACTTGTCATGGTCGATCTTCAGCAATCGGTTCAGAGCGGAACCGACCAAAACGCTCGACCCCGTGACTGGAACTCGCATGAACGGCTCCGCACTTTCGCTGACGGTGTCGAAGCGGCGGCGGATCTCAATTGCCAACGATCGATCGTCGTAAGTCCGACGTTGCGTGATGCCTCGCGTGATGTGGCAGTCCCCCAGTCCCAGGCTGTTTGGCGTGGGACAGGGTGAGACAGGCGGGACGCCTGTCCCAAAATCCGGGGCGGTCGTCGTCAGCCGAGCGCAGCTTCGAGGTCGTCGATCAGGTCCTGCGGGTCTTCGATGCCGATCGAGAGGCGCACCACTTCCGGGCCTGCGCCGGCCGCGCGCTTCTGCTCGTCGGTGAGCTGGCGGTGGGTGGTCGAGGCCGGGTGGATGACGAGCGAGCGGGTGTCGCCGATATTGGCCAAGTGGCTGAACAGGCTGAGCTTCGAGACGAGGGCGATGCCTGCCTCGTAGCCGCCCTTCAGGCCGAAGGTGAAGACGGCGCCCGCGCCCTTCGGGGAATAGCGCTGAGCAAGGGCGTGATAGCGGTCGCTCTCGAGGCCCGGATAGCTGACCCATTCGACCTTGGGGTGGCCGGCCAGATACTGCGCGACTTTCAGCGCGTTGTCGGAATGGCGCTGCATGCGCAGCGGCAGGGTCTCGATGCCGGTGAGGATCAGGAAGGCGTTGAAGGGCGAGAGGGCTGGCCCGAGATCGCGCAGCGACAGCACCCGCACAGCGATCGCGAAGCCGAAATTCCCAAAAGTTTCGGAGAGGACCATGCCGGCATACTCCGGCCGGGGCTTCGAGAGCATCGGATAGCGCTCGTCGCCCTCCCAGCGGAACGAGCCGCCGTCGACGATCAGGCCGCCGATCGAATTGCCGTGGCCTCCCAAAAACTTCGTCGCCGAATGGACGACGATATCGGCGCCGTGCTCGAACGGCTTGATCAGATAGGGGGTCGCCATCGTGTTGTCGACGATGAGCGGAATGTTGTGCCGCTTGGCGATCGCCGAGAGCGCGGCGATGTCGGTGATGACGCCGCCCGGATTGGCGATGCTCTCACAGAAAATCGCCTTGGTGCGTGGGGTGATCGCGGCCTCGAAGGAGGCCGGATCGTCGGTATCGGCCCAGACCACGTTCCAGCCGAAGTTCTTGTAGGAATGGTTGAACTGGTTGATCGAGCCGCCATAGAGCTTGTTCGCGGCGATGAACTCGTCGCCCGGCTGCATCAGGGCGTGCAAAGTCAGGAATTCGGCCGCGTGGCCTGAGGCCACGGCGAGCGCCGCGGTGCCCCCTTCCAGGGCGGCGATGCGCTCTTCCAGCACGGCGTTGGTCGGGTTGGTGATGCGCGAATAGATGTTGCCGAAGGCCTGCAGCCCGAACAGCGAGGCGGCATGGTCGACATCGTCGAAGACGAAGCTCGTGGTCTGGTAGATCGGGGTGGCGCGCGCACCCGTCGCCGGGTCCGGAGTGGCGCCGGCATGGATCGCGAGCGTGTGGAAGCCGGGGGCGCGGTCGGTCATCGGACGTCTTCTCGGCAAGTTTCTCAGGCGGCGATGTACGCCTGGGATTTGCTGCAACGCAAGGCGCGTAATGCCGCCCGCAGCGGAACAGAAAACCCGGTTTCGGCACTTATCACATGGCAAAGCGGGCCCTGACCCGCGATCGTTCTAGCAGCGGCGCGCGTCGCGCAAGTCTGCCGGACAGGGGGAGAATCGCGCGGCGGCAGGACGGTCGTGCCGGTACGGAGCGCCGGAAAGGAGCATTAGTCCAGTGGACGATGGAGGGAGCACGACCCTCGAGGCTCGGTCGGATTCTGCGGAGGCGCAGGCAACCGCGTTCCCGCTCGGGGGTGGCGATCTCGGCCAACTGATCCGCAGCTTCGATTGGGGCCGGACCTCGCTCGGCCCGCTTTCGGATTGGCCGCAGAGCCTCAAGACCGCGACCAACATGCTGCTTCTCTCGCCCGTACCGATCGTGCTGCTCTGGGGCGAAGACGGCGTCATGATCTACAATGACGCCTACTCGGAATTCGCTGGTGGGCGTCACCCGCGCCTCCTCGGCTCCAAGGTGCGCGAAGGCTGGCCGGAGGTCGCTGCCTTCAACGACAACGTCATGCGGGTCGGGCTCGCCGGGGACACGCTCGCCTACAAGGACCAGGAACTGACGCTCTACCGGCATGGCCGGCCCGAGCAGGTCTGGATGAATCTCGACTACTCGCCGGTGCTCGACGAGAGCGGGCGTCCGGCCGGGGTCATCGCCATCGTGGTCGAGACCAGCGAGCGGGTCCGCGCCGAGCGCCAGTTGCGGGCCGAGCAGGAGCGCCTCACGCAGCTCTTCGAGCAGGCGCCGGGCCTGATGGCGATGCTCTCCGGACCCGACCACGTCTTCACGCTGGCCAATCCCGCCTTCCGTACGCTCGTCGGCCCGCGCGACCTGATCGGCAAGCCGGTGCGCACAGCGCTGCCCGAGGTCGAGCGCCAGGGTGTCGTCGCGCTGCTCGACGAGGTCTATCGCAGTGGCCGGGCCTATACCGGTTCAGGGGTGACAATCGTGCTGCAGCGCGGCCCGGAGGCCGGCGAGGAAGAGAGAATTCTCGACTTCGTCTATCAGCCCGTCACAGATGCCGATGGCGAAGTCGGCGGTGTCTTCATCGAGGGCCAGGATGTCACCGAGCGTGCTGCGGCGCAGGCGCGGATGCGGGAGAGCGAGGAACGCTTCCGGGCCCTCGTCAATGCGACATCCGACGTGGTCTATCAGATGAGCCCGGACTGGTCGGAGATGCGCCTGCTCGATGGCAAGCGTTTCGTACCGGATACCAAGAACCCCAGCGCGAACTGGATCGATGCCTATATCGATCCAGGCGATCGCGAGAGGGTCTGCAGAGCGATCGGCGAGGCGATCCGGGCGAGGCGGGTGTTCGAACTAGAGCACCGAGTCCGGCGTGTCGATGGAAGCCTCGGCTGGACGCTGTCGCGAGCGGTGCCGATCCTCGATGCGCAGGGCGCGATCGTCGAATGGTTCGGGGCTGCCAAGGACGTGAGCTCGCGCCGGCTGGCTGAGGAGACCGTGCGCGCGAACGAAGCGCGGCTGCGCTTCCTCGATGCGCTCGGCAAGGAGGTTGCCAAGTCTACGAATGCGGACGCCATCCTCGCTGCGACCACGCGCATGCTCGGCGAGCATCTGGCGGTCGCGATCTGCGCCTATGCCGACATGGATGTCGACGCGGACGGTTTCACCATCCGCGGCGATTGGAGCGCGCCCGGCACGCGGAGCATCGTCGGCTGCTACCGATTGGTGGAGTTCGGCGTGCTCGCTGCGGAGCGGCTTCGGGCCGGCTTGCCGCTTGTCCTCAACGATTGTGCCGCCGCGCTTCCGCCGGAGGAGGCAGAGACTTTCCTGCGCTTCGGCCTCGCCGCGACGATTTGCGTGCCGCTCGTCAAGGACGGGCGCCTCACCGCCTTGATGGCGATCCACGACCGCGCGCCGCGCGCCTGGACGGAGCGCGAAGTGGCGCTCCTGACCGAGGTGGCGGAGCGCTCCTGGGCCCATATCGAGCGCGTGCGCTCCGAGGCCGCGGTCCGGCGCGGCGAGCAGCTGTTCCGGGAGCGGCTCGAGGCTCAGGTCGCCGAGCGCACGGCCGCCCTGCAGCAGAGCGAGGCCAATATCCGCACGATCTTCGAGACCTCGCATCTCCATCAGGGCCTGATGGCCTCCGACGGGACGCTGCTCTATGCCAACGCCACCTCGCTCGCTGGAATCGACGCCCGCCTTGAGGAGGTGAAGGGGCGCCCGTATTGGGACACGCCCTGGTTCACCGGTACGCCGGGCGTCCCGGAGACGCTGCGGGCGGCGGCCGAGAGGGTCGCCGCCGGCGCGACCGAGAACATGGACATGGTGCTGGAGCTGCCGACCGGCACGCGCTCCTTCGAATTCTCGCTACGTCCGGTGAAGGACGCGGCCGGGGCCGTGGTCGGCATGGTGCCCGAGGCCGTCGAGACGACAGCGCGCCTCAAAGCCGAGGAGGTCCTGCGCCAGGCACAAAAGCTCGAGGCGGTCGGCCAGCTCACGGGCGGTGTGGCGCACGACTTCAACAACCTCCTCACCATCATCCGCTCGTCGGTCGACTTCCTGCGCCGTCCCGATCTCCCGGAACAGCGCCGCCGCCGCTATATCGATGCGGTTTCCGACACCGTCGACCGGGCCGCCAAGCTCACGGGGCAGCTCCTCGCCTTCGCCCGGCGGCAGGCGCTCAATCCCGAGGTGTTCGAGGTCGGGCAATGTCTGCGCGCGGTATCCGACATGCTCGATACCGTCACCGGCTCGCGTATCACCGTCCAGACCCTGCTGCCCGACAAGCCCTGCTACGTGCGCGCGGACCGCAGCCAGTTCGAGACCGCGCTCGTGAATATCGCCGTCAACGCGCGCGACGCCATGGACGGCGAGGGCACCTTGACAGTGCATCTCGCCGGCGAACCCCCGATGCTGCCCGCGCACGGGCATGGCAACAGCGCAGGTCCCTTCGCGCTGGTGTCGCTCACCGATACCGGCGCCGGTATCCCGCCCGAGATTTTGAAGCGCGTCTTCGAGCCGTTCTTCACCACCAAGGCGGTCGGCAAGGGTACCGGGCTCGGCCTCAGCCAGGTCTTCGGCTTCGCCAAGCAATCGGGGGGCGACATCGCCGTCGAGAGCACGGTCGGCACCGGCACGACCTTCACGCTCTATCTGCCGCAGGTCGAGCCCGAGATGGGTGGAACCAGCCCGTTGCGGGCGAGCGAGGAACCGCTGCCGCTGACGCAAGGGGGCGGCCGGCGCGTGCTCGTCGTCGAGGACAATGTCGAAGTCGGCCGGTTCGCCAACCAGACGCTTCAGGATCTCGGTTACGCGACCGTCTGGGTGGTGAACGCGAACGAGGCGCTCGCCCGTCTCGACGAAGAGGCGAGCGGCTTCGATGTCGTGTTCTCCGACGTCGTCATGCCGGGCATGAACGGCGTCGCCCTCGGCCAGGTGATCCGCAACCGCTTCCCGAGCCTGCCGGTGGTGCTGGCTTCAGGGTACAGCGACGTGCTGGCCGAGGAGGGGCGCCACGATTTCGAACTCCTGCAGAAGCCCTATTCCGTCGAGCAGCTCTCGCGCGTCCTGCGCGCGGTGACGCACCGGCAGTCGAATGTGGGTGTCGACCCGCGATGAGAGCCGCGGATCGCGAGAAGTCGGAAGCGTCAGCGGACGCCACCGCCTCGGCGCCGCTGCGCCCAGCAATCCCGGCATTCCGCGTTCAAATCTGCACCAGGCGGATATTGTTGGTATTTCCGGCCGTGGCGAAGGGGATCCCCGCCGTGACGACGACCACGTCGTTCGGGCGCGCAAAGCCCTCTTCCTGCGCGTGTCGCGCGGCGCCGGACACCATCGCCTCGTAGGTATCGACTTCGTCCGAGCGCACGCTGTGCGACCCCCAGAGCAGGCAGAGCCGGCGCGCGGTCGCGAGAACCGGCGTCAGAGCCAGGATCGGCTCGGCCGGGCGCTTGCGGGCGATGCGTGCCGCCGTGGTGCCGCTCAGCGTGTAGGCGACGATAGCGGCAGCGCCGACAGCGTCGGCAAGACCCGCGGTCGCACTGGCGACCGCGTGTGGTGCGCTCTCCTCCTCTTGCGGGTCGGAGGCCGCGACCAGCGAGCGGTAGAGCTTGTGCGCTTCCGTCGAGCGGATGATGCGGTCCATCATTTCCACGGCTTCGACCGGATAGCGCCCGGCGGCGGACTCGGCCGAGAGCATCACCGCATCGGCGCCGTCGTAGATCGCGGTGGCGACATCCGAGGCCTCGGCCCGGGTGGGAGCGGGGGCATTGATCATCGAATCGAGCATCTGGGTCGCAACCACGACAGGCTTCACCGCGAGGCGGCAGGCCCGGATCAGTTCCTTCTGGCGGCCGGGCACACCTTCGCACGGAATCTCGACGCCGAGATCGCCGCGGGCCACCATCACGGCATCCGAAAGCTGGATGATGTCGCCGATGCGCTCGAGAGCCTGCGGCTTCTCGATCTTCGCCATCAGCCCGGCGCGGCCATCGATCAGCCCGCGCGCCTCGATCATGTCCGAGGGCCTCTGGACGAAGGAGAGCGCGACCCAGTCGACGCCGAGTTCGAGTCCGAAGGCGAGGTCGGAGCGGTCCTTCGGCGTCAGCGGCGACAGGTCGAGCAGGGTGCCGGGCAGGTTGACGCCCTTGCGGTCGGAGATCGTGCCGGCGGTGACGATCTCGGCCTCGATCGCCGCCGCTTCGATGCCGGTGACGCGCACCCGGACACGCCCGTCGTCGATGAGGAGATCTTGTCCCGGCGCCACCGCGGCGAAAATCTCAGGATGGGGCAGGGGGACCGAGCGCGCATCGCCATCCGGTTCCAGCACGAAGCGGACACGCTCGCCGGTGACGAGGTCGCGCTTGCCGCCTTCGAGCTTGCCGAGGCGGATCTTGGGGCCCTGCAGGTCCTGCAGGATGCCGATCGGCCGCCCGACTTCCTTTTCGAGCGCGCGGATCGCGGCATAGACGCCCGCGTGATCGTCGTGCGAGCCGTGGCTGAAATTCAGACGGAAGGTATCCACCCCGGCGAGGAACAGGGCGCGCAACACCGCTGGCGAAGCGCTTGCCGGGCCGACGGTGGCGACGATCTTGGCGTGGCGGTGGCGGCGCATGGGGTGGGTCCTATCGGTTGGCCGGACGACGGTCACAGCGTCGATCGGGAGAATTAGGGCCGGTGGCCAAAAGGTCGCCGGCCTTGGATCAGCAGATGCACCAATCGGGCGAAGCTGTGGTGACGGCTGCTACTCGTTGTCGCCGTAGATCGCCTGGATCACCGCATCGGTCACCTGGCGGGTCGTGGCGTTGCCGCCAAGATCGGGTGTGTGCAGGCTCGGGTCGGCGGTGACGCGCTCGACTGCCCGCATCAGACGGTCCGCGGCCGGCTTCTCGCCGAGATGTTCGAGCATCTGGCAGGCGGTCCAGAAGGTACCGATCGGGTTGGCGATGCCCTTGCCGGTGATGTCGAAGGCCGAGCCGTGGATCGGCTCGAACATCGAGGGGAATTTCCGCTCGGGGTTGATGTTCGCTGTCGGGGCGATGCCGAGCGAGCCGGCCAAGGCTGCAGCGAGATCCGACAGGATGTCGGCATGCAGGTTCGTCGCGACGATGGTGTCGAGGGTCTGCGGCTTCATCGTCATGCGCATGGTCATGGCATCGACCAGCATCTTGTCCCAGGTCACGTCGGGGAATTCCTTCGCGACTTCCGCCGCGATCTCGTCCCACATCACCATGGCGTGGCGCTGGGCGTTCGACTTGGTGACGACCGTCAGGAGCTTGCGCGGACGGGATTGGGCGAGTTTGAAGGCGTAGCGGATGATGCGGGTGACGCCCGAGCGCGTCATCATCGAGACGTCGGTGGCGACTTCTTCCGGATGGCCCTGGTGCACGCGGCCGCCAACGCCGGAATACTCGCCTTCCGAATTCTCGCGCACGATCACCCAGTCGAGTTCCGGGCCGGAGACGTGGCGCAGCGGGCTGGTGATGCCCGGCAGCACGCGGGTCGGGCGGACATTGGCGTATTGGTCGAAGGGCTGGCAGATCGCGAGGCGCAGGCCCCAGAGCGTGATGTGGTCGGGAACGTCCGGCGCGCCGACCGCACCGAAATAGATCGCGTCGTGATCCTTGATCTTCTCGCGCCCATCCGCCGGCATCATGACGCCGTGCTTCTTGTAGTAGTCCGAGCCCCAGTCGAAATGATCGAAGTGGAAGGAGAAGGTGCCGTTCTTCTCGGCGAGGGCGTTCAGCACCTCGACCCCGGCGGCGATGACCTCGATGCCGATGCCGTCGGCGGGGATGGCGGCGATGCGATACTGTTTCATGGGTCTGGTCTCTCTTGTTGAATGAAGGGTGAGGGAGGGATCAGTGCGCGACCGCGCCGGAGGCGGCCTCCGCGCGCCGCCCGGACCGGGCGACGACGAGGGTGAGGATTGCCGAGAGCACGAGCAGCAGGGCGACGAAGACGAGGCCGCCGGTGAAGCTGCCGGTCTGGTCCTTGATCCAGCCGATCGCCCAGGGGCCGACGAAGCCGCCGAGATTGCCGATCGAGTTGATCGTGGCGATGCCGACCGCCGCAGCCGAGCCGGACAGGAACATGGTCGGCATGGCCCAGAGCGGCGGCTTGGCTGAGCTGATGCCGACATTGACGAGACTGAGGGCTGCGATCACCGCGACCGTGGAGGAGGCGCCGCCGGCCAGCATCAGGCCCACCGAGGCAATCAGACAGGCAATCACCACGTGCCAGGTGCGCTCGCCGGTCTTGTCGGAATGACGCGCCCACAGGATCATCGCGACCACCGCGATGGTCGGCGGCACGGCGTTGAGCAGGCCGACCTCCATCGTCGACAGGCCGAAACTCTTGATGATCTGCGGCGCCCAGATGCCGAGCGTGTAGAGGCCGGCCGAGGTGCCGAAATAGACGAGAGCCAGCGCCAGGACGCGCAGATCCGACAATCCGGCCCAGAGGCTGTGCTTGGCCGAGGTCTGCTTGCGGGCCCGCTCCCCGTTCATCTCCGCGACGAGCCAGGCGCGCTGGTCGTCGGCCAGCCACTTCGCCTTTTCCGGCCGGTCGGTCATGTAGAACAGCACAACCACGCCGAGGATCATGGCGGGGATGGATTCGATGATGAACATCCACTGCCAGCCATGCAGGCCGAGGATTCCTTCCATCGACAGCAGCGCGCTGGAGAGCGGCGAGCCGAGCATCACGGAAATCGGCGCGGCGGCCATGAACAGCGACACGACGCCGGCCCGATAGCGTGCCGGGAACCAGTAGCTCAGATAGAGAATGATGCCCGGGAAGAACCCGGCTTCCGCCGCGCCGAGAAGAAAGCGCAGGATATAGAAGCTGTACTCGCCTTTCACGAAGGCGAAGGCACAGGAGATCATGCCCCAGGTGATCATGACCCTGGCGATCCAAAGACGTGCGCCGACTTTGTCGAGAACGATGTTCGAAGGAACTTCGAACAGGAAGTAGCCGAAGAAGAATACGCCGGCGCCAAAGCCGAAGACGGCCGAGGAGAAGCCGAGATCCTTGTTCATCGTCAGGGCCGCGAAGCCGATATTCACGCGGTCGATGAAGGCGATGAAGTAGAGAAGGCAGATAAACGGAACCAAGCGCCATGCGACCTTGCGCATGGTCGCTCGCTCGAGCGAGTCGACCATCGTTTCCTCCGTGGGTTGCGCCTGCAGCCGAGTGCCGATCTTGTGTGCCAACTTCCATGCAAGCTGGAATTTTGGTAGGATAGTGCAGGATGGCTGTCAACCCCTGCATTGCATCTTGCATGGAAGATGATACGCATTTGATGGTCGGAGAGCGGAACGGCGGTCACCGTCATTCCGGGGCCGCGCAGCGGAACCCGGAATCCAGAATCGCCTTGCGATTTGGGTGCGAAGCGTCGGCGTTTCTGGATCTCGGGTTCGCCTGCGGCGCCCCGAGATGACGCGGTGGCGGCTCTGTTCTCGCGTCGACGATTCCGGCAGTCGTTCCGAGTTCGAAGCCTTGGTTCTGGGAGGATCGATGGCCGTCACACGCAAAGCCGATCGCAAGCCTGAAGAGGGCGAGAAGACCGGTTCGCTGGTCGACGACGCCTACAACGCGATGAAAGAGGCGATCCGGGATTCGCGCTTCGCGCCCGGCTATCAGGCCTCCGAGCAGGAGATCGCCCTGCGGCTCGGCATGAGCCGCACCCCGGTCCACGAGGCGGCGATCCGTCTGCAGGAGGAGGGGCTGGTGCGGGTGCTGCCGCGCAAGGGCATCCTGATCCGCGCGCTCGCCCCCGAGGACATGCGCGAGATTTACGACCTGCTGATCGCGATCGAGGGCCGCGCGGCCGCGCTCATCGCCGGTCAACCGGACAGCGAGCGCGAGGGCATTGCCGGCGAGCTAGCCCGTCAGACCGAAATCATGGCGCAGGCACGGGATTCCGGCGATCTCACCGCCTGGGCCGAGGCCGACGGCGCTTTTCACCGGGCTTTGGTCGAGCGGGCCGGAAACGGCCGCATGGTCCGGCTGATCCGCATGGTCAACGACCAGTCGCACCGCGCCCGCATGCTGACGATCAAGCTCCGCCGCGATCTCGACGCCTCGGTGGCCGAGCACCGCGCGATCATCGAGGCGATCCACGTCGGCGATGCCGCTGCGGCTCAGCTGCATGCTCAGGCGCACCGTACGCGGGCGCGGGACGAGCTGCTGCCGTTGCTGGAGAGTTTTGGGTTTCGGCATTTGTGATCGCGGCTGCCCGCTATCCAAGGGCTTGGCGGTGAGTGACCGCTCTCGTTGGCGCGCGGCCCCGGAATGACCGGGATCCTTCATTCGGCCGATCGCCAGGTGGCCTCAATTCGACTTTGAGGCCTGACGTCTCAAAATCATCGTCACCCCCGCTGAAACCGCGAGCGCTGCCGCCGGCACCATCAATCCCAGCGTAAAGCTCCCCGAACCCTCCCGCACCCAACCGATCACGAAGGGGCCGGCGAAGCCGCCGAGATTGCCGAGCGCGTTGATCGCCGCGATGCCGGCCGCAGCCTGGGTTCCCGAGAGGAATTCGGTCGGCAATTGCCAGAAGGGTGGCAGCATCGCCATCACCCCGGCGATCGCGATGGCGAGGCATATCAGTGTCGGCACCGCGCCCTCGACGAGGCCGGCGAGGACCAGCCCGGCGCAGGCAACGAGGCTGGCTGTCGCGACATGGAGGAAGCGCTCGCCCGTGCGGTCCGAATGGCGCGCCCAAAGGCCCATCGTCGCAAGCGCCAGGAGATGCGGCAGCGCGCTGACGAAGCCGATCGCGAGGGTGGAAAGCCCGAAACTCTGCACGATCTGCGGGAGCCAGAGTTGGGTTCCGTAAAGGCCGCTGGCAAGCCCGAAATAGACCAGCGCGAGGCCGAGCACCGGCAGGCTGACAAGCGTACCGAAAACCTCGCGCGGGCCGTGAGCCTGCGCCTCGCCCCGTTCGGCCCGCATCGCGGAAACCAGCCAGTCGCGCTGCTCCCCCGTGAGCCATGTCGCCTGTTCGGGCCGGTCGGTGAGGTAAAAAAGACAAGCCACGCCAAGGATTACGGCCGGGATGGCTTCGAGAAGGAACATCCATTGCCAGCCGCGCAGGCCCATCAGCCCGTCGAGGGTGAGCAGGTAGCCGGAGACCGGCGCAGCGATGGAAGCGGCGAGCGGCACCGCGAGGACGAAGCCGGCGGTGACGCGCGCGCGCCAATGCTTCGGGAACCAGTAAGTCAGGTAGAGGATCACGCCGGGGAAGAAACCGGCCTCCGCAGCTCCGAGCAGAAAACGCAGCGTGTAGAACTGGTTGGGCCCGTTGACGAAGGCGAAGGCCATCGAGACGAGGCCCCAGGAGATCATCACCCGCGCGATCCAGAGCCGGGCGCCGACCCGGTCGAGGATCAGGTTCGAGGGCACTTCGAACAGGAAATAGGCGATGAAGAACAGACCGGCGCCGAAGCCGAACATCGAAGGCGTCAGCCCGATCTCGGCGCTCATCGTCAGCGCGGCGAAACCGACATTGATCCGGTCGATATAGGCGATCACGTAAAGGAGGCAGAGGAACGGAATCAGGCGCCAGGCGACGCGCCGCATCGTCGCCCGTTCGAGCGCGCTCTCCTCCGTTTCGACTGCCTGCATGGCTCCGCCGTATTCGCGCCCACGCCGGCGTTGCTCAGGTCGCGCCGCCGGCCGAGGCCCGTTTAGGCGAAGTCATGAAGTGATGCGATTTCCGATTTATCAGTTCGGAGCATCGCAGACGCATCTCCTCCCCCTTGCGGGGAGGAGGCAGGAGGTGGGGTACTTCAGGATTTGGCGTTGCGGTGCCTCCTGGGGGACCCCCACCCCTTACCCCTCCCCGCAAGGGGGAGGGGACGCCGCCACTCTACCCGAGCCGATCAGCAGAAGGTGGTGTCACGTAGCCTTTTCGGTTCGGGCTGCGCTGATCCAGCCGCGAACTTGCGCGAGATCGAGCTGGCTCAGGCCATGCCCGCCCGGCAGAACCTTTGCCGTGACCTCGGCGCCAGCACTCGCCAGGGCGGAGGCCAGAGCCGCCGCGTTCGCGGCCGGGACGATCGGATCGGCCGCGCCCGAGAGGATCAGCACGCGCTTGCCCGTCAGGTCGCCCCGTGCCGGCTCGGCCAGAGGCAGCATAGGCCGAAGAAGCGCAGCGCCTGCAAGCACTTGCGGGTGCAGCAGGAGCAGCGCCGCCGCGATGTTCGCCCCGTTCGAGAAGCCGAGCGCGACCGGAGCGGCGAGCCCGTAAGCGGCCCGCGCCTCCGTGATGAAGCGCGCGAGATCGTCCGCGCGGCGGCGCAAATCCGCCTCGTCGAAGACGCCCTCGGAAAGGCGCCGGAAGAAGCGCGGCATGCCGTCCTCCAGCACCTGACCCCGCGGCGAGAGCAGGGGGGCTCCCGGCGCGACGGCCTGGCCGAGCGAGATCAGGTCGTTCTCGTCCCCACCCGTGCCGTGGAGCAGAAGGAGCGGGGCCTGAGCCCTGCCGGTGCCGGGCTCGAGACGATGATGGAAGCCGAGTGCTGGCTGGGTCATGAAAACCTCACGATCAGAAGGAGTTGCTCCGTCCCGGAGGGCGCAACAGGGTTTTGGCTCAGGCGACCTTCGGCAGCGCCTCCTCGATCACCGCGCGATGCGGCTCGAGGAAGTTCGGCAACTTGAGCGCCTGGCCGAGAGTCTCGACCGGCTCGTCGACGGCAAAGCCCGGCTCGTCCGTGGCGATCTCGAACAGCACGCCGCCCGGCTCGCGGAAATAGACCGAGCGGAAGTAGAAGCGGTCGCGCTGCTCCGTCACGCCAAGCCCATGCACGCCTTTAAGTTTTTCGACCATCTCGGCCTGCTCCGCGTCGTCCCTCGCCCGGAAGGCGATGTGGTGGACCGAGCCGGCGCCGGGCCGCCCGGGAAGGAAGTCGCCGACCACCCGCAGGGTCACCGTGCCGCCATTTGCGGCTCCGCTTTCGAAGCGGATCAGGGCGCCCTCGCGGCCGGTCTCGGCATAGCCGAGCACGCCGGTGAGGATCGCGGCGGTCGCCTCGGCCGTCCGCAGCAGCAAAGTGACGCCGTGGAAGCCGCGGATCGCATGCTCTGCCGGCACCGCGCCGTCGCTCCAGCCGGATTCTGCCTCCGCCCCGACGACGCCCACCAGGGCGAGCGCCATGCCGTCGGGGTCTCGGAAGCGCAACACGGGCTCACCGAACACCTGGACAAGTGCCTCATGCTGAACGCCTTTCTCGATCAGGCGCTGCGTCCACCAGCCGATCGAGGACTTCGGAATCCGGAACGCCGTCTCCTGCGTCTCGCCAACGCCGACACGGCCGGGCGCCGCATGCGGAACGGGAAAGAAGGTCAGGATCGTGCCGGGGCTGCCGGTCTCGTCGCCGTAATAGAGGTGATAGGTGCCGGGATCGTCGAAGTTGACGGTCTTCTTGACGAGCCGCAGGCCGAGCACCTCGGTATAGAACGTGAGGTTGCGTGCAACCGGGCCGGAATAAGCGGTGACGTGGTGGAGTCCGTGAGCGGACATAGTGATCTCCATCTTTCGTCGTCGGCAACGATCGGCAACGAATGGCGAGCATTCGGCGCCTCCGACGACCGTAAGCGACATCTGGCCCTTGCCCTCGACTTAAGAAAGAGAAACGATCGAAATGCATCGTTTCTGAAATTGACCTGATGAAACTGCCCGATTTCGAAGCCTGGGCGATCTTTTCGAAGGTCGCCGAGACCGGCTCCTTGAGCGCTGCCGCGACCGAGCTCGGCCTGTCCAAGGCGACCGTGTCGAAAGCCGTGGCGCGGCTCGAAGCGCGGATCGGCGCGCGGCTGTTCCACCGAACCTCACGAAAACTGAGCTTGAGCGAGGCTGGGCGCGCGGCGCGGCAGGGAGCCGGCCGAATCCTCGCCGAAGCGGAGGCCGCGGAGGCGCAGGCGATCGCCTCGGCCGCCGTTCCGCAGGGCCTGGTGCGGCTTGCCGCGCCGATGTCCTTCGGGCTGGCCCACCTGGCGCCGCTCCTGCCGGATTTCCTGAAGAGGCATCCGAGCGTGTCCGTCGACCTGCATTTGAGCGATGCGCAGGTCGATCTCGTCGGGGGCGGGTTCGATGTCGGGCTGCGCATCGCCGCTTTGCCCGATTCCTCGTTGCGGGCGCGGCGCCTCTGTGCGGTCCAGCGTTCGCTTGTCGGCGCGCCGAGCTATCTCGACCGCTACGGCCGCCCGAAGCATCCGGCCGAACTGAAACATCATGCCTGCCTCGGCTATGCCTATCTGCCGAGCCCCGAGCGCTGGCTGTTCCGCCATGAGGATGGGAGCGAGGAGGCTGTGGAACCGAAAGGTCCTTTGCGGGCTAACAATGCCGATGCCCTGGCGCCTGCCTTACGGGCGGGCCTCGGCCTCGCGATTCAGCCCGACTTCCTGATCTGGGAGGATTTGCGCCGCCGCCGGCTGGAGCGGGTGATGCTGGATTGGTCATTGCCGCCGATCGCGCTGCATCTCGTCACTCCACCTGGCGACCCACGCCCCGCCCGCGTCACCGCACTGATCGCCTACCTCACCGAGAAGCTGAAGTCCGCGCCCTGGGCGCGGGAGGAATTGCCGCGGGCAGGGGTGGGGGAGGAATGAGGCGCGAACTGCGCTCCTGGTCGGCGGGCTCGAGCCCATCGTCTCGAAGCTGAACTCCGGATTGCACTCGAGGCGTTGCGGCAATCGATGGGCCGTGGCACCGTCGCCTGCAAGAATTCCACGGATTTTTTGGCGACTCCGCAGAGACAATATTGGAAAAGAGGGCTTGTTGGCGATTTCCTATACGGTTAACCTGTCCAGAAATAGCTCCTATGGGGATGCCCGTTGCTTGGCTGAAAGAAGGTTGGCCTGTGCAGACCGACTCCCAAAATGAAGATGGTGACAGCTTTTCACTGATTGCCGGGCGTGTGCCTGCACCCCATCGCACGCCCACCGACTGGCTGATCGGAGAGGCGATACGGACCATCAATCGCGACGATTCTGCAAGTACGGTCGTGTTCGAGCATGTGATCAATCTATTGATTGACCGCAAAGACACCTCGAAATGTCTTCTGGCGACGTATGATTCTGTACCGATCGACGATATTTGTCTGCGATGGACGTTGCTTCACATCCTCGCCAAGGTCGGGCGAAAGGACGCCGCAAAGCCTCTCGTATCGATTGCTTTGGTTCCCTTGCCTGCCCACGATCCGCGGGACGGCTGTTCTGGGCGGCGTCTTAGCGAAGCGTTGATCCGAATTGCCAGTGTCGTTGCGCTTAGCGAGATTGCGGGGCGTCATCGCGGCGCGGCTCAAGCACTGCTTGATATTGTCGAAGCGCGCCCTGAACCGCCGGTGATGATAGAGGCGCTCAAGGCGCTGCGTGCCCTCGATATGCAGAGCGAGGCAGAAAAGCTTCTCGACAAAAAGAGTCGGTGGATGCTCGACATACGCAAGGCGGAGATGTCCGATTTTGCCGTCGAGCACGAGAGATGGCGAGCTGATCGAACGCCCGGGGCTCCCCGCCTCGCTGTTCCGGGTCGCGAACCGCCGAAAACCTGTGGTTGTGGTTAGCCAATGCCGGCGAGGGCGATCCGATGACGAGCTGCAGAGCGACAGTCCCCGACCTCGACGCTTCTGGCGACAATTTCTACGGTCCGTCGATCTGCTGGGACGCCTTCATCGAATGGGCCTGGGACGCCTTCGATTTTGACAAAGGCGACTGGGACCACGGATTCGGATACGAAGCAGTTTGTGATAATAGACTGCCGCTCTCTCGCACGCTTTCAGCGATTTATTGCTTACAATATTCTGCCGAGGATTATCGTAACGAATCTTATGACAGTGACATCCTTCAATGGGGATGCCGCTACGCACGAAACGAGATCGATGAGCTCGACGCGCGGTGTCCTAGCGAGGACAGTCCGGGCGCAGGCGCGACAACTTTTACTGGTCCACGCGACAACAGAACGGAACTCTATCCGATATTTTTCTATCGCGACGGTGTCCCGATCCGTGCAGCGACATTGGTTCATGAAGCACGCCATGCTGGCGGAGGACCGGACCACGACTGGAACGACACGAACGATTCCAGTTGGGGGCTCAATGGTTCGTGGCGATGGGAAGTCTGTTGGCTCGCTTGGTTCTACGTAAAGGGTACGCGGACCACGGCCGCCATGCGTGAGATGGCTCGCCAGCGTGCAAACGGCGTCCTGAACCTCTGTTTCAAGGAACACCCGGGTTTCAACTACTGAACCCGTACAGAGCACGCCCTAAACTTGAGCGGTCCGTGCGCCGACTTCGCGCAGGATGTCGTGCTCGCTATAGCGCTCCATGAGGTCGCGTTCGGGAATTCCGTGACTGCCGATCTCGGGCCCTTTCTAACCGGAGGGTATCGCTTTCCGTCAATCCGCGAGCGCAGAGAGGC
>JBGAFL010000018.1:0-77321 GCA_044227265.1 Methylobacterium sp.
GGCGATCGACTGTCTATCGAGAGGTCGCAAGCGCCGGTCTTCACCGCAGCGCTTGAAGGCACCCAGGCCTAACGTTCTGCCCGTTCACGATTTGAGCTGCCTTAGCGTTGCTCAGCGAGCAGAAGTCGCGCTGCCCTCAGCTAGGTGAACTGCGCAATCGTGTCGCCGAGACGATGGCTTACCGCGCCTCCGGCCTCAATCTCGTCGTCAACGCGATCATCCTCTGGAACACCGTCTATCTCAGCCGCGCGGTCCACTTCGTCCACGACCAAGGGACCACCATCCCCGATGCGCTCCTCGCCCAGGTCGCACCGCTGCCCTGGAGTCATATCGCGCTGACCGGCGACTATCTCTGGAACGAGATTGACCACCCACTCGAACGGTACCGCCCGATCCGCGCCAACCGCTTCAATCCCAAGAACTTCGTGTTTCCTTAGCGTACACCGCTGAAGGAATGCCCACAGAGCCCCATCTAGCCTCTGCTGCGGCCTACGGCACGGCTTGCGACAGGCCCAGTCCGCCAGGGTGTCTACGGTCACCACGGCACCGTCGGCAGCGTCGGTGCCGACTACCTTCTACCCATCGATAAGTTCCAATTTTCATTGGGTCCGCGCCTGAACATCGGCGACGCCGCCTTCGCACGTAAATATTTCGGCGTGACTGCAGAGGAGGCGATCGCCAACGGTCGCGTCACTGCCTTCACCCCGGGCAGCTTCGTCTCGGCCGGTGTCCTCGGAGCGATCACGTACACCCAGGACGCAATCTGGTCCTATACCGGCTATGCTGGCTACTCTCGTATCCTCGGGTCTTCTGGTGACAGCCCCCTGGTACGCCGCCCGTTCGGCAATCCAGATCAGTTTCAATTCGGACTCAAGGTCGATTACTCCTTTGTCACTCGATCATGGTTCTAGGATGTGGAGTATAAGAGATAGGACCGGGAATCTGACGCACAAGCTGATTCGGAAAGGCTGCTTAAAATTCAAAAACTCGGAGTCTTAAGCACAGCGCCGTCGATCGGATGGAGAGCCGTTCGCGCAAGCACGTTTATAAAGCCGGACGGCTCATTCTACTTCAGCCTTCAGGTAGTAGAAAAAACTTAGAACGGTGCAGATTTGCCCTCTCGTGCAGGCAGCGACAAGATTGGGTCCACTAGTTAAGACGACTTAGCTGGTAGCCAAGACCCAATTCGAAGGGTTGCGCATCAGGCGCGCGACCAGCGCGTGATTCAACTCATGGCCGGTATGGGCCGCGGTGACGTGTCCAAGGATCGGATGCCCGGCGAGGGACAGGTCTCCGACGAGATCCAGGGCCCGATGCCGGACCGGCTCATCCGGTACGGTCATGCCGCCGATGACCCGTCCCCCGATGATCGCGGCGGTGGTCGAGAAATTCGCGCCGCGCAGGACCGGACGCCGCGTCAGGGTTGCGTAGAGCCGGGCGGGCAATGCCCATTTGAGGCGCCCGAAACTGCGCGACGGCGCCAGATCGCGGGTGAAGCTCTCCGGCGTCACGTTGCTTTCCCACGACATCTCTGCGAAATGCGCCAGGGCGAGGCGTGCCGCGATGGAAAAACGCTCGGCTGGCTCGATGCGCAGTGTTCTGCGGCCGTCGCGAACCTCGACGCTGCGCAGCACGCGGATCATCGTGCAGGGCGCCGGAAGCTCCACCCGTCCGGCGTCTCGCATCGCCTCGCACCAGGGCGTCGCGCTGCCGTTGAAGATCGGCAGTTCCTCCGCGTCGAGATCGACGGTCGCGTTGTCGATCCGAAGGGCGCTGAGCGCCGCCAGCAGGTGCTCCACCGTCCGGATGAGGAGCCCCTCAGAGTCCTGAAGCGCCGTGCAGAGCGGCTGGGACACGCGACGCTCCCACAGGGCCGGGACACGGATGATGCGTCCTCCGCGCACACGGCGCCGGAACACGATGCCCGCCCCCGCATCGGCCGGCTGGACATGCACGACGACCAGGCGGGCGGTGTGGAGGCCCCGACCGCGCATCACGAAGTCCGTGGCAAGGGTGGCTTCGCGCCTTGATACATCAATCGGACTTGCATCGGTCCGAGGTGTCGCCGATCCCCAGGGCTCCGTCGGGGTGGGGGTGACCGGGAGGATCATACCTCGAAACCTGCTTCGGGAGATACGCGCCCATCCCCGGACAAGCCAAGGATCCGTACTTGCCGCTCGATGAGTTTGCCTTCCCGGGGATGAGCCGCTGCCTCCAACCGCTGACTGATCCAGGCGGACACATCCGCATCACGTTGATCACGGTACGTTCCTGACCTCCAAACGTCCCGCAGATTGATCCCGACCCTCGTCAGCGCTCCGAGCAACCTGTCCTCATCGAAAATGGAAATGCCATTTGTGTGCTGCGCATGGCCCGACGGTCGCAGCCCATAAATAAGCCCCTTGGTGACGCCGAGGTAGCGCAGATGTTCGACTCGCGGGTTCAACGAGGAGGCAGCAATCCGATTACGAGAACGCCTAACCAGAACCGTGACCTTCGCAGAGAGACGACCCAGGAGTTGCAGGCTGTGAACGGCCGATCCCTCGGAGAAGATCAGATGCCGGGCTCGACGATAGGTCTCCAGCTGCTGCGGAAGGCTCACGGTCTCAGGATGAAAGACCGTGATGCCCGCTTGGGCAAAGGCGGCGTCAAGATAGGCCTCGCCCGCGAAGCGGCCCTTGGGGAGGTAGGCCCGGGAGACGAAGACCGCGTCCCTATCGAGATCGGGCGCTCGTCCACTCAAGGCGTCCATGCGAGCCAGATGCTTGGGTCCCGGGCCTCCGCCGAACCGCCTCTCCGATTGTGGCAGGACATGCAGGCGCCCGAAACGGGTCGGCTTGAGAACGATCCGGATGCGCTTCCGATCGACCTTCAGGCAGTCGATGATGTCCCAGAAGAAGCTCAGCGGCTCGGCACACGGGACATCCCAGAGGCTGAACACGAGGGGGGTGGTCTCATCCAACTCCGCTGAAGCCGCGATCCGCATGCCAAAATCAGCGATCATGTGTCCGTAATGGAAGCTGATGGGTCCGCACCAAATTCCGGCTTCTGCGTCTTCGAATAGCCCGTCATGACGGTGCGGCCGGACATCGACCGGGAAGGCGACCGGTCCCCAACATTGGCGGGCGAATGACTGGACTGGGAAGCAGCGCCAGTCCGGTCCTCCACGAAAAAAGGCTCCGGCGGGATTTTGAAGGAGGCTCTGAGTTGGATGAACGAGGATATTCTGAAACGTCAGGTGGAAGCTAGGTCGGAAGTTGACGAGCCGTCCGTACTTTAACGGGAGGACGGAGGCTTCCATCAATTTATCCACGCGGCGTTAGGGACCGCGCTGATGGATATTCAAGATATTTACATCATAAAATTAAAATATATTTCATAATACAATTCTTATTATTTATTTTTACAAACACAACCTATAGTAATAAGTCTTACTTAATGAATTTTATTAGTTTACCATATTATTCGCTACGATAAAAAATGAGAAATCTGTTTTCGTATCCATGATGGTACCTCCGCTTTCCGCTGAGCTATCGCGATATCGAGGATCTGTTCCTAGAGCGTGGGCTGGAGGTCGATCACTCCACCCAAACCCATCAAGTCGGGAATGACCCCGCATTGCCAGCTTGCATACCCGGTCGATGGGTCCGGTGATCAGACGGCCTTTCCAACGAGGTGACCAATCCCGGCAGTGACCGCCATTGCTGCAGCGCCCCAGAAGGCAACCCGTGCGGTCGCGCGCGGAACAGCAGCGCCTCCGGCCTTGGCCCCGAGCGCGCCGAGTATGGCCAGGAACAGCAGCGAGGCGGCCGATACCGTGTAGACGACTGCGTTCGCCGGCGAGAGCGCGGCCACGAGCAGCGGCATAGCGGCTCCGGCGGAAAACGTGGCCGCGGACGTGAGGGCGGCTTGGATCGGCCGTGCCGTGGTGAACTCGGAGATGCCGAGCTCGTCCCGGGCATGGGCGCCGAGCGCGTCCTTCGCCATAAGCTGGTCCGCAACCCTGAGGGCGAGGTCGTGATCGAGACCGCGGGCGACGTAGATCCCCGCAAGTTCCTCCCGCTCGGCCGCCGGGTCCTCTGCGAGCTCGCGCCGCTCCCTTGCGAGATCGGCTTGTTCGGTATCGGACTGCGAACTCACCGAGACGTACTCGCCGGCTGCCATCGACATCGCCCCCGCCACGAGGCCGGCCGTGCCGGCGACGAGGATCTCTCCGGATGTGGCGGCGGATGCGGCGACGCCGACGATGAGGCTGGCGGTCGAGACGAGGCCGTCGTTCGCCCCCAGCACCGCAGCCCTCAGCCAGCCGATGCGGTCGATGAGGTGATTTTCCTGGTGGGTCGGACGCATCGTCGTCAGGGTCTCCTCAAGGGGGCGGAACGATCGCGACTCGGGAGGATGCGACGCAGCACGGCATCGTGCCAGAGGTAGTGATGGACCAGGGCGGCCGCGGCATGGAAGGCGGCAACCGCCATCAGGATGTTGGCGGCGAGCCCGTGCCAATGGGTCAGCGACCGGCGCCACTCCGGGTCGCCAATGGCCGGCAGAGCGAGCGGGCCGATTAACGTCACGCCCCGCACGAAGGCATTCGCGATCCCGAGACCCACGATGACGAGGAGAAGCAGGTAGAGCGCCGCATGGGTCGCCTTGGCAAGGACATGCAGGGGACCTGGATCGTCGACCGGAAGCTGACGCCCCTTCGTCTGCCGCCAGATCAGCAACATGAAGATGACACCGGTGAAGGCGAAACCCAGGACGAAGTGGGCGGACCATATCCCCGACCGGAGCGCGCCCTTTGGCACAAGGTCTTCCAGGAAAGTGCCGATGAGCCAGAGGATCAGCACCAGCACGGCCGTGACCCAATGCAGGGCGATGGTGGTGCCGTCGTAGGGCGTCTCTCGTGAAGGCATGTCGTATCCGGTCTCGTACGGCACACGCCCCCGTCACGGAGGGCAGGGGCGTGGCCTTTGTACATCAGGGCTTCGAAGGTGCCTGCGGCGCGAGGTCGACGGGTTTGTTGTCGTTGAGGTCCCAGCCCGTGTTCGGGTCGGTCTTGGTGCGCTGGACCTGGGCGCGCATCTGCCACTGGTATTTGGCGATGCCGTGCTCGACTTCCTGAAGGAGGTTGGAGGTGGTCGGGTCGACCTTCTCCGTGGCCTTGATGGCCGCGTTCACCTCCTCGCCGACCCGCTTGTAGGCGTTCACGAACCACGACAGGATCTGGGCGTCGTCGAGGAAGCCGCCGGGGATCTCCGGAACGCCTGAGGTCTTCACGATGGTGTTGGCGCGGCCGTCGGCCGAGGATCCGACGGCGAGCAGGCGCTCGGCGATGGTATCGGCGTACTTGGACAGGCCCTCGTAGTGCTCCTGCAGGAGCAGGTGCAGCGGGTAGTACAGCGTGCCGGAGGCGTTCCAGTGTGCCTGCTTGGTCTGGAGCTGGAGCTGCTGCAGCTCAGTCAAGGTCTGCTGGAGTGCTGCGACATCCCTCTTAATCGCATCGGCGTCGCCGTCGAGGCCAATAACCGGGAGCGTCGTCATCTCGTTGGTTGGGAAGGCGCCGACCGGCTGCGGGCTGGTGGTCTTGGTCTGAGAGGCGCCGCGGACATCGTCGGTGCTTTTGGCGGTCTGCTGATCGGCCTGGGCGAGGTCGATCCGCGAGAGGACCTTCATCGCGCTCGGGGGCGGCGGCGCGACGGTTGGCGTTCCGTTGGCGAGGACGGGGAGCGGCAGGGCCGTCCCGAGAAGGAGCATGGCCGAGAGGAAACGGGCGTTCTTCATGGGGTGCTGATGTGACCTTGGAGGAGGCACCGCCCGGGTCGGGCGATGAATACTCGAAAAACGAACGCAGTTTAGAAGCGTTCGAAAATGACACCGAATTTAAGGTTTGGCTGGTGATGGCCGGAGATGCGACAGACGTGGCATCCGTCACGGCTGGTGCGACCTTCGCTCATCACGCGATACCTTTGGGGCTAGGCTCGATCACGACCGGACATCGTAGCGGTCGAGCATCATCACCTTGTCCCAGACCTTCACGAAATCCTTCGCGAACCGGGCTTCGCCGTCGCTGCCCGCATAGACCTCGGCGACGGAGCGGAGCTGCGCGTTCGACCCGAACACCAGATCGCAGCGCGTCGCGGTGAATTTCGCCGCGCCGCTCGCCCGGTCGACCAGCGCGAAGGTCATGCCCTTCTCGTCGGTCTTGCGCCACTCGAGGTCGACGCTGGTCAGACTGACAAAGAAGTCGTTCGAGAGGACGCCGACCCGGTCAGTGAAGATGCCGTGCTTCGAGCCATCGTGGTTGGCACCGAGCGCGCGCAGGCCGCCGACCAAGGCGACCCACTCGGGGGCGGTGAGGGACAGGAGATAGGCCTTGTCCAGGAAGAGCTCTTCCGGCGAGACGCGACCCGACGTGATGGGCGCATAATCGTCGGCCACGTAGTTCCGGAAACCGTCCACGACGGGCTTCAGCCACGTGAACATCTCGATGTCGGTGAGCTCCTGCCGGGTATCGACGCGACCCGGCGTGAACGGGACCGTCGCGGGATGGCCGCCGTCGGCGAGCGCCTTCTCGACGGCGGCACACCCGCCCAGCACGATGAGATCGGCCAGCGACACGCGCTTGCCGGCCTGACGCCCGTTGAAGGCGTCGGCGACCTGCCGCAGGGCTGCCACCACCGGGACGGTCCGGCGGTTGATCGACCAATCCTTCTGCGGGCTGAGCGCCAGCCGCCCCCCATTGGCCCCGCCGCGCTTGTCGCTGTCGCGATAGGTCGAGGCCGCCGAGAAGGCCGTGAAGGCAAGGTCGGACACCGACAGGCCGGTGGCCAGGATGTCCCGCTTCAGCGCGGCGACGTCGCCGTCGTCGATGAGGTCGTGGTCGCGGGGCGGGATCGGGTCCTGCCAGAGCAGGTCGTTCTCGATCTTGACCTCGGGGCCGAGGTATCGCTCCTTCGGACCCATGTCGCGGTGGGTCAGCTTGTACCAGGCCTTCGAGAAGGCCAGGGTGAAGGCGTCGAAGTCGTTGAGGAACTTCTCGCAGACCTTGCGGTAGTCCGGGTCGACCTTCAGGGCGATGTCGCTGGTCATCATCATCAGGCCGTGCATCTGGCCCGGGAGATGCGCGTCCGGGGTCTTGGGCGCGTCCGGATCGGCCGGCGTCCATTGCGACGCGCCGGCCGGGCTCTTGGTCTGCACCCATTCGAACTTGAAGAGGTTCTCCAGGTAGGCGTTGTCCCACTGGGTCGGGTTCGGCGTCCAGCTGCCTTCGATCCCGTTGGTCATGGTGTACTGCGCGAAACCCGTGCCTTTGGGATTGTGCCAGCCCAGGCCCATCGCCTCCATCGGGGCGATCTCCGGCGGAGGCCCGACCTGATCGGCCGAGACCATGCCGTGGCTCTTGCCGAAGGCATGACCGCCGGCGATCAGCGCAACGGTTTCCTCGTCGTTCATCGCCATGCGGGTGAAGGTCGTGCGGATGTCGCGCGCCGACCCCATCGGGTCTCCGTTCGCGTAGGGGCCTTCCGGATTGACGTAGATCAGGGCCTGGTGCGAGGCGGCCAACGGAGTTTCGAGGTCGTAATCCGCATCACCGTTCTGGCCGCGCCAGCGCTTGTCACGGGTCACCATGCTGTCGAACGACGAGACGTCGTTCGGGTCCCAGATCTCGGGCCCCCAGTAGGTCGCATTGTCGGCTTCCCACGCGTCCTGGCGTCCGCCGGCGTAGCCGTAGGTCGGGAAGCCCATGATCTCCAGGGCGCAATTGCCGGTCAGGACCATCAGGTCGCCCCACGACAGGGCGCTCCCGTACTTCTGCTTGATCGGCCAGATCAGGCGCCGGGACTTGTCGGTGTTGCCGTTGTCCCACCAGCTGTTGATCGGCGCGAAGCGCTGGAGCGCCTCGCCGGCTCCGCCCCGGCCGTCCGCGATCCGGTAGGTGCCCGCCGCGTGCCAGGCCATGCGGATCATCTGCGGACCGTAATTGCCGTAATCCGACGGCCACCATGCGACGGATGTCGTGAGGAAGGCCTTGATGTCCTGCTTGACCGCATCGAGATCGAGCGTCTCGAACGCGGCCCTGTAGTCGAAGTCCTCGCCCAGGGGATTCGCCTGAGGGCCGTTCTGATGAAGGAGCTCGACCTTCAGGCGGTTGGGATACCAATCCGACAGCGTTGGCGGACTGCCCACGGCGCCCCCGATCCGGTCGCCGCCGAAGGGGCATTTCCCCTGCATCTCGAAGGTCTTGGTGTTCAGCTTGCTGGAATCGGCGATATTCAAGGTCAGTTCCTTTTCAGGATGAACGTGCGTCGGCGTGCGACGCCCATCGGTTCGCCCTCATCGAGGGTATGCCGCGAAGCGGGTCATGCCGTTGGGCCCGGGACCACCCACGGCGCCCGACCATCGGCCATTCCCGTCAGACAGCCTTCAGTCCTCGCCGCCGTGGCATTCCATGGCCGGCGGGGCGGTCGAGCAGTTCAGTTCGCAGGTCTGATCCGCCCTGCAATACCATTGCAGCGATCCCCGACTGATGCAGGAGCCCGCACAATGCTTGTGGGGGACGCCGACCGGCTCGGAATAGGACAATGGGGGGTCGTTCCGGACTGGGCTGGAACCCGCCGTCCCGGACGTTTGCATCGCCGCGAAGGCGAGGATCGCGCAGGCCCACTTACGAGCCGCATCAGAATGCTTCGACATCATCCGAACGATCTCGCACCCAAATGCAGATTAGAACAATTCTTAAAATTATATTCATTTTTCATCGCGCGTCTTGACGGACAGCGCCCGGTGATACGCCTCTCCCGACGCGATGCCTGCCATCCGATGACAGGCTCTACGTTCAGCCTGGCACCAAGGCATGACGTTCCACCGCCGGGCATGCCATCTCGAAGCGACATCCCCCGTGGGGACCATCACCGACGCTGAGCGGGAATCCGTGCAGCTTGGCGATGGCCGCGACGAGGCCGAGGCCGAGCCCGTTGCCATGCGTCTGCCTGGCACGTTCCACACGATAGAACCGCTTGAAGACATGGTTGCGTTCGTCGGCGGGAATGCCCGGCCCCGTGTCTTCCACGGACACCACGGGAACGCCGTCGCGCCGAGCGAGGCCGATCCCGACGCGGCCTCCGGTCGGGGTGAACTTGATCGCGTTGTCGAGAAGGTTCGAGATCGCCTCGAAGATGAGGCTGCGGTCGCCCCGAACGGCGGACGCTTCCCCCTCGATGCGGATGCCGAGGGCGATTCCCTTATCGTCGGCCAAGGGTTCGAACAACTCCGCGGCCTCGCTCACAACGAGCCGTAGGTCGACCGGGCCGAAGGCGGCGCAGCGCCGTCCGTGCTCGATCTCGCCGATGCGCAGGACCGCCGTCACCATATCAAGCGTCTGGTCGATCCAGACGAGTCCCTGGTCCACCGCTTGGCGCAGTTCCTCGATGTCGCGGGCTTGGTCCCGGCCCCGCTCAAGACGCAGACGCAAGCAGGTGAGCGGCGTCCGGAGGTCGTGCGCGACGGCGTCGCCCACCCCGCGCACCTCCTCAACGAGGCTCTCGATCTCGGCGAGCATGCCGTTGACGTCGCGCGCCAAGCGGTCGAATTCGTCCCCCGCCTCGCCGACTGGCAGGCGCTGGCGCAAATCGCCGCGCATCACGCGCGCGACCGCCGCCTCCGTGGATGCTAAGCGTCGCCGGGCGCGTCCGGCGAGCAGGACGCCGCCGAGGATCGAGAAGGCCAGGGTCGGGACGAGGGCGAGGCCCAGCGCCCGGATCACCGTGGCCTTGGCGCGGTCGATCTCGTCGGTGTCGTGGGCCACGACCACCACGCTGCCGTCGTTCAGGGACCGGGCGGCCGACCAGAGTTCCTCGTGCAGGCGCCGGCCCGCGATGGCGACCTGCGTGCCGATCCGGTGGACCTCGCCATCCACCGGCAGGCTTGGCGGCCGCGCATCGAGGTTGCCCGCGAGCTTGCGCCCCTCGGCGTCGAACAGGCCGGCGAAGTGGACGCTGTGCAGGTCCTCGCTGATCCAGGTCTCGATGCGGTTGACCGCTTTCGCGGGCTCGCGGGCGGCATAGTGCGCCTCGTGGCGCAGGACCTGGGCGAGTTCGTCCTGCATGAACGCGGCGGTCTGCCAGTACACGAAGGCGAACAGCAGCAGCGACAGCAGGGTCGACCATAGGGCGATGGCGAGCGCCCAGCGGAATGCGAAGGAACGGACGAGCCTAGACATCGGGGGTCAGGGTGAAGCCCTCTCCCCGGACATTGTGGATCAGCATCGGCTCGCCTTCGGCCTCAAGCTTCTTGCGCAAGCGTCCGACATGGACGTCGATGAGATTGGATTTGGGAGCGAACCGGTAGTTCCACACCTCCTCTAACATCATCGCCCGGGTCACGACCTGCCCGGGCCGCCGCATGAGGTATGCGAGCAGCTTGAGCTCGCGCGGCAGGAGTTCGAGGTCGCGCCGGCCCCTGCGACCGGTGCCGGCGATGAGGTCGAGCTCCAGCGTCCCCACCCTAAGGAACGTCTCGCGGGCGTCGGTCGGACGCCGTAGCAAGGCCTCGATCCGGGCTGCGAGCTCGCCGAGGACGAAGGGCTTTCCCAGGTAGTCGTCTCCGCCGGCGCGCAGGCCCCGGATGCGCTCGTCGACGTCGCCCAGCGCGCTCAGGACAAGGGCGGGTGTGCGGTCCCCAACGCCGCGAAGGTCCCGCAGCAGGGTTAGACCGTCGAGGCCAGGAAGCATCCGGTCGAGAATGATGGCGTTCCATCCCCCCGAACGGGCTGCGGCCGCACCGTCCGGGCCGGTGGCGGCCCAGGCAACCTCATGCCCACGCCCCCGCAGGTCGCCGAGGATTTCCTCGGCGGTCGCGGCATCGTCCTCGATCAGAAGCAGCTTCGCCAACCCGGTCCACTCCCGGGCTCAACGCCCTCAATCCCGGTGCCTGATGTGGTTCGGGACAAGGCTCATGACCACGAGTGTGAACGCGAATTTAATGGTGCGGATGCCGGCCCGTCCTATGTCCTAGAATGAATCTAATCTAATCGATGGACGATAGCGTGCTGCTGGAGGCGGAGACGAACGTGCTCGGGTACGGCGAGGGAGGGATCGCCGGTCGTGGCCAGGCGCGTGAGCGATCGGTTTCCGAGGGATCAAGGGCGGCAGGTTCTTCCGCCGCGTCCGCCTTATCCGGTCAGCCCCCCAGGGGGATGAGGCGTCGGTCCTTGTTGGCCGTGTTCGCTTGCCTGATCGCGGTCGCACTGGCCGGCTGGTGGTATCGCGAGGCCGCCAAGCCCTACTTCGAACCCCTACTGGGTCTCATCGGGCTTGCCCCCGCCGTCCCCGACACAGCGACGAAGGCGAATGCAGCCGCTTCCGAGCAGCCGACCGAGGACAACGTCGTCCGGCTCGACGCCGATGGGCAACACCGCCTCGGACTGGCCTTCGGTCAATCCGAGACCCGTCGGATCGTCCTGCTCGTTCGGACCCCCGGCATGGTCGCCTTCGACGAGCGCCGGGTCACCCGCCTCAAGGCTCGCACCTCGGGCCGGGTGCTGAGCTTGTCCGTGCAACCCGGCGACCGGGTGAAGGCCGGCCAGACGTTGGCTACCCTCGATGCCTCCGGCGTCCTCGACGCTCGCAACGGCCTCGCTGCGGCACAAGCCAGCCTCGGCGAGGCGCAAGCCACGGAAAAGGTCGCCGAGACCAACCTCAAGCGCGGCAGCGACCTCGTGAAGATGGGTGGGGTCGCCCAGGCCGAGGTCGACCGGCGTCAGGTCGATCGTGCGAAAGCGCATGCAGCCACCCTCTCGGCGCAAGCGCAGGTCGACCTTTATCGCGCGCAGTACGAGCGTCTCGCACCCGCGCCCGGTCAGGCCCCCGGCACCAGCGCCATCGTCTCGCCGATCGACGGCGTGGTCACGGCAGCCGGGATCACCTTGGGCGAAGTCGTCGATACGAACCGCGATGCCTTCACCGTGGCCGACCCGTCGCAGATCCAGGTGCTGGCGAACCTCTACGGACGCGACATCACCACCGTGAAGGCCGACGACCGGGCGACGGTGGAGGCCCCGATCCGGGACCATCCGCGCTTCGAGGGCCGGGTGCGCTCGGTCAATGCCGCCATCGACCCGATGACCAACACCGCCCCGGCCCGGATCGAGATCGCCAATCCCGACGGGAGCCTGCGCGCGAACATGTTCGTGTCCGTGGAGATCGCCGCCGATCTCGGGCGCGCGGGCGTCACGGTGCCGTCCGCCGCGATCCAGCAGACGGAAGCCGGACCCATCGCCTTCGTGCGGACGGGCGCGGACCGCTTCGAGAAGCGGGCGCTGACGCTCGGCGTCCAGCGGACCGACTGGGTCGAGGTGACGTCCGGCATCACGGCGGGCGAAACGGTCGCGACGGAGGGAAGCTTCGGCCTCAAGGCCATCCTGATGCGCGCGCTGCTCGGCGCGACGGATTGAGGTCGCGATGAACGCCTGGTTCGCCCTTCTCATCCGCCGCCGCTGGCTCGTCCTGGTCCTGGCCCTCGCCGGGGCCGTCGGCGGCATCGTCAATCTCGAAGGCCTGTCCATCGACGCGGTCCCGGACATCTCCCCGAAGCAGGTGATGGTCCTGACCCTGTCGCCGGGCCTCGGCCCCCTGGAGGTCGAGCGGCTGGTCAGCTTTCCGGTCGAGAACGCCATGGCCGGCGCACCGGGGCTGACCGGGATCCGCTCGACCTCGCGCTACGGCGTCTCGGCCGTCTACGTCACCTTCGACGACGCCCTGTCGATCACCGAGGCGCGCGCGCAGGTCTTCCAGCGCCTGCCGCTGGCCAAGGCGACGATGCCGGCCGGCGTCGGCGACCCGGAGATGGGTCCGATGGCGACGGGCCTCGGCGAGATCTACCAGTTCGAGGTCCGGGGACCGGGCTACGCGCCGATGGCCCTGAAGCGCATCCTGCAATGGACCATCGCGCCCAAGCTCAAGCTCACCCCCGGCATCACCGACGTGAACGTCTATGGCGGCGAGATGCCGACCTACGAGGTCCGCATCGCCGCCGAGAGCCTCCACCGCTACGGCGTGACGATGGGGCAGGTCTACACGGCGCTGTCCGAGAACAACGCCGCGCGGGGCGGCGCCTACATCGAGCACAACGACCAGCAGGAGGTCATCCGCGGCCTCGGCCTCGCCAAGGGCACCGCCGACCTCGCCGCGATCGTCGTGGCCACGGGCCCGGGCGGCGTGCCGGTGACGGTCGCCACCCTGGGCGAGGTGGTCGAGGCGCCGAAGGTCCGCCTCGGCGCCGTCACCCACGACGCCGCTGGCGAGACCGTCGTCGGCATCGCCATGATGCAGCAGGGCGAGAACGCCAGCGCGGTGGTCGAGCGGGTCAAGCAGACCCTCGCGGATCTCCGGCCGCAACTGCCGCAGGGCGTCGAGATCGTGCCGTACTACGACCGCAGCACCCTGGTGGCGCGGACCATCCGCACCGTCGAGCACAACCTCCTGGAGGGGGCGGTGCTCGTCATCGTCGTGCTGCTGCTCCTTCTGGGCAATCTCCGCGCCGGCCTCGTGGTGGCGGCCGCGATCCCGCTCTCGATGCTCATGGCCTTCGCGGGCATGCGGCTGTTCGGGCTCTCCGGCAACCTGATGAGCCTCGGGGCCATCGATTTCGGCCTCATCGTCGACGGCGCCGTGGTGATGATCGAGAACGTCCTGCGGGCGCGCGGCGAGCACCCGGACCGTCCGGCCGAGGAGGTCATCCGCAAGGCGACCGTAGAGGTGGCCCGGCCGATCCTGTTCGCCGTCGCCATCATCATCCTGGTCTACCTGCCGGTCCTCGCCCTCGAAGGGGTCGCGGGCAAGATGTTCCGGCCGATGGCGCTGACCGTCATCCTGGCGCTCGCCGGCTCGCTCGTGCTGACGATGACGCTGATGCCGGCCCTGGCCGCCATCGTGCTGGCCGGCCCCGGCATCGGCGAGCGCGAGACGCGCCTCGTCCACTGGGTCCGCAGCGCCTACACGCCGGTCCTGCGGCTCGCCGAGCGCCGGACCGGCCTGACCGTCCTCGTGACCCTCGGCCTCTTCGCCGGGAGCTGCTGGCTGGCGACGCGGCTGGGCGGCGAGTTCCTGCCCAAGCTCTCGGAAGGCTCCATCGTCATCACCTCGGAGAAGCTGCCGGGCATCAACCTCGATGCCTCCCTCAAGGTCATGCACCGCATCGAGGAGACCCTGAAGTCGTTCCCGGAGGTGAAGCGCGTCGTCTCGCTGACCGGCAGCGCCGAGATCCCGACCGACCCGATGGGCGTCGAGTCCACCGACAGCTTCATCACGCTCACCGACCCCTCGACCTGGACCACGGCCGAGACCCAGGACGGGCTCGTCGCCGCCCTCGACAAACGCCTGCGCGAGGCGGTGCCGGGCGTATCCTACGCCTTCTCGCAGCCGATCCAGATGCGGATGGACGACCTCCTGGAGGGCGTACGCGGCGACGTCGCGATCAGCCTCTACGGCGACGACCTGAAGGTCTTGAAGGACAAGGCGGACGCCATCGTGCGCGTGGTCTCCGGCGTCTCGGGCGCGGCCGACGTGAAGGCCGAGGCGCAGGCCGGCATGCCGGCGCTCTCCATCCAGGTCGACCGGGCGGCGGCCGCCCGCTACGGCGTCAACGTCAGCGACATCCTCGACGTGGTGGAGAGCATCGGCGGGCGCACCGCCGGCATGATCTACGGCGACGACAATTCCATCACCGACATCGTGGTCCGGTTGAAGTCCGCCGACCGCAGCGACATCGCGCGCATCCGCGACCTGCCGGTCGGACGGAACGGCAAGGCGCTGGTGCCGCTCTCGCTCGTTGGCTCCGTCGACGTGGCGACGGGCCCCGCCCAGATCAGCCGCGAGAAGCTCCAGCGCCGGATCTCGGTCCAGGCCAACGTGCGCGGACGCGACGTCCAGAGCTTCGTGGCTGACGCGCAAGCGGCGGTTAAGGCCCAGGTGACCCTGCCGCCGCGCTACGCCCTGCAGTGGAGCGGCCAGTTCCAGAACCTGCAGGAGGCGACGGCCCGGCTCTCGGTGGTGGTGCCGGCCGCGATGGCGGCGATCCTGGTGCTGCTCGTAGTGATGTTCGGCGATGTCCGCCTGGCCGGACTGATCTTCCTGAACGTGCCCGTGGCCGCCACCGGCGGCATCGTCGCCCTGTACCTGCGCGACCTGCCGTTCTCGATCTCGGCGGCCATCGGCTTCATCGCCACCTTCGGCATCGCCATCCTGAACGGCGTGGTGCTGACGAGCTACATCCGCGACCTCGAACGCGTTGGTCTCGATGCCCGCGAGGCGGCGACCCGGGCCGCCGAGATGCGCTTACGGCCCGTACTGATGACCGCGCTTGTGGCAGCGCTGGGGTTCCTGCCGATGGCGCTCTCGACGAGCGCCGGCGCTGAGGTGCAGCGTCCCCTGGCCACGGTGGTGATCGGCGGCCTCGTCACCGCGACCCTACTCACCCTCGTCGTGCTACCGGCCGTCTATCCGTACCTGGCGCATCTCCGGCTACCCTGGCGCCGCCGCGATGATGGTCCATCCGGGCTGGGAGCTATGGGCGAGCAACGGGCGGGCGTCGATGGCTAGAGGCCTTCGGATCGCGATCGCGACGACCGCCTTCGCAGGTGTCCTGTTCCTCGCGGCGGGGGCACGACCCGCATCCGCAGCAGATCTCGAATGTACCGACTTCCTCAGGATGCATGGGATGCTGCGCAGAGCGTCGGCAGCCTGCGGCTTTACCGACTATAATCCCGCTATCGTGGATCGGGCACGCGCATGCTTCGATGCGCTCGGCAGGGGCCTGTCGCAAACCCGCAGCGTTTACCCCGCGTTGACCATACAGCCCGCATGGTGCCTCCAGTCCCGGAGGCCACCCCATGATCCTGTCCGCCATCGCCGCGAAGCTGAAGCAGCGTGCCAAGGCTGACTTCAAGGGCCGGCACTATGAGGCTGCCCTGATCGTCCAGGCCGTCTCCTGGTACCTGCGCTACCCGCTGAGCTACCGCGACATCGAGGAGCTGTTCCTGGAACGCGGCATGGATGTGGACCACTCCACCCTGAACCGCTGGGTCTTGGCCTACGCGCCGCTGATCGAAAAGCGGTTGCGGCAGTTCCGCAAACCGCACTGCGGCTCGGTACGCATCGACGAAACGTACATCAAGGTGCGGGGGGAGTGGCGCTATCTCTACCGGGCCGTCGACAAGCACGGCAATCCAGTCGATTTCCTGCTCACCGCCAATCGGGATCTCGATGCCGCCAAGCGCTTCTTCCGCAAGATGCTGCAGGATCAGCCGTTGCTCGCCCCGGATCGCATCGGCACGGATGGCGCCGGCACCTATCCACCCGCCATCTTGGCTGCGAGGAACGACGGCCTTCTACCCCGCGCGCCGCTCCACTATGTGACCAAGCACCTGCAGCAGGGCATTGAGAGCGACCACTTTCGGGTCAAGAAGAACATGCCCCGGATCGGCGGCTTCCAGTCCTTCCGCACTGCCCGGCGCACGATCCAGGGGTTCGAGGCCATGCTGTGGCTGCGCAAGGGCTTCGGCTTTGCCGGCGCATGGACCATCCGCGAGCAGAACCGACTGCTCGGGGTCTGCTTCGGCCTTCAGGCGGTTAACAGAGCCTAAAAACGAGACAGATCTAGCCTCTGCTGCGGCCTACGGCACGGCTTGCGACAGGCCCGTACTCGCCGCGCTGGCGGAAGATCTCGTAGCTCGCCTGTTCGGGCATGAAGTAGCCGCGCGCGACGTCGCTCGGCGCGATCCAGATCTCCGTGGACGGCGTCAGGCGGAACTCGACCGCCCTGCGCTTGAGGTCGCGCGCCGCCCTCTTCTGCGGGTCGGTCTTCCCCGTCTCGCCCTCGTCGGCATAGGGCGGCGCGATCGTCTTGCCGTCCGGCGACAGGAGATCGTGCAGCTCCAGCCGCCGCGGCTTGTCGGCGCTCTCGCCGATCACCTGCGGCGGCAGGATGTAATGGTAATGCTGCGCGGTGAGGCGGTACTGCCAAAGGCGATCGTCGCTCGAATATACGGCGACCTCGGTCGTGCCGGCATCGCCGAGCGCGCCGAGCGGTACCTGCGCGAAACGCAGGATGGAGAACGGCTCCTCTGCGAGGATCAAGTAGTCGCGTTCGTCCTTCTCCTGCGCGTTGTCGAAGAGCGACGCGGTGAAGAGGCGATCCCGATCGTCCGCGAAGGTCTCCGTCCCCCGCAGGACGAAGGGCGTCCGGTCCGGCCCGCCTTGCGGTCCGTTCCTGGCCTTCACGAGATCGATGAGCAGCGGCGCCGGCCGGCCGCTCCGATCCTGGCGCGCGACGTCGGCCGAGACGGGCGTGACCTTCGTGACCGAAAGGCTCAGCCGCAGCGAGGCGGAGAGACATTCGGGATAGACCTCCGCATGGGTCCGCCCGAGCCCCCAGCCGGCGGTCCGCAGGAAGTCGAGATCCTCGTTCGGCGTGAGCTCTCCCCGGCCCTCGAACTGCAGGCCGCCGACGCGGCCCGTCCAGGCCTGGAGCGTCTGGGATGCCGTCACGGCGAACGAGGCGAGATACGGCTCCCCCGTCTCGATCTCCTCAAGGCTTCGCGGCGGCCAGGACGGGTCGTGCCTGAGATCGATCCGGAGCCCCGTGGCCTTGCCGGTCCCGGTCACTGCCACGTCCGTCCGCACGAAGCCGGGCAGGTCCGCCCGCAGCGGCAGAGCGTTACAGTCCGCGACGTCGGCCGCGTCGAAGCCGGCCAGGTGCGACGGATCCGCCAAGCTCAGGCGGAACCGGCGCGGTGCCGGCATCGCCCAGACGATCAGGCCCTTCTTGTCCGTGCCGACCGTCGAAGCGGCGGCCGCGTAGAGCGCGAAATAGACCTGTATCTGGCTCGGGGGCCCGACCGCCGTCGGCCAGCCGAGATCCGGCAGCAGCGACACCGGCTGCGCCCCCTCGACATGCTGGAGGCTTTCGCGCGTGAGGGTGGCTCTCCTCGCCGTTCTCACCAGCAATCTTCGACCGAACGGGAGTGTCGCCGGATTGGAGACGGCGAAGTCGGTCCTCTTGACCACCTCCGGCCAGACGAGGCTGACATGGACGTCGAACGCCCAGCTCGCCGGGTGGTGAACCGCATCTCCGACGATGTCCGCCCAGGACAGCGCTACGTCGACATGGAGTCGGTCGCCGCAATCGAACGTGTCGCCCGGATATGGGGCTCCCTTGAGCTTCAGGCTCGCGCCACTCGGGGCCCTGAAGGCCAGATGATAGATCAGGGTCGTGGGGGAGAGGCCCTGCTGCTCCGACCGGCCGAAGCGCAGACGGGCGTGCCAAATCTCCGACGGGTCTTCAGGCTTCGGCTTGGACGTGAGCTGCAGGCCCAGCTTGGCCAGCACGTTCGCGGCAACCGTGTTCAGTCCCGGCCAGTATGGGCGGGACTGCGCGGCCGCTGCGGGTTCGCACAGGATGGCGAAATCGTCGGCCTGGCCCCCGCAGGCCGCGAGGCCGAACTGACCGAGGGCGCGGAATGCCGTGGCCGGATAGAGGTCGAACAGTCTCTCGATTGCTGACGTGCCTTTGGCGACCAGCATCCCCACGCGACCCATCGGTACCAGACCGTCCCACGGGTAGAAGACGGCTCGAAGTGGAAAAACGGCCGTCGCATCCGTCGTGGTTCGGGCCGCGGGCAGATAGAGGTTGAGGTCGAGATCGAAGCGCGGATGATCCTCGTTTCCGTTCTTTCCATGCGTGAGCGTGAACGCGGAATGGAACGTTTCATTGCCAAGCTTGCACTCCCGCACAAGCGGCAGCGTCAATGTCGGCAGCAGGGTCTCTGATCTGCTCTCCGACTGCAGAAGAAGATGAGCCCCCCGGAAGACGGCGAGAACTCCTCCGTTCTTCGTGGCCGGCCCGTCGATCCAGATCGGCTTGCAGGCGTTCTTCTCGTCGGCGAACCATTTGTCGGCGACGATTGTCTTGTCGTAGGCGCTCAGAGCGTTCGCGGCCGGCGGATCGTGGGGCTCGGTCTCTCTTCCTTTCGGCACCCAGCGCGCATAGGCGCGGTAGCTGTCGTTCTTCTCGGCGTAATAGACCTCGACGCTGCCGGGTCTCCGACCCTTAGCGGCATCTTCGAGTTTGGGCGCGGGAGGCCAGAGAAAATTGCCGTAGAGCCTGAACGCTAGGACCATCGAGGCCTCCACACGCTCATGAAGCACGAGGGCCGGAAGGAGCGCCCGCGCGGTGGGCGGGTCGGGCGCCGTTCGCGACCGAGACGGTGGGGTTTGTCTGGCCGGACATCCAGGCCTCGAAGGCTAACGCCCGAGATCGGCCCGGGATCACGCGGTCACCGCAAAGTGGATGTGGTCCTTGTGGTCGGCCAGGGTCACGGCGTCGTAGGTGTGCTTGCTTCCGCCGTCGTAGTTCCAGATATTCGCGTCGGCCTGCCCCGCCGTCGTCGCGTCAAAGATGATCTCGTCGATCTTGAGAGCGGCGACCTTGGCGTTCGTGGCGATGGTTGGCAGGAGGGCGCTCGCGATATCCTCGTTCCCGATATCGACGGCCCGCCCGACTTCGTGGTGCCCGCCCGGCCGGATGATCGAGCTGATGCGGAGAGGGCTCTTGACTTTGACCAGGGCGAGCACCAGCGCCTGGAGCTTCGCGGTGGCCTTGGTGCCCGAACCCGTCCCGAGCAGCTCCATGGTGAGCTGATCGGCCTTACCCGGGTCGAACACGATGCGGTTGGCATCGATCTCGGCCTTGAGCTCCGTGACGACCGTGCTCGCGGCGGCATCGCGCGTGGCCTCCGGCTCGCGTTCCGCTTTCGCCTCGGGCTTGATCCCGAAATAGGCGTAAGCGGCCGAGACCGCGAGACCGAGCCAGGTCGTGCCGATGTCGGACAGGGTCGAGCTCCTGTCCGGATAGAACATCACCCCGACGACGAGGGCGGAGAGACCCGTCGCGATCCAGACCAGGAGGTAGAGCGCCACGACGGTGTTGGTCGTGTAGATCCCGGCCGTGGATGTCGGGAGAAAGTTGCCCAGGCGCGCCTGGGCGCCGGGCTGGATGACGCTCAGCTGCGCGATGACGAGCGCGGAGACGAGACCGCCGACCGTCGTCACGACGTAGATCAGGCCCTTTCCGAAATCGGGGCTCGCCGGCGGGCAGTTGCCGATGGCAGCGCATTGCCCGACGACCATGACGACCATGTAGCCGGTCGTCGAGGCGAATAGGATAAGGAGCACGACCGCGATCAGGCCGCCGAAGAAGACTCCGAAGGATGGACTCAACGGTCGACTCCGAGCTGGCTTCCCGGCCGTCACGCCCACAACCGGAAGGCGCATCGTGACTTCCTGAACTTAGGTGTCAAGACTGACTCTCACCTGAAAGCGCGCATTGTTTGCAGCGGAGGATTTGCCGCTCGTTGACACGGCCGTGGTCGAGTTAGCTGTGTGGTCGGGCTAAACGACAGGAGCTAGCTTGCCGATCGCGCCACGGGCGTGACGACCCGACCTTTTCTGGCCAGACTCTCAGGCGCTGTAGGAACACGGCGACCACATCATGCTTTCAGAAAAGCAAAGCTGCAAATTCGTAGAAGCCATCGAGCACATCTACGCCGCGGCGTCGGCACCTGCTCTGTGGCCGACGGCGCTGGAACGAGTTGCCGCCTTCTTCAGCGATAGAGGAGCTCTTCTCCTGTACCAGCGCGACGACGCCAGCCTCGGAACGATCATCAATCCGGAATTCGAACCCGTCCAGCGTGACTACGAGCAAACATGGTGGCGTCACGACATCCGCTTCGCCCGCTCGCTGACAAGGGCCTACATCGGCGGCTCCGACGCCATAACCGATCGTCATGTCGTGACCTCCGTCGAAATCGACGAACATCCCTTCTACGCGCAGTTCCTCGTCTCTCACGGCCTGCGGTGGTTCGCGGGCGTCACGATCTCGCCGAATCCCAGCGTGCCAGCCGTTCTGAGCGTTCAACGCTCGCGCGAGAAGGTGAACCGCTCCGGCTTCGTCGGAGGCTGTTTCGTTTGAGTCACGCCGCAATAGCCGGTTCGCTCAGCATTGCGTAGTAGCGCTCTTCTGCTTCGGTTGGCGGGATGTTGCCGATGGGTTCGAGCAGCCGTCGATTGTTGAACCAGTCCACCCATTCCAGCGTCGCGAACTCGACGGCCTCGAAAGACCGCCAAGGTCCACGCCGGTGGATGACCTCGTCTTTGTAGAGTCCGTTGATCGTCTCGGCGAGCGCGTTGTCGTAGCTGTCGCCGACGCTGCCAACCGAAGGCTCGATACCGGCCTCGGCGAGGCGTTCGGTGTATCGAATGCTGACGTATTGAGAACCCCTGTCGGAATGATGCACCAGCCCGCCGCGATGGACGGGGCGTCGCTCATGGAGAGCCTGCTCCAGCGCGTCGAGCACGAAGCTCGCATGCGCGGTCCTCGATGCTCGCCATCCGACGATGCGGCGCGCGTAGGCGTCGATCACGAACGCGACGTAGACGAAGCCTGACCAGGTCGCAACATAGGTAAAGTCCGAGAGCCAGAGCGCATTCGGCCGCGGCGCCTTGAACTGCCGGTTGACGTGGTCCAGCGGGCAAGGAGCCGCCTTGTAGCTGATCGTTGTGCGCACGGGCTTTCCGCGAATGACGCCCTGGAGGCCGGCGCGTCGCATCAGGCGCGCCACGGTGCAGCGGGCGATCCGATGCCCCTCGCGCGTCATCTGCCGCCAGACCTTGCGCACGCCATAGACCCGGAAGTTCTCGTCAAAAACCCGCCGGACCTGCGGAAGCAGAGCGGCGTCTCGCCTCGCCCTGATCGAGAGCTTGGTCGGATCGGTGCGCTGGGAGGCATGAGCGCGGTAGGTCGACGGGGCGATCAGAAACACCCTGCAGATCGGCTCGACCCCATAGGCCCCACGATGATCGTCGATAAAGGCGATCATCGCTTGAACGGGCGGTCGAGCTCCGCCTGGGCAAAATACGCCGACGCCTTGCGCAGGATCTCGTTGGCCTGCCGAAGCTCCCGATTCTCACGTTCCAGCGACTTGAGCTTGGCCGCCATGTCCGTGGTCAAGCCGGGCTTGCGACCGCTATCGACCTCGGCCTTCTTCACCCACTCGTTCAGCGTCTGCGCCGTGCAGCCGATCTTGCCTGCGATCGACATGATCGCCGCCCATCGTGATGGATGCTCGCCCTCATGGTCCAGAACCATCCGCACCGCACGGGCCCGCACCTCAGGCGAAAACTTGTTCGTCGTCTTGCTCGTCATCGCTCCATCCTACTCAGGAGTTGGAGCCTCCGGAAAACCCGGAGCGGTTCAGGCCGATGATTGCGGTTCGCTACAGCTAGCGAGATCGGCCGCGCATTAGCTGTAACCATCTGCCTTCGCTCAAGCCCGCATGCGATCCCCCTCCCCTGTCGAGGCCCGCATCGCGGCCATCAGCATCGGGCCGAGGGAGAACCCACCGGTTTTGGCGAGTTCGGTCAGCTTGCGCAGGTATGCCCCGGCGCTGTTAATCGACGCCCCCTTCTGCAGGATGCAGGCGACGACCACACAGGCCGCCTCTTCACCCAAGGTGCCCTTGGCCTCCTCCCAAGCGCTCGGGCTCACGCCGAGCGTTCTTCGGACCAGGTCCGTTGTCCGGCCGAGATCGGCCCAGTTACCGATTCCATCACGGGCATACATCGCGATGTCGGGACAAGCCTTCAGAACCATCCCAAGAGGGTAGATGCGCTGCGGCGATCGTGTGGGTTCAGGAGGGATCACCTCGGCGGCGGCTCCACCTTCTGGAAGGCGAGGTTCAGATTCAGAGGTAGCTTCGGGTTTTGAATTCTGATGGTGGCAACCATCCTGGGACTCATTGGCGTCCAAATTCGTGAATTCGAGTGCTTCTTCCAGACACTTATCGACATCGAAGCGCACAACCCTCAACTCGGTCGCCAAGGCCGCCAGGAGATCGTGCTCGGCCGAGCGAGCCGGCATGCCGCCCATTGCTCGAAACCGTTCTGCCAACTCTGCCCATGGCCCGGGCAAAGCCTGTTCGAAGGCAAAGGCGATAGTCTTGGCCATGTCGCGCCGATGCAGCGAGATCTCCTCGCGCAGTAACTGACGGGCTTTGGCTTCTGCGCGGACGGCGTCCGCGAGCCGTTCGAACTCGCTCGCGCGGGCCACGAGCGGCGTGAGATCGAAGCCGAAAGCATGGGCAATCGCACCCCCCTCCCCTCTGCGCGCGTAGCGTTTGCCGTTGGGACTGTCGCGGCGGATCACGATCCCACCTTCGACGAGTTCGGACAGCGCGCGGCGGAGCGTGGTTGGCGCGAGTCCGTGTGCTCTGACCGTCAGTTCACGGTTCGACGGAAACACCACGAGATCGCCACCTGGCGTCAGCGCGGTGTCGGGATGAAAAGTCAGCAAGGCCGAGAGGACGGCAAGGGCACGATCTCCCAGGCCGAGCCTGTCCTTGGCCTCGGTCAGGTGCCGGAAGACTTTCCACTTTTGTGCTGCCGCGTCATCGGGGCAGGCTTTCGCGCTCGCTTGCGCTGCCACCATGGCGAGCGAAAGCGGTCGCCGCCCAAAGGGCGTCGTTGATTGATACGGTTCCATGTCCTTGCCTCGCGATCGGGCAAAGGAAATCCGCTCTCCGAAACGGCGCGAAATGCGCGTCGAAGTCTTGACGGTGATTCAAGGAAGTGCGATTCTCTCAGTCGCCAAACATGAGGAGAAGGGCTTCCGGAACACCGTTTCGGGGGCCTTTTTCTTTGCCGATGTTGTTCCTCAGATTGCGGTTTTTGGCGATACGCACACTCTCAAGGACGCTCTTTCGAGCTGTCCTCGAATTCGAGATAGAGTTCACGAAGTCGGCTGAGCACGAACTCGGCGAACCGAGGCGACTTCTGCCGATTGATCGTCAGAATCACACGGTCGTCGTGCTCAGATACCTTGGCCAGCGCCTCCCCGCTGGGTGACGCCCAGGTCTTGACCCGACCCGATGATGGCCTGGGCTTCGCGGCAGTCAGAATTCGCTTGAAGCGCAAATCCGAGTCCAGGCCTTCGAATTCAGTCTCTCGAGCCGCGCTTTCCACTGCGGCCTTCACCTTTCGGTCTGACATGAGGCCAGCGAGCTCGATCCAGCCTCTGCGGCCGATGCCAGGTGCAGCGCCGATTTTGGAGATCAGTTGTTCGGGGATTTTGTCTGCCACCGTGAGCATGTTCGAGAGGTCGCTCTTGTAGACGGACATGGCGGCCATGATCGTGGAACGGGGGAACCCCCTCCCCCCGAGTTTCCGCGCAAACAACGCCTTCTCGATATACGAGAGGTCCTCTCGCTCGTGGTTCTCCTGGCCCTGAGCAATGACGAGTTCTTCATCCGAGAGCGGTCGTACAACCGCCTTGACCGTCATCCCAAGGCTTTTGGTGACGCGCAGCCTTCGATGCCCAAACGCGACCTGGTATCGGCCCAGACTTTCTGGATGTGGCCGGACGAGAATCGGGTTGAGCTGACCGTGGTCGCGAATCTTCTCGGTCAGGCTCGTGAGCGCCTCAGGTGCAGATGGAAGCCGGTCGGAAACGAATGAGGGATCAATTGCATCGGGATCCAATTCGACGATCACCTGTCCTTCGGTGAGCCGCCGCTCGATCTCTTCGGCACGCTTGGTTCGCTCGTTCAACTCGTCGAGCGATTTTCCCAGCACGCCAATCGGGCGCGCTTCTTGATCGGGAATGAGGTCAGGACTTCCGAGAATGGGACGCGCTCGAACCCGGCTCGCGCCTGAAACTGGCTTCGCTCGGTCCTCCGAGACACCATCCTGTCCAGAGGCAGGCGCGCTGAGGTTCACGAAGAGCGATTTTCGACTCAAGCCGCCCTCCCCCACGCCTTCCGGATCTGTGCTTCGATCTCGCTATTCACGTTGTTCACCGATTCCATCGCGCGGTCGTAGGTTGATCGCGTGAACTGACCGCGCTCGACTTCAAAAATTGTCTGATTGGTGAGTCCAGCATCTGAAATCGCAGTGCTTTTCACCATCGGATGGTTGAGTACATGCTCGCCGAAAATTGACCTCAGGAACGCAACCATTTGATTCTGCGGGCCATCCCCAGGCTCAAATCTGGTAATGAGGTACTTCATCCAGTCATAGCTGGTCGAAGCGCCATGGTTCGATACTTCTTCGAGCAGATCGCCCGTCATCTGTAAGAACTGCGACATCGACATCACGTCGAGCATCTGGGGATGTATCGTGATCAGAACGGCGGTCGCAGCCGTTAGCGCCGACATCGTGAGATAGCCAAGCTGCGGCGGGCAGTCGATGACGACGACGTCGTAGAGATTCTGCGCCTGAGCGAGAGCCTGACCTATCCGCGCGAAGAACAGCGTGTCACCGGCTTTCCGGTGCATCAAAGCTTTTGGGGTATCGTGCTCGAACTCCATGAGTTCGAGATTTCCGGGCACGATGTGGAGCTCGGGAATGTATGTTCCCCGAACAATCTCCGCGATCGGGCGACGCGCATCGTCATATCGAATTGCGCCGTAAAGAGTCTCATCGGGACCCACGTGCGTCTCCGGCTGGTGCCCGAACAAGGCGGAGAGACTGGCCTGAGGATCCAGGTCGATCGCAAGGACTCGGTATCCGTGCAGGGCAAGGTACTGAGCAAGATGAGCAGCGGTGGTCGTCTTCCCGCTACCGCCCTTGAAATTCATGACGGTAATGACCTGAAGGTGCTCATCACCGGTGCGATGGGGAAGATAGCGGCGCCCTCCACGGGCACCCTGCTCGAGCAAGATGCGCAGGCGCTGCAGGTCCTCGACGGAGTAGCTTCTGCGACCGTTCTTGATTGTCGGAGAAATCGCCGGCTCTTCCGCTGCTACCTGCCTGAGATAGGCTTCGGTGATTCCCAGCAGCCTGGCCGACTCGGCAGGGCTGAACGGGCGGATCGTCTTTTCGGCCTCCGGAGGAAAGATCGTGCGATGGTGTGCTTGCAGTTGGGCCGAGAGTTGCTCTCCATGACTGCGTACCAACGTCTTCAGCTCGGGCTCGGGAGCCGCCTGAGGCAGTGTCGTAGCCTTTGCCTTCGTGGCAGTCATTTTCAACTGGGCCGCTACCATCGGAGTTTCACGCAAACCTGGGTGATTTGCGCGGCTGGCAGCATAAGAGCGATTCTACCTTCTCGGCAAGCTCCTTTTGGTTAACGAGATATAAACTTGCCGCCCGGCTCTTTCATGTGCGACTTCTGGATTTCGTATGGGCAGTATTTGTTCTGATTGAGATACCCTACGTGCCACCGAAGGCGAGAATTGCGTGAGCGCTTCTAGCAACCCCTTATGTTTGACTTGAGCTGGATCTTTCAGTTGGCGTTCTTTGATTGCCCTCGACTTGAGACCTGTCTCTCGATTGGCTGCCTTGTCGCACATGATTCCAGAGCGCTCGAATGTGCGGATGGAGTGTTAGCCGCGGCTAACTGGGGATCGGCATACATCGTTGGCCTTGTTAGCCGCGGCTAACAGCGCGCCGTGCCCCAACCGATCAAGAGGCAAACGATGCCTGGTGGTCATATTCGCCCAATGCCCGCCCTTCGACCTCTCTCGGTACTCTTTACTCGCCAAATTTCGAACTGCCTACGGCCGCATTCGGCTGACACGAGGGCACCAAAGATGTCCGCGCCCTTTCCGTCCCACGCTAGGCGCTGTATTGCGATGTCAGGGCCAAGGTAGAGTTCGCTGTGGCATGCGGCAACGAGGTTGGGCTTTGCTGCGACGCGCGGCTTCACACTTGCCTCTCCAGCAGTGTGGGGTTGCAGTCATGGCACCCGAATAGAAGGATGCAATTGTGGTCATGCGCGGTTGTCTCAATCGACGTGTGGGCCACCACTTTCGTGTATGTGCGATGATTATTCCCAGAAAGTCGAAATGGCTCGGGTTCGTCTGCGCAACGTCCTGGCTTCTACAATAGGCGTTGCTGCGGGGTTCGAGCGCCGAAAGACTTGGGAACGTAGCCAACCAAAGTAATTTCGGCGTGGCCCGCTTGACACCCGAATGCGCCCCCGCTCCAACTCGACAGTGCAATGTGCTGGTTGACGGCGGGCTACGCTAATATGACCGTTCCGTAGGAAACCGATGGCTTACCCCGCACGCGGGCAAACGCCACTGTCGCTTGATCACTAGAACGATCACGTTGGCGCACAGGGCGTCATTCAGCCCGCTATTCCCAAGCTACAGACAGGAACTTTTTTCGATTGAGATCCCATCGGCGGGACCGACGGACGCTGGCGCGGAGTGACTGGAAGCTTGAGCTGGCTCAACCGGAACCTCCGCACTGCTCGGGGCTCGACGAGCATGAGATCGTACCGCTTGGCGTCATCGAAGAGCAGGAGAATTTCACGCTCAATGAGATGGTGCCTCGATCGTTGAGAAACTGGAGTCTTCTTGCCGGGCGCGAAACGCTTTCGTGCTTCCTTGCCGTGCGCCGACCGCTGCAAGAATTGATCGCGCTCTCGTTCGACCATGGGCAGAATATGGTCGAGACCATATGCGATGCAGGGTCCGAAGCATCACCTACACTCGACCTCGCCTGATCGGAATCTGCTGGCACGGTCATTCAGGTCAAGCACAAAGCCTGAGCTTCGGCCAACATCGCCTGCATTCTTCCGGCGCTTCCTAGAGAGAATGCTGAAGTGCGCGGGTAAATTGATCGCCGTTCCAAGCGAGAGCGATCGTTACATGAAGTGCGGAGACCGAAAGCGGGCTCCGTGAGGGGCACCTGCCCCGAGGAGAGCGCGGCCGGGGTAGCCCGGCTCGCCGTGATGCGACGTCAAGGCCGATTGTTGCGCCCATCTCCCCGACAACTGGAACGTTGAAATGATGAAGCTGCAAACGGCACAATTCCAACAACCATCCGCCGGTGGAGTATCGCAGAGCGTCTTGATTTGTACGCCGCTGCGACGTACAAATGACCAATCTGTCTGAGGAGGCTGCGATGCTCGGTTTCGACGACCCAGTGAGTGAGGTGGACGAGAAAAGCACCGAGCGGATGAGTTTTCGCACCAAGCCTCGTATCAAGGAGGCGATCCAGCGCGCGGCGGCTTTATCGGGCGTGGACGACTCGGTGTTTACGATGAATGCCGCCTACAAGTCGGCCATCGAGACGATCACCGCGCATGAACACACCATGCTTCGGCCGATCGATCACGGTGCCTTCTTTGCTGCACTCGATCAGGCGCCGGCACCAACAGATAAGCTGCGCGCGGCGTTCGGCCGTCACAAGAAGACGATTGACAGCCGGTGAGCGAAATCGAGAGTGCCCGACACGTCATTGAGCCGTTCGATCCCGCCACGCACAATCGAACGGCTTTTTCGTGTGGTGTCGAGCAAGTTGATAATTACTTCAAGAAAACCGCCAACAAGCTCGCGAAGGCCGACAATGTCCGCCTCTTCGTGATGACGGCGACTGACGGAACGTTGGTCGGCTTTTATGCTCTCAACGCTCATGCGGTAGATTACGCCGAACTCCCACCGAAATATGCTCGGACCAGACCGGGTCACGGTCAAATTCCGGCCGCCTATATCTCAATGATTGGCGTTGACACCCGCTTCGCTGGGAACCGTTTCGGCGGCGATCTCCTTGTCGATGGTCTGAGCCGCATCGCACGCACGGCAGACGACATCGGTATCGCCGTCGTCATGCTCGATGTCCTCGACTGCGGTTGTCCAGAATTGGTCCAGAAACGGCTCAAGCTTTACATGAGCTATGGATTCGTGGCGCTTCCGTCCCAGCCGCTGCGTCTGTTCTTGCCAATTAGCGTCGTTCGTCAAATTCTTGATTGAATTAATGCAGCATTCGTTACAATGCCAAATACATAGTATTCAGTTCTAGACATTGTCAGTCGTAGCGTCAGCAACAAATGAACTGATTTCAAAGCTAAATTGACAGTCCTTCAGCGAAGAGGTGATGTACGTCTTCGAGTCGTGGTCTTTCACGGTGTGCTCGAACCGAATCCGGCAGTGATCGATCACGAACTTGAGCGATGTATCGGACGTTGACTTCAATGCAATCGAGCCTGAGGCGCCAGTTCGTGACGTCGCCATGAGGAATCGCTGGGACACGTCAGGCGTCATCGCCGGATCGCCGACATGGACAAGATTGTCAGTCACGCTTGCCGTATCGCTCGCGGAAAGGGCTTCGGTCGTCAATGCAACCACCAGGGCGGCCGTGAACGGAGAGGACGGGCGGATGCAGACGAGCCGGCGATTGGCAAGAGCCGCATCCAGCTCGAGACCATGGGTCAGGGAAAGGCCAGGTGTCGCGGCGAGTTCGCGGGCTACGGGCTCGAGGTCCTGGCGTCCCTGCTCGAGATCCATGGCCGAGATCGCCTTGAGCTGGTCAAGGAGCTGGTGGGGGATCAGCCCATCGGCGGAAGTGTTCGACTCGGTGGTCGACATGAGGCCCTCGATCGCCGGGCGGCCGGCGATCAGCTCGTCGAGTGCGTCCTTGTCGAGGATGACGCCATAGAGCGGGAGGCTGTTTCGGCGATAGCGGGTCGCGATCAGGTTTAGGATTGGCGCGAGCGCGGCGTTGAGGGTGAGGGCTGCCTTGGGCAGGCCGAGGCCGGCGAGAGCGTCCTCTATAGCTCGGATGGTGATGCGCAGTGGCGGCGAGATCGGGTCATGGAGGTCGACCCGCGCCATCTCGCGATCACGGCCGAACGGGCAGGCGAGAGCGGCAAGGCGCTTCGCCAGGGGAGGGGCCGTGTGATCCTGGATGATGATGGCGCCCATTTGGTTGAGGCAGGCGCCGAAGACGAGCTGCTCGATCGCTTGGCGCTGCCAGTCCGGATCGTCTCCGACGAAGGCGCAGCCTTGGGCGAGGTCGTCGCGAAGGAGCCAGACCTGTTGATTGCCGGCTAACCCGATCGGCCAGGTGGCGGCGCCGCGCTTGCGTGTGGTTGCGTCGCGATAGCCGTGCTTGCCGAGATGGAGCGGGATGCGCGCTGGGGCTTGCCATTGGCGAGGACCGTAGAGGAAGGCGGTGAGGTAGCGGATGCCGGCATAGACAGCGATACCCTCGGGCACGAAGGGCGCGGCGATCGCAGAGAGGGAGAAGGCCGTGCAGGTCGCGAAGTGGGTCGCGACGGATCGGGCAGGGGCGTCGCGCATGGCCGGCCCTTACGACTTGTTGGTGGTGTTGCCGGACGGCCTGGTGTTGCCGCGCATGTGCTGAATCATCGTGCGGGAGCCACCGATGACATTGCCCATGCCGCGCGCGGCGGCGCTGCGGCCGATCTGCGAGGGGCTCGACGGCATGACGATGCCGGCGGCCTGGACGGCGGCGGCGTGGCCACTTCGGCGTTCGACCTGGTGTCCGATCCAGCCGAGGACGGTTTCGGGGAGCGCGCTGATCTGGCCGGCGGCCATGACGATGATCGAGAACATGACGAGCGCGTAGACGAAGATGGCCGAGGCACCGATCATCGCGGTGGCGATGCCGCCGTCGGGCGAGAGCATGGCCAGCGCCCCGCGGAAGAACAGGTGGGTGATGTCGAGGCCGACGCGCATCAGGAGGAGCGCGACCAGGAGGCCGATGACGATGAGGGCGGGGCGCAGCAGGATGCCGAGGAAGAACAGGTAGCCCTGGCCGCTATTGCCGACAAAGCTGTCCGAGCGGGCCGGCATGAACTTGGTCAGGAGCCAGACCGGGACGGCGACCATGGCCTCGGCGATGACGAGGAACCAGTTGAAGGTCGCCATCAGGAAGTGGACGATGATGATGAAGGGCACGAGGCCGATCAGGAGGAAGGCGGCGGCGAACAAAAGGGTGGTGATGAAGAACAGGAAGGTGGCGGTCGCACCGGATGCTCCGCTGATCGCCTTCCTGATGGTGCCGTCGCCGTTGGCAAAATCGGATACGATGGATGAGGCCGCTCCGGCGGCAGCGGTGCCCATGGTCCAATAGGCGATGGACTGGCCGATGCTCTGGGTCTCCAGGATCGGGTCGCGCCAGGTGCCGTCCTCGGTGTAGCCGATGATCTTGAAGATGCTCGAATAGATCATGGCGACGGCCTTGCCGGTCAGGGTGGTGGCGTCGAACTCCTTGGCCTCGCTGTCGCTGGTGATGGTGGTGGCGGTGCCGTAGCCCTGCGCCGCGAAGAAGCCGTTGAAGCCCGCGACGTAGGTGAGGTCGCGCTGGGCCTTGTCGGCGAGCGCGATGTAGGCGCTGCTGCTATGGCCGAACAGCGGGATGTAGGAGTTGATGCTGCCGGGCGGGACGATGTCTATCTTGGCTGCGGCGGCGGCCGAGGAGGCCGAGAGCTTGACCTGCACGGCGCTCATGGAGCGCTGCCAGAGGGCAGCGGAGAGCCAGCCGTTGGTGGTCGAGGTGTTGAGGTAGTTCTTGACCGCGCTCTGGAGCTGGCTGTTGTTGGTCTGGGTGATGCTCTGGGCGGCGATGGTATAGGCCGAGTCGATCGCGGATTTGATGCTGTTCTTGATCGTGACGTCGTCGCGGCTGCCGACGACGATCTGGGTTGCGATGGCGCTGGCCTGAGCGTCGAGGCTGGTGATCGCGGCCTGGAAGATGGTCTGGGCCTGCTGCTCGGCGAGCTTGATGAGTTGCGTGGCGAGGCTCGCGTCGTTGGCGTCGGTGAGCTGGGCGTTGAGGCGGGTATATTCGTAGGTCACGCCGCCGCAGAGGTTGTTCGATCTGCGGAAGTAGCCGTTGTTGTCCGCGAAATGGTAGGTGGTCGATGTGACCGTCGAATACGATCCGTAAGTCCCGTAAATTGGCGTGGTTGCGCTCTGGATCGAGGCGGCGCCGGGATTGCCGGAGACGTTGGCGGCATATTGGGTGAGGGCCTGGGCGCAGACATGGCCGTAGAGGCGGCCCTCCATCGCCCTGGCCAGGGTGCCGCGCAGGATGAAGTCGCCGTCGTAGGCTTGGGGCGCGGACAGGTTTCCGTACATGCCGGTGAGCTGAGTGCCGGCGACCTTGGTCCAGAGGGTATCGCCGAAGCCTGAGCCCCAGACGGCGACCTGGACGACGAGGATCTGGACGAGCGAGAGGCCGGACTTGATCGGCAAGGCGAGGATGGCGCCGGTCATCACGCGCAGCAGCGTGTATTTGGTGTTGGTGGCGCGTCCGAAGGGCTGGCCGTCATTGGCGGTGTCGGCGACGAGCGAATAGAGCAGGTAGCAGGCGAGGATGGTCGCCACGATCAGGCAGGCGACGTTGAAGTAGCCGAGCGCGACGGTGAGCGGGCGGGTGTCGGAGCAGGCGGCCGCTGTCCAGACGCCGTCGACGACGCAGCCGAGGAGCTTGCGCAGGTTGACCAGCGCCAGGTCGTTCTGGACCGGCGTGAAGATCTCCGTGGCACTCGGATTGGGGTTCGCCGCGGCGGCGCCCGAGAGCAGGGCGAGGGTGGCGGCGGCGAGGAGCCAGCGCAGCATGGGGTGCAGCCTTCAGAGGTCGCCGCCGGCCTGGGTCGCCAGCATGGTTCCGAACACGGCGGTGGTGCGGGCCTGCTGCTCGATCAGGCTCTGACGCAGGGTCAGGGACATCGAGCGCAGGCGCGTCAGCTCGAGGAGCAGGCCGTGCTCGGATTGTGCGGCGAGGCCGGCCGACCAGGCTTCGAATTGCGGGCCTCCGCCATACTGGCCGATGAGCTGCTCGAGCTGCGCCATCAGGGAGGTGGCGGTGCTGCCGACGACGTGACCATCGGCGGCCGACATGGCGCGGACAGACGAGAGCGAGACGAGGGCGGGCGAGCGCAGGGCCTCGACGCGGCGGGCTTTCAGCATCATCAGGTCGGCTTCCGAGCCGGGCATGCCGGGGGTCGGCTTGGGCATGGGCAGGCCGGCCATGGCCTCGATCACGGTCTTGCGGTCGAGATCGCTGGCGTTGGGATCGAGCAGGACGGCCGCGTTAGTGATCATCGGGTTGGCGAGGCGGCGCTTCGTCGCCTCCGGCATCGGCGTGACCTTGCCGGGGCTGACGTCGAGGTTGCGATAGGATTCCCGGCCGGTCATGCTGACATTGCCGATCGCGCCATTGGTCGCGCTCATCAGGCTGATCGAGTCGCAGGCATTCACGCCCTGGCCGGACTCGTAGGAATATTGCTCACGGGCATCGACGAGCGCCTGACGCTGGGTGAGCTGCGACAGTGTCGAGGCGACGGCCTGGTTGACGTTGCTGGCAAGGTTTGCCTCGCGGGCGCCGTTGGTGGAGATCTGAGCCGTGTTCACCTTCACGGCGCTCAGCAGCATCTCGAGGGTGAGGGCGCGCTGCGTGGCGATGTTGGTGCCCATGGTGGCGACGCGGGTGTTGAGCACGCCGGTCGCGTTGGTATGGCCGGCGATCCAGGCTGGGTCGACGACCCAGCAGCTCGCGGCCTGAGCAGGGGAGGCGAGGCCGGACAAGCCGATAAGGCCGGCGAGGGTCGCTGCGAGGAGAGGGAAGCGCTTCATCGGGACGCTCTCGTCAAGGCTGGTAGCTGGCGGACCCGATCGGGCTGCGCTTGAGGTTCGGCGTGAGGCTGGTGAGGCGGGCATTGACCATGGCCAGGAGCAGGGCGGCGGCGGTGGCCTCGGTGCGGGCGCCGCGCTTGAGCTGGGTCGCCAGCAAGGCGAGGTTGGCCGCCTCCATGCGGACCGCGTCCTGCAGGACGCCGCGCGAATGCTGGCCGGAGATGCCGGTCGCCCATGAGGCGCCGCCATCCGTGCCCTGCCAGTGGGTCGACAGGGTGCGGGCGCGGGCGATCGGGCCGTCCGGCGCGTAATCGGCGGCGATGTCGGCGAGCACGGTCGCGGTCAGCGAGCGATAGGTGTCGCGCCCGGTCTTCTCGAGCTTCTGGAGGTCGGCCTCGCCGGTGGGCAAGGAGGCGAGGGGCTGCTGGTCGGGCGGGCCGACCACGGTGTCGATGTAGCGGGTCGCGGCCGCGATATCGCCGGAATAGAGCGAGGCGCCGTCGGGCGCCGTGCCCGACTTGACGGCGGCCGACCATTGGCCGGGATCGCCGTAGCGGCCGGGCTGCGCCTTGACCGATTGGGTGATCTGGCCGCGCACGGTCGGAGCGGCGGTGATCGCCTGGAACAGGCTCTGCGCCTTGGTGTTCGAGCCGCAAGGGTCGTAGCCGACCGAGCCGTAGCGGTGCGTGGCGGCCGCGATCGCCTGGCGCTGGTCCTGGGCGGCGACGGTGGTGGCGAGCGCCTGGCTCGATGCCTTGAAGCCGTTCGAGACCTGGTCGCTGCCGGCCGAGCTCTGGGCGGTCAGCACGCGCACGGCGGAGATGAGCCGCGCGCGCTCGGCGACTTCCTGGGCGATGAGGCCCGCCTCGGTGGTGGTGATCGTGCCGGTGACGGCGGTGGCCAGGCTCGATGTCTGCATGTTGACGCGGTGCTCGACGCCGGCGCAGGTCTGGGCCTGCGCGGCGCCGGCGCCGGCGAGCGTGCCGATCGCGGTGAAGGCGAAGGCGGCGAGGCGGGTCGGCGTTCTGGCTTGCGCGATCATGGCGTGCTCCCTGCGGGGCGATCTCCGCCCATGCCTCCGGTGATGACGCCGATCAGGGTGGCGCGGGCGCCGCTCATGATCGCCCCCTCGCGGCGGGCTCTGATGAGAGTGAGGTCGTCCTCGGCGGTGACGGGGTTGGGCCGCACGGTCGGCAGCGGCGCGACGACGTCGAGATAGTCGGCGGCGCTCATCACCTCCTCGCCGCCGTAGCTGCGGTTGAGCAGCCAGGGCGAGGCGTCGGAGTCGCCGGCACTATGGCCGCCGAGGCCGCTGGTCGCGCACCATCCGGTGAGCTGCTCGAAGGGCGAGCAGTAGAAGGTGCGGCGCTGTTGGAGCGAGGCGCCGCTGCGTTCGGCGGCATCGCCGCCCGCGGTCAGCCAGGTCGCGTCGACGACGCGGTACGCCTGCCGGACTTTGCTTGCCGAGCTGAAGGCATGGCTATTGTCGACGATGCCGCGCGCGAGCGTGCAGGCGGCATAGCCGGTGCCGGTGTCGTAGCCGTATTCGTGCTGGGCACGGGCGAGGCGTGAAGCGTTGTCCTGGCTGGTGATCGTGGCGGCGGTAGCCTCGGCGCTCGACTTGTAGCCATTCGTGGTCTGCAAGCTGGTGGCGCTGGATTGAACGCCGGAGACTTTCATGCCGGAGAGCGCGCGCTGAAGGGAGATCTCCCAATTGGCGAAGAAGGCAGTCGCGGGGCTCGCCGGGACGAGCGCGAGCGCGGCGAGCGCCGGGAGGAGGAGGGAGACGGGCCGGATCAAGGACGGTGCTCCTTCGGATGGGCCGAGAGCGCGTAGAGGATGACGAGCTGGGCGAGCGCGGCGTCCATCTGCGCGTCGTAGTCGAAGGTGTTGGCGGTCAGCTCGGTGGCGTTGTTGCGGGCCAGCTCGATGTACAGGCTGCGGTTCGGCTGGTTGGCGGTCTTGACCGCGTGATCGGACGAGCCCGAGGGGCCGCCGGCGGCGCTCTCGATCGATTTCTGCTGCGATTGCGTGTCGGCGGCCGAGGGGGTTTCGCTCGTCGGCCTCTTGACGGTCTTCGGCGGTGTCGGGGGATCGACCGGAGGCAGGGTCGTCGTCGACTCGTTGTTGCCGGGCTGGCATGTCTTGGGCAGCGTCATCTTGCGCCCTGGCCCGCCTTCCATGTCTGGGTAAGGGTTGCCGATCGGGATCTGGCGCGGCAGGAAAGGCTCGGGATTGACGTAGTACCAGGTGGCCGGCGTCGCCGCTTTGATCTGGTCGGCGGTCAGGGGCCGGGAAAGCTTACTAGCGCCTTGGCGCCAAGTCCGTCCGGTGTATCCGGAACTCGCGAGCGAGCTTCCCTTGAGCAGCGTGTAGAGGTGGAGATGAGGGCCACAATTCGGGCCTTGGTTCTTCATGCCCGCGCAGCCCATGGTGCCGACCTTGTCGCCAGCGTTGACACTTGTGCTTCCACCCTCTTTGCCGAGGATGGTCGTGTCCATGTGCAGGTAGATGAAGCGAGTGTCGCCGGAGATTACGTCGGCCACGGTTCCGCCGCCGCCAAACTTATAAAAGCGCGCGGGGCCGGACGATCCCGACATGATCGGGGTGCCTCGTCCGGCGCTGTTCACGATATCGATGCCCTGGTGGTAGCCGGCCGTGGCGCGGCCGGTGCGATCGACGCCGTAGGGTGAGCTGACCTTCTGCCCGGCCGGGCTCATGATGTCGGCGCTAAGGCAGGTTCCGGCCTGGGCAAGCCGAGGCAAAAGCAACGCGCCTGCGAGGAGGAGGCCGAGAGGAAGGAGCGGCTTCATGGCGTGCCCTTTGCTGGACAGAGCCCGCAATCTTCATTGTTATAGATGATGTGAGTCGGAGACTTGATGACGAGCGAGAAGCTACGACCGTCTCCGTCTGCGGTTTCTTGATATTCAATCGGAACGCTGGCGTCCCATTTACAGTCGAATTGCCCGTCCAGGGTTTTTCCTTTGACTTTCAGGGACGTAATTTTGCAGCGACCTTTGCCTTCTTCGAATATTTGAGTGATGGTATCAGACTCGATTTTTATGTGTGGCCGTTTGCACAACGGCCTCCCTTTATCAATTAAGCCCCATTCACCGACGGGCAGAGTCGGCTTCGGGCGCGCCGAGGCCGGCGCGGCGAGGCCGACGAGCAGAATGGCGGCGAGGGTCGCGGCTGAGGTCTTCATCACTGGAACATCCCTCCGAAGGCGCCGCCCCAGCCCGTGCCGGGTCGGCTGGCGGGTGGAACGGCGGTGGCCGGCGGCGGCGTGCCAGCGGCCGGCGGCGCAACGGCGGGCGCGGTCGGCGGCCGCGTGACGGTCGGGGTGAGATTGACGGCCGGTCCGAACCCGGTGGGCTGGACATGGGCGTAGGTGCCGATGCCGTTGATGTTCGGGATGACGACCGGGGTGATCGAGCCGTTGAGCTGGAGATAGAGGCTGCTCGGCAACGAGCTCTGGTAGCCCATCATGGACTGGTTGATGGAGCCGATGGTCTCGTAGAGCTGTTGGTCGAGGATCTGGCAGACCTGGCGCTTGGCCGCTTCGATCACGCCGTTGATGATCCCCTGTGCCGCGCTGGTCAGGAATCCGGACAGGTCCGGGATCAGGTTCGAGAGGTTGATGCTCTGGAGGAGGTTCGCGGCCACGCACGAGTTCGGGCCATTGAAGAAGGCGCTCGGATTGACCTTGGCCGCGTCGATCAGCGCGATCTGACGCTGGACGGCCGCGTTGGCGGCCTGCTGGACGAGGCAGTTCGTGCTCGTGGAGTCGGCGCGGGCGGGGCCGGCCAGCACGGCGATCGCGAGGCTGCCGAGAAGGAGCGTGACGGGAGGGATTTTGCGCATCGGATCGGGCTCGCGGGTTAGAAGGCTGGCCATTTTCCGGCCTCGACGTATTTGGCGCGGTAGAATTTGAGCATTTGCAGGGGTGTCATCTTGCGGTGATTGCAATAGACAAGATAACCCGCGTAGAGGCCCATCGCGATAAAGGTATAGCGCGACAATCCTGTGAGGATGAGCAGCGGGAAGAACGCTGCGATGCTGCCATGCAGCCCGAAGAACTTGAGAGGCACGGCGGTCCAGCGCCAGGGAAGCGGATCGGGGTTCATCGGATCTGGCTCGTCGTTGGCAGGGGCGTGCCCGTGGCCGGCTGGCGGGCAGGAGTGCCGCCGCCGGCCCAGGCCCGGACGGCGCCGGTGTCGAGGTGGCAGAAGGTCGGGTAGACCCCGACGCCGCCGCGTGCGTAGAGCGCGCCGGCGAAGGCGAGGGCGCGCGAGTCGTAGCCCGGCACCTTGAGGTCGGCGGCGCGGCCATTGAGGTGGAGCGAGGCGCGGGCGGCGCCCTCGAGCCGGCTGTTGTGGTCGGGTGTGCGGTATCCCGATGTGACGACGAGCGGGACGACGCCGCCATGGACGGCGCTCATGGCGCCCTGGATGTCGGCGAGAAGATCGAACAGGCGCGGATCGATCCAGACGGCGGCATTGCCGTCCTTCACGTCGCGCATGAGCCAGGAGAGCATGTGGTGGTCGGGGGCGTGGTAGCCGGCCGGGCCGCGCACGATGGCGCTGACCTGCTCGCCGGTCTGCTCGCGCTTCATCCACAGTCGCGTGACCGGCGCGCGCCAAGCAGCGGCGCTGAGGGCTCTGGCATAGGCCGGATCGAGCCCGGTCCAGGGCAGGGTGCAGGCGCCGGCGAGCCCGGCGAGGAGGTTACGCCGCGAGACGGGCATCACGATGTCCATAGCGTTCGAGGACGCGGCGCGCGGTCAGTGTGTCGATGTCGCCGCGGGTGAGAGCGTCGGTGACGGTGGCCTTCATGGACTGGCCATCCTCGCGCCGCTCGATGATCGCGCGCAGGGTGTCGACGGCCTGGGCCATGCCGGCGCGGGCGACTTCCCTGCGGATCGGGTCGGTCAAAACCTGCCATTCGCGCAGGCAGATGCGGCCGCCTCCGACGCGGGGCACGAGCAACTGCGACACCATCAGGTGCGTGGTCGCCAGGATGTCGTGGAACGCCTGGTGCTGGAGGTCGGCCGGGAATTTTAGCGTCAAGCGGCGCAGGATGTGGGCGACGTCGTTGGCATGGGTGGTGGTGTAGATCGGGTGGCCGGTATTGGCCGCCTCGACGCTTGCCATGATGGTTTCCATGTCGCGCAATTCGCCGACGAGGAGCAGGGCGGGCTTGCGGCGAAGCGAGTTGCGCACTCCGGCGGCGAACGAGGGCAGATGCAGGCCGATCTCGTGCTGCATGACGGTGCTTGACGCCGAGTCGATCGCCTCGAACACGAACTCGATCGGCGCCTCGTAGGTGATGACGTTGCCGTGGATCGGCGTCTCTTCCTCGAGCACGCGGCGCATCAGGGCGGCGAGCGTCGTGGTCTTGCCCGAGCCGGTCTCCCCGGCGATCACCACGGCGCCTTGCGCGGGCGTGGATTCGGCGACGATGGCGGGCTCGATGCCGAGCGCGGCCACGGTCGGCGGATCGGCCGGGATGTGCCGGCAGACGATCTGCACGCCGACATCGCCCTCATGGTAGCCGGCGGTGACGTTGATGCGGAAGCGGTGCTGGAGCGGATCGCCATGGCGATCGGTCCTGCACCTGTCGGTGATCGAGATCGCGCGGTCGAAATCCTGCCCGGCATAGAGCTTCGACATGATCGAGTCGGTCGAGGTCAGGTCGGTGGCGATACGCGCGAGCGTGCTCGGCTGCAGCCAGACCTTCGTCAGCGCCGACAGGGTGGCGTGGACGAGGGCGAAGACCGGGCGCCCGGTCTGGAAGATGACGTCGCTGGCGCCGAGCGAGACGGCGTGGATCAGCAGGCGCGAGACGTCCTCGCGCCCGTGCACGACGATGTCCTCGTCAGGATAGTGGGCGGCGCCGGTCCAGAGCATGGCTCAGCCGCCCGCCGCCGCCGAGGCGGTGCGCTGGAACTTCGGCGACACGGTCAGGACCATGCTGCGATTGCCCACGGCTGCGGACCGGCCGTCGCGGCTGATCTTGAGGCGCTTGGCGGCGGTCTTGACGACGGGCAGGCTGACGACGCCGCGCTGCGCCAGATCGTGGTAGCGGCGCATGCCCGAGATATCGCGATCGAGCCGGGCGAGGCCGTCGTCGAAGGCAGCGCGCGCCTGGGCGACGCCGATTTCGAGGCCCGCCTTGTAGGAGACGTCCCAATGGGCCTTCTCGTTGTCGGTTTGTGGCGGCATCCAGGTCGGCGCCGGCTCGGCGGGGGGCACGACGGTGAGGTAGTCGCGCCAGTTCGGGGTCGTGACCGTCATGCGGGCGGTGCGCACGATCTCGAACGAGCCGAGCGTGGTGTTCAGAACGTTGCGGGCCGGGGTCTGGCGGATGGCGCGCAACTCGGTGATGACCGGGGGCACCACGTCCGAGTTGACCATGACGCTGGCGAAGGAATAGCGCGCCTCGAGGCGGGCGGCGATCTCGGGAGAGGCGAGGTGGTCGGCGATGCGCTTGGATTCCTCGATATAGCCGTCGCGGATGCCGGCGGTGCGGGCGGTGCGCTGCACGACTTTCGAGGGCCGGTTGGCGTCGGAGAACACGCCGGCCGAGTAGCGGTTGAAGTGCGCGTTCGCTGGATGGGGAGGGGCGGGAGCATTCGCCTGCAAGGGCTGGTTTTGCGGGAACGGGCTGTTGCCGTCCTGGCCCGGCTGGGCGTTTGGTCCGTAGGTGATGGCGGAGAGCGACTGCCCCTGGAGCTGCTGCCCGTTCGGGTAATAACCCGGCTGCGGATAGCCGCCGTAACCTGGATAGCCGTTGGGCACATAGCCGCCATATCCGTTCGGGGCATAGCCGCCGCCGTAACCATTCGGAGCGAAGCCGTTGGGGGCATAGCCGCCGTTGTAGCCACCATTGGGCGGATAGCCGCCGTTGAAGCCGTTGGGCGCATACCCGGTATAGGCGGACGCGACCGGCTGGCAGGCGGCGGGGTTGCTGGCGCAATAGGTGTTGGCGACCTGGGCGTTGGCCGCGTGCGAGAGCGAGCACAGGGCCGTGGTCAGGAGGATAAAGTTGAGTCTCATCGCTCAGACCCCGTGCTCGCGCAGCTTGGAATTGACGTGACCGCTAGTGGTCGTGCTCATGCAGGCCGGCAAGGTCACGGCGATGCAAGTCATCGCAATGATGATGCGGATCAATTTTCCGATGCGGCTTCTGGTCATGTCTTGCCTCCAACGATTGATTTGATTTGAATATTTTACTTGCCTGTTTAATATAGGTTCGTGATATACGCGCGAAAACCAATGATTGGATACCGCGCATCATGGGTATGTTTTCGTTCCTGAAGCGCCGACTGTCGCATCGGGTCGGCGTCGAGCACCGGACCTTCCAGGAGATGTCCGGCACGATTCTGGGCGGCGTTCACGCGCCCTGTCCGCGCTGCCGGCGCGGGCGTTTGCAGGTCAACCCACAAGCGCTCGATCTGCGCCGGTGCGACGCTGCCGATTGCGGGGCGAGCTTTTCGCTGGCCGAGATCGGGCAGACGACGGCGGTGGCGGGCGCCAGCCTGAGCGAGGTGGCGGCGCGGGAGCGGCGCCAGGCCACGGCCTTGTTCATGGCGGCCGAGATCGTCGTGGTGGCCGCGGCGGCCTGGGCGATCTGGGCGGGGTCCTGGACGACGCTGTTCGGCGCGGTGCTGCTGGGAACCGTGATCTGCGCGAGTGCGCTGGTGGCGCGCTACCGGGCCTGGCAGATCGAGAACGGCCGGATGTTCGAGCGGCAGGCGCCGATCGGCGACTTCCTGCGCGCGGAGACGGCGGGTCTGTTCGGGCGCCGGTAGGCAGGGCAGGGGAGGGACCGGCATCGTCAGCTCCCCATGACCGTGCAGACGTTCTGCAGGGAGACGTCCATCTTGATGGTGTTGCCGACGAGCTTGGCGACGTCGTTGACGAAGAAGGCGAGGGTGCCGCCGACGAGGTACATGACGGCCGAGCCCGAACCGCCATGCTGGTTCGAGGTCGCCTGATAGAGCCGCGTGCCGGCCACCAGCCAGGCGATCGCGCCGAGCGCCATGAAGAAGAAGGTGATGGCGGAGCGGATCTGCTCGCACTGCGAGCCGCGTGGGCTCGAGCCATAATTGAACATGCTGAAGGTGATGTCGCCGCCCATCACGAAGGTGTTGGCGAAGCGCCAGAGCAGGATCGGCGCGACGATCATGGCGCTGGATAAGGCGAGCTTGCCGAGGGCCGAGTCTATCGTGACCGGCCGGTTCGAGAATTTATATTCTCCGGCGGCGACATTGTAGAGAGTATATAATCCCGTCGTGCCGTACCAGATGCCGAGTACGGCAATAAGCAGGAAGACGAGCTGGACGACGAGCGGAAAGACTCCGCTCAGCGAGGCCAGCAACGAGCCGAGATCAGGCACCGTCATGGCCGTGCCTCAGCGCTTCTTAGAGAATTCTCAAGTCGTTCAATACGGTCTTCGAGATAGTTCATGCGCTCTTTAAGCTCCTCGACTGTCAAATCTGTCGGATCGACGTCAAGTCGCGGCTGTCTATAGGGTCGCTTCTCGACAGGGCTTCCGTCATTATATTCGAATGCTGATCGCCCATTTGTCTTAGTCTCGTATGCCGCCGCAAGTTGTGGAGCGAGCCCCGAAATTGCAGCTAAGAAGAACAGCGACAGCGTGCGGTAACCGCGCCTGTTCTCGCTTCGGTTGCGACTACCGAAGACCACGATTGGGGCCGGTGTCGGAGCCAGAATTACCTCAGATTGCGGCATTGCAAGCACCCCGATTCTCACAATCCTCGGATTGAATACAAGATTAGTTTGCCAATACACGGACTCTGTCCGCTGATTATATCAGCTATAATTTGTGGCATTGATGCCATAGCGCGCCCTTGCTGGCCAAATCGGCAGTTCATTTTTTCACGGCCGACGATTGACACAGTGCGATATGCTTAGCAATAACCCCATCACGGCCCTGTCATTCACAACGTAGGCTGCGATCATCTATGGAAGGCGCGATCAAACACCTCGGATGGGCGGCTTCTTTGGCCGCATGTGTCTATTTCGCAACGACCAATCAGTGGTCGCCTATTGCGCCGCACATACCTTTGCAGGGATCCGCGGAGAGCGGTCGGCAACCTCAGAATGCGGGCTTGCAGAGCGCGACCAGCGAGAAAAAGACCTATTCGGAGGAGGATGTGCGACAGGCGCTCGCCGCTCTGGGGGTTGCAACCGGAACGGGCGGACAAGGGGGCACGGCGCCGACGGGACAAGCGGGCGCGACGCCGACCGGACCGGCGGCGGGGGCCGCTCGAGAACAGAGCGCGGGGCAGGCGGGTTCGCAGAGCGCCGCCTTCGCGACCATCGAAGACCCCAAGGTCGCCCGGCAGGTGGTGGAGACGCTGGGCAAGCTCGAGGGCGTCACCGACATTCCCGAGGGAGCAACGGCCGATCGGGTCGCGACAATCTTCTTCGATCCGCGCTGCCCGTATTGCCATGCCGCGTTCAAAGCCATGCACGGCAAGGTCGCCGCCCGCTGGGTGCCGGTCGTGGTGCTTGGCGAGCCCGAGGCCGGCAAACGCATGGCGGCGGCCATTCTGGCGGCACCCGACCGGCTGGCGGCGCTGCGATCGACCCTGGAGGGCAAGAGCCGGGGGGAGGGCGGCGAACCCGCGGCGGAGATGATGGCCAAGCTCGACGAGAACCGCGTGGCCTTCGCCAGCGTGTTCGCGGCGTCTCCGAGCCTACGGCCGGGCGTGCCGACCATGTTCGTGCCGCGCCCCGACGGACGCCTGGCGATCATGGTCGGCTATGAGGCCGGGGACGAATTGAAGCTCAAGTCCGTGATGACGGGAAGCTGAGGATGGCCTCCCGCGCTTCGATCGGATCGTTCAGCTTTCCCTCAGTGCGAGGGTGTCTGCCGCCCTCTTTGCTCGCGGACCAGTTGGCCTTTCTGTCGCGGATCACCTCGGTCCTCGGCGGAGTGGTGCTGGTGTCGCTGTTCGGGACGGTGTGGCTGACGCATGCGGCGGTCAAGCGTGCCGATATCGTGCCGTTCGTCGCCGATGGCGGCGTGTTCGGCTGCGAGGTCAGGACCGTGTCGGAGCCGCCGCCGGGCGGCGATCTGAAGAAGGCGCAGCCATGAAGAGCGCGGATCAGATTGCCCGTGAGGTCGATGCCGGGCGGATGATGCTGCGCAACCAGTGGATCTGGATCTGTCTGCTGTCGGGATTTTTGTCGCTGTCGATCCTGACCAACCTGGTCCTGTTCTACAACGCCTTCTACCGCTTTCCGATCAAGCAGTTCATCTGGACGTCCGACGCGCAGGCGGTGTGTGAGGGAATTCCGCTCACCGAGCCGAACATCAGCCAGGCGCGGCTGAAGGATTTCGCGGTCGGCGCGGCGGTCGAGCTAAACAGCTACGACTATGCCAACTGGCGGGCGCTCATCAACAACGCCCTGACGCAGTCCTTCACGCCCAATGGGCGCGACACCTATCGCGCCGCCCTGCAAGAGAGCGGCATCATCCAGAAAGTAGTGCTCGGATATCAGACGGTGTCGGCGGTCACGACTGAGCCGGCCAATATTTCCGAGGAGGGCAAGCTGAACGGCCGCTATTATTGGCGTGTCGAAGTGCCCTTGCAGATCTTCTACCGCACCAATGTCGAGACCAAGGTTGAGCGTCGCGTCCTGGAGATGCGCATCGTGCGGATCGACCCGTCTCCGATCAACCCGAACGGCATCGCGATCGACGGGGTGATCTCCACGCAGCAGCTCGCAAACGTGGTGCAGTGATGAGATTTCGTGCGTCGGTCTGCCTCGCGGCACTCATCCTGGCCGGGTCGCTGGAAGCGGCCGCGCACCCCGCGCCCGGACACGAGGGCGAGCAGTGGGATGCCGGGTTGCCGGCGCCGGGGGCTGCAGGCGGCGATGTCCGCCGGCCAAATGGGGTGCCGCCGAATATCGGAGGAGGAGGGCAGGGTGCGAATGCGCCGGCATCGACGCCGCGCGCCCTGACCGCCGGCGAGCTCGACGAGTTGCGCAAGCGAATGGTGTCGAGCAGTCGCGGCACGATCCTCAAGCCCGACGAGATCACGGGTGTGCGGCGCTCGGTGCAGGAAGCGCAAGGCGCCGGCAATTTTCCCGGTCGCGACGGGCGGCTGCCGCGTCCGGAGCCGAGGGTGGTCGAGGTGTCGCGCGAGGCGAGCGTCAGCCGGCCGGAGACTCTGTTCCTGGCCTATGGCGTGGTCAGCCCGATCACCTTTGTCGACGGCAAGGGCAATCCCTGGCCGATCGCCTCGGTCGCCTACGATCCGCGCCTGTTCGCGCAGGACGGCACCGGCTGCGGCACCGACAACGGCATGGGCACGCAGTCGGTGGCGGCTGGCGCTGGCTCGGATCGGCCGACATCGATCAATTTGATGCCGTGCCGCTTCGACACCTGGGGCAACATCCTGATCCGGCTGGAGAACGTCGCCTATCCGGTCCCCTTCATGGTGCTGAGCGGCCAGAACGAGCGCGTCGACATACCGATCACCGTCAGGGTGGCCGGGACCTCACCCTTGCAGCCGGTGCGCGTCGCCTCCGCGGCGCCCGCTCCACGCGGACGCCCGGCTGCTCGCGGGGCGCCGGCCGCGCCCGACACGACGCGGGTGCTCCACCTGTTCGCGGCCGGGACGCCGCCGCCCGGCACGCAGACGCTCAATGCCTCGTCCGGAGCGCAGGCGTGGATCTATCGCGACCGCATGTACGTGCGCTCGCAGGGCGACCTGGTGAGCCCACAGCCGGTCGGCTCGGCCGTCGGGCCGAACGGCGTGAAGGTCTTTGAGTTCTCGCGGCCGGCCTCGCGCCTGGTGGCTGAGGGCGGAGACGGCTCGGAAGTCGCGATCAGCGTGGATTTCTAAGGGGAATCGGAATGGTCAGGGGCGGATACGTCGCGCTCGGCGGCGTCATGGCGTTGATGGCGCTGGGATCGGCCGCGTTCATCCTTTCGGACTCGCCCCACGCGCACGATCGCGGCGGGACCGGCGCGTCGGAGATCCGCGGGAACACGCCCAATCCCCCGAACGACATGATGAAGGCGGTCGGCAAGCCCGAGGCCGATCGCCGGGCGGGCGTGAACCGCCAGGCGGCGGACGAGCGCTCGGACAAGGGCAGGAATTACGTTGCGCAGGCGGTGATCGGAGAGACGCGCGGGCCGATGCAGGGCGAACTGCCGGAAGAGCCCAAAGCCGCGCCCGTGGAGCAGGAGCCGGAACCGGCTCCGGTCGTGGAGAAGATCGTCTACCGGGACGTCGTGCGGGACGTGTACCGCGACGTGCCGGAGTCGCCCACTGCCGATCCGGACGAGACGGCGGGGATCAAGGAGCAGATCAAGGCGCTGCTCAAGCCCGCGCCCGGCGGCTTCGTGGTGCGTTCGTTCGAGAAGGGCGAGCGGCCAAAACCCCCGGGAAAGGCCGGGCCGGTCATCACGGGTCCATTCGGACCCGGCGTGCGCCATGTGACCGTGGCCCGCTCCGGCGACGTCGCCTACGCGGTCCTCGATCGCGGCTTCAACTCGGACGAACCGGGCGCTCCGATCTTCGCGACCATCACCGATCTCGACGAGCTGCGCCGGCCTGGGCCGTTGCACGACATCCGCCTGATGGGCGAGATCGTCTATTCGCAGGCCCAGGCGTCGGTCCGCTTCAACAGCATGATCCTGCGGGACGGGCGCCAGGGTCCGCTGCAGGCGGTCGCCATCACGGCCGACCAGGCCAAGACCGGCGTCGCGGCCGATGTCGATAACCATGTGCTCGAGCGCTACGGCAGCCTGGTGGTCGCCGGGCTGATCCAGGGCGTGGGCCAAGTCGGCCAGCAGCTCACGGCGCTCAACACCAGCACCACTTACGGCGGCGGCTACGCGGTCCAATCCGGCCGGAACATCGACTGGACCACGGCCGGGATGGGCGTGATGATGCCGGTCGGCCAGGCGCTCACCTCGGCGGCGGCGCGCAACTTCAGCCGGCCGCCGACGCTGGCCTCGCCGATCAATTTCCCGATCGGCATCGTCTTCCTCCAGCCCGTGGTCGTTCCGCTCGAGAGCGGTCCCGGTCCCGGTTGGGAGCCGGGAGGGGGCAGCTACCACTCCGCCAGCGTTGGTGGGGGCCGGCGATGAACAACGGCCAAGGTGTTGCCGACGTCCTGAACGGACTGATCCGCATGATGCCGGATCTTGCCTGGCTCATCGTCGTGCTGACCGCCGCGTTCGGGATGTTCCTGACCGGCTACGCGATGATGCGGCTCTATCGGGCCAATGATTCAGCCGACGGAACCGGCGTGAACTGGGTTGTCGCGGCCGTGATCGGCAGTACCCTGACCTGCTGCACGGTCGTGATCGGCAGCCTGTCCTTCCATTACACGGGATAGCCGACGATGCGCACGGCTGACCGTTTCTGCGATCTGGCGGGCTTCGATCCGGACCGAGAGGAGCCGGTCGTCTATGCCCATGACGGCTCGCAGCTCACGCTGATCGAGATCGACGGGGTGCGCTCGATCGTCTCAGTTCAGGACTATCTGCATAACGTCGTCGAGCGCTTCGCGGGCGGGATCGCCCAGATCCTGAAGCGGACCGGGCATCAGCTCACGATCTCCTACGAGTCCTCGCTCAATATTGGCAAGCGGCTCGATCCGTTCATGGACGAGCAGGGCAGGCGCGCCCGCCAGAAGGTGCTGTCCGTCGAGGCGCTGATCGAGGAGGGCAGGGCGGTGCTCGAGGGTCGAGCCCGCTCGGAGACCATCCTGCTCGCCGCCTGGACCCGGTCGAGCGCCGGGGCTCGCGAGGAGGTGCAGCGCGAGGTCAAAGAGAACGTGCGGGCCTGGCAGGCGCTGCCGCCGGCGCGGGAGGCGCAGAGCCCCTACCTGCATATCGGAGCTTTGTCTGGTCCGCACGGCGCCTTCGTGCGCCGGGTCATGGAGGCACTGAACGAGGCGGGCTTGCAGGGGAGGGTGCTCGGTCCCGACGCCAAGGGCCGGCGGGCCGAGCTGGAACGTATCCGTGCGGCACTCCTCTATCACGAGACGCCCGACGGCTGGTCGCCCTACGGGCCGGGCACGCGCCGCTATCCCGGCGCCAAGGAGCGTCACGACGACGATGTGAGCGAGTTCTTCGCTCCGACCGTGGCTCGTCAGATCATGACGAGCAATGTCGAGGCGAGCCCGAACATGCGCGCCGTCGAGGTCGGCGGCCGCCGGTTCGCGCTTGCGGTGATGCGGATGTTCCCGGCGACGATCCTGCCCTTCAACCGGCTGATCGAGACGCTGCTCGAGACCTCGTCGAAGTCGGCCGACATGCCTTTTCGCGTCTGCTTCCACATCGAGGCGCTCAAGGACGCGGATATCAGCTTCCGGCTGCGTAAGGTGATTGCCGGGCTGCTCGCCTTCGCCTCGCCGACCAACCGCAACCTGTTCCACGCTTTGCGCGGGCTCGAGGACATCGTCGACAAGGACGGCGAGGCGATCATCAAGGGGCGGGTGATCGCGACGACCTGGACCGAGCCCGGCGAGGACCCGAGCCTGCTCGAGCGGCGCCGGTCCTACCTGATGAGCGGGATGATGACCTGGGGCGAGTCCGTGATGACGGATGCCCCGCACAACCCGATGCGGGCTTTGTGCGAGACCGTGCCGGGCATGACGCTGCAATCGAGCGTGCCGCCCGGCTCGATCGCGCCGCTCGGCGACGTTGCCGCCATGCTGCCGTTCCACCGGGTCGCGGAGGTGTTCCGCAACGGGCAGTCGCTGCTGCTGACGCCCGACGGCAAGCTGATGCCCTACGAGGCGTTGTCGAGCGAGCAATTGTTCTGGCTGACGCTGATCTATGCAACGCCCGGCTCGGGCAAGTCGGTGCTGATGAACCGGCTCAATGTTGAGTTCAGCGCCTTCAGCGCGGGGGCGGTGCTGCCATTCCTGGCGGTGATCGATGTCGGCGTGTCATCGAGCGGGTTCATCGAACTGATCCGCAACGCGCTGCCGCCCGATCGCCGGCACGAGGCGTATTACATCCGCCTGCTGAACAGGGTGGAGCATGCGGTCAACCCGTTCGATATCGGCCTCGGCCGGCGTCTACCGCTCGAGCGCGAGCGCACCTTCATCGAGAATTTTTTGACGACACTGCTCAACGTGAACAGCCCGGAGATCGCGCTGTTCATCCCGCGCCTGATCGCGCGGGTCTACCAGCTCAAGAGCGACCTGCAATTCTCGTCTTCGCCGTCGATCTACCAGCCCAACGTCGATCCGGAGATCGATCGGCTGATCGGCGAACACGAGATCGGCGTGACGGCCAGGACGCGGTGGTGGCGCATCGTCGATGCCTTCACAGAGCGCGGGCTCTACAAGGCCGCGCAGCGCGCCCAGCGGCATGCCATGCCGGTGCTCGAGGACCTGGCGCGCGTGCTCGGCGAGCCGATCATGGCGCAGGACTTCACGAGCGAGATGGTGCGCTCGGTGCAGCGCGCGCTGGAATCGGCGATCGAGAAGTTCCCGATCTTCGCGCGGCCGACCCGGCTCGATCTCGGCGAGGCCCGCATCGTCTCGATCGATCTTCAGGACGCGGTCCTGCGTCACAAGTCCCCGGAAGCGGAACGCAACAACGCGCTCATGTTCATGATCGCGCGCCACGTCTACCTGTCGAAGATCTCCGGCTTTTCAGCGGAAATCCCGAAGATGGAGTTCCCGGCGGAGGAGGCAGTGCGCGGCGCCTACGTGCGCTTCTGGGAGGATCGCTACCAGGAGATCGCCGAGACGCCCAAACGCCTGTGCATGGACGAGTACCATCTCACCGGCGGCGTCGACACGATCGCCCGGCAGGTCAAGTCCGATGCCCGCGAGGGGCGCAAATGGGGACTGGAGCTGATCCTCGTCTCGCAGTTGCTGGCGGATTTCGACACGCTCGCCGACATGGCCTCGACCGTCCTGGTGCTCAACGCGGACTCGAACGAGATCCGCGAGGAGGCGCGTCGCACCTTCGGGTTCAGCGACGCGGTGAAGGCGGCGCTCGAAAAGCATGTCCACGGGCCGCAAGGGCGCCGGGGCGCCAATTTCCTGGCCCGGTTCAAGCTCCGCGAGGATGAGCGCTGGATCATCCTGAACAACAGCCTCGGTCCCCGCATGCTCTGGGCGCTGACAACGAAGGCGGAGGACCGCCAGGTCCGCGACGAGCTCTATCGGCGCCTCGCGGTGAACGATGCGTTGCGTATCCTGGCGCTGCGGTTTCCGGACGGCACGGCAATCGAGCTGTGGAGCAGGGTCGCGGCGCAAGCTCGGTTTGGGGAGGATCGGATCGCCAAGACGATCGTCGATCAAATCTTGGGGGAGATCATGACTGAAAATCAGCAGGTCCCCTCTCGATCACGCACGGCAGCGTAACAAGAAGTGGATAGGGGCATTTGATGCGATACAAGAATTTGTCATACGGTCTATTGGCAACAGCAACCATGTGGGGCATGGCGGCGGGGTCGGCACTAGGCCAGGGTACGGGAACAGGCGATCCGTCGGCGCCGCTCGAAATCTTGAGAACCGCACGTCAGAAGGCGACGAGCTCTCAGCTCAATGCGACCAACATTGCCACCGGCGGCAACAATATCGGCATCGTCATCACGATCGTGTTCGCAGTGGTCGGGATTGCGCTCGCCGGCTTCAGCGCCGTGAAGCTCTACAAGGCGGCGCAGGACGACAATGCGCGCGAGGATTCCGGCCGGTCGCTCGCCGGTCTTGTGATCGGTTCGGCCATCACCATCCTCGGTGTCATCATCGGCGTGGTGACGACCTACATGACGGGACAGACGGCCTGATCCGAGCGCCATGATGCCTGGTGGACGGCGGTGCTCGTCAGGAGTGCCGCCGTGGCCGCTTCGCGCCATCAGCGGACCTGCGGGCGAAACCAGTTCAAGGGCCGCTTGGAGTCCGACAGCTGCCGTTGAGATGGAAGGGACGGTCCGGCGACCACAACGTCCTCATGTCGTGGCACTTTGTTTTACTGCATGACGACCCTGGCCTTAGGCTCGCCGCACCATTTCCAAGGTGCGATCCTCGGGCTGCGGCGCGCACTTCTCGCACACGGGCAACGGCGCCGACGGTTCGAGGCCACTACATCTCCGCGGCGAGGATCGGGGGCGCGGCATGACAGTCGATGACGCGCGGCCGGCCTCACGTCGTATGACACGGCACGTAGGGCTCCGCCTCGTCGAGGAGGAAGTCCCGTCGTATCTCGCGGCCGGCGCCTTCGACGAGCGAGCGGGCCATGAGCGGCAGCTCGGCCTTCGCGCGTAGGTAGTCGTCCATCTCGATGGGGTTCGGGCTCTCGGGGGCGTCGATGCGCATGACCCGCTCCTTGCCGAGCAGCAGGCAGGCCTGCCCGATCGCGTTGTGCGACTGCGCCTTCATCGCGGCCATGATGACGCCGCGCCATTGGAGGAGGCCGCCGGAGCCCTTGTTCGCGTCGACCTTGAACGAGGTCTCGCCGCAGCCGAGGCTGAGCACCTGCACCTGCGACCGGGCGAGGTCGAAGCAGGACAGCGCGTCGACCAACGCGTTCATGGTCGGGTTGTTCGACCACAACCCGCCGTCGACCATGACGTAGCCGTTGTTCGGAAGCGCCTCGAAGTAGGTCGGCGCCGCCGCGGTGCTGAGCGCGACCTTTACCATGCGCTCGAATCGATCCTTCCTGTAGGCCGGATGGTGGGGCGTCTTGAACAGGAAGGGCTCCCCGTGGAAGCCCTCGAACGCCGGGATGCAGAGACGGCTCCTGGCCTCGCCGAAGGTCGTCTCCCCGAAGATCCGGAGCAGTTCGTCCTCCAGCGGCTTGCGCTCGTAGGCGTAGCGATGGCCGCGGCGCACGAGGCGGACCAGCTTCCCGATCCGGGACGGCGGCGGGAAGATGTTGCCTCCGCGCTCGACGTAGACGTCCCGGATCTCGCGCGCCGTCGGCCCGTGGGCCAGGGCGAGGGCGATGATGCCGCCGGTCGAGGTGCCGGCGATCATGTCGAAGTGCCGGGCGATGGAACGCCCGTCGAGATACCGGGCTTCGAGTTCGGCGAGCACCGAGGCGGGAAGGATGCCGCAGATGCCGCCGCCGTCAATGGAGAGGATGCGGAACGGCCGGTCCTTCGGCCATGGCTGCTGCGGCCGACGCGTCTGGGCGGTCCCGTCGGAGCGACGCGGGGGGACGTAGGTCATCGGAGCGATCCTTCGGCGGGGGAGCTGTCGGCATGGCGACCGCCGCCGGTCCACGACCCCGTCGCGCGCCAGCCTTCGTAGCAACCGAGCCAGTCCAGCGCCCAAGGCACGGTTGTGTTGGAAAGCAGGTGGAAGGGCGTCCACTCGCTCGTCTCGTGGTCGAACAGGCAGAGCGCCGGATGGGTGGGGTCGTCCGCGTAGACATGCGGCAGGGAGCCCTCGGGATCGCCTGGCCGTCTGCGGAGCGGAGGCGACATCACCCGGACGCGAGGCTGCTGCCGCAACGGATCGATGCGCTCCACGACCATCGGGGCGCGATAGGCGATCCTGATCTCGTAGGAGAGAAGGAACGGCCGAAGGCGTCCCGTCCAGATCGCCTGGCGCGCGTCCACCCGCTCCATCCTGAAGCCGGGCCACGTTGCCCGCATCGCCGCGGCCTGACGGTCGATGTCCGGAATTCCCACGATCATCGCTCGCGGTCGCCCCGGAACGTGTGCGGGGTCGCGGCGACGGCGTGTGACCGGGCAGCCAGACCGGTGCCGATGCCGACGAGCGCCGGCTTGCTCGGCACGTAGAGGCCACCCCGTGGGGTGTAGCCGTGCGTCCCGGTCCGGACGGCGCGACCCGTGCGCTTGTTGAACCGGTCGAGGGAGCCGGTGACCACGCGGTCCCCGAAGCGGTCGCGCAGCCAGTCACGCATGTCCTCAAGGCTGGCGCCGTGTCGGCGGAAGTGGGCCAGACCGTCGGCGAGCTCGGTGAGCTTGGTGGCGAAGTCATCCTGCTGCGGCAGGTTCTCGGGCCAGCGGTCCGTGAAGCAGTCCCGGGAGAAGATCGGGTTGACGACGAACACCTTCTCGCGCCGGGCGGACGCCGCGCGGATCGAGGAGGCGATCAGCCGGGCTTGGCGCATGACCATGTCGGCGAGCGAGGCCCCGGGCTGCGCTGCGTGTCCGGCGAAGCAGGACATCATGACCGAGGGCGGGACCCGGCCCTTCGTGCCGGCGAAGGTCACGTTGCGGAAGCGCTTGAGCAGCTGGAGCGCGACGGTCGTCACGCTCTTCACGATCAGGGGCGCCTGATCGGGGATCTCGTCGACCTCGGCGTCGGCGCGGATCTCCGCCTCGAACGCCTCGAACATGCGGTCGTTGAAGGATTGGGCGAAGCGCGGCTCCAGCGGGGTGCGGTCGCGGAACCAGCCCGCGAACCCGTGGGCGTTCATCGGCACGTGCATGTGCCGCGACGCTGGCTCGTCGGGATGGGCGTGGAAGATGTGGCTCTCGCGCTCGGCCCCTCCCGGCAGTCGCGACGCCGGCGTGATGTCGAGATGCATCCGGTCTCCGTAACGGACGGTGACGCAGCGGGTCTGACGCTCGACGGTGTGGCTGGTCGGATAGCCGTCGAGCGCGCTGAACAGCGCGTCGAGGACCGTATCCGGATCCGCGCTCGGGTCGACGTCGAGCGAGGCCACGATGTCGAGGTCGAATTCGTCGTCGGTGCCGCGGGTCGAGATCGTGGCGTCGATGGCCATCGAGCCCTGCGGGTAGAACTGGCGGATGCGGCCGCGCAGCGGGCTGCCCTCGCGCTCGGCGTAGGCGCGGACGGCCTCGTAACGGGCGCCGGCCTTGCCATGCAGCCCGGGTGGGAGCTGCACGGAGATGGCGATGTCGGCGAGGATGGCGTCGAGGGGATCGAGGAAGGGGTCGATCCCCTCGGTCTGCGGCATGTGATTCACGGTCGTGCTCCTGCTCGCCAGGCAGGTCGTACGGTTGAAATTCCGCGCGCCGCTGGCATCCTGGCCTCTAATGCCGAGCTGCCGCGCGATTTCGGACTCGGCCTCCGCGGTTTGTCCGAAACCGCGGGCCTGACGGGCATAAGAAGGGGGACGGCGATGGCCGCAGGGCCGGATGTCGAAGCGGTCGAAGCACCGCCCGATGACGATTATCACGAACCCGAAGCTATAAACGGCGCCTACGCGGCCTTGTCGGCCGACGCGAAACTCAAGTTGTTGAGCGTCGAGACCTGGATGCGAGGAGGAACCTCGTTCGAGCAGGGCGAGCTCTTCCGGGAGGCGCTGACCCGAGCTCAGAAAGGCAAACGGAATTGGCGTAAGGGCTTCGTTTTCGAGGCCTTCATCATCGGGACGATGCGAAGCGTCGCCTCCCATGATCGGACACGTCTCAAGAGGGCCGTGAGCTTCGACGACGTCGACGAGGCCGAGATCGAGAAGGGCGTGTCTTCGGGCGGGAGCCCGCGCACGCCGGAGGAGGAAGTGATGTCGGCGCAGACCGTGCAGGCGATACATGCGCACTTTGAAGGTGACGAGCAGGCATGCTCGCTCCTTCTTGGCTGGGGAGCCGATTTCCGGGGGAAGGACCTTCGCGACTTCGTCGGGGTCGACCAGGCGGGGCTCGACTATCTCATCAAGCGAGTACGTCGCACCATGGCGCGGCTCTATCCCAAGGGGTTCGACGCATGAGCCAGAACAGGGATGAACTCCGCGCGATCGAGGACGCCATGATCGAGTCGATCATGAACGCCTCGCCGGAGGAGACCATCGCCGAGCTGCGTGAGCAGGGCGTTGATCCGGCCGCTGGCGTAGCGTTGATGGACCAGATGGCAGCCGAGGCGGTCCGGGCGGCCAAACGGCAGCGGCTGGAGGCTGCCAAGGCGCGCGCAGCGGCGTTCAAGGCGATCGATGGCGGCAAGCCGGATCTAAGGGACCTCGAAACGGCGCGGGCGAGGGTCGCGGCCATGAAAGCCGGCGACGCCGGCTCCGGGATGATGCTGGCCGCCAGAAAGGGCACCGGCATGTCGGAGCGGGACGAGGAAAGCCTTGCCGACGATCTAGCGAGACTTGAGCGGCTCAGGCGCCAGGACGGCGAGACATGAACGCTCCCTCGCCGGCCGAGAGGCTGTTGATGGAGCTTGGCATCGAGAGGCCTCAGGATATCGACCTGGAGGCGATTGCATCCGACCAAGGCGTCTTCATCACCTACCGCCAGCTGGACGGCTGCGAGGCCCGCATCGTGGGCAACGAACACTCGGCGCTCATCTCGGTGAACAGCGGGAGCCGCTCGACACGCCAACGGTTCTCGGTCGCGCACGAACTCGGGCATTGGCATCACCATCGCGGCAAGTGCCTGTTCTGCAGCGCGACCCAGATCGGAAATCCGGCCAACGGCCCGCTCGACCGCGAACGGCAAGCCGACGACTTCGCGTCCGATCTCCTCCTGCCCGACTTCATGGTGCGGCCCCTGTTGATGAAGATGCGGAAGGTCACGTTGGCCGCCGCCTCCGAGATCGCCGATGTCTTCAACGTGAGCCGGACGGCCGTGCTGCTCAGGATCGTCGCATCCAATCGCTTCCCGGTGATCGTGGTCTGTCACCAGAAGGGCGGTCGGAAATGGTTTCGACGCGCCGACATGGTTCAGCCGTGGTGGTTTCCGCAGGACGCGCTGGACGCCGAGACGTTCGCCCACGCGATCCTGCTCGGCGATGCGTCGGACGACGTCACACCACGGCGAATGCCGGCCGAGGCTTGGTTCTCGTTCAAGGGGGCGGACCGGCACGAACTCCTGGAGCAGTCGTTCCGTCTGCCAGGCGATCAAGTCCTGACCGTGCTGACCCTTCCCGAGGAGGCTACCCACTGAGCAAGCTTTAAATCGGTTCGTCGCTTCCTTGGACCTCGGCCAACACGGCGGCCTATCCGGTACAGGGTTGTCCGAAAGTCGCATGCCGGGCGGCATAGGTGGACGGGTAGCGGCACGACGCCGGACCCGCGGGGACACGCGACCGGCCAGGAGGCCGCGGTTCGACCTAGGGTCCTGGATGTTTGGAGCAATCATCATGAAGCAGCCCGGGCTCGACGGCCGGCACCGCGACCAGAACGGCCAGATCCGCCAGAAGAACTCCAACACGCTCGTGCGTACGTTGCGCGAGCAGTACGGAGACAATTTCGCCGAGGGCTATCGTTCCGATGCCCACCTCGGCACCGTGCTGGAGCGCGAGGCGGCTTCGTCCCTGAGCGATCTCCTCAAGCGGCGGTAAGCCATCGCACCAGGGGATGCTTTCGTGGGCTGATCACGAGGCGGCGGCTGGGGCTGCTAGGACCTGTTCCGGCCGTCGCGCACTTTGAACGTGACGTACATGCCCTCGTCGATATGTGCCTCGACGAAATCCTGCGGCGTCCGGGTTCGAGGGGCATCCTCCTTCACAGAGGACGCAGTGGCCTTGCGCCCACCCATTGAGGAGCGGGTCACGTACCGACCTGGATCGTTCTTGATCTTGGCCATCAGTAGGAGCCCAGCAGTTTCTGTGCCTCCTTTTCCGTGATGGATTGCCTGCATCCGTCACTAACGCGGCGAGGAGGCCCGCCGTCCTTGGATTTGTAGAGAACGCAGCTTCCATTCGCGTTAATCGTGAAGCTGTGCTGTGTTCCGGTTTCGTTCTTGGTCCACATTCTCCTATCAGGAGTCGTCTCCAAACGCCAGTCCAGCGTCTCGTCGTCGATCAAGGCCAAGGCGTTGGCCACCTCGATGGCCGAGCCGTAGCGGTCGGAAGGCGATACCTCGATGCACTTCTTGACGATGGTCCGCAGCCTGTTCGGCACGTGAGGTGGGAAGGCGGCCCGGTCCGGGAAGCGTCCGTTCGACACGGCGAATTGAAATCCCGGGCGATCTTGGATCCCCGGGCCGAACGCCGCGAGCTGGGCGTGGAAGGCCTCGTTGCCGACGCACATCCGGTACAGGGTCAGGCCCATCTGGAAGATGTCGAACGTCGCGTCGAAACGGTCGGTCCGAAACGCCTCCGGCGGGATCATCGGCGTGTAATGCCGGTCCTGGTCGGCCTGACCGGAGAACCGCATCTGCTTGGCCAGCCCGAAGTCGGAAAGGAGTGCCTCGCCGCGCGGGGACAGGAGGATGTTGTCGGGCTTCACGTCGAAGTGGATCAGCCGCTTCGCGTGGATGTTGTGAAGCCCGGTCAGCACCTGGCAGGCGACCGTGACGATCTCCCTCACGGTCATGTGGCGCCCGGTGATCAGCCCCTTCACGGATCCGTTCCGGTAGTAGGGCATCGCCAGGAAGACGTGGTCGGCGTCCTGGCAGGCGTAGTGGATCTGGACCACGTTCGGATGGGCGCCAGCGTAGAGCGCCTGGGCCTCGGCGAAGAACTCGTCGGGCGAGGCGAGGCTCGCCTTCGCCACCTGCTTGATCACGATCTCGGCGTCGAGCTGGTGGTCGCGCGAGACGAAGGTGCGTGAGTTCCGGCCGTCCGCCCCGATCTCGGTCACGAGGTCGAAGACGAGCTCGGCCCGGTGATGCGGCTTAAGCATTCACCGCCCCCACCGCGCAGAGCACGGCCTCGCGGGCTTCCTTGGACATGCCATCCCAGTTCTCCACCTCGTACGCCTCCTCGCCGGCGACCAAGGGCTTGAACCGGCCCCGGTCGATCCCGACGCGGGCCGAGATCGAGGCGATCTGGCCGACGTAGTAGGCGGCGAGGTCGCTGCTCGCGAACGCCTCCTGGATCACGCCCTCGATCTGGACCCGCTCGACATTCACGCCCTGGGCGGCGGCCTCGGTGATGCGGACGCCCGCCCGCTCGACACGGAACTCCCGAAGGACGTCCAGCAGGTTGCTGCGGAGGTATTTCAGGGCGTCCGGCGTCGCGAACGCCGCGGGGATCCTGATGTCCTCCACGTTCAGCAGCGCGCGAGCGTCGGCGTCGTAGACCGCGAAGATGACCGCCTTCGGGGCCGCGCGGATGCCTATGGTGATCATCGTCCCCCCGTTTCGTGCCCTCGTTCGCCGCGGCGACGGTTGGGGCCTTCCTCCCCGATTCAATGCGGCCCCGCAAGCCCAGGCGGCGGGTGCGGAATGATCCGGCGACCGTTGTCAGCCCTGTCGACGACGTCGGGTGCACGACCGGATCGGTCGAATTCCTGTATGGTCCCGGGATGAGGTGGTGCGGGTCGATCTTGAACCGGTCGGGGTCTTTGATCCAGGCCTGACAGATGGTCTGGAACGGGGTCTTCCAGCGCAACGACTTGAGGTGCTTGGCGAAGTTGTAGGCGGTGACGAAGGCCACGACATGCTGATGTCATGGCCGCCGTTTCCAGTCCGCTTCGCCGTCCGAGCGGACATTCGAATAGCTCACGCGGAAGGTCTGTAAAGGGTCATAATTTCGCGTTGGCGGCAGTGAACTGAATTCTTGCATCCTGGCCCGGCGCAACGATCATCTCATGCAAAAGCGGATCGAAATGACGGAGCCATGCGAATTTTGGCAAGATGAGCGTCCGTTTAGATTGGGCGAGACTTGCTAGACCCGCAGTCGCCTCATGAATCGTTTCGGCTTCTGCCAGGATTTGGTGAGCCTGCTCCAATGCCGACAAATTGCGTTCGCCGAGGTCGCTGACCGCCAGGGTCAGCGTGGTTTGGATGATGGCAACGACGGGCAATGTCTGGCGGCCTGCCCTGTTGGGCTTTGCCGCTTTCCACGCGATTTCGAGAAGCGCGTCGCGACGGGTGCAGTCGGGGAGGGGCGTGATCGCATCGAGGAGCAGGGCCAGGGTCGCGGCCTCCTGCCAGGACAGGTGCGCGACGGCCTCGGAAACCGATCGCGTGTCGCGCAGGTCGCGCAAGCCGGTGAATGGATTGGGGGAGGGGCGTGCCGCGGTGCCCGCGCACCCCTCGTTCGCGGCCGGGCCGGTCGGCACGGCCACATGTGGCAGAACCGGCGCCAGGTCGCGCAGGATGGCCTCAGTGGTGAATCCGCTGGCCGGCTCGGCCAGGACGACGTCGAGATGCCGGGTTGCCCGCTTGCGGTAGGCGAGGAAGCCGATCGCGGCCGTGACGAGGGTCGCGGCGATGCCGAATGGAACGCTCGAATTGAAGATCGAGGTAAATTCATACGGCGCCCCGGAAGGCGTGCTCGTGAAATATCTCCCCCATGATGTGAGCAGCCACAGGCCGGCCGATTCCGCGATGCGGATGCCGGCATAGAGTCGGCCGAGCACGGGCGAGGCGGTCCACCAAAGGGAAGCCAGAAACGCCATCATCGCGAACGCCAGCGATGCACAGGCGAGGACGATACCGGCGCTGGGCGACTTGGGAGCAGAGGGAGGCGTCCTCATCGGCTCGGGCCGAGGCTCGGCCCCTCCTGAGACAGCGAGTGTTTGCGCTCCTGCGCCATCGCGAGGTCCTGCTGAGCCAGGATCGTGGCGCGGAGCGGTTGCAGCACGTTTCTGACACTTTCGAGGTCCTGCCCTGGAGGCAGGAGTTTGAGGGCCGTGTCAGGGGCTCCATTCGTGAGCAGCGCGGCACCGGGACGTCCAAAGCGCTGGTAGAGGGCGTCTTGGATTGTTCGGGCTTCGGCTGCGAGAACGCTATCCTGGGCGATGTCCTGGGGTGGGCGCGTGGCGAGGGCATCAGTGAGGGCCTGGCTCGGGGCAGGGATCGCGATCGCGGCGGCGCGGCGTTCCTGCTGATTGGCGTTGAAGCCTAGCGGGGTGAGGGCGGCCGGGATGAGGACGGTGGCGGCGAGTTCCCGACGGTCCTTGTGCTCGAGTTCCGCGATGTCCTGGCGGGAGGGTCTGTCACCGGGTCCGAGCACGCGCACCGCAACGCGCTGGTTGTTTTCAGGGCGCTCAGTGAAGGATCGCAGCGGTACGGCTATGACCTGGCGGCTGTCGCGCACCAGGACATGCCGGTAGCTGGTGGTGAGGACCTGGCCGCGGATGTTCGATCCGATTTCAGGCTGCACGATGCGCGGATGGCCGAGCAGCCGGATGATCTCGGCCGCTTCCGAGGTGAGGAGACCGAGCTGGCGATGGTTGCGCTGCTGTTCGAAGCGGCGTGCCGCCTGGAAGAGGTCCGATAGCTCGGACACGTCTCCAGTCGTCGCGAGAGCGAGGGCATCGCGCATCTGGCTCGGCACGCGATTGATGATGGTCTGGTCGAGAGGCACGTCGCGGTGCCGGGTATATTGCTCGACGAAGGCGAGCAGCGTGCGGGTATTGCCTTCGCGGAACGGATGCGAGCGCCAGAGTTCGGCAACGGCGGAGGAAAAGCGGACGGCCTCGAGGGTGTCGGTGAGGTCGGTCGTCAGGCGCTCGCGCATCTGGCCGAGGGCATAGGTCGCATCCGCCTCGATCGAAGCGGGCAGGCTGTAGGCGACGCTGCGGCCCCGGAACACGATCTCGGCCTTCCAAAGGTCGATCGTGCGGGACTCGCCGGCCCATTCGTAGACCCGTTCGAACAGTCGCCGATGGGTGTTCCTGTAGTGCGACAGGTCGAAGGCGCCGGTGACGGGTGCGCGTCGCAGGTCGAGCAGGGCGCGCCTTGATTCGAGCTGCTCACGATCGGCCAGGAGATCCTGGTCGCGGATATTGTGCCGGTTCCGCAGGACGTCGGTGCCCGGATAGAGGTAGGGATCGGCGGCGCTCATCAGGCCTGTCCCCGGGTGGTTTCGCGTCGAGTCTTTAAGGCGGCGAAAACCTCGTCCATGCTGACGAGGCCGGTCGCCTCGATCAGGCTGGCGAGCTGGGTCGGCACGCTCATCTCGTTGCCCGAACCGCGCATCACCGCAAAGGTCTGCTCGTCGTCGTGCGAGGTCATGGCCCTGACGTACAGTATCAGCTCACTCTCTGGCCGGCCGGCGCCGATCGCCTCGAGCACACCGAGAGCTTCCTCGCGTGTGGCGATGACGGCGGTGGCAGTGTCTTGGGCCATGAAACGGCTCCTTCTTAGGTTGCGCCGGGCGCGGATGGCGCCAGGCGCCTCTCCGGGATCGAACCTTCGAGGCGGTCCAGTCAGGACTTCTCCTCTACCCTTACCCGTGGCGGTTGAGCGTCGGCTGTAACGTGATGGCAACGCGAGTTCAGGTCAGAGACTCGGTCCAAGATCCAGCCCACGTTCGCGGCGTAACTCGTGTTGGCGATCGAGCGCGAGGTCGGGCTCGAGGCGGTTCTCCGTCATGCGGATGGCAATGATGCCGGCGCCGTTCATCAGGTCGCGCAAGGGCTTCGCGACAGGGGCATGATCTGGGGCGAGGCTTTCCTCCATCCTGAAGCCGATCGAGCCGTTCCTGCCGAAGCGGCGGCCGACGGCCAGCGCGAAGGCTTCGATCTCGCTGCGTTGTTCGGGAGTGGAGATGGCGGCGGCAACGGCGCGGTTGCGCGCTTCTTGAGCGGTGGCGCCGATGCGTTCGAGCGCGGATTGGGCCTCCGGGCTGAGGCCGGGGATCTCGATGCGCAGACGCTCGCGATAGGCGAGCTCGTCGGTGCGGGCCTGCTCGTATGTCGACACGAAGTCGGCCTTGAGCCTGCGGGCTTTACCTCGAACACCAATCTCGGACTGCTTGGCCCAGTGGCGCTGCTCCTTCGCTGCTTTCGAAGCCAACAGACCGGATTTGCCGTGGAGCCCGCCATAGGTATCCGCATCGGCCAGGAGCGCATCGACACGCTTTGCGAATTGGCCTGCCGGCTGGCGCAGATCGGCGAGGATTGCGGCGACCAGAGGCGCGGGATTCCGCACCATGTCGGCCGCGGTGCTCGCGAGTTCGGCGCGTTGTTCAGCCAGACCGGGATGATCGGCGATGCGGGCCAAGACCGCCTCGTCGAGTCTGTCCTCGCCGAGATCCACCGCCGGCAGGAAAGGCGGCTTCGCTTCGGGCTGAGGCGTGCTCGAAACCGGGCTCATTGCGACGGCCGGGGGAGCGATGACAACGCTGGCTTCCGGCTTGACCGCCGGCCGCACGCGCGCCGCCACTTCGGGCATCCGCGCCCTGAGGTCGGCCATGACGGTGGTGAGCCGCGTGCCGGCCCGGCGGAGCCGCTGCCATTGTCGTTCGAGCCCCTGAACCGCTCCGCGCATTCGGGCGAGTAGGCCGGGAAGCAGGCTTGCATGGCCGTTGATCGCGCGCCGTTCGGCGAAGGCCGAGGCGAGAGCACGCAGATCCTGGGGACGTACGCGATCGGCGGTCAGGCGGGCATGGGTTTCGATCGCATCGACGCGACGGGCGAGCGCGGAAAGGCTCGAAGGCACCAGGCTCTCGATGGCAGGTGTGCCCTTTTCGAGCCGTGCCGCGAGCCTTCGCAGATTGGCGGTGATGCGGTCCGCATCGGAGAAGTCGAGGGTGCGGTCGGTCGCCACCCGCACCTCGGGTTCGAGCGGAGCAACGATCTCGGCGGCGGCCTCGCGGAACGCGGCCTCACTGAGGTGATCGAGGGTCGATGCCTTCGATCCGTCGCGCGACAATCGATAGGTCAGACCCGCAATCGTGGCCTTGTCGATCGCGTCAAAGCTCGGCGTGTTGCCGAGCCTCGTTCGCTCCCATTCGGGGATGAAGTCGTCGCGGGCGGCGTGCAGGACGACGCTGTTTCGGTGGCGCGACATCGCCACATAGGCAAGGTGACGATCCATGCCAGGCGTGGCCAGGACATGCACGCGATCGAGCGTCGCGCCTTGGGCTTTGTGCACCGTCGCGGCATAGCCGTGATCGAGGTTACGGTACTCTTCCGCCCGCACCTCGATCCGCTCGCCATCGCCCATTCCGTCGCGGTCGAGCCGCACGGTCAGGCGCCCGGAGGAGGCTGACTCGACGGTGGCGAGCATGCCGTTCTTGACGCCGAGCTGGCGATCGTTTTCGAGGAACAAAACCCGGTCGCCGGCCGCGAACATCCGCTCGCCGCGCGCAGTCACGAACCGCGCCTCGTCGGCGAGTTGGCCCTCGGCCTTGAGCGTCTCGCGCGCCATACCGTTGAGGCTGAACACGTCGAGATTGGTCTGGGCCAGGATCAGGGTTTCATGGCGTTTGCCGCCCCGGTCAGTGCCGAGATAATCCGCCTTCCAGGCGGCGATCACGGCCGAGCGCGCAAGCTCTCGGTTCGGTGCGAGACGCACCAGGCCGGCTTCGTGATAGGCGGCGATTGCGCGGTCGACCGCGCCGCGTGCAAAGTCGATGCTGGCCTGTCGCATCCACGGGAGCGACTGCCGCCAGATCTCCGACAATTCGACATGACCGATCGTCTCGGTGATCGCCCGGAAGGCGGCGCCCGCCTCGATCGGCTGGAGCTGCATCGCATCGCCGACAAGCACCAGCTTGGCGCCGCGTTTCTCAACTTCCTGCACGATCCGCGAGAGCTGCTCGGACGACACCATTCCGGCCTCGTCGAGCACCAGTACGTCGCCGCGTGAGAGCCGATCACGGTCCTTGCTCCAGGCGAGTTCCCAAGAGGCCAGCGTGCGGCTCGAAATGCCGGAACTGCGCTCCAAGCCCTCCGCTGCCTTCCCAGCGAGCGCCGCGCCGAATACGCGATAACCGTCACGCTTCCAGGCGTCTTTGGCGACGCCGAGCATTGTCGATTTGCCGCCTCCGGCAAAGCCGACCACCGCCGTGATACGCTCGGGTCCGGTCACATGCCGGACGGCCTCGCCCTGCTGATCGGAAAGCTGGGAACGGGCCGATATCGCCCTCTCGACGGTGCTCGGTTCGAGCACATGCGTCTGATCGGTCCAGAGCTTGGCGGCTGCGCTCTGCATCAGGAGTTCGGCTCGCAGCAGGCCGCGCGTCGTCCAGCGCGCCGGCGAGATCACGAGCTCGGTTTCCGGGTCGATCACCTCCTCAGCCACCGCCACCAGTTCCGGCGACAGGCCGACCCTCAGCCGTACCGACGCGAACAATGCCGGATCGTCGATATAGCGAAAGAGCGCCTTGGCGATGTCGCGCTCGTCGAACACGCTCTTTTCGCGGGTCAGGATCGGCAGGATTTTCGACGGATCGTCGATGATCGTTTGAGCGTTGCGGGCGCGGCGCTCCATCTCCTCGCGAACGCGATCAGCCTGCTTGCCGTTTTCCACCATGTTCGAGGCGGTGACACCGATATGCTCGGTCGGCTCGACCTCGATGCCCGCCTCGCGGTGAGAACGGTGATCGATGCGCAGTTCCAATCCCGCCATGGCGAGGTGCCGGTTGACAGCGACTTCCCATGAACGGCGCCAGTCGGTCAGCGCCTTCATCGGCGCCGCCATCCGCTCGTAACGCGGCTTGCCATCCTCGCGGGTGAGCATGTTGCCCGCAGGGTCGCGGGCATGCTCGAACTTCGACCCGAACCCGTCCTGGGTGAGCCGCCGCAGCGGGATCATGACGTGGAAATGCGGGTTTCCGGGGCTGTCGTGCAGAGCCCAATCCGCGATGAAGCCCCGCGACGTGACGAACTCCTCGACCCAATCGCGGGCGAGGGCGACATTCTGTTCGCGGGTCAGCTCGAGGGGGAGGGCGATGTTCATCTCCATCGCCAGGCCCGTGCCCTTCAAACCCTCCTTCGCCTCGACCGCATTCCACAGGAAGGCCGAGGCGCCGTTCTCCGATCGTCCATCAATGCCTGAGCGGAACCAGGCCGGTGTCTCAGCGGGAAGTGCCAGCTCGGTATGGGCGACGTGCTGCTTGCCCTCGTAGCTGACCTCGATGGCGCGTGCCTCGCACATCATGGAGGCCGCACGGCGATAGGCCGCGGCCGCGACGGCGCTCCGGCCGGACGCGCTGCTGATGACCTGGGCACTCAGGTGATAGATGGCCAAGCGCAACCTCTAGCTTGGCAGTTTGAACCGCACCCCGGGAAATTGCAAATTTCCCCATAAGTGCGCTCTCCACATTCGCTCCGAGATCAAGCAGAGGCGCTTCGCGCCGTAGCTCTGCTTGGGCAAGGCCCCTGACGGCGCCGATCATCCGTCGAGCTTAGTCATTTGCCGAACGGCCGACACACCGGAAAAGGAGAGGGCGCTGGAGCTCGAAAGGGGAGGAGAGGGACGACGCGATACCGCGCCTGATGGAGTCTGGATCAGCCAACACTCGGCCTGCGTGCATCATTCGGTCACATTGTCTGGTTAGGCGGCCCGAACCTACTCGACAGCACAGGGAAAGGGGTTGGCCTATGGCAAGACCACAGTCGCGCGATGTGATCGTGAAGGAAATCGCGGCCCTGCAGGCCAAGCTCAAGGCACATGACAAGGCCCAGGCCGAGCGCATCGGCGCGCTCGCGGTCAAGGCAGGTCTCGACGATCTGCAGATTTCGGATGCGGAGCTGTCGAAGGAGTTCGAGGAGATCGTCCGGCGATTTCGCGAGCCTGCGCCGCCGGCGCAAGCGCCAAAGGCAAAGCCTCCTCGGCAACCTGATCAGTCTGAAGAGAGCACTGGTGAGCGAGCGGCGTGAGGCGCGTCGCGCAGACGCCTATCGCAAGATCCAGCTCGGCGGGCTGATCGTCAAAGCCGGCCTTGCCGGCATGCCGAGCGACAAGTTGCTCGGCCTCCTGATCGATGGCGCTGAGCGTGCCCGTGACCCGGCGGTCGCGGAGGAATTCGCGCGGCGCGGAGCGAAGGAATTCCTCAAATGAAGTGGGCTCATGCAGGGATCGTCGTCGCGCTGGCGCTGGCGCTCCACCTCGCGATCGTGCTCGTCGTCTGGCCGGGAATGCTCGCGCTCTATCCGAACAATCCCGGCTACATGATCGCGTATCGCGCGTGCCGGGTCTTGGCCGTCGCGCTTCCCGCCCTGCTGCTGTTTGCAGCCTGCGGCATCGCCCGGATCGGCGAGCATGGCCGTGCGGTCGCCGGACTGTCAGCCTTGTTCCTCAGCGGTCTGATCGGATGGACCGTGTATGGCGAGGTCCAGCGGTTGAGCCCGTATTACCCGCAACACAGCGTCGAGCAGCTCCTGAGATTCGTCGACATCCCACTGTTCATCGCCTGCATGTTCGCGCTGTTTGTGGCCTTCATCGTACCTGTCGTTTCGCTGGTGAAGGTCAGGCGGACGGCACGCGGCTACAGCAAACCGATCCGCTCGAAGACGGCCGCGTTCGGCGATGCCGAATGGGCGGGAATGAATGAGGCTGGCGAGCTGTTTCCGGCCGACGGCAAGCTGGCTGTCGGCGAACGCTACCGGGTCGATCTCGACCCGAAGGCCACGCGCATCTTCGATCCCGACAATAAGGAAACCTGGGGGTCGGGCGGCACCAAGCCGCTCATGGCGTTCAACTGCAATTTCGGCTCGACGCACGGTTTGATCTTCGCCGGATCGGGCGGATTCAAGACCACCGGCGCGGTCGTTCCGATGCTGCTGACCTGGCCGCACAACGCCGTCGTTCTCGATCCCTCGCTCGAGGTCCATCCGATGGTGGCAAGGTATCGCGAGAAGATGATTCCAGGAAAGAATAGAACCATCGTCCGCATCGATCCATCGGACCGGGAAAGCGGCTTCAACGTCCTGGATTGGATCGGCACCGGATCGGGGAGTCCCGAGGAGGACGTCGCGGCCGTCACCGACTGGATGACGACCGGCAAGGTCACGCGCGACGATCCCAATTCCTTCTTTCGCAACTCGGCGCAGCAGCTCCTGCGCGGGCTGCTCGCGCATATCTGCCTCAACCGGGCATTCGAGGGCAGGCCGAGGACGCTCCGCAAGCTGCGGGAGATGATTTCGCTCGACGAGCCGACCTTTCGAAACCAACTCAAGGAAATCATCGAAAGCGAGGATGACGGCTCGTTCTCGAAGCTTGCCTTGGGTCCGTTCTCGGCCATGACGGAGACGACGTTCTCGGGCATCTATTCGACCGCGTCGGAGATGACCGACTGGTTGTCCTACGAGCGCTATGCGGCCCTGGTGTCGGGCGGGAAATTCTCCAGTGCGGACATCACGAACACCGACATGGACGTGTTCGTGTGCCTGGACATCAAGACCCTCGACAACCATTCCGGCTTGGCGCGCGTCATCTTCGGCGCGTTGCTCAATGCCCTCTACAACAGGAACGGAAAGGTCGAGGATAAGGCCCACCAACGGGTGGCGTTCCTGCTGGATGAGGCAGCTCGCCTGGGCCACATGAAGATCATCGAGACGGCGCGCGACGCCGGCCGCAAGTACGGGATCACCATGGTCATGGTGTATCAGTCGATCGGGCAGCTTCGGGACCAATGGGGCGGCAAGGACGCGGTTTCATCCTGGCTGGAATCCACCGCCTGGCAGAGTTTTTCCGCGATCTCCGATGTCGAGACCGCCGAGTGGCTCTCGAAGCGATGCGGGTCGTTCACGCAGGAGCTGGTGTCGTTCAGCCAGCAATCGGGATCGGGCAGAGGCAAGGGTTCACGCGGATCGAGCCTGTCCGCTTCGACCAGCCTACAGAAGCGGGCGCTGATCCTTCCCGACGACATCATGTCGTCGATGCGGCGCGACGAGCAGCTGCTGTTCGTGGCCGGTGTCGAGCCGATCCGGTGTGGGCGTCCGATTTACTTCCGACGGCCGGACATGGTTGCCCGGACCGAGGCGAACCGTTTCGCTCAAGTCACTAAGAAGGATGGCGAGCGAACGGAAGAACCAGCACCGGACGAGCGCAAGCAGGCGGTCGGACGAGCGGCCTGAATTGCTGCCCTTACGGTCGCGATACCCGCGCGATCCAGATTACCCGGGCGCCGCGAAACCTGCGAATTTGGCCGCCTCTCGCGAGACGGCCTGACGGCTCAAGCGTCTTCCCGGAGGCGGCCGATCGCGGCCTTTACGCTGCTCAGCTCCCGCGCGATCTGGCGGCGCTCGGCCGGGCAGAGGATGCCGGATAATTCGGCTTGGAGTTCCTCGATCTGGATCTGGAGCGCGAGTCGGGCGGCGGCGGAAGCGGGCAGGGTCGGGTGCATCATCGCGGGGTTCCTGCTGCCGCGCTCGGGACCGTCCCGGCGCGATGCGACCCTTCGACGGGGCTCGGCGGCGTCCGCACCCCGGTAGGGGCCGCAGCGTCAGCGCAGGAGCCGGAGGACGGGCTTTCCTGTTCCGCGAGGAGCCGCCTTCAGGCGGCGGGGAGGAAAGTTCGACTGTGAGGCTTGCGGGCGGCGTCGGGCTCCGTTCCCTCGTCGCGATCGTGTCGGAACGGTCTGCCGCCGCTGCATGGATGCCGACATGGCGGATCCTTTTCGCGGCACCCGCACAAGCCAGCAACGCTTGGCGTCAAACCGTCGGGATCATGCGAGAGTGATCGTCACGCGAAGCGCGGAGACCGCGAGCGGGCTCCGGGAGAGGCGAAACTCCGAGTAGTGCACGGCCGGCGCCAGACGGCTCGCCCTCCATTTCAAGGCGCGATGCCGGAGACTGGGCTTGCGATATCTGAATCACTTCTCCTGATATTTTTGGCACGGACCTCTATTTGGGGGACAAAGCCTGATCGAGTTTCTTCGAGAAGGCGCGCATGAGCGTCTTGATCGTGGCGTCGTCGACCTCTTCGGCGGCGAAGTCCAAACGCCATCTTCCCATTCGATTGACGAGAGCGTCGACTATGCGACTTGCATTGTCCGGCGAGAGATCGAAGTCGGCTGCCCGGGTCAGGCAGTTCTCTATCGTCGGGTAAGTCCCGGAGCGGCCGACGCCGATGGCCTGCTGGGGATCCATGTCCGGCTGGGGGACGACGTCGAAAGCCGGGGACAGTCGCCACTTGTCCTCATGTCGGAGGAAGGCGTGATTCTTGAGATGATCGTCCCGGTTGCCGCACAGCACGTTGAACACCATGCGGCGAAAAAGTTCATGGCGGTCTGCCACATGCTGCGCGCCATACCTCAGGAGAAATCCGGAGAGGTCGGAATAGGACCCGCGATCGGAAGTGTCGTCCAGCCCTAGCGTCGATAGTCCGCTCAGGTAGTGGCATGTCGGCTCATGCGTGCCGGGAATGCGATCGAAGCGTTTGACCAGGACGACCTTGCGCGGGCCGACATCGACCACCTTGGTATCGGCCACCTCGATCCCACATGCTGCGGCCAGCCGCATCGTCGCGTGCTCGGCAGCGCATTGGTCGTAGGTATCGTCCCGTCGCTGGAATTTGGCGATCCATAGCACGCCCTCGTGCTCGACAACGGCTTTGGGGCGTGCGCCCCCCATGCTCACGCCGGCAGTCCAGAGGCGCGCCGGAAGCCCCTCCACATCCTCGCCCCGTTCAAGGCGCTCGAACCCGTCCGCGATGCTGTCGAGGGTGGTCGTGACGGCGAAACCCGGTCGCCGCAATGGTGCGCCTGGAGCTTGGGAAAATGCGAGGCAGCCGACCCGCTCGTCTCCTGTCGCGAGCAGCCAGTCGCTCGGTGTCATTGGAGGGCTTGCTGGAGGCCGCGCGAGCTCAACGAGCCGTCTGCCCCAGCGGTCCGGAGTCGCGTCAGCGAGGACTCCGGGTAGCCGGCCGCGGATCTCGCTCCTGAATGGTCCCGGCTGGAGAGGCAAGTGTTCCGGATCGAGGGCAAAGGCTCGCCCATGCTCGTTCCTGAGCCATGAACCGACATAGGCGAACTCGCCGTGGGAGCGCCCGGCGACCGGAGTGACGAGCCGGTACCGGCCGACCAGATTAGTCGTACCGTCGGGATGACGAACGTGAACGTAGGCTTCAGAGGTCATCGAGATTCAGCTCGCGCGGGCGACGCGCGCGGCGAGGAAGGCGACTGGTCTCGATGGCAGCGGCGAGGTGATCGTTTTCCGGAATGACGGCATCCCGCACCGCCGGAAGCAAACCGAGCACCCATACTGCTTTGCCGAACACGCCGAGGGACACTGTCGGATCCCCGTTCTCGAGCTTCCTCAGCGTTGGGAGGGAGACGCCGACACGGGACGCCAGGTCGGATGCGGATTGGCGCCTCCGCAGGCGCGCGGCCTTGATGGCTTGGCCCATCTGCCAAAGCGCATCGGCAACTTCCAACGGTGCATGCGTAGAACGTGCGCTCATCTTGAAACCAGAATTGCACACAAATGGGCTAGAGTGAAAGCCTGCTTTCTGTCGCCGTCACGATCTGCCGTCTCAAACCCTCACCCACGAATGCCTGCCCGATCTCCGAATTTCTAGCCGAATGGCGCGACGGCAAGGCTCGATCGCAACTCCGTTCGGACGTCCTGCAAAACCAAATTAACTATGTATATCAGATATTTAGGTTCCATAAGATATCTTATGCGAATGGCCGGTGTAGGCGCAAAGCTAAAATGTCCTGATCCTGCAAAGCAGGAATGCCGCGGTCGTCCCCGTTTGAGATGTCACACCGCCCTCGCCTTTCGAGCCGGCCCGGACTGTGCGCGATGCCGAAGGACAGCGTCTCAAGCATCGGATCGTTGAGTCGAGGCGGGACTGCCGTGTCGTATATCTTCCGGTCCGACCATGAGGCGACCTGCTTGGTCTTGCGGCTGTTCGCCCATCCGGCGACCGTTACCCACCGCGATCGATCCAGGGATTGATGACCTGCACACCAGTCGGCTCGAAGTCGGCGACGTTACGGGTGACAACGGGCATTGCATGCACCAAGGCCGTCGCAGCGATGTAGGCGTCGCGCTCGGCGCGCGGATCGGGCACATGCAGACCTGCGCAACGCAAAGCCACGATGCCGTCCACGGGCAGGATCCTGTCTGAGAATTCCGGCAGGACTTGGTTGTCGAACCAGGCACGTAACCGTGCCCCCTGCGGTCGGTCACGCCGCTCGACGAGCTGGATCCCGAGTTCGAGTTCCATGAGCGTGATCGCCGACAGGTAGAAGCGCGAGGCATCTTCGTTCGACAGCCAACGAACGACATTGGCGTCGGCCTTGCCATCGCCGACCTTTCGCAGCTCGGAGACGACGTTCGTATCGAGCAGGAACATCAGGACAAGTCGGCCGGATGCGGACGGCCCTCTGCCTGCGGGATTTCCAGCGCGATGTCCGCGAGTCCGGGCATGGATAAGGCCTCAACGAGGCTGCGTTGCCGGCCAGTGAGCCGCTGATACTCGTCGAAGCTCAAAAGAACCTGGACGGGCTTTCCGCGCTTGGTGATGAAGACCGGTCCCTTTTCGGCGGCCGTCTGCGCCTGATTAGCGTTCTGCTGGAACGCCCGGCTGGTCAGGGTCGTGATAGACATGGCGGGCCTCCCTCCCCTCAGAATGGATGTTGGTACATTAGAACATTGGTGGGCCGCGAACAATCCCGTTCACGCTCCTCGCGATCTCGCCGGTCCGTCGAGCACTGCAGTCCCGCATACCGTTCGGGTTCGCCGGGAGGAGAACTGAGAGAAGGGTTTCGAGAGAGTGCGACGATTTCCGCCGCGCTCCGACGATGCTGAACCCGGCGCCTAAGCGCCGGCCCGGACACCCCGCTGAACCGGGATGCCCTTGGTGCGGGCCTTGTCGGCGAGGTTGTCGCTGATTCCGCCGCCGGGGAAGTGGATGATGCCGACCGGCATCGCTTCCAGCATGGCGTCGTTGCGCCGGAACGGGGCGGCCTTGCCGTGCTTCTTCCAGTCGGGCCGGAACGCGACCTGTTTGACCTTGCGGGTGTCGGCCCATTTGGCTGCGATCAGCTCGGCACCTTTCGGGCTGGCGCCGTGGCTTCTTCCAGTCGGGCCGGAACGCGACCTGTTTGACCTTGCGGGTGTCGGCCCATTTGGCTGCGATCAGCTCGGCACCTTTCGGGCTGGCGCCGTGAAGCAGCACCATGTCGGGGTGCTTGGCATGCACATTGTCGAGAAGCGACCAGATCCGGTCCACATCCTGGTAATCCTGGCCGCCGGTGAAGGCGACCAGGGTTCCCTGCGGCACCAGGGTCTCGGCCTTGAGCCGGCGTCTGGCATTGAGGAAATCGTGGCTGTCGACCATCGCGGCCGTCATGGTCGCGTGGCTGACCTGGCTGCCCGATCGCGGGCGCCAGAGCGATCCGGTGATGGTGCCGTAGAGGCTCGCGGCCTTGTCGCGGGCGAAACTCGAAGATGTTGCGGCGCTCGCACAAGGAGAGGCCGATCGCGATCTTGCGTTCCAATTCGACCGACTTCACCTCGCTGCCGTCCTGCTCGGCCTGGGATCGGCGCTGGTCGGCCTCGTTCTCGTCGAGCTTGCGCTCGATCTGCTCGGAGCGGCGGTGGTAGATGTTGACGAAGCTCCAGAGCACGTCGCCGGCGTCGTCCTCGATCTGGGTGTCGGCGAAGACGTCGGCCATGGCGTTCATCGCTCCGGTGAGGGCGCCCTCGAGCGCTTCGGGGGCCGGCAGGGGGCGGGGATCGTCGTGAGCCTCGAAGGGACGGTAGCCGGCGGCCGCGATATGATCGAACTGGCTTGGAGCGGGCTCGCTGTCGCCGTAGGCGGTGCTGGAAAAATCCTCGTACATGGCTGCTCTCGTCCGGTGGGCCGCGACCGCCGCGGCCTTCATGGCGACGGCAGGCCGGGACGGACGGACGGGCGCACCCTGGCGGCAGAGGCCGCATCGCAGCTCTGGCGATGCGGCGTGCCAGGGCCGGAGCGTCAGCGGAGGATGGCCGGGAGGCGGCGATTTTGCCGCGCGAGGAACGGCGCGTGAGCGCCGGGGGAAAATCGTCGCCGGAGGCCGTTGCGCCGGGCCAATGGTGCCGGCATCCAGTCGCCCTCTCGTGAAGGCCGCGCGGGGCGCGCTCCCACGGGTCCGGGGGCGGTCTCGATGGATTCCCGCGCGGTTCAGGCGGCGGACGTGGACGCCTCCTCCAAGCGCAGGAACGCGACGGCGTCGTCCTCCGCGAGCTGCGGCGCGAGATTCAGGGCCATGTCGCGAGAGCCGAGCCGCACGAGGTCGTCGTTGAAGTCGTCGAAGGCGGGGACAAGCTCGAACACCAGGATGCCGGTCTTCTCGGCACGCGCCTGGAGCTTGGCGAAAGCCCGCTCGCCGGCCGCATCGGCGTCGCGCGCGACGTAGAGGCGGCGCAGACCGTCGGGCAGGATCAACGCGGCGAGATGCGCGGCCGAGAGGGCGGCGACATGCGGGATCGCCGGCATCATGCGGTGGACCGAGAGCACGGTCTCCAGCCCCTCGCCCGCGACCAGGATGTCGGGAACCGTGCCGGGAAAGCGCACGCCGTTGCCGTGGAGGGCACCGAGGGTGCGGCGCGGCTCGGCGAGATCGGCCTTAGCCCGGCCGTCAGGGGCGAGCCAGGTGCGGGACAGGCCGGTGATGCGGCCGGACAGATCGGAGACGGCGGCGAGCATCGCCGGGAGCTGGCGGGTCGGCCGCTTCTCAAGCCGGTGATTGCAGAGCGGGTGGTAACGCAAGGCGGGCAGGCCAATGGCATGCGACAGGCCGCGTCCGCCCAGATAGGTGGCGGCCGGAGTACCGGGCATCGCCCGGCCAGCGCGGAACAGGGCGCGCGCCGCCTCGCCGGTATCGCGGGCGGACTGGCTCACCGGGGCTTGCGGTTCGACTGGCAATGGCATGGACAGGAAAGCGCGGGCCTCTTCGAGGGTCTCCCGCCAATCGTCGTGCCCCTGATTGATCCGGATCAGGTCGATCAGGTCGCCATGCTCCCCGGTGGCGGCATCGGCCCATCGCCCCATTGCGCGTCGCCCGGAGGTGGGTCCAGTGAGGCGCACATAGAGCGATGCGCCTTGCGTGCCGTAGACGTCACCGACGCTCCAGTAATTGCCGGAGCGGCTGCCATTTGGGAGGTAGCGGCGGCAGACGGCCTCGGCGTGTTCGGCGAGGCGTTGGGCGAGGTCGCCCGGTGTGGGCAGTGTCATAGGACATCTCCCGCAAGCTCCCGCGCGTGGAGCGGGTATCGAGGCATGAGAACACCATGGACAGGTTGCACCTGTCCATAGCTTGGCTGTAACAGCGGACGGCTGGCGTTGGCGGCTCGGCAGGAGCGCAGTCACAAAGCTGCCCGGCTCGATCCGAATAGGTATCGATCCCCGGCCGGGCTCTGGCTCTCCGAACCGCGCTCGGGCGCGGTGAAGCAGGCTCAGTCGGTCAGTTCCCTGATGCGCACGGCGACCTTGCTCCAATGCGGGTGACGCGCTCGCCCGGGCGGGGGCAGTTCGCGCGCCAGGGCGCGCGCCTCGTAATAGGCGAGTGGACCGTGCTGCTCGATCATGCGGCGGGCATCGGCGTCGATCACGATCCGGCGCTGGCGGCGGCGTTCGCGGAAAAGACGAAAAAAGCCTAACATCGATTGAATTCCATGCGGCCCCGAGCGCTCGAGCAAACCTCGAGTTGCGATATCGTGGCTGGTGGCGAGCGACGCCGGCAAGCTGGCACTCACAAGCGCGCACGGTCTTGTGTCGTTGAGGTCAGTCCTCGATCACGTATTCGAGCTGGCCGGGCAGGAGATAGACCGAGCCCTTGCCGCTGCGCAGGCGATAGCCGTCGCCGTCTTCCCTGATGAGCCAGTCGCCGGCCTGCTCGAAGCGGCGCAGGACCTTCCGGTCCAGAACGGTCGCGCGCCAGGCGGATCGCACGACGAGCCGGCCGCCCTTGGCGATGTGTCCGAGGGCGTCATCGATCGAACGGGGCGGAACGGGGCGCGTGGTCGGCATCGGCGGGTCCTTTCGTGGGGAGCTTGCCGGGGAGCCGCTTCACGGCTCCCGTTGCGATCCCCCTCTCAGGCGAACGGATCATAATCGGTGATGACACTGGCCGGATCGCCGTCGAACTCGTCCGAGGTCATGACGCCGTAGCCGCCATCGGACTTGAACAGGGTCACGCAGACCATCAGGGTCTTGGCGAGGCTGAAGGCGTAGCTGCGAGCGAGGGTGAGATCGTGGGCCATGGTCCGCTGAGCCTCCCGCGGCGGGGACCATCCCCGCTCGACGGGCGCCCGATGGCCCGGACGGAGCCGCGATCACCGCGAAGGCGTAGCCGCAGCGGCCGCACGCTTTGCGTAGCGGAGCCCTTGAGGCTTGATCGTGGAAGGCTCCGGGAGGGTCACGGATAAGCGTCTGTGAGTGGGGATGGGCTCATCGACGCCAGAGCGGTTCGGAAACCCATGTGTCGTCGCGATCTCTCGGCTCACGGATAAGATCGCCGCTACGAAGTGCCGTGCCCCGCGGGCTGCCGGACGCGCCGGCAGCCGTGCTGGACTCATGCCGCCTTGACGGGCTCAGGCCGCCTCTGGCGCGGACAGGACCGGGTGCCGCTCGAACAGGGTTGCCAGGATGGCAAGGCCGTCCTCCCCGACAGGCACGAAGGCGCGGGTTTTCCAGGCGATCACCTCGATGGTGAGGCCCATCGCCCTGAGAAACGGGCGGGTGCCGGAGGAGAAGCCGATCAGCTCGACGCGGCTGAGTCCGCTCACACGGGCGCGGCGCAGCTCGAGGCCCCCGGCGAGCTTCAGGACATGTCCGCGCTCATGCACGGCGGTCCAGGCATCGGCCGGTGACAGTCTAGCGCCGGCGCCGAGGTCGAGCATGGTGCGGGTGGTCGCAAGCTTCTCGGCATCGATGCGGCGGCCGACGATGCGCTCGCCCTCGTCGGTCACGAGCCGGTAGACGCGCATCCCCTGCCCCGGCAGCCGGTCCCAGATCGGCAGGAGCAGGCCGGTGACGATGTGCAGGGTGCGCTCCTCGAATTCGGGCAAGGCGTCGATCTCGGCCTGCCACGCCTGAGCGAAGGCGTCGCGCGAGGCCGGCAGCCATTGGCTTTGCGCGAAGGTGTCCCGCTCGACGGTGAGCGTCTGGTTCGGACGGGTGAGGCGAACGCGCTCGACCACAATCCCGTCCTCGTCGGTTAGCGAGGCGGCGGGCGCGGCGAGCGCGGCGCGGCCGCTCTTGCTGTTGACGACGGCGCCGACCTTCGGTTGGTCGAGCCATGCGAGGGCGTCAGTGAGGATGAACGGCGTCGGCCGGCGTTTCTCGGCGATGGTGAGCAGGAAGGTCTGCGCGCCGGTGCCGGGATGGGTATAGGCCACCTCGCGGTTCGTGACCTTGAAGCTGTCGGCGGTCAGCACCTCGAGGCCGACATCGTAGGTGCCCGAAGTGATGGCGCCCTCAATGAGGGCCGCCAGCCGCTCCTCGAACGCCTCGAACAACAGGTTCTGCATGGCGATGCGAAGCGCGAGGCAGCGATTGAGGAAGCGCGACACGCCCGGCAGCTCGTCGTTCAGCGCGCCGCCGCTGTCGACGATCGACAAGCCGGTCATCGCCTGGAACGCATCGAGCGAGCATCCCTCGATCCGGCCCTGGTGGATCGCCATGAACAATTGGCGCAGGGCGATGGTGGCATAGGCTCCCTCGAGGTTGTCCTGGGGCCGAAAAAGGCCCTGCCCTCCGGTCTCGCGCTGGCCGCGCGTGATGGCGCCGAGCGTGTCGAGGCGCCGGGCGATGGTCGAGATGAAGCGTTTCTCGCCCTTCACGTCGCTGGTGAGGGGCCGGAACAGCGGCGGCTGCGCCTGGTTGGTCCGGTTGGTTCGCCCGAGCCCCTGGACGGCGTTGTCGGCCTTCCAGCCGGCCTCGAGCAGGAAGTGGACGCGCAGGCGCTGGTTCTTCGCACCGAGGTCCGCGTGATAGGAGCGGCCGGTGCCGCCGGCGTCTGAGAAGATGAGGATGCGCTTGTCGTCGTCCTGGAAGCTCTGGGTCTCGGCGAGGTTGGACGAGGCCGGGCGGTTCTGCAGGACGAGGCGGGTGCCGCCGTCCTTGGCCGCGCGCCGCACGATGCGGCGCGAGCGGCCGGTGACTTCGGCGACCTGGTCGGTCCCGAAGTGATGGATGAGCTGGTCGAGCGCGGCCTGGACCGGGGCCAGGGCGCAGAGCTGCTCGATCAGTTCGTCGCGCCGCGCCAGCGCCTCGCGGCATTGGACCGGATTGCCGTCCTCGTCGGTGGCGGGACGGGAGAGCAGATTGCCGTTCTCATCCGTGTAGGGCTCGAAGAGCTGCGTCGGGAAGGAATGCGCCAGGTAGTCCATGACGTATTCGCGCGGGGTGACGTCGACCTGGAGATCGTCCCATTCGCTCGCCGGGATGTCGGCGATACGCCGTTCCATCAGCGCCTCGCTGGTCGAGACGATCTGCACGACGACCGCATGGCCTTGCTCGATCGCCGCCTCGATCGCGCCGATCAGGCTCGGGCACTTCATCGCGCAGAGCAGGTGATTGAAGAAGCGCTGCTTGTTCGACTCGAAGGCCGAGCGCGCCGCCGATTTGGCGTTGCGGTTCAGGGTGGCGCCTTCCGAGGTGATGCCGGTCGCCTCGAGCGCCGCCTCCAGGTTGGTATGGATCACCTGGAAGGCGTCGGCATAGGCGTCGTAGATCGCGACCTGGTCCTCGCTGAGGACGTGCTCGAGCATCTCGACGGCGACGCCGTCATAGGAGAGCGCGCGGGCGGTGTAGAGGCCGAGCGCCTTGAGGTCGCGGGCGAGCACTTCCATCGCCGCGAGCCCGCCTGCCTCCATCGCCTGCACGAAGTCGGTGCGCGCCGGGAAGGGAAAGGCACCGCCGCCCCACAGGCCGAGGCGGTGGGCATAGGCGAGGTTGTGGACGGACACCGCGCCGGTGGCGCTGACATAGAGCAGCCGCGCCTCCGGAAGGCGATACTGGAGCGCCAGGCCCGCCCTGCCCTGTTGCGAAGCCTCGGTGTCGCCGCGGGCGCTCTTGGTGCCGGCGGCGTTGGCGAGCGCATGGGACTCGTCGAAGGCGATGACGCCGTCGAATTTGGCTCCGAGCCATGCGACGATCTGGTCGAGACGCGAGCCCCGGCCGGCGCTGCGCAGGGTCGCGTAGGTCGTGAATAGGATGCCTTCGGAGAGCGGCACCGGCTTGCCGGGGGCAAAGCGCGACAGCGGCACGATCTGGAGCGGCTCCTGGCCCAGGTGACGCCAGTCGCGGCGGGCATCCTCGATCAGTGTGTCGGATTTGGAGATCCAGAGCGCCTTGCGCCGGCCGCGCAGCCAGTTGGCCGGAAGTAACGGGCCGTCGTTTTGGTACGCATAAGCGGACAGA
>JBGAFL010000019.1:0-76511 GCA_044227265.1 Methylobacterium sp.
ACCGAGATGGTGATGCCGGGCGACAACGTGACCATGGACGTGGCGCTGATCGTGCCGATCGCGATGGAAGAGAAGCTGCGCTTCGCCATCCGCGAAGGCGGCCGCACCGTCGGTGCAGGCGTCGTCGCAAGCATCCAGGAGTAGTCAAGAACGCTCCTGTTCCGGACGGAGCCTGAGATCGACACCCGCGGATCGCCAACCCGATCCGCGGGTGCTTTCATGTCGGCTCCCGATCCCGTGCACAGGATAGATATACGATGCTCGTCTCCACCACGAACGACATCCCCGGCTATCGTATCACCACCCATATTGGGGTCGTGCGAGGAATTACCGTGCGCTCGCGCAGCGTCATCGGGAATTTCGTCGGCGGTCTTCAGTCGATCTTCGGAGGACAGATCGGCGCCTATGTCGATCTCGCCGAGACGGCGCGGCAGGAAGCTTTCGCTCACATGACCGATCATGCCGCAGCAGAGGGTGCCAATGCCATTGTCGGCATGCGGTATGACGCGACGGAGATCATGGACGGGATCACGGAGGTCCTGGCCTACGGCACCGCCGTGCGCGTCGAGCCTCTTTAGCCGCGACGATCGGACCTGACCGCTGCCAGCTGCAGAACACCACGGCAAGCCGCTCGCGAGCATTTGCGCTGCGCGGCCCCTTGAATCAGGGCGCGCCTTGCGGCAAGGAGCGTTCCGCGCCGCTAGGAGTGTAGCTCAATTGGTCAGAGCACCGGTCTCCAAAACCGGGGGTTGGGGGTTCGAGTCCCTCCACTCCTGCCAGCGGATCGGCTCGCGATAAGCCCAGTCGACAAGCCGCGGGACTTGCGCTAGAGCGACCGCACTCCGAGATCGTCAGTAGCGCCGTCGCGGTCAGGGCTTGCCCCTCGCATCGTTGCCCGCCGGCTTTCGGAAACCCTTCCCGGTATGTCCGGTCAGTCAAGCGTCATGGCATCGAACGAATCGACGAAGAAAGCGGATGCGGTGCGTGGCCCCGCACGAAGCGGAACGCCCCCGCTCACGGCTCCTCCCGCCCGTCCGGCGCCCAAGCGCACGAGCCCGCTCGAATTTTTCGGCCAGGTCCGTGACGAGGGCCGCAAGGTCACCTGGCCAACCCGCAAGGAGACCACCGTCACCACGATCATGGTGTTCGTCATGGTCGTCATCGCGAGCATCTTTTTCACGATCGTCGACCAGATCCTGCGCTGGGGCGTCGGCCTGATTCTCGGGATCGCCAACTAGGTTTTTTCGGCGCCGCAGAGGCGCCGAGCATTGGTTTCGAGGAGTTGAACCCACCCGTGTCGAAGCGCTGGTACATCGTCCACGCCTACTCGAATTTCGAGAACAAGGTCGCCCAGTCCATCAAGGATCAGGCGAGCCAGCGCGGCCTCACGGACCTGTTCGACGAGGTCATGGTCCCGACGGAGAAGGTCACGGAGGTTCGCCGCGGGCGCAAGGTCGATGCCGAGCGTAAGTTTTTTCCCGGCTACGTGCTGGTGAAATGCGACCTGACCGACGAGGTCTACCACCTCATCAAGAACACGCCGAAGGTCACGGGTTTCCTCGGCGCCGACAAGTCGAAGCCGGTGCCGATCCCCGATGCCGAGGCCGAGCGCATCAAGGGCCAGGTCCAGGAAGGCGTCGACCGGCCCAAGCATTCGATCTCGTTCGAGATCGGCGAGACCGTCCGCGTCGCGGATGGTCCCTTCGCAAGCTTCAACGGCACCGTCGAGGAGATCGACGAGGCCCGCTCGCGCCTCAAGGTGGCAGTGTCGATCTTCGGCCGCGCCACCCCGGTCGAGCTGGAATACGGGCAGGTGGAGAAAGCCTGACCGTTTGGCGAATGGCGAATGGCGAATGGCGAATGAGGGCGTGACGCCCTCTCGCCAGCGCCTTCTCCGCTCGCTTCAGGGCAATGTCGACGGCGGTCGGCGGTGAGGGCCAAGGCTCCATTCGCCATTCGCCATTCGCCATTCGCCCATCACACGCGGGAGGCTCGCCCGGTTCGCCGCCGGGGTCCACGAGCCGCACCGCGACCTGCAACTGTCCGCTCCGTCGAAGGCTTAGGCAGCCCGGCGGCGGGCATTCTTTGGGAGCAGTCCCATGGCGAAGAAGATCACGGGCTACGTGAAGCTTCAGGTCCCGGCCGGCGCCGCCAATCCGTCGCCGCCGATCGGTCCCGCGCTCGGTCAGCGCGGTCTCAACATCATGGAATTCTGCAAGGCCTTCAACGCGAAGACGGCGCAGATGGAAAAGGGCACCCCGATCCCGGTGATCATCACCGCGTATCAGGATCGCAGCTTCACCTTCGAGATGAAGCAGCCGCCGGTGACCTTCTTCCTCAAGAAGGCCGTCGGGCTGAAGATCGGCAAGAAGCCGGCTTCCGGCTCGAAGACGCCGGGCAAGGGCGCGGCCGTCGGCAAGATCTCGGAGGCGCAACTGCGCGAGATCGCCGAGAAGAAGATGGCCGACCTGAACTGCGATTCGGTCGATTCGGCCGTCGCGATGATCCGTGGCTCCGCGCGGGCCATGGGTCTCGAAGTCACGGCGTGAGGAGGGCGGAATGGCAGAAGGTAAGCGCATCCGCGCCGCCCGCGAAGGGCTCGATCCGGCGAAGCTCTACACCATTGACGAGGCGGTCAAGCTGGTGAAGGCGAAGGCGACCGCCAAGTTCGACGAGACCGTCGAGGTCTCGATGAATCTCGGCGTCGATCCGCGCCACGCCGACCAGATGGTCCGCGGCGTCTGCAACCTGCCGAACGGCTCGGGCCGTACGGTACGCGTGGCGGTCTTCGCCCGCGGTGCCAAGGCGGACGACGCCAAGGCTGCCGGTGCCGACATCGTCGGAGCCGAGGACCTCTTGGAGATCGTCCAGGGCGGCAAGATCGAGTTCGATCGCTGCATCGCCACCCCGGATCTGATGCCGCTCGTCGGCCGTCTCGGTAAGGTGCTCGGCCCGCGCGGCCTGATGCCGAACCCGAAGGTCGGCACCGTCACCATGGACGTGAAGGGCGCCGTCGCCGCCGCCAAGGGCGGCGCGGTCGAGTTCCGCGTCGAGAAGGCGGGTATTGTCCATGCCGGCGTCGGCAAGGTCTCGTTCGATGCGGGCAAGCTCGTCGAGAACATCAAGGCCTTCGCCGATGCGGTCGCCAAGGCCAAGCCGACCGGCGCCAAGGGCACCTACATCCAGCGCATCGCCGTGACCTCGACGATGGGGCCGGGCATCAAGGTCGAGCCGGGCAGCGTCCTGAACGCCTGACGATCCGTGCGCGATGAGACGAACGAACGCCCGGCCCCTGTGGTCGGGCGTTTGCTTTTTCCGCGGGCGTAGCGCCATCTATGTCGGCGCCGGCTCGACACCGCTCGGCATCCGACCATGCATCCCGATCCGCCTCCCGTGGGTCGGAACAGGTTCGAGCGAAGGAGCCCGGTTCGCGTGGCGACGATGCTGCACCCTAGCGAATCGGATCGATCCCGGCTGCCGGATCGTGCTGCGGCGGCCGAGCGATGAGCATCACGCGACGCGTCCTCCTGCTCGTGCTGCTGGCGCTTGCGCCTGCCGTCGCGGTGCAGATTTACAGCGAGCAATCCCTGCGGGCCTCGCGCGAGGAGCGGGTCACCAGCGCCGCGTTGCGCTATGCCAGGGCGATCAGTGCCGATCTCACGCAGTTCGCGGACGCGGCACGGCAGGTCGTCGACATCCTGGCGGCTGAACCGGCCATCCGGAACCAGGATGCGGAGGCCTGCACCTCCTTTCTCGGCGCCGTCGCGCCGAAGATCACCGGCGCGAACATCCTCGTGGTGACCGACGCGAGCGGCGCCATCATCTGCAACAGCCGCGGCGCGGCCAAGGGCGCCTATTCACTGACGGACAGGGATTATTTCAAGCGGGTGATGGCGACGGGCGCCTCGTCTGTCGGCGAATACGTCATCGGCCGCGGCACGGGTTTGCCGACCATCCAGTTCGCGCATCCGCTGCGCGATGCGGGAGGGGCGGTCGTCGGGATGATCAATCTCGGTTTCGATCCCGAATGGCTCGCGCGACGCCTGGTCGCGCAGGCGGCGCTTCCAACCGACTCGGCCGTCACCGTGATCGATCGCAGCGGCACGGTGCTGATGCGCCTTCCGGACCACGAAACCTGGGCGGGGCGCCAGGTGCCGGAAACTTACGCTATCCGCGCGAAAAAGATCGCCGCCCAGGGCGGGGCCGGAGAGATGTCTGGTCTTCGTAGTGTTCCGCGCCTGACCGGCGTGGCGCTTCCGGAAGGCGCACTCGAGGGTGTCGCCGTCATCATCGGCATCAGCCGCGAATACGCGTTTGCGGATATCGACGCGGCGACGCGGCGCGGAGCAATTCTGATCGTGCTCGGGACCCTGGTCGCGATCCTCGCCGCCTTTCTTTTCGGCCGAACCGTGATCCGGCGCCCCGTCCGGCAGCTTCTGGAGGCGGCAACCGCATGGGGGGACGGCAAACTCGCGGTGCGCTCGGGTTTGTACGGCAATTCGGAATTCGGGCAGCTCGGACGGGCTTTCGACCGAATGGCGGCGGCGCTCCAGGGACACGAGAACAGCCTCAAGGCCGAACTGACCCGCAGCCATGCCCTGCAGGAGCAGCAGGTGACGATGCTGCACGAACTGAACCATCGCGTGAAGAATACGCTCGCCACCGTGCAGTCGCTCGCTCGTCAATCGCGCGGTGGAGAGGACCAGGCCGCCCAGCTCGAAAACCGCATCATCGCCCTGTCGAAGACGCATGACCTGCTGACCCGCCGCGACTGGACCCGTGCATCCCTGCGCCAGGTCTTCGAGAACGAGCTTGGTCCCTACGCCAACGGCGATGATCCCTTCGTCCTCTCGGGCGAGGATGTCGAATTGCCGCCGCGCTACGTTCTCGCTCTCGGGATGACCGCGCACGAATTGACGACCAACGCGGCCAAATACGGCGCCCTCTCCAGGGAGGAAGGCCGCGTGCGCGTCGATTGGCGGGTGACGAGAGGGACGGCCGGTGAGACGCGGCTCCGGATCGATTGGCAGGAATCCGAGGGGCCGCCGGTCGGTGTGCCGACGCGCCGGGGTTTCGGCACGCGACTGATCACCGGTCTGATCGACGTCCCACTTGACGGGAACTCTGCGGCTTCGTCACAGGTTCATTGACGCAGGTCATTCGTGGCAAGAATGTGCGGCGTTCCGGCTCGTCAAAGCCAAAGCTGCACTAGATGAGGGCTCATGCGAACCACCATCTCCGTCACCTCCCATCGGCGCATTCTCTGCGTCTTCCCCGCCTACACACCGTCCTTCGGCACCTTCTCCCACGCCTATCCGCTGATGGGCGGCGTGAAGGCGTTCATGCCACCACAAGGACTCCTCGTGATCGCGGCCTACATGCCCGAGAGCTGGGACTATCGCTTCATCGACGAGAACATCCGTCGCGCCAGCCCGGAGGATTTCGCCTGGGCCGATGCCGTGTTCGTCTCCGGCATGCATATTCAGGAAGGCCAGATCCACGATATCGGCCGGCGCGCGCATGCAGCCGGCAAGATCGCGGCGCTCGGCGGCCCTTCGGTATCGGGTGCGCCGGAGAAGTATCCGGATTTCGACTACATCCATATCGGCGAGATCGGGGACGCCACCGACCGGCTGATCGCCTCGCTCGACGCAAGTTGCGAGCGCCCCCTTTGCCAGATCGTGCTCGATACGAAGGAGCGGCTCGGCCTCTCGGATTTCCCGGCTCCGGCGTATGACGCGGTGCCGCTCAAGCGCTACCTGATCGGCTCGCTGCAATTCTCGTCCGGCTGCCCCTATCGCTGCGAATTCTGTGACATCCCGCAGCTCTATGGCCGCCAGCCGCGTCTGAAGACGCCCGAGCAGCTCTGCTCGGAACTCGACGCGATCATCGCGCAGCCCGGACATCCGGCCGTGATCTACTTCGTCGACGACAATTTCATCGGCAATCGCAAGGCGACGCGCGAAATGCTGCCGGTGCTCGTCGAATGGCAGAAGAAGAACGACTACCCGCTCCAGTTCGCCTGCGAGGCGACGCTCAACATGGCCAAGCAGCCCGAGATCCTCGAGCTGATGCGCCAGGCGAACTTCATGACCGTGTTCGTCGGCATCGAGACGCCGGAGGCGGAGGCGCTCAAGGGCATCGACAAGACCCACAATGCGGCCGTGCCGATGTACGAGGCGATCGGCACGCTCAATTCCTATGGGCTTGAAGTGACTTCGGGCATCATCCTCGGTCTCGACACGGATACCGACAAATCCGAACAGAACCTGATCGACTTCATCGACCGCTCGGCGATCCCCGTCCTCACCATCAACCTGCTCCAGGCGCTGCCGAAGACGCCGCTCTGGGATCGGCTGCAGCGCGAGGGGCGGCTCGTCCAGGATGCGAGCCTCGAGTCGAACGTTCAGTTCAAGCGGCCACACGATGTGGTCGTGGCAAGCTGGAGAAAGGCCATTGCCCATGCCTACGCGCCCGAGAAGATCTTCGAGCGCTTCAAACATCAATGCGAGACCACCTATCCGCACCGCATCAAGACGCCCGCTGCCGGCAAGCTCACCTACACGAACCTGCGCCGCGGGTTGGTGCTCGGGTTCAACATCATTACCAGGGTCGGGCTGTTCTCGGATTATCGCGGCGCTTTCTGGCGGGCGGCGGGCTACGCCCTGAAACGCGGGCAGATCGAGGCCGTGTTCAACATGGGCTTCGTCGCCCATCACCTGATCCGCTTCACGCGCGAGGCTCTGCGCGGCGAGCACAACGCTTCGTTCTATGCGGCCAAGGCGGCGGAGAAGGAGGCGGCCGAGAAGGCCCGTCAGGGCAGCTGGTGGGCCAATGCCCGCCGTCTGCTCGCTCTGGAGCGCGGGGCGGCCTGACCGCCCTCGCAGCCGGATAGCGGGTCGCCCGGGAGCGGAGAGCCATGGCGGACCATGTCGGCGCGATCGATCAGGGTACGACCAGCACCCGCTTCATCGTGTTCGACCGCCGTGGTCGCATCATTGCGCAGGCCCAGCGCGAGCACGAGCAGATCTTTCCGCAACCGGGCTGGGTCGAGCACGATCCGCGCGAGATCTGGCGCAATACCCAGGCCGTGATGCGCGAGGCGCTTGCCGCCGCGCGCCTCGCCGCAACCGATCTTGCCGCCATCGGCATCACCAACCAGCGTGAGACTACGCTGATCTGGGACCGCCGCACCGGCGAGCCCTTGCACAATGCCCTCGTCTGGCAGGATACCCGCACCGACCGGCTCGTCGCGGCGATGGCCCGCGAGGGCGGTCGCAACCGTTTCCAGGCCAAGACCGGGCTGCCACTGGCGAGTTATTTCTCAGCGCTCAAGCTGCGCTGGCTGCTCGACGAGGTCGAGGGTGCGCGCTCCCGCGCTGAGGCCGGCGAGATCCTGTTCGGCACGATCGATTCCTGGCTGGTCTGGAACCTCACCGGCGGCCAGGATGGGGGCCTGCATCTGACCGACGTCACCAATGCGAGCCGAACGCTGCTGATGGGGCTGGGCTCGCTCGATTGGGACGAGGACCTGCTCGCCGCTTTCGAGATCCCGCGTGCGATGCTGCCGCAGATCGTTTCGTCGAGCGCCGTCTATGGCGAGGCGCGGCATCCCTTCTCGGGGTTGCCGATCGGCGGAATCCTCGGCGACCAGCAGGCGGCCCTGTTCGGACAGACCTGCTTCCAGCCGGGCGAGGCGAAAAACACCTACGGCACCGGCTGTTTCGCGCTCATGAATACCGGCACAGTGCCGGTCGCCTCCACGGCCGGCCTCATCACCACGGTGGGTTACCGTATCGGAGATTCTGCGCCCGTTTACGCGCTCGAAGGATCGATCGCGATTGCCGGCGCGCTGGTGCAATGGCTGCGCGACAATCTCGGGCTGATCGCAAGAAGCGACGAGGTCGAGGCTCTCGCCCGGAAGGTCGAGGACAATGGCGGCGTCTATGTCGTGCCGGCCTTTTCCGGGCTGTTCGCGCCGCGTTGGCGGGAGGATGCGCGCGGGATCATCGCCGGGCTGACGCGCTATGCCAATAAGGGCCACATCGCCCGCGCCTGCCTCGAGGCAACCGCCTACCAGACACGCGAGGTGCTGCAGGCGATGGAGCAGGATTCCCGGATATCCTTGAGCGAGCTGCGCTGCGATGGCGGCATGGTCGTGAATGACCTGCTGATGCAGTTCCAGGCCGACATTCTGGCCCGTCCGGTCCTGCGCCCGAAGGTCTCGGAGACGACCGCGCTCGGCGCGGCCTACGCGGCAGGTCTCGCAGTCGGGTTCTGGAAGAGCCTCGATGATCTCAAGGACAATTGGGAGGTCGAGAAGCGCTGGCACCCGCGCATGGAATCGGCGCAGCGGGAGCACCTGTTTACCGGCTGGAACCGCGCCGTCGAGCGCTCGTTCGGCTGGGTGGAGTAAGGCGCGGGGCGCGCGCCCTGATCGCGCCCTATGCGCGTTCCCGCAAGGCGTCGGGCGCAGGCCCGAGCGGCGTCAGCCTCGGCAGGGGATGGCTTCCGGCCCTCGGGCGCAGCAGCTCCAGGCAATGCCGCTTGATCTCGCCGAAATCCCGATCCACGACGAGGTCGCGCTGGCGGGGCCGCACGAAGCTCACCTCGAAATCGTCGAGAATACGGCCGGGGCGCGGCGTCATCACCAGCACGCGGTCGCCGAGAAACAGGGCCTCGTCGATGTCGTGGGTGACGAAAAGAACCGTGGTGCGCAACCGTGTCCAGACGTCGAGCAGGAGTTCCTGCATGGTCAGGCGCGTCTGCGCGTCGAGCGCGCCGAAGGGCTCGTCCATCAGGAGTATGCGCGGCTGGTTGATCAGCACGCGGGCGATCTCGACGCGCTGTTGCATGCCGCCGGAGAGCTCGCTCGGGTAGCGGTCTTCGAACCCCTCGAGGCCGACCAGCGAGAGATAATCGCGCGCCTTCTCGCGCCGCTCGTCCCTCGCAATGCCTTTCATCTTCAGGCCGAACGCGACATTGTCGATCACGCTCTTCCAGGGAAACAGGGTGTGCTGCTGGAAGACGATGCCGCGCTCGGGATGCGGACCGGAAATCGCCTGCCCGTCGAGAGTGACGTGGCCACGGCTCAAGGCGAGATGGCCGGCAAGCGCCCCGAGCAGGGTCGATTTCCCGCAGCCGGAAGGGCCGAGCAGGCAGACGAACTGACGGCCGGGAATGGTCAGGTCGATGTTCTGCACGGCCTCGAAAGCCGCCTCGCCCCGCCCGAGACGGATGGCCGCGTCGGCAATTGTGATCCGGCCATCCGGCGCGGGAGATTGCGATGCGCTCATCGCTTCTCTCCCGACTGCAACCAGGGTGTCGCGAGCGCGCCGAGGCGGCGCACGATTAGGCTCGATCCCATGCCGAGCAGGCCGATCAGCAGCATGCCGACGACGATGTCCTCGTAATTCTGCAACGTGTAGGATTCCCAGGTGAAGTAGCCGATCCCGTATTGGCCGGAGATCATCTCTGCGGTCACCAGGCAGAACCAGGCCGTGCCCATGCCGATCGCCGCGCCGGTGATGATGCTCGGGCTCGCCCCCGGCAGGATCACTTCGCGCAGGATCGCAGCGTCCCCGGCGCCGAGGCTGCGCGCGGAGGCGACGAGCCGCGGATTGACGCCCTCGACCCCGTGAATCGTGTTCAGCAGGATCGGGAACAGCGCGCCCGTGAAGGTGATGAAGGCCATCGACAATTCGGAGGAGGGGAACATCAGGATTGCGAGCGGGATCCAGGCGACCGCCGGGATCGGACGCAAGACTTCGAGCGGCGGCAAGAGCAGATCGGCCGCGATCCGCGAGCGGCCGATGGCCAGACCAAGCGCGATGCCGGCAGCGAGCGCCGCCAGGAATCCCGAAAGCACGCGGGCAAGGCTCGCCGAGAGATGTGCCGCAAGCTTTGGCGACTGAAGCAGGTTCCAGCCGGCTATCGCGGCTTCGATCGGCGTCGGCACATTGCGAAACGTGACGAGGCCGAGATCGAGCTTTGCGCTCGCCAGGAGATGCCAGGCCAGCAGGCTCAAACCCAAAGCGGCGGCACGCAGCACGAGCCGGCGCAGTGGCAGAGATTTGAGAGCCGGGATCCCGCGCCGCCCGCCTTTCGCGCTCCCGCCGATGATCGCCGCGGGAGCCCCGATCGCGGAGGCGCTCATCGTGCGCTCAGGCGGCCGATGCCGGCCCGGACCGCAGCGAAATCGAGCACGTCGCCGCCATGCGCCTTGGCATAGGCTTCCGCATCACCCTTGAGCAGAAAGGCGCTGAGGTGCCGCTCGGAATCCCGCACATACCAGGCGAGGCTCGCGAGGAGCTTGATGCCGCTGTTGCGATCCTGCGCGTAGACGACGCGGGCGCGGCCGCCCTCCTTCTCGATGCCGGCCAAAGCCGTTAGCGCCGCTTCTGGCGAGGCGTAGTGGCGCACGCGCTCTTCGCCCTTCACCCAGATCTGCGCCACCCTCGACGGATCGGTGATCGGCTCGCCGGTGACGGCATCCTTCGCGTCGAGCGGCAATTGCGCATAATTCTCGAGGTGCTGCTCGTAGCTCATCCCGGCCTGCTGGGCGGCCGCGCGGATGAAGCGGTCATCGACGAAACGGTCGAGATCGATGTCGGAATCGGCCTTTTTGAGCAGCTTGAGCGTCTCGAAAGAGGTCTTCACCGCCTGCCGGTATTCCGGCTTCCAGCTCCAGTCGCGGGTCTGCAGTCCGAGCGGCCCGTGGAACAGGTAGGCGACCTCCGCCTCGATGCCGGTGACCTTCTCGATGAGCTGTGCGTATTTCTCGGGCTCGGCGGCGATCAGCCGATCCGCCTCGATCGCGGCACGCAGATAGGCGGTGACGATCTCGGGATATTTCTCGGCATAGGCCGCATCGACTAGGGAGCCATGGAAGGTCGGGGCATTGGCCTGCGAGCCGTCATAGATTTTGCGCGCGAAGCCGCGCCAGGGAAACAGATCGGCAAACGGCACGAAATCGGCATGCGCCTCGATCTTGTTGGAGAGTAGGGCCGAGCCCGCTACTTCCGGCGCCTGGGTAATGATGTTGACGTCTCGCTCCGGATCCCAGCCCTGCGCCTTCACCGCCCGCAACAGCAGCCCATGCGCGGTCGAGGCGAAGGGCACCGAGATGGTGCGCCCCTTCAGGCCTGCGAAAGACTGCACCGAGGATTCGGAGGGCACGACGATGCCGTTGCCGCCGCCCTTCACGCTACCTGAGAGCACGGAGATGAACAGACTTTGGCGCCCGGCTTTGGCGAAGGCATAGCCGTTCAGCGAACCGGGGAAATCAGCCATTGCGCCGAAATCGAGTTTGCCGGCTACCATCTCATTCGTGAGTGGCGCGCCGCTGGTGAAGTTGCGCCACTGGATGTCGTAGGTCGCATCCTTGTACTTGCCGTCGCGCGGCAGGTATTTTTCGAGCAGCTTCAGCTCGCGGATCAGCAAGCCACCGGTCGCGCAGTTGATCGTGGTGTCCTGGGTCCCGACGGCGATGCGGATTGTCTCGGCTCTGGCCGTGCCGATCGCGGTGGTCGTGAGCAGGATGGCGGCAAGGCTGCGAAAGAGCGGCACGGGTCGAACTCCGAGGGGCAGAGCGTATAGGGAAGCCTGCGGTCGGGCTGCCCGGCGCCAGGACGATGGGTCATTTAAGCAGCGCGATGCAGTGAAATCGCGAGCAATTAATTTCATTCACGAAATAAGATTACGGTTATTCATCGTTTCTATTGAGTGAAGAGAAATAATATCTCGTTCTATTGGATTTTAGAGAACGACATGCCGCCCAACGCTTCGAAATTGGAATTGCTCCAAAGCCGTCCCACTCGCTAATCATCGGCATACGCAGCCCCTCGGCCGAGTCCCGGCCGTGGCGGCTCCGGTCTGGATGCCATTGCGATGAATTCGGCGACGATCGCGCTACCCGAACGCCGCAGGCCGGCGCCGCTCATCGCGAGTGCGCTGTTCCTCAGCGAGACCATCGACGGGCTCGACGACGGCGCGAGCTTCCTCGACCGGCTGACGACCTCGGAAGCCACGCGCGTCCGCGAGGCCGGCCGCTCCCTGACCCTCGCGCCCGGCGAGAGCGTCTTCACGCAAGGCGATCCGCACGAGGGCATCTACCTGATCGAGGCCGGCCGGGTGCGGGTGTTCTATTCCGGCCCTTCCGGACGGCAGGTGACGCTCGCCTATTGGACGCCGGGCCATTTCATCGGCGGCCCGAGCATTCATGGCGGGGGCAGCCACCAATGGTCTGGCGTAGCGATCGAGCCGGTGCGCATCACGGTTCTGTCGAGCGCGACGCTGCGCAGCCTGATCCGGCAGATGCCGAATTTCGCGCTCTGCCTGATCGATGCGCTCGAAGCCAAGGGCCGCTGCTACACGGCGATGGCCCAGATGCTCGGCACGCGCTCGGTGATCGAGCGCCTGGCCCAGCTCCTCGTCAATCTCGGCGACCTTTACGGCACGCCCGAGAACGGCGCCGTGGTGATCCGCCGCCGCATCACACATGACGAGATCGCCGCCCTGGTCGGCTCGACCCGGCAATGGGTGACGATGATGCTCAAACGCTTCCAGCGAGAGGGGATCATCGCGATCGACAAATCGCATATCCGGTTAACAAAGCCAGGGCGTCTTCAGGAGATCGTGCTGACCGAGGGGTGAGAGCTCTCACCGGGGGCCACGCATGTCCTCTCCCCGCGTGCGGGGAGGGGGGGTGGCGCGGCATCGAATCCCTCAATCCGCCAACCGCCCAAGCGCCCAGCGCGCGGTCTTGCGCACATCCGGATCGGGATCGTTCGCGATCGCCTCAAGCCCGACGCGCGCCGACGGATCGGCGATCTCGCCAAGTGCGGCCGCGGCCTCCTTGCGCAAGGAAGCCAGCTCATCATCGAGCAGAGCGAGGATCTCAGGGACCGCTCGGCCTTCCTTGAGCTGGCCGAGACTGCGCAGGGCCTTCTGGCGCACCTGCCAATAGGCATCGTCGAGCGCATCGATCAGCGCCGCGTTGCCGATATCCTGCCCGGTGCGGCCGAGCGCCTCGGCGGCCGTCTCGCGCACACCCCAATCGGCATCGCGCAGCAAGGCACCGGCAATCGCCGTGACTGCAGGACCGAGCTTCGAGAAGGCCAGCGCCCCGACCGCGGCACGGCGCACGTCGGGCTCGGGATCACGCGTCGCTGCGATCAGCGAGGGGAGCGTCTCCTCCTGCTTGAGATAGGCGATCACGCCGACCGCCTGGACGCGCACCGAAGCATCGACATCGCCGCAGGCTGCGATCGCAGGGCCGAGCGCCGATTTGAGCCGCAGGTTGCGAAGGCCTCGCAAAGCGCTGGCGCGCACGAAGGCATCTTCATGCCCGACGAGCGGCAGAATGGGTGAGCCGGCTTGCGGATCCTGAAGCTCGGTCAGGCTCTCGGCGGCCGCAACTGCAACGGTACGCTCCGAATCGAGCAAAGCCGACGCCAGGGCGGCCGCGCTGTCCGGCCCGTCGAAATTCCCGAGCGCGATGGCGACCTGCCGGCGCACCTCCGCATCCGGATCGCTGACAGCGCGAGCAAGATGCGAAAGTGCATCCGGGTCCGCAGTCTCGGCGAGATCGAGCACGGCGACGCGGCGCACGGCCGGGTCGGCATCGTCGAGGGCGAGGGCGATGTCGGCAACGTCGCCGAAATCCTCGAAGGGATCGGTCGCGAGCATGCCGGTCAACGCAGCAGGTAGGGGATCGCGACGCTCACCGCGCCGGTCGGGCAATCGGATTCGCAAGGCATGCAATACCAGCACTCATCGTATTTCATGTAAGCCTTGCCGGTCAGGTCGCTGATCCGCAGCACGTCGAGCGGGCAGACATCGACGCAGACGGTGCAACCCTTGTCGGCGATGCATTTGGCCTCGTCGACAGTCACGGGCACGGATGTCGGCGCATGGGCAAGCGGCATCGGGATCTCCAAGAGCATTTTCGAGCGAAGTGGAAACCGGTTCGCGTGAAGAAAATGCGGTGCGTCAAAGGGTTGGACCAACTCCACGATTCGAGAATCATGGAGTTGGTCCAGTCTCAAGCTTGGCGGCGGAGGCGCTGCCGGTCATAGGCGCCGCGCTCCTCCTCCGCGATCGGCACGATGTAGGGTTCGATCGCGCGCTTCTCGCTGACCATGCGGCCATCGCTCTTTCGCAGGATCGTGTGACAGAACCATTCCGCATCGTCCTTGTCCGGATGATCGACACGATTGTGGTAGAGTCCCCAACGGCTTTCGGTGCGAAACAGCGAGGCATGGGCCGCCATCTCGGCGCAGTCGAGAATCGATGAGGCTTCGAGAGCCCGCATCAGTTCGTGGCTGTCGCGGGCGATCATATGGGTTTCGAGATCCTCTCGGATCTCGGCAAAGCGCCTTTGGCCGATCCGCATCTTCTCCGTGACTTTGGGCGGCTGCAGATAGTCGTTCACGAAGCGGCGGGTCTTGTACTCGATCTGGTTCGGCGGAATGCCGTCCTCGCGCTTGGTCGGCGCCAGCACGCGTTCCCTTTCGCGTGACACGTCCTCGTCCGAGATCGCGGGGAGATCGATCGCGTCGGCGTGGTCGATCGCGTCCTCGCCCGCGATCGCGCCGTTCGTGAAGGCGCCGAGCATGTAATTGTGCGGCACGTTGGCCATGTCGCCGGCGGCGTAGAGGCCCGGCACCGTGGTGCGGGCGAGTGCATCGACGAAGACACCCGAGGCGCTGTGGCCGGAGCAGAAGCCGACCTCCGAGATGTGCATCTCGATCATGCGCTTGCGGTAATCGGTGCCGCGATTCTCGTGGAAGCGCCCGCGCGAGGGCCGCTCGACCTTGTGCAGGATCGTTTCGATCTCGCCGACCGTATCGGCATGCAGGTGGTCGAGTTTCAGGAAGACCGGTCCCTTGCCGCTCTGCAATTCGTTGTAGAATTCCTGCATCATCTGGCCTGACCAGTAGTCGCACTCGATGAAGCGCTTGCCCTCGCTATTGGCGGTATAGGCGCCGAACGGGCCGGCGACATAGGCGCAGGCCGGGCCGTTATAGTCCTTGATCAGCGGGTTGATCTGGTAGCATTCGAGGTTCGCGAGCCCGGCGCCAGCATGGTAGGCCATGCTGTAGCCATCGCCGGAATTCGCCGCGTTCTCGTAGGTGCCGAACAGGTAGCCCGATTGCGGCAGGCCGAGCCGCCCGGCTGCGCCGAGGCACAGGATCACCGCCTTGGCGCGGATCACCAGGAACTCGGCCGTTCTTGTGTTGACCGCGACCGCCCCGGCTACCTCCCCACCCGGCGCGTTGAGCAGCCGTGTTGCCATGAAGCGGTTCGAGATCAGCACCTGCGCTTTGCGCAATTGCCGGTAGAGCGCCTTCTTGACCGTGTCGCCATTGGGCATCGGCAGCACGTAGGTGCCCAGGTGATGCACCTTCTTGACGTCGTAATCACCATTGCCATCGCGCTGGAAGCGGATGCCGAACCGGTCGAGCTCCTGGATGATCGAGAAGCAGCGCTCGGCGTATCTGTAGACCGGCGCCTGATCGCAGATGCCGTCATTCGCGATGGTGATTTCCTTGGTATATTGCTCCGGGCTTGCATAGCCGGGGATGACGGCGTTGTTCAGCCCGTCCATGCCCATGCTGATAGCGCCCGAGCGCTTCACGTTGGCCTTCTCAAGAAGCACGACGCGCGCCTTCGGGTTGCGCTGCTTGGCCTTGAGAGCCGCCATCGGCCCGGCCGTGCCGCCGCCGATCACCAGCACGTCGCAGGTGACGCTGGAGACGCCGTCGAGGATCTCGTCCATCTCCGTATCCCTCAGGCCCGAACTGCTGCGGAATCGGCGAGTTCGCGTAAGTAAGGCCACGGAAAAATCCCGCGCCGATGGCCGTCCGAGAAGACGAGGTTCACGGCATAGGCGCCGATCGGCAGGATCTCGGTGATGGCGAGATCGGCCGGCATGGCTGGCGGCAATTCGTCGATCTCGGCTCGCACGGAATCCGCACTGCGGCTCTGCGCGCGCAATTGTTCGGCGGAGAGCCGCGAGACCGAACCGTCCTCCCAGATCACGTCGAGGCGCCGGCGCGCATCCGTCAGTCTGATCTCGCGCGGGATCGCCGCCATGGTTTCGCTCCACATCGGGGGTGCCGCTTCGGAGCGAGGCGGACCCTGGCGTTGTTAGAGCGAGCCCGGAGCCGGGATTGAAGAAACTAATTGCCTCGTCGAAGCACCGCGCGGCTTGTGTCGGATCACCCAGGCGCAGCCGAACCCTCGGCCCGCTTCACCACCCTGCGATCCAAGGCCACGCTCGCCGCCATGCCGAGCACCATCGCCGTGACGAACACGAGAACGGGAAGAGATCCCGTCGAGAGCGCTGCGACGGCCGGGCCGGGACAGAAGCCCGACACGCCCCAGCCGATGCCGAAGATCGCGGAGCCGAGGATCAGCGGTGTGTCGATCCGGCGATTGCGCGGAATCTGAAACGTGGCATCGAGCACCGGATGCGCGAGACGCCGCGAGGCGAGATACCCCAAAGCCGACACGCTCACAGCCCCGCCGAGCACGAAGACGAGGCTTGGATCCCATTCGCCCGTCACATCGAGAAAGCCGCGCACGCGGGTTGGATCGAGCATGCCGGACAGCGACAGGCCGAGCCCGAAGACGAGACCGGCAAGCAGAGCGGCGGAGAGGCGCGCGGCGATCATGGCAGCAGCCAGCGCATCGCGGCGACCGTCACGATGCCGCTGCCGAGGAAGGTCAACACGGCCGCGATCGAGCGCGGCGAAAGCCGGGCGAGGCCGGCAACGCCATGGCCGCTCGTACAGCCCGAGCCGAGCCGCGTGCCGAAACCGACGAGGAGACCCGCGAGGGCAAGCACCGGCACCGAAGCGGTGATCCGCATCTGCGGCCAGGCTCCGGACAAAAGCGCGAAGACCGGCGGTCCAAGGAACAGCCCGAGCACGAACAGGACGTTGGTCAGGCGGCGCTCGCCTTGCTCGGTCCCGATTCCGGCGACGAGACCGCTGATTCCTGCAATGCGGCCATTCAGAAGCAGCAGCATCGCCACGGACAGTCCGATCAGCGCACCACCGGCAAGCGCGGGAAGATAGGCCGTCATGGCAGCTTGTTCGCCTCGAGCCAGCGCGCGGCTCCGGTCAGATCAAAGCCCTTCTGCGCCCCGTAATCGAGCAGATCCTCGGGAGCGAGGTTGCCGGCAAGCACCTCGCCAATCGCCCAGAGCGTGAGGGAGCGCGTGCCGCTGCGGCAATGCGCGAGAACCGGACCTTCCGCGGTCCGCACGGCCTCCCGGAAACGCTCGACATCCGCGCGCGTGAGCGAGCCTCCCGTGATGGGTAGGTGCAGATAATCGAGGCCCGCCTTCGCGGCGGCCGCCGCTTCGGCCTGTGAACCCGGTTGTCCCGGCTCTTCGCCGTCGGGCCGGTTGTCGATCAGCAATGCGGTTCCCGCCGCGCCGAGAGTGGCGATCTCCGCCTCGCTCGGCTGCGATGCGACCGAGAAGGTCTTTGTGATCGGTGTGACTTTCATCCGTCGTCCGCCAGGCTGCCGAAACCCATCGAAGTGACGAGCGCAGGGGCGCGCTATCGCGGATCCGCCTGCAAGGCAAGGCTTGCAAAACGCTCGTCGATCACTAAATTATCAATCGAAACAGCTACTTAGCGTAAAATCTACTCGCAATCAAGGCCGACGCGAAGCGAATCTTCTCTTACCCGAGCGGGTCGCAAAACATTGCCTCTCCCGAGGTCGGCGGTGTGGGTGGCGAGACGGGAATACCACGAATCGATACGACGAGAATCAAGAAGAGGACGCGATGGGGCAGAGAGACATTTCGCTCGGCGACGAGGTTGTCTTCGCGCGGCTCGACTTGGCGGAAGTGCTGGGAATCTGGCGCAACGCGACGGGGCGCGTTGTCGAGACCCACGGCAGGCCAGGCGACGTCGCGACCCTCGACGTGAAGTTTGAAGGCCACGAGACGCTGCACGGCTATCTCGCGACGCTCTTCAAGAAGCCCGCGCACTAGCAGCGAGACGACCATCGTGACGGCAGGTTCCGTGATCGAGGGGCGCGCGGCGCAGCCTCGGGTCCCCTTGCGGGCCATGAGCCGCAGCACGGCCGAATCCGACGTCTGGCGCGAATTGCGCGCGGAAGCGGAGGCCGCGCTGATCGAAGAGCCGCTCTATGCCGGTATCATTCAGGCAACGATCCTGGACCAGCGCTCGCTTGCCCAGGCGCTCGCCTATCGGCTGGCGCATCGCCTCGGCGATGGAGACCTCGCCCGGCTGTCGATGCGCGATCTCTGTCTTTCCGCCTTCGAGGCCGATCCTCGCGCCGGGACGCATGCGGTGCGCGATCTCGTCGCGATCCGGGATCGGGACCCGACCTGCCGGCGCTATCTCGATCCGCTCCTGTTCTACAAGGGCTTCGCGGCCCTCGAAGCATACCGGGTAGCGCATTGGCTCTGGCACCAGGGCCGGGCGACGCTGGCGCTTCACGTCCAGAGCCGTATCTCGGAGGTATTCGGCTGTGACATTCATCCCGCAGCGCAGATCGGCTCGGGCGTGTTCATCGATCACGCGACCGGAGTGGTCATCGGCGAGACCACTGTGGTGGCCGATGATGTCTCGATCCTGCAATCGGTCACGCTCGGCGGCACCGGCAAGGAGAGCGGCGATCGGCATCCGAAGATCGCCCGCGGCGTTCTGCTCAGTGTCGGCGCCAAGGTGCTCGGCAACATCAAGGTCGGCGAAGGCGCCAAGGTCGCGGCCGCCGCTGTCGTCCTGCACGAAGTGCCGGCGCACACGACCGTCGCCGGTGTGCCGGCCCGCGTCGTCTCGCACCTGCCGAAGGGCGAGGAACCGGCTCTGAGCATGGACCAGTCCTTCGGCTACGGCGATGGTATCTGAACGGCCTGCCGGGAAAACTCTTCTCCGAACGGAATTGCCAGCGAGTCATGAGATATGACAACTACAAAGAACCATTTTCTATTTATTTATTGATTTATAGAACGTATTTCTAATTTTATCTGCGTGGTCACAATTTTAATCTCAAATCATCAAGAAATTTAGATTTTCGTTTCATTGACCGGCCCCCAAACCGAAGCCTACTAAGGTTGGCGTTGCGCAGGAAATCATCGGTTGTCTGCGTAACACAAGTATTCGTGATGTTCAGGGAGGCGGGTGAGCCGATCGCGGCCCCCGCACGGTTGTGCGCGCGTTCCCGCAGCCGCCGAAATCCCCCGCATCTTACCGGCATTTTCGAAGTTACGAAGGAGACGATCAATCATGAGCGGACCGGGACTTAGTGTGAGCGCCTCAGCAGCCCGCAACCTATCGACGGCCACCGTCACCTCGGTCCAGAACGCTGCCAACACGCCGCGCTGGCTTCTGCGACTCTTGCCGTTCGTGAATGTCGGCGGTGGCGTCTATCGCGTGAACCGCCGCGCCGTCGTCCTGGCCAAGCCCGGCCGCATCGACCTCTCGACCGAGGGAAAGAAGCGGGCGGTCATCCCCGGTTCGCTGCGCGCGGTGCCCCCGTTCAGCCGGCTCGGCGACGCCGAACTCGCCGCGCTGGCGGATTCCTTCAAGGAGAGCAAGCACAAGGCTGGCGAGACGATTTTCGAGGAAGGCGCGAAGGATCGCAGCCTGACGATCGTCGCCGACGGCACGGTAGAGCTCAGCCTGTCAGGTCCGTTCAAGGGCCGTCTGCGCCAGGGCCTCGCGACGCGCGGCGACTTCTTCGGCGATGACGCACTGATCGGCGAGGGGCAGCCCGCTCCGGCCGTGAAGGCGCTCTCGGCCGTCACGCTGCTGACGCTCGACCGCAAGGCGCTCGACGATGACGCGATCAAGAATCGCATCAAGCAATATGTCGAGGAACGCGACCGGCTGAAGGGCCACGTCAACAGCCAGGGCGAGCAGGGTATCGAGCTGCTCGCTGTCCAGACTGGCGAGCCGCGCCTGCCCACGACCTTCGTCGATTACGAGACGCATCCGCGCGAGTACCACCTCTCGACCATCCAGACGATCCTGAACACCGCGACCAAGGTCACCGATCTCTATTCCAACGAGATCGACCAGCTCCGCGAGCAGATCCGCCTCACGGTCGATGCCGTGAAGGAGCGCGAGGAATGGGAGCTTCTCAACAACTCCGAATTCGGCCTTCTGAACGAAGTCGCGGGACGCCAGCGCATTCCGACCCGTAGCGGTCCGCCGACCCCGGACGATCTCGACGAACTCCTGACGCTGGTCTGGAAGAAGCCCGCCTTCTTCGTCGCGCATCCGAAGGCGATCGCAGCCTTCGGCCGCGAGGCGACCCGTCGCGGCGTGCCGCCGGTCGTCGTCCACCTGTTCGGCGCGCCCTTCATCACTTGGCGCGGCGTGCCGCTTGTGCCGAGCGACAAGCTGCCGATCGACACTGATCCGGCCAGCGGTGCCCAGACCACCTCGATCCTGCTGCTGCGCGTCGGCGAGGGCGAGCAGGGCGTGGTCGGGCTGCAGAAGTCGGGCGTGACCGGCGAGATCGAGCCGGGCCTGTCGGTGCGCTACATGGGCACCAACGACCATTCCATCGCCTCGCATCTCGTGACGCGCTACTTCTCGGCCGCCGTGCTGGTCGAGGATGCCATCGCCCGTCTCGATAACGTGCTGCTGGGCAACTACCATGACTACGCCTGAGGCTGGCTTCGGCATTCCCACAGGCTCCGCAGGCGATTTCGCTCATGCCGATCTCGTCGGGCGCCTCGCCCGCGAGATCTACGGCCAGGGTCAGGCCGTGTCGGAGCCCTTCGCTCCCTCGCTGCCGGCTTCGCCGCAACCTGTTGATCCGTCGTCATTCCGGGGCCGCGAAGCGGAACCCGGAACCCATGATGGGACGCAGAGGCCGTTCGTGGGTTCCGGGTTCTCGCCTGCTGCGAGCCCCGGAATGACGAGCGCTGTGCCAGGCCCCAGCCTTGGCCTGCCGGGTCTGACGGGGCCCACGGCCGTCAATCCGCTCAGTGGCATGCCGGCACCCGTCAGCGCCAATCTGCTCGATGTCGCGACGATTCCTTCCGTGCATCCGCTCGTCGATCCGCTGGCGCCGCGCGCGCTGCCGGAATTCTTCGTGCCGAGTCTGCCGGATGTCGCCGCCTTCCTTCCAGGCGGACCCGATCTTGTGCGGCAGATCGCGAGCGATCATCCGCGTGCTGCGGCCGTCGCCCAAGCGCTCGCGCCGGGCCTCGTGCGGGCCAGCGATCAAGCATCGGGCGACTACTACTTCCTGCCCGCCTCATCCTATCCCCGCCCTCGTCCTGAGGTGCGAGGCGAAGCCGAGCCTCGAAGGAGCCCTCCAGCGGGCGCTGCGGAGACTGGAGGCCTCCTTCGAGGCCGCTTCGCGGCACCTCAGGATGAGGGCGCGTATGGGAGGGGCTATGCCTCACCGCGCATCGAGCCGTCGCGCCATGATAGTCCCGCTCCGCGCGTGACTTCGCAAGGCTCGGTTCCAGCGGCTGCGCCCTTCGATGTCGATCATGTCCGCAGGGATTTCCCGGCCCTGCACCAGAGCGTGAACGGCCATCGGCTGGTCTGGCTCGACAACGCCGCGACGACCCACAAGCCGCAATCGGTGATCGATGCGACGAGCGAATTCTACGCGCGCCACAACTCGAACATCCACCGGGCCGCGCATACGCTCGCCGCGCGCTCGACGGACCTGTTTGAGGGCGGCCGCGAGAAGGTACGCCGCTTCCTCAACGCGCCGAGCAAGGACGACATCGTCTTCCTGCGCGGCACGACCGAAGCGATCAACCTCGTCGCCAATTCCTATGGCCGCGCCAATATCGGCCCGGGCGACGAGATCATCGTCTCGACGATCGAGCACCACGCCAACATCGTGCCCTGGCAGCTCCTGAGCCAGGCCACCGGTGCGACCTTGCGGGTGATCCCGGTCAATGATCGCGGCGAGATCATCTTCGAGCAATTCGCCGCTCTACTCTCGGGCCGCACGAAGATCGTCTCGGTGACGCATGTCGCCAATGCGCTCGGCACGGTGAACCCGGTCCGTGAGATCATCGCACTGTCCCATGCCTATGGCGTGCCGGTGCTGATCGATGCGGCCCAGTCGACGCCGCACATGGCCGTTGACGTGCAGTCGCTCGATGCCGACTTCGTGGTCTTCTCGGGCCACAAGGTGTTCGGCCCGACCGGCATCGGCGCACTCTACGGCAAGAAGCACCTGCTCGAGGCGATGCCACCCTGGCAGGGCGGCGGCCATATGATCGAGGACGTCACCTTCACCAAGACTGTCTACAAGGGCGCTCCGGAGAAGTTCGAGGCGGGAACGCCCGACATCGCCGGTGCGGTCGGTCTCGGTGCGGCGCTCGATTATCTGGAGAGCCTCGGCCTGCCGGCGATCTCGGCCTACGAGCACGACCTGCTCGACTACGCGCAAGCAGGCCTTGCCGACATCAAGGGCTTGCGCCTTCTCGGCACGGCTCGCGAAAAGGCGAGCGTGATGTCCTTCGTGATCGAGGGACAGGAGAACGCGGCGGTCGCCCAGCATCTCGACCGCCACGGCATCGCGGTGCGTTCCGGCCACCATTGCGCGCTGCCGGCCCTGCGCCGCTTTGGCGTCGACCAGTCGATCCGTGCCTCGCTCGCCTTCTACAACACCCGCGAGGATGTCGACGTGTTCCTGAAGGCGCTGTGGACCCTGCCACGGCCCTGAGGGGGAAACCGTCTACGAAAAAGGCGCCGGAGCGATCCGGCGCCTTTTTGTCGTTCAGGCGTCGTCTCGCGACCAGTAGCCGACGATGAGCTGGCGGTCGCGCGGGATGCCGAGCGTCTTGGTGACGTGACGGCGCAGAGCCTTGGCGAGGCTGAACTCGCAGCCGATCCAGACGAAGACGTCCTCGTTCTGTGGAACGACGCAGGCTCGCAACGCCGGCATCAGGCGATCTGGCTGTCCGGCAGGTGCTCCGTTCCGGTGTAGCCAGCGGATCGCAATCCCTCGGGGTGCTGCAAGCCGCATTTCGTCCTGCGGCCCGTCGACCTCGATGATCGCGAGGCCGCGCGCGTTCGGCGGCGCCTCTTCGAGGATGCGAGCGATCGCGGGCAAGGCGGTCTCATCGCCGGCGAGAAGCCGCCAGGCCGCCGATCCGGCATTGCGTCCGAACGGACCATCCATCCCGAGCACGTCGCCGGGACGGCAGCGCATCGCGAAATCAGCGCCGGGCCCGGCATCGGCATGCAGGACGAAATCGATGTCGAACCGGCCGGCCGCGCCGTCGATGTGCCGCAGCGTGTAGTAGCGCGGTGCCGGACGGCGTGCCTCGGCCGGCCAGATCGGACGCCCGTCCGGGCCCGGGCGCGGCCATTCCGGCACGGCAAGCCCCCGCGGTGGAAAATACAGCCGGACATGGAGATCGGCGCTGCCGCAAAAGCGCCCGAGGTCGGAACCCGAGAAGGTGAGCCGCCGCAAATGCGGGCCCAGATCGGTGGCAGCGATCAGACGAATCTCGCGAAAACCGGCGAAAGTGGCACGGGTCGGATCGAGCCCGCTCCAGGCGATGATTGGCGGCTCGGACGCAAATTCGACGACGTGCGAGGCGAGGACCGAGCGCAGCATTTCGAGGTCGCCTTGATCGGGCGCCTCGACGCGGATGCTGAGATGATGCGGGCTTACGCTCAGCGTGCCGGTGCCGCGTCCGAGATCGGCAATCGTACGGTCGCCGCGTGTCTCGAACGCGACTTCGTATTCGATGAAGCGGTCGACGATCTGCGCGGCAAGCGCCGCCGGATCGGACAGGGTAATGTGGGCCTCGGACACCAGCGCCACGTCGCTTCTCTCCGAAAAACCGTCTCCCGATCGGACCTGCCCTGCGCGGCCGAACCTCTCGCGGCTGCAACCACGACGGCATTTCCTTGGCGACGTGCCGGGTCGGATATCGTCTGCGTCTTCGTGTCTCTCGCGAGGCGCTCACCTAGCCGACCAGACGCGGCCGATCAATACAGTCAATGTCAACGATCCAAAGAGGTTCGGTATTGAGCGGCCTAGTTTGCAATTGTTCCAACTCAATTTCCTTCAGCTTATTCCATTCATGCCTGGGTTTGGCCGCCTGCAATTCCCGATGGAACTTGCGGGGCGGCGGTCCGGACGCTAGTGCCGCAGGATGAGTACCCGGCCGGGCTGCCGATAAGCCCGTGCTCCGGCATCCGCTCACGCTCGGATCCGCCTTCGTCCATGCCATGACTGATCGTCTCGAAAGCCCGTCCCGCGAGGTTCTGCGATTGTTGCGGCCCTTCGCTGCACTCATCGCAGGTTGCGTGATCCTCGGGGCGCTCGGGGGCTTGAGCGTCGCCGGCTTGCTCGCGGTGGTCAATCACGGCCTTCATGCGACGGGTGAAAGCGGCGTCCTGCTGTTCAGTTTCATCGGCCTCTGCCTCCTCGTCCTGATCGGTTCGATCGGCTCGGATATCGGCAGCAACGTCGTCGGCCAGCGCCTCATCGCGACCCTCAGAAAGTCGCTCGCCGCCAAGATCCTGTCCGCGCCGATCGAGGCTTTGGAGCGCTATCGCAGCCATCGTCTCATCCCGGTGCTGACGCACGATATCGACACGATCAGTGACTTCGCTTTCGTCTTCGCGAGCTTTGCCGTCTCGCTGACCGTGACATTCGGCTGCATGATCTATCTGGCGATCCTGTCACTGCCGCTCTTTGCGGTCGTCGTCGTCGCGGTGATCGTCGGTGTCGCCGCTCAGGCATGGGCCCAGGTGCGTGGCGTCAACGGATTCCATTTGGCGCGCGAGGGCGAGGATCGGCTCCAGAAGCAGTATCGTGCCATCAGCGAAGGCGCCAAGGAGTTGCGGATCAACCGCGAGCGCCGGCAGCGCATCTATGCGGGGCAATTGCGGGCCACGATCGACGAGATCTGCGACCGGCAGATCCGCGCGATTTCGCTCTACGTCTCGGCGCGCGCCTTTGGGACGGCCCTGTTTTTCGTGGTGATCGGGCTTTGCCTTGCTCTGCATCAACTCGTCTGGACGGAGATCGACGCCGTCGCGATGACCGGATTCGTGCTGGTGCTCCTCTATATGCGCGGGCCCATCGACTTGGTGATCGGGGCTCTGCCGTCGATCGGCCGTTCGGTCGTCGCGTTCCGGCGGGTCGCGGATTTGTCGGCGCGGTTCTCTTCGCCCGAACACGGGCTCCTCGCCGCCCTCGACGATGGCGAGACCGCGGACCCTCCCGCGCGGTTCCGGACGATCGCCTTGCGCGGCGCAAGCTATGCCTTTCCCGCCGCCGGGGAAGCGGAACCCTTCGTGCTCGGACCGCTCGACCTGACCATCGAGGCTGGCGAGACCGTTTTCATCGTCGGCGAGAACGGCTCCGGCAAGACCACGCTGATCAAGCTTTTGCTGGCGCTCTACGAGCCCGCGCGGGGCACGCTCCTGCGCGACGGCGAGCCGGTCATGCCCGAGGACCGTGATGCCTATCGCCAGCTCTTTACCACCGTGTTTTCCGACTACTACCTGTTCGAAGACCTCGTCGGGCCGGATGCGATCGTACCTGAAGAGGCCGAGCGCTATCTTGAGCGGCTCGAAGTGGCCCATAAGGTCACCATTCGCGATGGTGCCCTGACGACCACCGATCTCTCGACCGGGCAGCGCAAGCGGCTCGCTTTGCTCAATGCCTGGATCGAAGGGCGGCCGATCCTCATCTTCGACGAATGGGCGGCCGACCAGGACCCGACCTTTCGGCGCATCTTCTATCGGGAACTGCTTCCCGACCTGAAGCGGCTCGGCAAGACCATCGTCGTGATCTCGCATGACGACCGGTATTTCGATGCGGCCGACCGCATCGTTCGGATCGCGGCCGGATTGCTCGTGCGCGAAGACCTGTCTCAGGCTGCCGGATAGGGCGGCTTCCCCTTCACCGAAGGACGGCTCGTAGAGACACCGCCTTGCCAATTCGGCCGGACGCGTCGTAGGAGCGGCCTGATCGGAGCGAGCGTTACGAACCCGTTTCGGGGCGGTGACGGCGCGATGGCAGGCGCATCCGCGGCCTGGTTCGGCGGGCGTGGCATCGGCGCCGACCGATCCCGATATGCTGGTACCGGGCAGGCTTGCTCGCCGAGGATTGTTGGCATGGTCGAGGCAATGAACTGGATCTCGGAGGTCGTGCGCCCCAAGATCAAGACGCTGTTCAAGCGCGAGACTCCCGAAAACCTCTGGATCAAGTGCCCCGATACTGGGCAGATGGTCTTCCACAAGGAGGTCGAGCAGAATCTCTGGGTGATTCCGGGCTCGGAACATCACCTCAAGATGAGCGCCCAGGCCCGCCTCAAGGCAATGTTCGACGAGGGCACCTGGATCGATGTTCCGCTGCCGGACGTGCCGGCCGATCCGCTGAAGTTCCGCGACGAAAAGCGCTACGTCGACCGCCTCAAGGAGGCGCGGACCAAGACCGGCATGCTCGACGCCTTCAAGATCGGTTTCGGCCGTGTCGGCGGCCTGCCGACGACGATCGCGGCCCAGGAATTCGGCTTCATGGCCGGCTCGCTCGGCATGGCCGCGGGCGAGGCCTTCATCCGCGGCGCCGAGACCGCGCTCGAAAAGCGCACGCCCTATGTGCTGTTCGCCGCATCCGGCGGCGCCCGCATGCAGGAGGGCATCCTCTCGCTGATGCAAATGCCGCGCACCACGGTCGCGATCCGGCGGCTCAATGCAGCCAAGCTACCCTACATCGTCGTGCTGACCAACCCGACGACCGGCGGCGTCACTGCCTCCTACGCCATGCTTGGCGACGTACATCTCGCCGAGCCCGGTGCCTTGATCTGTTTCGCTGGTCCGCGCGTGATCGAGCAGACCATTCGCGAGAAACTGCCCGAAGGATTCCAGCGGGCCGAGTATTTGCGCGAGCACGGGATGGTCGACCAAGTCGTCCATCGCCGCGACATGAAACAGACGATCGTGCAGCTCTGCGGTCTCCTGATGAATGTCAGGTTGGACATGCCGGCCACGGCCGCCAAGCCCGCGATGGCATCCGCAGCCGTGCCCGAACCCGCCTGAACCCGGTTCGACCCAAGATGGATTCCTCCGACGCCTTGATGGCGCGCTTTCTGGCTCTTCATCCCCGCACGATCGATTTGTCGCTCGGGCGCATCGAAGGGCTCTTGGCAAAGCTCAACCATCCCGAACGGCGATTGCCGCCGGTGATCCATGTTGCGGGCACCAACGGCAAAGGCTCGACCATCGCCTTCATGCGGGCGATCCTGGAGGCCGGGGGCCTCGCCGCTCATGTCTATACCTCGCCCCATCTCGTGCGCTTCCACGAGCGGATCCGGCTCGGGGCGATCGGTGGCGGCGCCTTCGTACCGGAGGCACAGCTTGCTGAGGCCTTCGCCCGCTGCGAGGCGGCCAATGACGGCGCGCCGATCACGGTCTTCGAGATCACGACCGCGGCCGCCCTTCTGCTGTTCTCCGAAGCTCCTGCCGATGTGCTGCTGCTCGAGGTTGGACTTGGCGGCCGCGTCGATGCCACGAACGTGATCGATGCGCCTGCCTGCAGCGTGGTGACGCCGATCGGGCGCGATCATGCCGAATATCTCGGCGATACCATCCAGGCGGTGGCGACCGAGAAGGCCGGGATCTTCAAGCGAGGCTGTCCGGCGGTGATCGCCGCTCAGGATTACGAGGAGGCGAATTCTGTCTTGTGCCGGCATGCCGAGCGTGTCGGCGCGCGGCCCATCCGCGTCGGCCGTCAGGATTTTTCGGTTCATGAGGAGAACGGCCGCCTCGTCTATCAGGACGAGACCGACCTCTTCGATCTGCCGCGGCCACGCCTCGTCGGTCGCCACCAATGCGATAATGCAGGCACTGCGATTACGGCCTTGCGCGCGGCCGGATTCGGCGATCTCGGCAACGCGGCGCTCGAGACGGGCCTGCGCAAGGTGGATTGGCCTGGGCGTCTGCAGCGGCTCCATCGCGGGCGCCTGGCCGAGTTGATGCCGAAGGATGCCGAGCTCTGGCTCGATGGTGGCCACAACGCCGATGGCGGGCGAATCCTCGCCGCGGCGATGGCCGATCTCGGCGAGCGGAGCGACGCGCCGCTCGTGCTGGTGGTCGGGCTGCTCGGCACCAAGGATGCGGAAGGCTTCCTGAAGAACTTCGTCGGCCTGGCGCGCCACCTCTCGGCCGTACCGATTCCCAATCAGATCGCGGCCCGGCCGGCGGAAGAAGTGGCCCGAATCGCGCAAGGGGTCGGGCTGAAGGCCGAGATCGCGCCGAGCGTCGAGGCGGCTCTGGCTCGCTTGTCGGACACCGCTTTCGAACGCCCGCCGCGCGTTCTGATCTGCGGATCGCTGTATCTCGCCGGTGCCGTTCTCACCGCGAACGGGACGCTTCCGACCTGATCGCGCAGGACGCAAGCGTGGCGACAGGCGGACGCTAAGTGTCTCTCGCAACTCCTTAACGATCGATTAACCATGATCGCCGGATCGCACTCGGTTTCTACCGCGAGTGGCGCATCCGGGTCGAGAAGCGGGCGGTGTGTCCCGAGAGTTACATCCGGGCGAGCCCAAATGGTTTAGCTTCTGCGGCGATCGGGTAGTTCTGGGGATTAAACAATGAAAAAGCTGCTGGCATCGCTCGCCGCCCTCACGGCCATGACCGCCGCCGCCACGGCCGCCGACCTTCCGCGCCGTGTCGCTCCGCCGCCGGTTTTCGTTCCGGTTCCCGTCTTCACCTGGACGGGTTTCTATGCCGGTTTCAACGCCGGTTACGGCTTCGACGTCGGGCAGGATCTGGCGTCGCCGACCTTCGTCGCCACCAACGATTCGCGGGTCATCGCCGGTCCCGCCGGCTCGGCAGGCATCTTCGCGTTCAACAACGGCCTGAGCAAGGACGGGTTCGTCGGCGGCGGTCAGATCGGTTATAACTACCAGTTCACGCCGGGCTCTGGTGTGGTGGTCGGTATCGAAGCGGATGCGCAATACGCCGACCTCGGTGGCCGCTTCGGCAAGGCCAGCACCTGCCCGCCGATCACTGGCGCGGTCGCCTGTGCCTTCTCGCCGGGTGCCAGCCTTCGTTCGGGTGTGACCGTCTTCAACCCGACGGGCACGGCCGGGATCGACTTCTTCGGCACGGCGCGTGGTCGTATCGGCTATGCCTTCGATCGCGTTATGTTCTACGGCACCGCCGGTTTCGCTTATGCTAGCGTCGGCGGCGGCAAGGCCGTCAATGTCGACGACTTCGCAACGGGTTGGACGGCCGGTGGCGGCGTCGAATACGCTCTCCCGACCGACTCCTTCCTGAACTTCTTCCGCTCTTCGGCCGTGACGCTCAAGGTCGAGGCGCTCTACGTGAACCTCGACAATGGCAACGCTCGCGGCGCCTATGCGAATGCGAACGGCACCATCATCACCGGGACGCCGGCGCCGCAGGCGACCGGAGCTTCGACCTCGGTGCAGTTGAACAACTTCGGAAATCGCGATCTGGAATTCGCCGTTCTCCGTGGTGGTATCAACTACAAGTTCGGCAGCTACTGAGCCGACACTCGGGTCTCGAACCTCGCGAAAGCCCAGCCGACAAGGCTGGGCTTTTTGCGTTTGGGTTTCGCTTCAGCGGTCACTCATCCCGTCCTCTGACGCGCCATGACGATCGGAAGGTCGACCCACAAAAAACCCGGCCGTACGGCCGGGTTTTCTTGTATTCGCACGTGTCTGCAGGCCGCTGACTGCGGATCGCTCAGGCGCTCGCCTGGATCCAGCGCGACAGATCGCCCTTCGGTGCGGCGCCGACTTTCTGGCTTGCCAGCTTGCCGTCCTTGAAGATCATCAGCGTTGGGATCGAACGGATACCGTAGGTCGAGGCGATGCCGGGATTCTCGTCGACATTGACCTTGGCGATCTTCACCTTGCCCTGAAGGTCGGTCGAGATCTCCTCGAGCGCGGGTCCGATCTGGCGACAGGGTCCGCACCATTCCGCCCAGAAATCCACGACCACGGGCTCGGCGGACTGAAGCACGTCCTGCTCGAAGCTCGCGTCGGTCACTTTTACCGTCGCCATCGCAATCCCTTTCCGATCTCGCCGGACTTTGGTCTCGTTCCGCGGAGATGCGGACAAACGCAACCGCCCATTCAAGCGAAGTTCCGCAGAATTGGCGACGACATGCGGCGTGGTCAAGGAGCGCGACGCGATGCTCCGCCGCCCTGCATGGTTGCCATGCAGGCTCGCGGCGACGCGCCATCGAATCCAGGGCGCCGACTTGAGTGATGCCGCAATGATGCGGGCGCCAACCCTCGCCTTGAGGCCATCCCGCCCCATCTGGTCGAGGACGCTGCGAGCCTGTCGTGGCTGATCGGCGCCGTAATCGCGGATGCCGCAAGGGTTTGTCCGTCTGCGTTGGCGGGCGGTGAGGCACGAGATGCGGCAGCCACGATTGCCGGACACTCGGCCCGAAACGATCAAGGATATGATTGCCGTGAAGCGCACTCTCCCCCTTCTGCTCACCACGCTCGCCTTGGCCGGGATCGGCGCGCAAGGCAGTCTCGCCCAGTCGGAGAGCGGGGGTGTCCGGGAGCCACGCGTCGGCGGCGAGGTGTTTCAGGCGCCGGCAGCGCCAAGCGCAGGTGACACGATCGCCGAAACCAAAAGCCCGAATACGGATTACAAGCCGCTCCTGCCGAACCAGACCCGCGCGCCCGAGCCGGCCCAGAAGACGGCGTTCGAAGTGGCGCCTGTGGCCAAGGGGCTCGACAGCCCCTGGGCGATGGAATTCCTGCCGGACGGACGCATGATCGTGACGGAGAAGGCCGGAAAGATCCGGATTGTCGGCAAGGACGGCGCGCTCGGCCCGGCTGTGACGGGCGTGCCCAAGGTCGATGCGCGCGGCCAGGGTGGCCTCCTCGACATCGCGCTCAGCCCAAGCTTCGCCTCCGATCGCCTCGTCTACATCAGCTATTCCGAGCCGCGCGAGAAGGGCAACGGCACCACGGTCGCCAAGGCCAAGCTCGTCGAGAGCGAGAACAAGGCTCGTCTCGAAGACCTCAAGATCGTGTTCCGCCAGACACCGTCTTACGAAGGCGACAAGCATTTCGGATCGCGGCTGGTCTTCGCACCCGACGGAAACCTGTTCGTCACGGTCGGCGAGCGTTCCGACAAGGTGACGCGCGTTCAGGCGCAGGATCTGTCAAGCGGGCTCGGCAAGGTCTTCCGCATCACGGCCGACGGCAGCGCGCCTAAGGACAACCCGTTCATCGGTGCCGAGAAGGCGCGGCCCGAGATCTGGTCCTACGGACATCGCAACGTGCAGGGCGCGACGCTCGATGGCCAGGGCCGGCTCTGGACGATCGAGCATGGGCCGCGCGGCGGCGACGAATTGAACCGTCCGCGTCCCGGCGTGAATTACGGCTGGCCGATCGTGTCCTACGGTATCGAATATACGGGCGAGAAAATCGGCGACGGCATCACCCAAGCCGGGGGCACGGCACAGCCGGTCTATTACTGGGATCCCGTGATCGCGCCTTCGTCGCTCGCCTATTACGACAAGGATGCGTTCCCGACCTGGAAGGGTGATTTCATCATCGGCGGCCTCGTCAGCGGCGGCCTCGTCATCCTGAAGCTCGACGGCGATAAGGTCCTCACCGAGGAGCGAGTCCCCCTCGAGCACCGCGTGCGCGACGTCAAGATCGGGCAGGATGGTGCCGTCTATGTCGTCACCGAGGATGACGGCGAGATCCTCAAGCTCACACCGAAGAAGAGCAGCTGAGGCGGCTGCTCATACCGCGAGCGCCGCGATATCGAGCGCAGCGGCGTTCTCTGCTGGATCGAGCCGGCGCACCACCGGCCCGGAGGTCCAGACCAGCATCGGCACGATCTGTTTGTCCGGATAGATCCTAGCGGCGAGAGCCGCATAGAGCCCGATCTGCGCGGCGTCCCTCTGAGGAACAGGGGCGCCCTCGGCCGGCGGGCGCCCGGTCTTGAAGTCGCAGACCAGGATCCGGTCGCCATCGAGCGCGAGGCGATCGACCCGACCCTGCACCGGCCGCTCCAGGCCGCCGACCCTCACGCGGCCGCACAGCGCCACTTCCGCCCGCGAATCCGGCGCGAAGAGCGGAGCGAGATCCGGATCCGCGATCAGTCGCAGGCAGGCGCGCACCAGGGCCTCGCGCTTCGGGCGCGCCATCGCAGGCGCGCGCGCTTCGGCGAACCGGGCGGCGGCCTGTTCGCGCTGATCGAGGCTGAGGCGCGGCAGATGCTGGAGCAGGGCATGAACCAGGATGCCGCTGCGGCGTGCCTCAGCATCGCCCTGCCGGCGCATCGGTAGAGGCTGCCCGTCTGCCGCAAGCAGTGCGCCTGAAGGGCTCACTGGGGGCAGCGGTGCCATTTCGGGCGCCACCGGAAGATCGAGCCAATCCGGGAGCGCGTCGGCTTCGGATCGCGGATTGCCGGCCGCTCCCGGCTCGAGCGCAGCGATCCTGCCCTCCCGCCAGAGCGTGATCGGCCCATGCGCAGTCTCAAGGATCTCGCCCGGCCCGATTCCGCGTTCGAGGCCGGTCTTCACCATCTCGCACCAACAGGTCGGGCTCTCCTTGGTCGCGCCTCGATAGGGTGCGATCACGAGGTGATCGGCGGCCCGCGTCATCGCCACGTAGAGCAGGCGGTTATGCTCCTCGCGCGCCTTTTCGTGGAGAGCTGCGCGGGCGGCCGTGCTCGCGGTGCAGTCCAGCGTCTTGCTGGAAGACCAGACGGGCAGCACCCCGTCGCCGCCGACCGAGAGAAGCGGCGGATCATTGCGGCCGAGCGGTTCGCAGCCGTCGATCACCACGACGAGCGGGGCCTCGAGCCCCTTGGCGCCGTGCACGGTCATGACACGGACCTCGTCCCGTCCGGCTTCCATGTCGCGCTTGACCGTATGGCCGGCCTCGTGCCGCCCGGCGTAGCGGGACAGGAAGGCATCGAGGCTCGGCGCATCAGCACCGCCCTCGAAGGCGAGCGCGGCGCTGAGGAACACGTCGATGGCATCGCCCGCCTCGCCGCCGAGTCGGGCGACGAGCTTGGCCCGCCCCGCCATCGGCCCGAGCAACCGGGCATAGAAGCCGAACGGTCCCTCCGCCGCGGCGAGCGCGATCCATTCGCGCAGGGCGGCGAGGCCTCGGATCGCAGGCGCATCGCCTGCCTGCGCATGGCGATGAAGCGCATCCTCCAGCGTTTCCGCCTCCGGACGCCTCGCGGCGATGCGCACGAGGTCGTCATCCGTGAGGCCGACAAGCGGGGTTTTCAGCGCGGTGGCGAGGGTCAGATCGTCGGCCGGCAGGAGCCCTGCGCGGCCGATCGCGACGAGATCGAGCACGGCGATATGGCCGGCAACTTCGAGCCTGTCCTGGCCGGCCACGGGCAGGCCGAGCGCCTTCATCGCCCGGATGACTTCCGCGAAGGCGGCCGATCGCTTGCGCACCAGGATCAGGACGTCGCCCGGCCGCCAGACCCGGCCGCAGGCATCGCCTATCGTCGTCCAGGCTTGCACGGCCCGCGCGATGCGGCGTGCCACGACGATGGCCGGCGCATTCGGCTCGGGTGCGTCTACGGGTGCCGCCCAGGCATCGGGCTCCTCCGCCACGGGAGGCGGTACGATCTCCCAGAGTTCGACCGCGCCGGGAGCCTCACCACGGGCCGAGCCGTGGACCGTTCCGACCGCCCGATCGTCGAAGGACAGGCCCTGGTAATGCTCGGGCACCGAGAACACCGCATCGACGGCGCGCAAGATTCCGACGCTCGAGCGGAACGACAGGGTCAGGCCGACATCCGAGAAGCCGAGGCCGGCCGTGCTGGCGGCGCCGCGCCAGTCGCGCCGGGTCTCCTCGAATTCGCGCGGCTCGGCCCCCTGAAAGCTGTAGATCGATTGCTTGGGATCGCCGACGGCGAAGCGGGTCCGCACGGCATCGCGTGCGCCTTCGCCCGCAGCGAACTCGGAGGTGATCGCGCGTAGGATCGCCCATTGCTGGGGGTTGGTGTCCTGGGCCTCGTCGACGAGGACGTGATCGACGCCGCGATCGAGCTTGTAGAGCACCCAGGAGGCGCCGACGCGGTTCAGGAGATCGAGCGTCTTGTGGATCAGGTCGTCGAAATCGAGCGCGCCGAGCCGCGCCTTTTGCGCCTCGACGCGCCGGTGGATCTCGGCCGCGAGCGCGAAGAGCCCGCGCGTGCGGGCGAGCGCCTCCGCTGCTCGAAGCTTGTCGAACAGAGCGATCAGCCGCGCCTGCTCGGCGAGGAGTGCCTGCTTGGCGTCGGCGGGGACGGATTTGGTGCCCAGGCTCTTCTCGGCTCTGGGGTCGCCCTTTTCGGTGAAGAAGACGGAACGGTAGAGGTCCAGAGCCTCCGGCCTGCCGCGGGCTTCCCATGCGAGCACCAGCCCATCCGCGAGTTTCTCGTCGGTCGGTTTGCCGGTGCGCAGGGCGCCCGCGAGCACGCGCCAATCGGCGGGGCCATCCTCCAGGATCGCCCGCTCGATCGCGGTGGGCTCGTCGCCGGGCGCGAGGCCGAGCGCTTGCGTCAATCCCATAACGCCGGAAGTGAGCGCGCGGCCTGGTTCGGAGAAGAAGCGCCGTCTTGCCATGGCGGCGCGCAAGGCCTCGCGCAGGGTATCCCCGCTCGCCTCCGGGCCGACTACGTCGAGGGCCGCGCGCAGATCGTCTCGCCGCCCTGACATGGCATCGGCGAGCACGTTGTCGGTCTCGATCGAAAAGGCCTCGCCGGCCTGGTTCTCGTCGAGCACGACGAAACGCGCCGGCACGTTCGCCTCGAAGGGAAACATGTGCAGCAGCCGCTCGCAGAGTGCGTGCAAGGTCTCGATCTTGAGGCCGCCCGGCGTCTCGACGGCGCGCGCGAACAAGCGGCGCGCGAGGCTCAGCGTATCATGCGAGAGCGGCGCCCCGGTGAGAGCGGCGAGCTCGCTCGTCAGCGCCTCGTCGCCAAGCGTCACCCAGCGGCCGAGACGCTGGAAGACTCGGATCGACATGTTGGCGGCGGCCGCCTTGGTGAAGGTCAGGCAGAGGATGCGGGCGGGCGGCGATCCATCGAGCAGCAGACGCAGGACCCGGTCGGTCAGCACCTTGGTCTTGCCGGCCCCGGCATTGGCCGAGACCCAGGCCGAGACGCGCGGATCGGCGGCGCGGCGCTGCGAGTCCTGCGTTCGCGGATCGACGATGAAGCTCGCGTCGGAATTCGCGCTCATCGTCCGAATTCGAAACGCGAGGAAGTGCGAACGCATCGCATGCCGGCACCCCTCATGTGCAGCGCCGCACAGCGAAGCAGGCAAGCGAAACCTAAACCTTCGTTCATCGAGTGAGCCAGCAATCGGCTCCAGCCAGGGGGCATCCGATGTTCGATCGTTTCAAGATCCTGACCGCGACCCTGGTCCTGGCCGGCGCGCTGCAGGCTCCGGCCGCTCAGGCTGCGTATGGCAAGCTCGGTGCCGAACCCGCCAAGACCGCGGCCCTGCTGCCGACGAAGCCGCTGGCCAAAACCTGCAAGGGAAGCTGGCCTTACGTCGTCCTCATTTGCGTGGCGTAAACCCATCTTCGTCATAGCTCGCTCACCGACATCTGGTCAGGATCCCATCCGTGAGTTTCATCGTCAGTGCGCGTACCGCCAATCGCGAGATTTCGTCTCAGCATGTCTCGATGCTGTCGGCCCTTGAACGGGCTCTCATTCTCGCCGGTTCGGGTTTGAGCGACGTCGCGGTGACCGATCATCACGGTCGAGTCCATTCCCCCGCCGAATTTTCCCGCCTGCTGATGGGCGCCCGGCCGGACGTCGCCGGCGTGAAACCGGCCGTGTCGCGCGAAGCCGCATAAGACAGCCCGCTCCATCTTCAATCCTCGCCCGCGAGCGACCATTCGAGGACGCGCGCAAGATGATCATAGGCGCTGTAGGCCCGCGCATATTGTGGATAAGGACGCGAGAGATAGGAAGCTTCGCCGGCAAAATAGCGAGCGATCAACCCACGAAGCCGCGCGACATGCTCCTCGACGATGGCTTCGAGCGTGCGTGACTCACCCGGCGGCGGCTTGACCGGAACCGGGCGGAACGGCTCGCGGCCGCCTGAGGCGTGAATGTAGAGCAGGTCCGGCACCGCCTTCGCCTTGAGCCCCTTGAAGGCACCGGCCGTAAGCATGGCGGCTTCCAGGGTCAGTTGCGGAGAGAAGCCGGCGAACACGACCTTGTTGCTCGGCGGCGTGCCCGTCTTGAAATCGACGATGCAGAAGCTGCCATCGCCCCGCGCCTCGATCCGGTCGGCGCGTCCAGTGAGCGTGAAGGTCTCCCGCCCGAGCGGAATCGTCCAGTGGCCCCCGATTTCCGGATACAGGCGCAGCCTATCGAGCCTACGCTCGCTCTCCCAGCTCAGGAACTGCTCGGCCATGCGCTCGTAGCGTGGAAACCACTCGGCATAGAGCTCGGGATAGGCATCCTGCAGCGGGCCGAAGGCATCGAGGGCGATCGCATAGAGCTGTTCCTGCGCCTTGTCCGGCATCGCCTCGGGATGCGCCTGCGCAAAGCGTCCGAGAATGTGATGGATCAGGCTACCGCGCTCAGCAGCACCGGGCTTGTAGGCCACCGGATCGAGCGGTTCGAGGCCGAGCACGTGGCGTGCGAAGATCGAATAGGGATCGCGCACCAGGGTCTCGATCTCGGTGACGCTGAGGCGGCGTGGAAACAGGGCCGGATCGGGCTTGGGTGCCGGCCGGGTGAGGCGTGGCACGCGCAACCCGCGTCCGCTGTCGAGCGCGGCCGCATAGGAGCGCAGGCGCTGGCCGCGTGAGACTGCGCCCTGCCAGAGCGTGTCGCCGGCAAAAGCGCGCAGGCGCTGCAAGAAGCGCGAAGGGACGGTCGGCGAGCCTTCGCGCTTGGCCGCGCGCGTGACGATCGCGTCGCGGTTGCCGAGCGCCTGGACGAAATCATGGGCACTCTGACCGATGCGGCGCTCGGGAGGGTTCAGGCCGACCCGGCTGCGCATCGGCCGGTTGAGGAAAGCGTCGGTCGTGACACGCATGGGCCAGACGCCCTCATCCAGCCCACCGAGCACGACCCTGTCGGCATCGATGAGGCGCGATTCCAGCAGGCCGAGGATGCGCAGGCGCGGATGCGCCGTGCCGGTCGCAGAGGAGAGGGTCCGCTCGCGCGCAAGCGATGTGAAGAAGGCAGGATAGTCGGCGAAGCGCCCCGGCAAAGCTTCTTCGGACGCGAATTCGAGATCATCGAACAGGGCGTCGAGCGCTTCGAGCGAGGGCTCGTCGGCTTCCTCGGAACCATCCTCCGGCCCGGTGAGCAGCCTGTCGCAGCTCTCCCGGTGCAGGCCGGCAACCGTGACAAGATTGCAGGTGGCCTCGCCTGCGAACTCGGCGATTCCTGTAAACGCGCTCTCCAGCCGGTCGACGAGGGTTTCGGCGAGATCCCAGTCGATGGCCTGCAGCCGGCGCCGCGCGCGTGGCACGCGTTCCCCGCCGGCGCGCGCCAGTTGAACCGCCTCGCGCATCCCCGAAAAGCCGGGCTTCGGTGCCGGGCCGCGCAACGCGCCGATTTCGAGGGCGGCGGCCCCGCGCATGATATCGCCGCGCTTCATGCCGAGCCGCACCAGCGGGTGAGCCAGCAGCGCGATGATGCGGGCCGGGACGATCTCGGTCGCAAGTTCGGCCACGAGGCGCGCAAAGCGTCCGGCCGGCGCCCTGGCGAGTTCGATCCCGGCGGAATCCTCTGCCGTGACGCCCCAGCGCGCGAGTTCCGCAGAAACACGCAATGCCAGCGTGCGGTCGGGCGTGATCAAAGCCGCAGTGGCTCCCGGCCGCTCCAAAGCCTCGCGCAGAGCGAGCGCGATCACCAGCGCCTCCTCGCGCTCGTCCATCGCCTCGACGATCGCAAGGCCCGAAAGGCCATCGCGCGCCAGTTGCTCGCGCTCGGCCGCGTCGATCCGCGCCCAGGCATCGGTGGTTTCGGCCGGCCTCAGCGCCTGGGACAGCATTTTTCGACGAGCAGCCGCGTCTTCGTCGGGTAGGCCGAGCGGGGTGACCTGCATCCGATCGAGGCAAAGCCCGTCCGATCCGATGAGGTGGTGGAGAATCGCCTGCGGATGACCGTGCACGACTTCACGCGCGACGCCCTCTCCAGTCTCGATCGCTGCCCAGCCGGCGGTATCGAGGTCCTGGTCGAGCCCCGGCAGGACGACGGCCCCGCGCGGCAGGCCGGCGATGGTGGCGATCAGCTTCGCGGTCGCCGGTACGGAGCCGGTCGAGCCGGCGACGATCACGGGATCGCTCGGCCTGTCGCGTGCGAGCCGTTCTGCCTCGGCAAGGACCAGGCTGCGCGAGCGCGCGACGGGATCGCTCAAACGACGGGTAGCCAGGATGCCGGGCCAGTTTTCGGCGGCGATCTTCAGGAAATCGAGGGTCAGGCCGAAATAGCGCGAATGCTCAGCCTCGACCGCCGCGCCGATCTCCGACCAAGGCAGGCCCTCGACGGTGAGCGCATCCATCATCCGTTCGAGATCGGCCGCGAGCCCGACCGCATCGGCCGGCGAGGAGGGCACCAGGAAGGGCACGTCGTCATCGAGCGGCAAGAGCTTGCGATCGATAGCTTCCGCCCATTTCTGGACGAGGCGCGACAGGACGAGGCGCCGCTCGAGCGGCGGCAATGGCGGATGGAGGCTCGGGCCGATCTGTTCGAGCTGCGTATCGGTGGCGAGATCAAGCTCCGCCTCGTCGGCCTCGCCGAGCGGGACCATACGTGGCAGCAGGGAAGCGCCGCCCAGCCGTTCCGCCAGTATTGCGGCGAAGGCACGCGCCGAGCGCTGTGTCGGCAGATAGAGCGTCACGGCAGCGAGGGCGAAGGGATCTGCACCGAGATTGCCGACGAGCCGGCCCGAGATCAACGCATCGGCGAGCGTCGGGAGGAAGGGGACGCCGGGGGGAATGGTGAAGACGCGGGGCGCGGACATGCCGCGCTCCTCATAGCATCGTTCAACGCCTCGAATTGCTAACGCCTACGGCCGCTCACAACCCTTTCATCCACTCCTTCACCCGCGCCTCGGCCGCGGCGATCGCCTCCGGCGTGCCGACATGCAGCCACTGGCCGTCGAGGACCAGGCCGAACAGGCGGTTCCGGGCGATGGCCCGATCGAAGAGCAGGTTGAGCGAGAAGGCTCCCTCGGGTGTCTCCGCGAACAGCTCCGGCTTCAGGATCGCGACGCCGGCATAGATGAAGGGCGCGGCCTTCTGCGCGCCGCGCCGGCGCAGACTGCCATTGGTCTCCAAGAAGAAATCACCTGCACCTTCATAACCGAGACTGGTCTGCGTCGGGGCGACGAGCAGCAGGATGTCCATGGCTGCCTCGTCCCAGGCAGCGATCAGGCGTGCGAGGTTCGGCTCGTGCCCTTCGATCCAGAAGGAATCGGAGTTGAACACGACGAAGGGCTGAGCGCCGAGGGCGCCGAGCGCCTTCTTCACGCCGCCGCCGGTTTCGAGCAGCGCATCGCGCTCGTCGGAGATGGCGACCGAAAGCGGTCCGGGCCGCCTGGCGAGATGGTCCTCGATCTTGTCGGCGATCCAGTGGATGTTGACGACCGCCTGGGTGAGACCGGCCTCGGCTGCGCGGTCGAGCGCGTGGTCGATCAGCCTTTTGCCGGCGACTTCGACGAGCGGCTTGGGAAGCGTCGCCGTGATCGGCCGCATCCGCGTGCCGAGCCCCGCGGCGAGGATGAAGGCGCGTGTGATCGCGCGCTGTTCGGGTCGCTCGCTCATGCGGATCCTCGGCGTAACTTAATCGGGCAGCTTCAGTGTGCCATCAGGCAGCAACGTGAAGCCCGGATTCCAGGCGACTTCCCAGAGCGTACCGTCTGGATCGGCGAAATAGCCGCTATAACCGCCCCAGAATACGTCGCGTGCCGATTTCACCAGCGTGCCACCGGCCTCGACGGCCTTGGAGAGCACCGCATCGGTCTCCTCGCGGCTCGCGGTGTTGTAGGCGAGGGCAAAACCGCGAAAACCCTCGCCCTGCGCAGGCACGCCGGCATCCTCCGCGAGGTTCTCGCGTGGCCATAGCGCCAGAGCGAGGCCGCCGACCTGGAAGAAGGCGACGCCTTCTCCGCCGCACGAGGAGCGGGTCCAGCCGAGGCCTTCGTAGAAGCGGACAGCGCGCGCTAGATCGGTTGTACCCAGGGTGAGCAGGGTCAATCGCGGCTGCATGGCCGTTGCCTCAGGACCCGCTGCCGGCCGGCACGAGCTTGGGCAAATGCTTGGCGTGCCAGTCACGCAGTGCAGCGAGGGAAGGATGGTCGAGGTTGCGTCTGAGATAGCCCTCGATGCGCGGCAGATGGGCGAGATAGCCGGGCTTGCCGTCACGCTTGTCCAGTCGCGCGAAGATGCCGAGGATCTTGGTCGCACGCTGTGCCGCGAGCACGGCATAGGCACGGGCGAAGGCCTGCATGTCGAAGCCCGGCTCGCGCGCCCGCCGCTCGCGAATATAGAGGCCGAGCAGCCGCAATTCGAAATCGGCGCTGGCATCGACCCGCGCATCCTGGAGCAGGGAGGCGACGTCGTAGGCCGGATGGCCGAGCACGGCATCCTGGAAATCGATGATCCCAACCCGCTCGAGCCCTTCTCGGTCGGGCAGCCAGATCAGGTTCGGAGAATGGTAGTCGCGCAAGGTCCAGGTGGTGCGCTCGTTCAGGAGGTCTTTCAGCGCGTCGGTCCAGAGCGAGACGAACTCCGTGCGTGCCGCCTCGTCGAGCTCAGCCCCGGAATGCGCGGCCGCGTACCATTCCGGCAGCAGCTCAGCCTCGAACAGCAGGGCTTCGAGATCGTAGGGCGGCAGGACATGGTCGATGCCCTCGCTGACCGGCACCACGCCCGGCAGCTCCGTGGCGTGGAGCTTGGCGAGCACGCGGATCGCTTCGGCATAGCGCTCCGGGCGCGGCGCGCCGTTCTCGACCACCGGTTCGGACCCGAGATCCTCGATGACCAGGAGCCCTCGATCGAGATTCTCGGCATGGATCTTCGGTGCGGACAGGCCGAGCGCCCGCAAGGTACGGTCGACCGCGACGAAGGCATGGACGCTCTCGGCGAGCTTGACGATCGCGCTGTAGGGCTTGCCGTCGCGAACCGCCGGTCCGTCGCTGCGCGCCGGCGCGATCATCAGCACGGCCTTTTCGCCATCGGGCTTTACGAGGCGCTCGTAGGCGCGGGTCGAGGCATCTCCCTGCATGCGCACGCGGTCCGCATCGTCCCAGCCGCTCTTGGCGAGGAGCGTGCGGATTGCGCGCGCCCGGTCGAGGCGCTCACGCATGCCGTTCGATCCGTCGATGCGCACGAAGCGCGAGCCATCGCCGAATTCCGGCCGCAGCGACAGCTCGACCGACAAGGTCGGGTTCGTACGCGGCCCGAGACGCTCGGGCCATTCGACCAGCGTGATGGCATTCTCGGTCAATTCATCGAATCCGAGCTCGACCAATTCGTCTGGGCCGCGCAGCCGGAAGAAGTCGGCATGGATGATTGTCCGGCTAGCCTCCGCGCCGTCGACGCCCGTTTCGTAGGGCTGGACCAGGGTGAAGGTCGGGCTCGGCACTTCGAGATCGGGATCGCGGGTCAGCGTGCGGATCAGTGCCCGGGCGAGCACGGTCTTGCCGCTCCCCAAACCACCGGACAGGGCGACGAGATCGCCGGGAATGAGCAGATCCGCGAGGAAGGCGCCGAGGTCTTCGGTCGCTCCCTCTTCCGGCAGGACGATCTCCCAAGGCCGCGCCGTGCCGCTCTTTGGGGCAAGCGTCTTCGGGGCAGCCGTTTTCGGAGCAGGCGTCTCGGGCGCGGATGCCTTCCCTGCGGTCTCGGCGAGCGCCTTCTCGGGCCCGTTGCCTGCCTCGCCGCCGGGCTTGTCCGGATCGTTGCTCACGCCGTCTTCTCCAACCCGAAACGCAACCGTCGGCCGCTCTTGTTCGTGACAGAACCGGGCCGAAATTCGTCCTCGGTCGCATGCTTCAGGTTCTCGTGTCGCATCGGCGATCTAGGAGAACCGGTCTCCGCTATTCGAGCCGATGCGCGAGGTCATCCCCGCACGGGCCGCCATACACGAGGTCCTAAAGATGTGCGGGCAATTCTAACCAGACTTGCGGGTGCAAACCAACATTTCGCCTGCACGGATTCACGCCCTGTCGCAAATCCCGATCGGAAACCTGCCTCGCGTTCTTCCTGAACCTGCCTGCAGCGCAGACACGCGGCGCCTCGACGCCTGCTCGCCCTCACTCCGCCGCTTCCAGCGAGCCGTTCGGCGCTTCGAGCGGGAAAGTGCAGATCACGCGGGTTCCGGTGCCGACATCGGATTCGATCACGACCTGCCCGCCATGCAGTTCGACGAAAGAGCGTACGATCGACAGGCCGAGGCCGACCCCCCGATGCTTGGTGCCGAGCGTATGGCTTTCGAAACGGTCGAAGACGCGCAGGATCACCTCGGGCGGGATGCCGCGGCCCTGGTCGATCACCTTGAGCACGAGCACGTCGTCCTTGCGGCGTGCCTCGACCTGGACGCGCTGTCCGGGCCGCGAGAAGGCGACCGCGTTGGAGAGCAGGTTGAACAGGACCTGGCGGATACGCTTGGCATCCGCGGAGAAGCTGCCGGTATCGGCCGGAACGTCGAGGTCGAGGCCAACCTTCGATTCGACCAGTCGGTCCTCGATGCCGACCACGGCTGCCTCGATGGTCTCGCGCACGTCGACGGTCTCGCGCTGCAACTCCAGCGCGCGGGCATCGATCGAGGCGAGGTCGAGGATGTCGTTGATGATGGCGAGCAGCGCCGAGGAGGACCGCTTGATATGGTCCGAATATTCGCGCTGCCTCTCGTTGAGCGCGCCGGCCGTCTGGGCGCTGAGCAGCTCGGCGAAGCCGATGATGTTGGTGAGTGGCGAGCGCAACTCGTAAGATACGTGGTTGACGAAGGTGTCGCGCAATTGCGCGGCGCGCTCGAGCGCATCGTTCTTCTCGATGAGAAGACGTTCGGCCTTCACCGAGGCGGTGACGTCGATGAAGGTGAGGAGGGTCGCGCCCGCAGGCAGGGCCTGGGCCGTGCAGTCGAGCACGGTGTCGTTGATCATCTCCAGGCGACAGGACAGGCTGGCGCGGGTTTCACTGAGGCCGGTGACGATGTTGCGGATGTCGTCCCAGGGCTTCGGATCGGGTGAGAGCAGGCGACAGGCCGCGATGATCTCGTCGATGCGCGGATGCCGCTTCAGGGTTTCCTCGTGCAAGCCCCAGGTCTGTTCGAAGGCGCGGTTCGCCAGCGTGATGCGGTAATCGGCGCCGAACACCGCGACCGGCTCCTTGAGGGCATTCAAGGTTTCCGCGCGCTCCTTCATCAGCGCTGAGAAGCGTGAATGGAGCTGCAACTTCTCCGAGAGATCCTGGTAGAGGTAGGTCAGGCCGCCTTGCGGGTTGGGGTCGGCGACGACGCTCAGGCTGCGGCCATCGGGCAGATACCAGGACCATTCGGTCGCCTTGACTGCGCGATAAGCGGAGAGGATCTCCGACTTCCAGGTCCGGAATACCTGCTGTTCGGGCAGCTTGCGCTCGGCACGCAGGCGATCGAGGATCTCGCCGTCGCTCGGACCGCTCTCGAGATAGGCGGCATCGAGGTCCCAGAGCGTCTGGTAGGCCGCATTGAAATAGATCAGGCGCTGCTGCGCATCGAACATCGCGATCGCCGTCGGCAGCTGGTCGAGCGTGCGGGCATTGGCCTTCATCTGGCGCTGCAACGCGCTTCGCTCGCTCTCGATCTCGGAGACGTCGACGGCGATGCCGACCCGGCCATCCGCGACGGGCCGTTCGCAGATTTCGAGACTGCGCCGTGTGCCGGTCACCACGGCGTTCACGCGCAGGGGAATGGCGGCATCAGAAGAGCCGAGCTGCGAGGCGACGGCCTCCCGCGCGCTGCGGTCGAGCAACTCTGTTCCCGCCGCCAAGGCCGCCTCTCGACTGCCGCTCTCGACCGCGTCGAGATAGGCCCTGTTGACGAATCCGAGCCCGCCATCTCCGGCACGGTGCCATATCGGGTGCGGGATGGCGTCGAGCAGGGATTCGAACCCGGATCTGGCCGAACGAGCCGCCTCGAGCCGGCCGCGCATTTCGATCAGTTCGCGGTGTTCTCCCGTCGTCTCACGAAGGCGCAGAATGGCGCGGCCGCCCACGGCTTGCCCCTGCGCTTCGATGAAGTGCCCGGAAAGACTGTGCAGTGTCAGACGGAAAGGTGTGCCGCGCTGGCGCAGGGCGTCGACATCGGCTTCGATGCGAGCGGCGTCCTGCGGTGCGAGCCAGGAGCCGAAGGCAAGGATACGGCGGATGCCGATGCCGGCGATCGCCCCATCCTGGGCGAAGCTGGTATCGCCCTCGATCACAGGCTCGTCGCGGCCGGCCCAGCTGATCACAGCCTGGCGCTCGGCATTCAGGAGGAGGTCGGCGCGATCGTGCGCGCCCTGGAGGCTGGATAACTCGGCCACGAGGCTGCGCTCGCGCCTCATCCAGCGGCCGCGCTCATGCAGGTAGAGCAGCGAGAGAATCGTCGAGAACACGATCAGGCCGACCAGCACGACGAGGCCTGCTGCGTGATGGGTCAGCATCGTGTTCAGGGCTGAGCGCACGATCGGATGGGCAGCATCCTGCGCGTTGGCCGGGCAGTGAGCCCAGCAGACAGCGATGACGAGAGCCCCGGCGCGCAATGGCGTGCGCGCCGTCCGATCGACCCCCATGATCCCCACCGTTCAGTGCGAGCCGTCGACGAGACAACCGCTCAAGCAGTCTCCATCGGCAAATTTTGCCATGCCCACAGATCAGCGGTAGCCGGCCGGTGGGCAACTTCAACGAGCGATTCGCTGTACTGTATCGCGGGCTGGAATCCTCCTGAAAGAGGCTTTCTGTGAACAATTCCACGACGCCTGCACGTCGTTCTCCGGGGACGTAGAAAAGCCACAGTTCCTAAAATTTGACTTGACTTCCGGATGGTGTCGTGGGGGCCGACGAATAGGAGAACAAAACAGGAAAAGCCCGGCGCTGAGCCGGGCTTTTTATTTGACGTCTCGGTTCGACACCGTCTCCGCTTGCACGAAGCGGGACCGGTGTCGCCAAGCTGTTCCGCTCAGTAGCGGTAGTGATCCGGCTTGAACGGGCCGTTCTCGCCGACGCCGATATACGAGGCCTGATCGGGGCGCAGCTTCGAGAGCTTCACGCCGATCTTCTCGAGGTGCAGGGCGGCGACCTTTTCGTCGAGCGCCTTCGGCAGCGTGAAGACCTGCTTCGGGTACTTGCCCGGGTTGGTCCAGAGCTCGATCTGGGCGAGCGTCTGGTTGGTGAAGGAGGCCGACATCACGAAGGAGGGGTGACCCATCGCGTTGCCGAGGTTTACCAGGCGGCCTTCCGACAGGAGGATGATGCGGTGGCCGTCGGCGAACTCGATCTCGTCGACCTGCGGCTTGATGTTCTGCCACTTGAGGTTCTTCAGGCCGGCGACCTGAATCTCGTTGTCGAAGTGGCCGATGTTGCAGACGACCGCGCGATCCTTCATCGCCCGCATGTGGTCGAGGGTGATGACGTCCTTGTTGCCGGTCGCGGTCACGAAGATGTCGGCGCGGGGAGCCGCGTCTTCCATCGTGGTGACTTCGTAGCCTTCCATCGCGGCCTGCAGGGCGCAGATCGGATCGATCTCCGAGACCAGCACGCGGCAGCCTGCATTGCGGAGCGAAGCGGCCGAACCCTTGCCGACATCGCCGAAGCCGGCGACCATCGCGACCTTGCCGGCCATCATCACGTCGGTGCCGCGGCGGATGCCGTCGACCAGCGATTCCTTACAGCCGTAGAGGTTGTCGAACTTCGACTTGGTAACGGAATCGTTGACGTTGATCGCCGGGAAGAGAAGCTTGCCTTCCTTGGCGAGGATATAGAGGCGGTGCACGCCCGTCGTGGTCTCCTCGGAGACGCCCTTGATCGAATCGGCAAGACCCGCGAACCAGCCCTTCGGCTTCTCGGCGAGCTTCTTCTTGAGAAGCGCGAAGAAGACCTCTTCTTCCTCGGAGCCTGGCTTGTCGAGGAAGGCGGTGTCGCCCTGCTCGGCGCGCAGGCCGAGATGCACGAACATGGTGGCATCGCCGCCATCGTCGAGAATCATGTTCGGCATGCCGCCATCATGCCAGTCGAACAGCTTGGCGGTGTAGTCCCAGTATTCCTCGAGCGTCTCGCCCTTGATCGCGAAAACCGGGATGCCGGCAGCGGCAATGGCGGCAGCGGCGTGGTCCTGGGTCGAATAGATGTTGCAGGAGACCCAGCGGATGTCGGCGCCGAGCGCCTTTAGGGTCTCGATCAGCACGCCGGTCTGGATTGTCATGTGCAGCGAGCCGGCGATCTTGGCGCCCTTGAGCGGCTGGCTCGGGCCGTACTCCTCGCGGATCGCCATCAGGCCGGGCATCTCAGTCTCGGCGAGCGAGAGCTCTTTGCGGCCGAAATCGGCGAGCCCGATATCCTTGACGATGTAATCCGTAGCGGCTGCCATGGGAGTTCCTTCTTCGCAGTGCCGTATCGCGGCGAGTTCTTACCAGCCCGCCTGCTAGAAGACAATCAAGACATAAAGATGTCTTTATGCGTTTGGCGCGCTTTGCCGACTCTCCCACCTCGCGGATGCTCGGCGGTAATCGCGCTATCTGGCACCATCAAGACGGAGCCGACGGCCAACCGCTTTGAGCCGGTCTCGGACGATCTCATCGAGCGGCCAGCGCCCTTCGAAACTGAGATCCTTGTAGCTGTTGTCGAGGATGCTCAGGTCGACGAACTTAGCTGGAACCGGAGGTGGTCCAGACGCGAGCGCGTCCGAAATCTGCGAGATCCAATGGCGCTCGGGCAGTTCGGCATCGCCGATCGCCGCAAGCACTGCCGCGAAGGCCGCCCGATAACCTTCGGGAAAGCTGGCGACGAGGGAGCCGATGTTACGCCAATAAGACCGATTCCACGGGATCCGCTGGCAGTAGAGGGCTCGCACATTATCCATCTTGGCGCCGTGGAAGTGCAGGATGTGCGCTTGGTCGGGAGCTCCCCAATAGGGTTTCCAGTTGTAGAGCGGATCGAGCGGAGTCCAGCGACCACGATAGAAATTGTTGAAGGCGTATTGGTCGTGGATCATGTGGTTGCGCAGCGTGTCGAGCTGGTGCCTGGCCGAGCGGAGGAATTCCGGCAGAGTGCGGCGCATGTTGGCGACGTTCATCAGCATCACGCCGCTATTGAAGTAATTCGCTCCCTCCATCTTGAACTCGGGTGCGCATGCCAGGTAGCGTGGCAGTTGTTCGGGTAGGTTCACCTCGCGCAGAAACAGCGTGTCGGTGTCCGTGTAGAGCACGAAGGGATCTTCGGTCTCCAAGGTCGGGATCTCGCAGCGCAGCCAGTGGCCGAGATAGCGGGTGTGATAACGCCCCGCCGCTTCTCCGGCGCGGATCGTCTCCGCCAACGGCTGACGCCCGGGGATCACGGTCACGCCGTGAGCCTCCATCCATTCGGTCAAGTCGTTGCGGAAGCCCGTGGTGACGAGGTGCGGTCGCAGAGTGGTATTGCGTCGCGCAGTCAGAACGGCGAGGCGCATATACATTCCGTAAGCGCTGCTCAGGGCCTGCTCGTTGGTTGCGAAATACCATTTGAGGCCGCGTTCGCGGATCCGTCCCGTCACCGTGGCGGATGAGACGGTGTTGTCGAACAAGCCGCGGAACAATTGAGGGCTCCCTTTATTTGGTCCTCGCTTCGACGCGCATATGGACGCCGAATCAGTATTCACTGAGGCCAAATAGCGCCTGCTGCACCGATTCCGACAAGTGGTGCCGGGGATTGTCGGAATTCATCCATTAGGTCATACGCCCATAACGGATCGCACTGGTTGGCCGCGTTTCTCCTTTGAAAGGAGGATTGCGATGGAGCGGTTTGATCTGATGCAGAAGAAGTGGGCTGCGATCGAGCCGGTTCTGCCGACGGACGTGCGCGGCGTCGAACGCGCGGACGACCGGCAGGTTCTCAGCGGGATTTTCTGGCGACTTCGCGCGGGCGCGCCCCGGGCCAACATTCCGACGCGCTATGGTCGACCATGCCTGCGAAACCCCTTCGTCCGCTGGCGCGAGCGCGGCATATGGGACCAGCTTCTGGCTGCTGTGTCAGAGGCTTATGACCTCGATCAGATGATCGACGCACCAGCGTGCGCGCCCATCAACATGGCGGCAGCCCAAAAAAGACGACCGATTCCGTTGCATGGGTTGCTCCCAAAGCGGCCTGACCAGCAAGGTCAAACCGCTGGTCGATTCAGCGCTCCGCCGGGGCCTGCGCGTCGCTGTAGCGCCGCTGCGGACGCCGGGCGGACTTGCCCTGTGCCGCGACTCCGGAGCGCTGCATGCAGGATTGCCAGATCTGCTTGCCGATCGCGAAGAGGCCGACACCCTGCGGATCGGGCGTGCTGAACACGCGTGACTGCGCCTCGGCGCGGCAGGCCGCATCCTGTGCACTCTGTACAGGAGGCTGAGAAAAGGCGGCGGCAGCGCTGATCGAAAGGACGAGGAAGGCGGGGACGAGCGCGGTGCGGATCATTGTGACGATCTCTGGATACTGGTCCGCCTGTCGATTCGGGACCGGAAGCGCGACGGTAAGTGCGGCGCGTCGCCTGCGACAGCCCCGGAGCGCAGCCTGACGGCGAGAATGTCCCTGTGTGACTCGTTCGCTACTCGAACCAGTCCGACAGAGGGCTTCTCGCTGTCGGAGATGTCGATCAACTACGTTGCATCATCCCGCAACTGTCGCCGGATGATCTTGCCGGTCGTCGTCATCGGCAGGGTTTCACGAAAGGCGAGCGAGCGCGGCGCCTCATGGGCAGAGAGGTGCTTGCGCGCAAAGGCGAGAATGTCGGCCGCGAGGGCGTCCGAGGCAGCATGACCCTCGCGAAGGACGACATAGGCCTTGACGATCTCGGTGCGCACCGGATCAGGCTTGCCCACGGCCGCGGCCAGCGCGACGGCGGGATGGCGCAGCAGCACGTCCTCGATCTCGGTCGGGCCGATCCGGTAGGCCGCCGAGGTGATGAGATCGTCCTCGCGACCGACGAAATGGATATAGCCATCGGCATCGCGCCGCGCCCGGTCCCCCGTCAGCCACCAGCCGTCCCGGAACTTCCTGGCGGCCGCCTCGGGCTGCTTCCAGTAGCCGAGGAACATTACGGGATCGGGCGCCTTCACGCAGATCTCGCCGGGCTCGTCATCCGCCGCCTCGCTGCCGTCCTCGCGCAGAATCGCGACGCGGTGGCCGGGCACCGGCTTGCCGGTCGAGCCTGGCCGGGCGATCCCGGCGCGCGTGCAGGAGGCGAGGACGAGGTTGCACTCGGTCTGGCCGTAGGCCTCGCCGATGGTCAGGCCCAGAACGTCCTTCGCCCAGGCGAAGGTTTCCGGCCCGAGCGCCTCGCCGGCGGAGGCAATGTTCTGCAAGCTCGACAGGTCGAATTGCCCGCGCGGATTTTCGAAGCCGCGCAGCATGCGCAAGGCCGTCGGCGGCAGGAAAGCGTGGCTGACCTTCAGATCGGCGATCATGCGGAAAGCCGCCTCCGGCTCGAAGCGGAAATGCGGGCGTGCGACTACCGGCATGCCCCGGCGCAGCGAAGGCATCAGCACGTTGAGAAGGCCCCCGGCCCAGGCCCAGTCCGAGGGCGTCCACATCAGGCCACGACCCACGGCCGGGAAGGCGTGCATCATGTGCCAGCCAGGCAAATGGCCGAGAAGGACGCGGTGGCCGTGCAGCGCGCCCTTGGCGAGGCCGGTCGTGCCCGAGGTATAGATCATCAGCGCCGGATCGTCGGGCCCCGTGTCGCGCGTCACGAAATCCGGCGAGGCGGCGGCGAGCGCGTCAGCCATGCCATCCGCCCAGTTCGCCGGACCATCGACCGAGAGCAGGATCGTCAGATCCGGCAATTCGTCGAGGAGCGGCTGCACCTTCGCGAGGCCCGCCCTGTCGGTCACGATCGCCTTGGCGCCCGAATCCGCGAGGCGATACCGTAGCGCCTCCGCGCCGAAGAGCCCGGCCAGCGGCAGCGCGATCGCGCCGACCCGGTAGGCGGCAAGATGCGCAACGACGACCATTGCCGATTGCGGGAGAAGGACCGCGACGCGATCTTCTGGCGCCACCCCGCGCGCGACGAGGGCTGCGGCGAGGCGGTTCGAATCCTCGCGCAGACGGCCATAGGTCACGGGTTTGGCCTTGCCGTCTCCCGCGATCTCGATGAGCGCGGTCCGCCCCGGCTCTGGGATCGCCCAGCGATCGCAGACATCGACGGCGATGTTGTAGCGCTCAGGGATGTCCCAGGCGAAGCCGGCAACGAGTTTTTCGTAATTGTCCGCGGGCGTCAGCACGGGGGTGCCTCACGCGCCCTGTGCCGGGAAGCCGCCCCGGTGGATGAAATCGGTGATGGGTCGCCGCCCGTTCGGCGTTTCCTTCGCGCGCTGCTCGTCGGTCAGTTCGGCGCGCGGCGTTGCTCGCCCGATCGCGATCGCCGCCTCGATGCGATGATGTTCGGGCAGGTTCAGCGCGACGGGAGCACGGACATGGTCGAATCCGACCATTCCGTGTGCATGCCAGCCCTGCTTCACGGCCTGCAGGGCGAGGCTCTGCCAGGCCGCGCCGGCATCGAAGGAATGGCTGTAGGAGGGTTTGAGCTCGTCACCGACCTTCATGCGGCCATTCGAGACGATGAACAGGATCGCGCCGGTATCCTTCACCCATTTCTGGTTTCCGGGCACCAGCAGATCGAAGAAGGTGTCCCATTCCGGCGTGCCGCGCAGGGCGTAGAGGAAGCGCCAGGGCTGCGAATTGTAGGAGGAGGGCGACCAGCGCGCCGCCTCGAACATGCGCAGCAGCTCGGCTTCCGGCAAGGCCTCGCCGGTGAAGGCGCGCGGCGACCAGCGCTCGACGAAGACCGGGTCGATGGCGTGGTCAGCTTGGCGGGGATTCTGTTCGGTCAAGGGAAGCGGTCTCCGAATGTCGGATGTCGAACGCTTCCTATCACATGCGGAGGGCCGGCTCTCCAGAACTTACGGCCAAGGTAAGATGCCGCGGCCGCGTGCCGGCTCAATGAGCGCTGCGCTTGGCCTGCTTCTTCGGGGCAGGGGGCGTCTCGGTTTTCTCTTTCGCGTCCGATACGGCATCGGCGACGACACAGGTGTTCTCGCCACGCGCCCGACAATCCTGGACCCTGCCGGCCATCTGCGCGAGTTCGGTGAAAGGTTCGAAGGTCATGTGCGTGGCGCAGATATCTCCCGGGTCGTTGCGCGGATGCCGGAACGAGAAAAATCCTTTGCCCGTGACGAAACCGCGATCGGCTTCCACGTCGATGCAGCGATAGCGCTTCGGGGGCGGGTCCTGGAACGAGAACAACACGCCATTGGCGCCTGTTCTGCTCAGTGGGAAGCGAACGACCATGCGGGGCGTCTTATAGAAGATGCCCGCGTGATAAACCGGAGTGATCTCCGGCGGCCCGTCGGCATCGCTGATATACTGGGTCAGCAGCATCTTAGCGACCAGTCGACGATAATATGGCGGCAGGAGCGGTTGCTCCTGCGGTGCAGCGGAAGCCTGGCTCGCCGGATTGGGATTGGCATCCACGGCATCGCCTGCAGCCAGCGCCGGTCCGCATCCCAGCAATCCGGCAAAAGCCGCGCTGACGATGCATGCTATGGTGAGCCTGCGCATCCTGGTCTCCGCTCTCGGCGCATCGGCCGTGCACGCGAACGATCCGCGGGCTGCAATTGCGCGTTGAACCGCTTATGGACACGGGAGTGCCCAGCCAAGGCGCGAATGTCCCCAGCGCCGCCGAAGCGTAGCGAATTGGCCACTCTGTAGCGCCAAGGACGCATAAGCGCCGCAGGCACGGCTGAAGCTGGAAGCCGCGTGGGATCAGCTGCTGGGGTCGCTGTCGCTACCGAGATCGCGATCGCCTAACCTGCCCGATGAACTGGAACGCGATGGCGACGAGGGGATCGTAGCCGGGCGCTCTCGCAGGATGCACGAGGAGAGCCGATGATCACGCCCACTGACGACCTCGTCCTGCGCAGCGATCGCGACGGCGTTTCGACGATCGGACTCAACCGCCCGCAGTCCCGCAACGCGCTGTCCGTCGCGATGCTCGAAGCCCTGCGCGACACCTTCACTGCGCTGGCGGCAGACGAGAGCATCCGCGCCGTGGTGCTCGCCGCTCAAGGCCCGGCCTTCTGCGCGGGCCACGACCTCAAGGAGATGACCGCCTTCCGCACCGAGGCGGATCGCGGCGCCGCGCGCTTTGCCGCTTTGTTCGATCTCTGCTCGTCCGTGATGATGGCGATTCTTGCGCTTCCGCAGCCGGTGATCGCCGCGGTCGAAGGCGTGGCGACGGCGGCCGGCTGCCAGCTCGTCGCCTCCTGCGATCTTGCCGTGGCGGGCGAGGAGGCGCGGTTCGCGACGCCCGGCGTGCAGATCGGCCTGTTCTGCTCGACGCCGATGGTTGCGCTCTCGCGCAACCTGTCGCGGAAGGCCGCGATGAAGATGCTGCTTGCAGCCGAACTCGCCAGCGCCGAGGAGGCGCGCGCGCTCGGCCTCGTCAACGATGTGGTTCCCGCAGGAACCGCGCTCGCTGCCGCGCAGGAACTGGCCGCCGGCATCGCGAGGCGCAGCGCCTACACGGTGCGCGTCGGCAAACGCGCCTTCTACGAGCAACTCGAGATGCCTTTGGCGGAGGCTTACGCCCATGCCGGCCGGGTCATGACCGAAAACATGCTCGCGCGTGCCGCGGAAGCGGGGATCGACGCCTTCCTCAACCGCAAGGCGCGGTGAAGCACCGATGCAGGCTATCGATCTCGGCCAGCTCGATGACCTGCTGCACGGTCATGTCGGCCTGCGGCGCCTGAGCGATGCCGTGCAGCCCGTGCGGCTGCCTCCGGACGAATTGCCGCTCTACGATCCCTTCCTGCGCTGGATGGGTTCGATGACGGCGGGCATCCGCATGCGCCTGTGCACCGACAGCCGCATGCTCCGGCTCACGACGACCCAGCGTCAGGTCTTCATCATCCGGCCCAACCAGTGGCCCAGCGTCTACGAAGTCTTCGTCGACGGAAAACCCTGGTCGAGGCCGATCGCGGCGGGCGGAGCGCAACGCTCGCCGGAAGGGCCGCTGATCGGCGACGAGCATGCGGTCCTCGCGATCGAGGGGCTGCCGGCCGGCGAGAAGCGGCTGGAAGTGTGGTTTCCGCAAGGGGCGACGATCGCGATCCAAAAAGTCGAGATCGGCGACGGCGCCTCCCTCGCGCCCTGGCCGGACGATCGGCCGTTGTTCATCTTCCACGGCAGCTCGATCACGCATGGCGCGGAGATCGAGGGTGGTACCGGCTCCTGGCCCTCGGTGGCAGCCGCGCTTGCGGGAGCCCAGGCGGTCAATCTCGGCTATGCGGGCTCCTGCCTGATGAGCGGGCTCGCGGCGCGCATCATCCGCGATCATCCGGCCGCGCGGATCGTGCTCGAACTCGGCATCAATGTTTGGAGCATGGGCCAGCTCAAGGAGCGCACGTTTCGCGACAACGCCCATACCATGCTCGCCATCATCCGCGAGCGCCACCGGCAGACCCCTCTCATAGTGGTCTCGCCGATCTTCTCGCTGGCGCGGGAACACTACGGCGAGGAAGGGGGCTTGTCCCTAACTGTGATGCGGGGCCTGCTCGAGCACGTCGTGGCCGAGCGCATCGCGATTGGAGACCGGCAGATCGGCTACCTCTCTGGCCTGGACCTGCTCGGGCCGACGGAAGGCCAGAGCCTGCCCGATGGTCTGCATCCCAGCATTCCGGCTTATCGCCGGATCGGAGAGCGCTTCTTCGCCAAGGTCCTCGCGCCGGAGCATCGGCCGGTTTGACGCCTCGTCTTGCCGAATTGCCATGATCCAGCCGGCGTGATTTGACCTGCGACAAACTCTTCCCATCGATACGGTTTCGTGAATGCCCCGATGCTCTGGCGCTGACGCGAACCGACGCTAGCTTGCGGCAAGGCTCGCGCGCTCACTTCAGAAGCGTCGTGGCCGGAGGACATTCAGATCATGATCAAAACCACGCTCGGTGCCGCGGCATTGTTCGCGCTCTCGGCGACCGGAGCCCTCGCGCTCGAGGTCACCAAATCCGTCGATTCCGCCGCCTCGCCTGAGGCTGTCTGGAAGACGATCGGCGACTTCTGCGGGATCGGCCAATGGCACCCGGCCGTCGAGAAATGCGTCTTGTCGACCAAGGACAAGAAGGAGCTGCGCACGCTCAGCCTGAAGGGCGGCGGCACCATCGTCGAGGAGCAATTGTCGCGCAGCGATTCCAAGATGGAGTACACCTACGCGATCCTCGAAAGCCCACTGCCGGTTGCCGATTACAAGTCGACGATCCACGTCACCAAAGCTGGCAGCGGTTCGAAGATCACATGGACCGGAACCTTCGCAGCCAAAGGCGCCGACGATGCCAAGGCGAAAGAGGTGATCGGCGGCATCTACGATGCCGGTCTCGCCGCGATCGCCAAGACAAAGTAGCAACCGGACAAGGCCCGCGGCGAAGCTTGGGGGCTGCCGCGGGTTGCCTTTCAAATGCCATGCCTGCACGCGAGCAGCGCGCATGATCGCACGAGCACGCCTTCGGAACGCCATCGCGACGCGCCTCGGCGCCCGGCGGACGACGCCGCCTGCAAATGCAAAGAAGATCATCAGCTGGAATCTGCTGCGCCGGACCGGTGCCGCCGTCGAGTGTATCGCCGAGATCATCGCGCGCGAGGAACCCGACCTCGTGCTGATGCAGGAGGCAACGGATGGCATCGCGCGGATCACGGACTTGGCCGGCGGCGTGTTCGCGCGCGCGCCGCTGCCCGGCCGCATCCATGGCCCCGCGATCTGGAGCCGCGAACCCTGGGCGACGCCGCCCGAGATCGTCACGCTGCCTTCTGGCGTGCTGGTCGACCGGGTCTGTCAGGTGCTGGATCTTGGAGATTTCGGCGTCGCCAACGTGCATCTCTCGCATGGGCAGGTGCTGAACCGGCGCCAGCTGCGGCGGATCGAGCAGCATCTGCCTGCCCGTGCTGCCGTGCTCGGCGATTACAACATCGTCGGCCCCTGCCTCCTGCCGGGATTCCGGGATGTCGGGCCGCGCCGGCCGACCCATGCGATGGCCGAGATCGTGCCGCTGCGGCTCGACCGCTGTCTCGTGCGCGGCCTCGTCTGCCACGACAGGACCGTGCTGCCGCGCGGCCTGTCGGATCATCGGCCGATCTTGGTGCAGCTCGCGCCGTCCGTGGAGGAGGCGCAGGCGGGCCCGGTCAGAGGTATGGCAGCAGCAGTCGGACGGCTGCGTCGCGCAGGCGAACGGGCAAGGACCGCGCGTCGAGATCGGCCTGCAGGAGCCGGGTCTCCATCTTCTCCCGCATGAAAGCGTCGAGCCGCTGCGCCAGGGCGCGGTCGTAGAGTTCGATATTCAGCTCGAAGTTCAGGCGGAAGCTGCGCGTATCCCAATTGGCGCTGCCCACGAAGCACCAGAGCCCGTCGACGACGAGCGCCTTGGAATGGTCGAAGGGCGGCTCGTCCAGCCAGATGCGCACGCCATTCTCGATCAGCGTGCCGATATGCGCGCGGAAGGCCCAGTCGATGAAGCGGTGATCGCTCTTGCGCGGGACGATCACATCCACGGTGATGCCGCGCTGAGCCGCGAGCGCGAGCGCATTCAGGATCAGCTCGCCGGGCAGGAAATAGGGTGTGGTCAACCGGATCGAGCTTCGGGCGCAGGCGATCGCCTGCAGGATCACGGTCGCAATCTTCTCGATATCGGCATCGGGTCCGGAGGTGACGACCCGTGCGGTGATGCCGCCGACGGGCGCGAGCTGGGGAAACCAGGCCTCGCCCTCCAGTTCCTGGCCGGTCTCGAAGGCCCAATCGCCAGAAAAGGCCTGGGCAAGCTGTTCGACGACAGGCCCCTCGATACGGAAATGCGTGTCCCGGACCGGGTGGGCGGGCCGGGTCGCGAGCCGGTTGGAATCCGAGATGTTGATGCCGCCGGTGAAGGCGATCCGGCCATCGATGATCAGCAGCTTCTTGTGATTTCGCAGGTTCAGGAACGGCATCCGCCAGGGTAGGGCGGAATGCATGAACAGGTCGGCGGCGAGGCCGGCCCGCCGCAGGCGGCGCCAGGCTGCTGGGAAGAAATAGCCGCTGCCGATGCCGTCGATCAGCACGCAGACCTGTGCTCCGCGCGCCTTGGCCGCGGCGAGCGCATCGCAGAACGCCTGGCCGGTCGTGTCGTCGCGAAAGATGTAGCTCGACAACGCGACGCTGCTGCGTGCCCGGCCGATCGCCTCGATCATGGCCGGATAGGCTTCGTCGCCATTGCGAAACAGCTCGATTGCGGTCCCATTGACCGGAGCAAGTTGAGTGATGATCCCGATCGCGCGATCCAGTGGCGCGAAGGCTTCCGGCACCGGCCCTGGCGCCTGCGGTGTCTCGTCGATCTGCTGGGACAGCCTGCGGCGCAGGCGCCTTGCGCGCCGCGAGACCCGGTTGATGCCGAGAAGCAGGTAGAGAAGGCTGCCGAAGAGCGGCGACAGCCAGGCGAGGCCGATCCAGCCGATCGCCGTGCCGATCTGGCGCTTTCGCAGCAGAACGTGGATCGTGACGAGGAGCGACAGCCCCAGTCCGATGAGCGCGAGCACCTCCGTACGGATGGAGGCCGTCGACGCAAGCCATCGATACAGGACTTCTTCCAACGCGGATGCTCGGGCTCGTTCGAGTGGTTGCGGCCGGGATGGCGCGGCCGGGCGGGGCGCGCGAGGTTAGCCCTGACAGGTGCCGGCCGGGAGACCGGGCCGGCTCGGTGCGCACAATGAAAAGCCCCGCCTTGCGGCGGGGCTTCTCGGAGCGAACCCGGTGGAGCGCTCAGGCGCCGGAGCTGTCCTCGGCGAAGATGTCGCGATTCTTGGTCTCGGGGACGAAGATCAAGCCGATGATGACGGTCATCAGGGCGACGACGATCGGGTACCAGAGGCCGTAATAGATATCACCCGTCGCGGCCACCATGGCGAAGGCGGTCGCCGGCAGAAGCCCGCCGAACCAGCCGTTGCCGATATGGTAGGGCAGCGACATGCCGGTATAGCGGATCCGGGTCGGGAACAGCTCGACCAGGGCCGCGGCGATCGGGCCGTAGACCATCGTCACGAACAGGACGAGGATGAACAGAAGCCCGACGACGCCAGCGACCTGCGGACGGAAGATGTCGAAGGGATCCGACATTTTCACGATCTCGGAGTCGCCCGCCTTCGGATAGCCCGCCTCCTGCAGGACCGGCAGCGTCGCCTTGCCGAGATCGGTCGCGTTGATGCCGGCTGGGACCGGGACCTCCTTGTCGTTGATCACGATCTTGGTCGGCTGGCCCGCCTCGCCTTTCTCGGTCGTGTATTTCACTGAGGATTTCGCCAGGAAGTCGCGGGCGACGTCGCAGGGCGCGGTGAATTTGGCGGTACCGACCGGATTGAACAACGAGCCGCATTCCTTCGGATCGGCGACGACGCTGACCTTCACGTTCTCGATCGCCTGTTCGAGCTTCGGATTGGCAATCGAAGTGATGTGCTGGAAGATCGTGAAGTAGGAGAGCGCCGCGATCGCGCAGCCCGCCAGAATGATCGGCTTGCGGCCGATCTTGTCGGAGAGCCAGCCGAAGAACACGAAGAAGCCGGTGCCGAACACGAGCGACCAGGCGATCAGCAAGTTGGCGGTATAGCCGTCGACCTTGAGGATCGATTGCAGGAAGAACAGCGCGTAGAACTGTCCCGTATACCAGACGACGCCCTGGCCGGCCGTGAGACCGAGCAGGGCGATCAGCGCCCATTTCGCGTTTTTCCACTGGCCGAAGGCTTCAGAGAGCGGCGCCTTCGAAATGGTGCCCTCTTCCTTCATCTTCTTGAAGGCCGGAGATTCCGAGAGCTGCATCCGGATCCAGACCGAGATGGCGAGCAGCACGACAGAGACGAGGAAGGGAATGCGCCAGCCCCATTCCTTGAACGCGTCCTCGCCGGTGAAGGTGCGGGTTGCCAGGATCACGATCAGCGACAGGAACAGGCCGAGCGTCGCGGTGGTCTGGATCCAGCTCGTATAGAAGCCGCGCCGACCGTTCGGCGCGTGCTCTGCGACATAGGTCGCCGCACCGCCATACTCGCCGCCGAGCGCCAGGCCTTGCAGCAGGCGCAGGACGATCAGAACGATCGGAGCCAAAATGCCGATCTGCGTCGCGGTGGGCAGGATGCCGACGATGAACGTCGACAAGCCCATCAGCATGATGGTGACGAGGAAGGTATATTTGCGGCCGACGAGATCGCCGATCCGCCCGAAGACCAGGGCGCCGAAGGGCCGCACGATGAAGCCTGCCGCGAAGGCGAGCAGGGCGAAGATGTTGCGGGTGGCTTCGTCGTAGAGCGGCTTGCCGTCCGGCCCCAGCACGCTGAAGAATTGCGCGCCGATGATCGCAGCGAGCGAGCCATAGAGATAGAAATCGTACCACTCGAAGACGGTGCCGAGCGAAGAGGCGAGAATGACTTTCTTCTCGGCGGCGGTCATCGGACGCGCCGCGCCGTCCGTAGCCGACATTGCGGTTGCGGTTGCCATCAGGGCGTTCCTCCGGAGCGTATTCTTGTCGCTGGGTGCAATTTTGCTTGAGGCTAAAACAAGACCCGGATTCGCCCAAGAGGCCGATTCACCTATTCACGATTTTCGCACATTGAACGCATCGAGATTGCGGATGTGGCAATGCTTACGCAAAGTGGCGCCCACGCGCGCTCGCGCAAGTTCCGGCAACCATGACGCGGCCCGGGATTTCCCTCTGAAACCGCAAGCCCTGCTTCGCACGGGCCATTTTTTGCGTAAGGCAACGCCGATACTTTTCGCGACGGTGCCTTCGGCTATGATCCCGTGCCGCACGTCGCCGGGAGAGACCGAACATGGCTGCCGAGATGGCTCGTCCCGAGACCTATGCGGCGCTCGATGTCGGTGATCCGGCGCCCTGGTTCCGGCAACGCTCGGCCGGTAACCCCTCCTATGTGTTCGACACGGTGGCCGGGCGCTATGTCGTTCTGTGTTTTTTCGCGACGGCCTCGGACGCGGCCGGGCAGGCGGCCGTCGCGCTGATGCGCGACCATCGCGACCTCTTCGACGACGAACATGCCTGCTGCTTCGGGGTCAGCTGCGATCCGGGCGACGAGCGCGACGCCCGCATCCGTGAGCACCTGCCGGGCCTGCGCGTGTTCTGGGATTTCGACGGCACCATCGGCCGGCTTTACGGATCCGTTCCGACCCAGGCGCCCGCGGGCGGCCCTTACGCGGCGCGCCGCTTCTGGATGGTGCTGGACCCGACCTTGCGCGTGATGGCGCTGTTTCCGATCACGGGCCGACGTGCCGATGGCACCAGCCTGTTCGATTACCTGCGCGAATTGCCCCCGCCTGAGCGGTTTGCCGGCTTCGAGATCCCGGCGCCCATCCTGATCCTGCCGCACGTGTTCGAACCGGATCTCTGCCAGAAGCTGATCGCGCAATACGAGGCGGCGGGGGGCGAAGAATCCGGCGTCATGAAGGAAATCGACGGCAAGACCGTGCCGGTTCAGGACCACCAGACCAAGCGCCGCCGCGACCACGTCATCGAGGATCAGCCGACGATCAACCTGATCCAGCGCCGCATCCGACGCCGTGTCGTCCCGGAGATCGAGAAGATCTTCCATTTCAAGGCGACGCGGATGGAGCGCTATATCGTCGGTTGCTACGCGGCCGAGGACGGGGCGCATTTCCGGCCCCATCGCGACAACACCACCAAGGGCACGGCGCATCGGCGCTTTGCCGTCTCGATCAACCTCAACGCCGATTTCGAGGGCGGCACGGTGAGTTTTCCGGAATATGGGCGGCGCGGCTACAAGGCCCCGCCGGGCGGCGCCGTCATCTTTCCCTGCGCCTTGCTGCACGCCGTGGCGAAGGTCACCGCCGGCCGGCGCTACGCCTTCCTGCCCTTCCTCTACGACGATGCGGCCGCGCAGATCCGCGAGGCCAATAGCGGCTTTTTGCGGGATGGTGGGAGCTATCGAGCCTCGCCGGCCGCAGCTCCGATGCCACCCTCCAGTGGCTGAAAGCCGGGCGGCTCACCAGCGATAGGTGATCTGGCCATAGGCCGTCCGACGGTAACCTTCGAATACGGTGCCCTGATAGAAGGCGGACGTGAAGTAGCGCTGGTCGAACAGGTTGAGGGCGTTCGCGGATGCAGTGAAACCCCTCAGACTCGGATCGAGCTTCGATAGATCGTAGCTGATCGAGGCATCAACCAACGCGTAGGCTGGAAGATGGTCGGCGTTGGTGATGTCCGTGCGATCACCGACATAGCGTACGCCCGCCCCGGCCCGCATGCCATCGAGATAGCTCCAGCTTGGGAAGGCGTAGTCGACGAACACCGACAAGGTGTTCTCAGGTACGTTCGGCAGCTTGTTTCCGACGAGATTGGGGCGGGTGTCCTTCGTCACCTCGGATTTGAGATGTGCGAAACCGGCGATCAAGGTCAGACCGTTCTCGAAAGTCGCCTTCCCCTCGAGTTCGAAGCCGGTCACGACAGCCTCTCCCGTCTGAACCAGGAAGCCGGCATTGCCGACAGTCGGGTCGGGTGCGGGAACGTTGGTCTGGGTGATCTGGAAGCCCGATGCGGTGAAGAGCGCGTTGATGCCCGGCGGCTGATACTTCAAACCGCCTTCTATCTGTTTGCCTTCATTCGGATCGAGCGGCGCGACACCGGTCGCGGTACGCTGGAGGCCGGAAATTTGCGGGTTGAAAGACGTCGAGTACGAGACGTAAGGAACGATTCCGTTATCGAATTCGTATCCGATCGCCCCACGGTAACTCAGCGCCGAGAAATTCTGTCGGCTGGGAAAAAGCATGTTCACTGGCGGCACATAGGTGCTGTAAGTTAATGTGCCTCCTGCAAATTTGTCATTGCGAACACTCCCGGTGAGGATGAAGTTGCCGATCTTCATCTGATCCTGTAAATAGAACCCCACTTGGGTGCCGTTCTGGCGGACAAAGAGAGCATCCGTTAGGGTGCTTGGATCGACGTAGTTCTGATAGTTCGGCGTGTATAGATTGAAAACACTATCCGGACCAAGGAATTGCTGGTTGCGGCGAATTGAATATTGATAATCTATACCAGCGACGATATTGTGCTGGATAAATCCGGTGTCGAATCGTCCTTCGACGTGATTGTCCGCTACGAGCGCCTGCGATGCCTGATTCCGCTTGTAGGGATAAGTCAGGATGAATTGATCAGAGATCTGTGGGTAAAAGCCGTCGAAGCCGGTGAGCCGGAAATTTGACTGTGATGAAGTATATCGGAATGCTGAGTGAAACAGCCATCCCGGTGCAAAAGAATGGTCCAGCACATAGCCGACCGACCGTGACTCGATAGCTTCGCTATTATAGGTCGGATGCCCGATGAATAGGTCGCGTTTGAAGAACCCCGTGCTACTAGGAATGATCGAGCCTATGATCGGCAAAACTTGTTCTGAACCACCGCGGCCGTACTGCTGGTATTTCGCCAGAATGGTGAGTGACGTATCGGCATCCGGCTTCCAGGTTATGGCAGGCGCCAGGTAGATCCGATCGTCGGGCGTGTAATCGACTTGACTGTCCGCCTTCCGCACGAGGCCGGTAAAACGGTACGCAAAATCCGGGGCCCCCACGACCGGACCGGTTAGATCGAATCCGCCCTGAACGCGGCCGTAGGAGCCTCCCTGAAGAAAAACCTCGTTCGACGGCGTGAACTGCGGGCGCTTCGAGATCATGTTGATGATCCCGCCCGGTTGGCCGGAGCCGAAGAGCGCCGAAACCGGGCCCTTGATGACGTCTATGCGCTCGTAGCCATAGGGTTCGATGTTCTGATCGTAGGTGTTGAAGCCGTAGCGCAAACCATCTTCGTAGACGTTCTCGAAGTTGATCGTGCGGAAGCCGCGTAAAGTGAATGCTGGCGCGCCCTGTCCGCCGGGATAGTCGGTCGCGTAGATGCCTGGTGTGTAGGCCGTCGCGGTATTGATGTCCTGGGCGCCGCGGATGTCGAGTTCCTCGCGGGTGATGACGCTGACTGTCGCCGGTGTCTCTACGATCGAGATGTTGCCTCTCATGCCTGCCGTGGATCGCGTGGCGACGACGCCGGTGGTACCGAAAGTCGGCTGCGCGCCGGCGACGGAGATTTCGTCGAGCGTCACGGCATTCTGCGCGCTAGCTGCATTCAGCTCCGCGAATAGAGCGGCGGAAGCGACGCTGGCGACCAATCCGAAGCGGACGCTCCTACTTGCGCGAGTGCCATCCATCAAACCAAACATGCAGTCGTGCCCCCAGCTCCGCGAACCGTCATGGTGCCGTTCCGGCTTCGGTCGGGGAGAGGCCGCGAGTGGTAAGCGTGGCCGGTTTCGTGTGCAACGTCAGTACTTTAGATACATTACAAAATTGTATAGTTTCCGATCGCGGCTGAAGGCCCTCAGTGCCTGCCAAGCTCTTGCGCGAATTCGCTTCTTTCTCGCGCGGGCGCGGATGCGTTGCGGGATTCCGTGCTTGGCGATGTAAGCTCTGGTCTGAGGATTGTGGCTGGCGCGCAACAATCCGTGTTGCGCCCGCGCCGCTGCAAGGTCGGAGCAGGGCGCTCTCAGGCGTGTTAGACTCACGGGGCTCGTCTCGGAGAGCGGACCGGATGCCGATGAACCCAGCGCCTGCGGCCTTCCGCCCGGCCTATGCGCCGGACGATATTGAGCTTGCCAAGGCGCTGCTACGCGAGGCGGCCTTGCCGCCCGAGCGCGAGGCCGCCGTCGATGCCATGGCCGGCAGGCTGATCGAGGCGGTGCGCGCGGGTGCCGCGCACGGCACAATCGAGACGCTGCTGCGCGAATATGCGCTCACCACCCGCGAGGGGCTCGCTTTGATGAGCCTCGCCGAGGCTCTGCTGCGGGTGCCGGATGCGGCGACCTCCGACCGGCTGATCGCCGACAAGCTGCGCGAGGGCGATTTCGCCCATCACGAGATCCGCTCCGAGGCGGGGCTCGCCCATGCCGCGGCCTGGGCGCTCGGGCTCGGCGCGCGCCTCGTCAGTGGGCAGGACAGTCCGGAGGCGACGCTCTCCGGCATGGTGCGGAGGCTCGGGCGCCCCGCCGTGCGCGCGGCAGCGCATCGGGCGATGCGGCTGATGGGCGGCCAGTTCGTTCTGGCGGAAGAGATCGGCAGCGCGCTCGAGCGCGCAGGCTCGGGGGCTGGGCGGCGCTACCGCTATTCCTTCGATATGCTCGGCGAAGGAGCGCGCTCGCAAGCCGATGCCGATTCCTTCCGGCGCGCCTATGCCGATGCGATCGCGCAAGTCGGCCGCGAGGCCAGCCACGCGAATCCGGGCGGGCGGCCCGGGATCTCGGTGAAGCTGTCGGCCCTGCATCCACGCTACAATCCGACCCAGCGCGCGCGTGTTCTTACCGAGCTGGTTCCGGTGGTTCTCGATCTCGCGCGCGACGCCAAGGCCCACGATCTCCTCTTCACGATCGATGCCGAGGAGGCCGAGCGGCTTGAACTCTCGCTCGAGGTGATCGAGGCCATGCTCGCCGATTCCAGCCTTGCCGGCTGGGACGGGTTCGGCCTGGCGATCCAGGCCTATGGCAAGCGCTGCCTGCCGCTGATCGACCATGTCGCGGACCTCGCCGAGCGGCTCGACCGCCGTCTGACCGTCCGCCTCGTCAAGGGCGCCTATTGGGATAGCGAGGTGAAGCTCGCTCAGGTCCAGGGTCTTGCCGACTATCCGGTCTTCACCCGCAAGGCGATGACGGATCTGAACTTTCTCGCAGCCGCGCGCGCCCTGCTCGCGCATCGCAAACGCATCTTCCCGCAATTTGCCACCCACAACGCCCTGACCATCGCCAGCATCCTCGGCGAGGCGAACCTGATAAGCGAGATTCGAATTCCAGCGCCTGCACGGCATGGGAGAGGCTCTCTACGAGCGGCTGATGGACCTGGTTCCGGGCTTGCCCTGCCGAGTCTACGCGCCGGTCGGGGGCCATCGCGAATTGCTGGCCTATCTCGTGCGCCGTCTGCTGGAGAACGGCGCAAATTCCTCCTTCGTCGCGCGCGCGGCCGACCCGAGTGTGCCCGTCGCCAGTCTGATCGCGCGGCCGCAGGCGCTGATCGAGACGCCGGCCCATTCTCGCCACCCGAGGATCCCGCTGCCGCGCGAGCTTTTCGCGGGTCAGGGTCGCCTCAACAGTCCCGGCTTGAGTTTCGGCGATGCGGCTGCGCTCGATGTCGTCATGGGAGAGATCGAGGCTGCCTCACAATCCGGCCGAGGGGCGCCGATCGTCGATGGTGCAGAGCGGGATGGTAGCCAGCGTGCCGTGCTCAGCCCGATCGACGGGGCGCCAATCGGAGTGGTCTACGAGGCAGACGCGGCGCTCGCTGCGGAAGCTGTCACGGCCGCCGCGCGAAAATTTCCAGACTGGGCCGCAATGCCGGCAGTGAGCCGCGCCGCCTGTCTCGAGCGGGCGGCCGACGCGTTGGAATCAGCGCGCGGAAAATTCCTGCATCTGCTCCAGGTCGAGGCCGGCAAGACGCTCGACGATGCGATCGCCGAATGGCGCGAGGCGATCGATTTCCTGCGGTATTACGCGGCGCAAGGGCGCCGGCTATTTGCCGGCCCCGAGCCTCTGCCGGGACCTGCCGGCGAGAGCAACACGCTTAGCCTTCGTGGGCGCGGCGTGTTCGCGGCGATCGCGCCCTGGAATTTCCCGCTCGCGATCTTCACGGGCCAGATTGCGGCGGCGCTGATGGCCAGCAATGCGGTGATCGCCAAGCCGGCGCCGCAGACGCCGCTGATCGCGGCGGAGATCGTCCGCCTGCTGCATCGGGCCGGTGTACCCGGCTCTGTCCTCGCCTTCCTGCCCGGCGGACCCGAGACCGGAGCCGCGCTGATCGGGCAGCCAGGGTTGGCGGGTGTGGTGTTCACCGGCTCGACCGCGACGGCTCAAAACATCAACCGAACGCTCGCCGCGCGTGACGGCGCGATCCTGCCGCTCATCGCTGAGACCGGCGGCATCAATGCGATGATCGTCGATGCGACGGCGCTTCCCGAGCAGGTTGCCGACGATGTCGTCGCCTCCGCCTTCCGCTCGGCCGGCCAGCGCTGCTCGGCCCTGCGCCTGCTCCTCGTCCAGGAAGACGTTGCCGACCGCATGATCGCGACCATCGTCGGCGCAGCGCGCGAGCTAAGGCTGGGCGATCCGCGCGATCTCGCGACCGATCTCGGCCCGGTGATCGATGCCGCTGCGAAGGCCCGCCTGATGGCTCATTGTGAGCGGATGCGGGAAACCGCGCGGGTCCATCTCGCGCTGGATGCGCCCGCCGAGGGGCTCTACGTCGCCCCGCACATCTTCGAGATCGCCGATCCGCGCGACCTCCGAACAGAGGTGTTCGGCCCGATCCTGCATGTCGCCCGCTACCGGGCCAATGCGATCGAGACGGTGCTGGAAGCCATTCGCGCGGGTGGCTACGGCCTGACGCTCGGAATCCATTCGCGCATCGCGGCGTTCTCGCAAGGCATCGCGGCGGCGCTTCCCCACGGCAATGTCTACGTCAACCGCAACATGATCGGCGCGGTGGTCGGCAGCCAACCCTTCGGGGGCACCGGCTTGTCGGGCACCGGCCCGAAGGCCGGCGGCCCGCATTATCTAGCGCGGTTCGCGACCGAGCAGACGGTGACGGTCAATACGGCTGCTGCTGGCGGCAGCGTCGGGCTCATCACGCTGGAGGGCGGATGAGCCCGGTCGGTCAATGCCGAGCCGCGAGGCGGATCGCCGCCGCGTTGAGATCGGTGCCTTCGCGGTTGCTGCTCAGGGCATAGCTCGTCTGCCCGGCCTGCCAATACGCCGTGGTTCCATCGGGGGAACGGGTCAGCGAACCGCTATTCTCGCTCGAACCCGTGCTCTGGGTCGCGAACAGAGCAAGATCGCCGAGCTTTCCGGCATCGATCGCGACTTCGATGCCAGGTCCGCGCCGACCGGGGAAGATCTGGACGTCGCGCACCGACCAGTCGCCGGGGAGATCGGGCAGCTCCAATCCGGTCGCGGCTTCGAGATCGGCCTGGTCGTAGGCAGGCGTCGCGCGCTGGCTCGCAGTCTTGGCGCGAATCTGCACGGCCTGCTGCGCCTGGCGCGCTTCTTCGATCAGCGCCGGATCGACCGTAGCGGCGTTCGTGCCCGGCACGCCGAAGGTGCCGATCTCGGTATGGGCCAGCCAGCCGGCGCCGACCAGAACCACGATCGCCGCAGCACGGCGCAGACGCGCGCCGACATTCTGCCAGGCAAAGGCGCGGTCGAGTTTGCGCGCCGCCGCGTTCAGGCGCAGGGGCTCCGGCCCGGAAATCTGCGAATAGGCTTCGCGCAAGGCATCCCGGTCGCGCAGGTCCGCCATGACTCGGGCCGCATCGTCCGGATGCTGCGCCAGATGGGCCTCGACATCGAGACGGCGCATCGCATCGAGCTGTCCATCGACATAGGCTTCAAGATCGCCGTCAGTGATCGGATCGATCATCAGGGTACTCCGAAATTCTTTGGCGTCGCCGCTCAAGAGGCGCCATCACGCTCAGCCGGCCGCCAGGCGGACGGCTCCATCCAAATCCGTTTTCGTCTGCGGATGTTCGGGGCGCCCGACCAGCCGCAGGTGTGGACGCCCCTGCTCAGGGGGGCGCGAGGGCCTGCCGTTCCGGCCGGAGCCCGAATCGCCGTCCTCGAAGGCACGCAAGGCGGCCCGGCCACGTCCGAGCCGGGACATCAGCGTGCCGATCGGAATGCCGAGAACCTGCGCGGCATCGGCATAGGCCATCCCTTCGAGCGTCACGAGGTGCAGGGCCGCGCGCTGCTCCTCGGGCAGCGATTCGAACGCTTTCTTGATCTGTGCGAGCCGGACCTGGCCCTCCTGAGCCGGGAGCGCGACCTCGTCGCTCATCTGCACGAGCACGTCCGCATGGCGCGCTTCGACGCGCTTGCGGCGCTGATCGTCGATGAAGACGTTGTGCAGAACCGTCATCATCCAGGTACGCAGGTTGGTGTTGGGCCTGAGATGGCCGCGCGATTCGAGAGCCCGAACAAGTGTGTCGTGGACCAGATCGTCGGCCTTGAGCGAGTCTCGGGTGAGCGAGCGGGCATAGCGCCGCAACGGAACCAGGAGCTCGACGATGTCCGGGCGCTGGGTTCGCATCTTGTCTGGGTTCATACTGCATCAACGCGCGCAGGGCGTGGTTTAATCCGGCGCGATGCCCGAACGAAAACGGATCCGAACCCCTTCCAGGGCACGGATCCGCGAGTTTCTCGTTCGAGATGGGGCGCCGAAGCTACTGATACGCCTGCCGCAGCTTGAGCGTGCATTCGCGGCCGACGGAATCATAACTCTCGGCCAACCATTGCCTCGCGGCCTCGCGGCCCTTGTCGCGAAGCTGCTGGAACATCTGCCAGCGGGCATCGAGCTTGGTCGAGGCCGCGAATTCCTCGAGCGCCTCGGTTCCGTCGATCCGGTGCATCAGGAAGCGCTTGTAATCGTCGGGAACCACATGATCGTCGATCATGCCGTGCAGGAAGTCGATCGCCCGCAATTCCCGCATTAGGTTGGCGTTGAAGGTAATCTCGTTGAGCCGATCCTGGATCTCCTTGAGCGTGCGCGGCGTCTCGCGCCGTTCGACCGGGTTGATCTGGACGAGCAGAACGTCGCTGCTGCGCGTGCCCTTGTGCAGCGGATAGAGCGCCGGATTGCCGAGATATCCGCCATCCCAATAGGGCACGCCATCGATCTCGACCGCCTGGAACACGGTCGGCAGGCAGGCCGAAGCCATGAGGTGGTCGACGGTCAGCCGCTCCCGCTCGAACATGGTGAGCTTGCCGGTCCAGACATTCGTCGCCGAGACGAAGACGTTGGCCGTGTCGGATTCGCGCAGGCGCTCGAAATCGACCGTCTCCTCCAGCGCCTTGCGCAGCGGGTTGATGTTGAGCGGATTGCCGACATAGGGGCTTGGACTCAGCGCCTTCATCCAAAAATCGGCGACGCTGTTGCCCTTCAACAGTCCGAGCAGGTCGTTGACGACCCTACCCTGCGTCGAGGGCATGTCTCCGTCGACGCTGGCATGGCGCCAGAACGTTTCGAGCGCCGCGCGTGCGCCGTCCGGTCCGTCCTGAAGCCAGCCGTCGATCATCACGACGGCATTCATCGCGCCGGCGCTGGCGCCGGTCACGGCCTCGAAGGCGAGCCGTCCATCCTCGATCAACGCATCGAGCACGCCCCAGGTGAAGGCGCCATGCGCGCCGCCGCCCTGGAGGGCGAGGGAGATGCTCTTCTCGGCATTCGGGCCGATGAGGCCGTTCAGAGCCGGTGCCGGTGCCGGTGTCGATTTCCGGCTGGCCGGAAACGCGGTGATCGGATTGTGGGGTTCGGGGGGTTTGCTCTGGTCGTCCATAATGCCTCGCAAAATGGAATGTTGCAGTGCGGAATTCAATGTTGCACAGCAATATCTACCTGGGAAGCGAGAGGTTGCCGCACTAGCCATGCGGTGTGTTTCGCCGCACATGCTGCAGTGCAACTCGACATCGCGGTCAGGATGCGACATGAAGCTGTCGCCGACACAGACCAGCATTGCGGCACGGTTGACGGCGCGCCGGATCGATCTCAGATCGATCTCAGCTAGACGGACGCGTATACATAGCAGGAATGGATGCGCCGGATCCGCAGGCGCAGCCGGGCATGTCGACGCAGGACGCATGAGATCCGACGCGGACGATATTCCGGCGTAGACGATTCACTGAACCAGGGACGATCATGTCCACGATGGAAACCCCCGACGCCCTTTCGAACCCGATCGAGATCCCGAGCCCGAACATGCGGGGTCCCGAGATCGCGGGGCCGGCGCCACGCCACCGCACGGCCGGCGTCCAGGTCGGCGAAGGTGAGGGCGCGGTCACCGTCGGCGGCGGCGCTCCGATCGTCGTTCAGTCGATGACGAATACCGACACGGCCGATGTCGATGCCACGGTGGCGCAGGTTGCCGCGCTCGCGCGGGCCGGGTCGGAGATGGTGCGCATCACGGTCGACCGCGACGAGGCGGCGGCGGGTGTGCCGAAAATCCGCGAGCGACTCGACCGGATCGGCTGCCACGTCCCGCTCGTCGGTGATTTTCACTATATCGGCCACAAGCTGCTGACCGACCATCCGGCCTGCGCCGAGGCGCTCGCCAAGTACCGGATCAATCCGGGCAATGTCGGCTTCAAGAACAAGAAGGACATCCAGTTCTCGACCATCGTCGAGCAGGCGATCAAATACGGCAAGACCGTCCGCATCGGCGCGAATTGGGGCTCGCTCGACGGCGAGCTTTTGACGCATCTGATGGACGAGAACGCCAACTCTCCCAATCCGATCGATGCGCGCGCGGTGATGCGCGAGGCGATGGTGCAATCTGCTTTGTCTTCGGCCAAGCGGGCTGAGGAACTCGGGCTTGGCAAGGACCGCATCATCCTCTCGGCGAAAGTCTCGGCAGTGCAGGACCTGATCGCGGTCTATCGCGAGGTCGCGCGCCGCTCCGATTACGCGATCCATCTCGGCCTGACCGAGGCCGGCATGGGCTCGAAGGGCATCGTTGCAGCCTCGGCCGCGATTGGCGTGCTGCTGCAGGAAGGCATCGGTGACACGATCCGCTACTCGCTGACGCCCGAGCCCGGCGGCGACCGTACGGTGGAGGTCAAGGTCGCGCAGGAACTCCTGCAGACCATGGGGTTCCGCACCTTCGTTCCGCTGGTCGCGGCCTGCCCCGGCTGCGGTCGCACCACCTCGACGACGTTCCAGGAACTCGCGCGCGACATCCAGGGCTGGATCACGCGCTCGATGCCGGAGTGGAAGAAGTCCTATCCGGGCGTCGAGGGGCTCAATGTCGCGGTGATGGGCTGCATCGTGAACGGACCGGGCGAATCGAAGCATGCCGATATCGGCATCTCGCTGCCCGGCACCGGCGAGACCCCGACCGCGCCGGTCTTCATCGACGGCAAGAAGGCGATGACCCTGCGAGGCGACACCCTCGCCAAGGATTTCGAGGCGATCGTGATCGATTACATCGAGCGCCGCTTCGGCCAGGGTGCACGCAACGCAGCGGAATAGGACATACCGGCTCGCGGGTGCTTGACGAACCGGTGGTTCTCGCGGCTAGTCCGCGCGCGGCGGCACCGGGCTCCGTATCCTGGGCGGCCTGCGGCACGGGTTTCGCACCCGGGTCCCGACCTTCCGCGAAGACCCTGATGCGTGTTGCAGCGGCACGCCGGACAGGCCTCAGCCACCACCCCGATCGCATCCGATGACGCAGACCGGCATTCCGAGCGCCGCAGCTCAGCCCGACGCGCCGAAACCGCACGACAATGCGGTTGCGGCCAAGCCTGCGCCCAAGGAAGGCGGCCCCGTGACCGCCCCCGAAGAGGCCGGGCATGGGCATACCAAGGCGGGATTCTGGTCGCTCGCGATCGGTTCGGTCGGCGTCGTTTACGGTGATATCGGCACGAGCCCGCTCTATGCCTTCCGCGAGGCTTTGGGGCCCTCACGCAGTGATGGCGTGCTGCTCGAGGAGGAGGTGATCGGGACCGCCTCGCTCATCATCTGGGCGCTGGTGCTGATCGTGACGATCAACTACGTCAGCATCCTCCTGCGCATGGACAACAAGGGCGAGGGCGGCATTCTCTCGCTGATGGCGCAGTGTCGGCATGCGCTCGGCGGTTCGACTTTCGTCTTCGCCTTGGGGCTGCTCGGCGCCGCGTTGTTCTACGGCGATTCGGTCGTCACGCCGGCGATCTCGGTGCTCTCGGCGGTCGAAGGCCTGAAGCTCGTTACGCCCGCCTTCGACGATTACGTGCTGCCGATTACGGTTGCGATCATCCTTGCCCTGTTCCTGGTCCAGAGTCGCGGCACCGCCAGGGTCGCGACCTTCTTCGGCCCGATCATGGTGGTCTGGTTTATCGCGCTGGCGCTGGCGGCCCTACCGCATATCGTGATGCGGCCCGACGTTCTCTGGGCATTCAATCCCTGGTACGCCGTGCACTACCTGCTCGGGCATGGCACCGGCGCATTGGTAGCGCTCGGCGCGGTGTTCCTCGCGGTCACCGGCGCGGAGGCCCTGTTCGCCGATCTCGGCCATTTCGGACGCCGGCCGATCCAGATCGCCTGGCTCGGTCTCATCGCGCCGAGTCTCGTCCTCAACTATCTCGGCCAGACCTCGCTGGTGCTCACCAAGCCCGAGACCACCGACCCGTTCTTCCAGCTCGTGCCGGAATGGGCGCTGATCCCCATGGTTGTGCTCGCCACGGTCGCGACCGTCACCGCGAGCCAGGCGGTGATTACCGGCGCCTTCTCGCTGTCGCGCCAGGCGATCCAGCTCGGCATGCTGCCGCGCATGGAGATCCGCCACACCTCGGAGGCGCATTCCGGGCAGATCTACCTGCCGCAGATCAACTTTCTGCTCGGACTCGCCGTCATCGTGCTGGCTGTGGTGTTTCGGTCTTCGGCAGCCTTGGCGGCAGCCTACGGCATAGCCGTGACCGGCACGATGCTGCTCACGGCGAGCATGGCCTTCATCGTGCTCTGGAAGGTGAAGCACCTCCCGCCTTTGCTCGCCGCGACGATCATGATGCCCTTCATCCTGATCGAGTTTCTCTTCCTGCTCGCGAACCTGATGAAGATCCACGAAGGCGGCTATGTGCCGCTGTTGCTGGCTGCGAGCCTCATCCTGGTGATGTGGACCTGGGTGCGCGGCGTCTCGATCCTGCTGCACAAGACCCGCAAGACCGACGTGCCGCTGACCGAACTCGTCGGCATGCTCGAGAAGAGCAGCTCCTATCACCACGTCAAGGGAACGGCGGTGTTCCTGACGAGCGATCCGACGATCGCGCCGGCGGCCCTGCTGCACAACCTCAAACACAACAAGGTCTTGCACGACAAGAACGTCGTGCTCACCGTCGAAACGGTCGACACGCCGCGCTCGCCGGAATCCGATCGGGTCAAGATCGAGCCAATCGGGCCGCATTTCTATCGGGCGGTGATGCGCTTCGGGTATATGGAGACGCCCAACATCCCCAAGACCCTGGCGCTCTTGAAGCGCGATGGCTTCAAGTTCGACATCATGTCGACCTCGTTCTTCCTGTCGCGCCGCTCGATCCGGCCTGCCGCGCATTCCGGAATGCCGCTCTGGCAGGACCGCATCTTCATCACGCTGTCCAAGAACGCGAACGACGCCACCGACTTCTTCCAGATCCCGACCGGCCGCGTCGTCGAGGTCGGCACGCAGGTGACGGTCTGATATGGGATCGGTGTGAATCGATCAGATTCATGCGCATCCCCTCTCCCCGCACGCGGGGAGAGCGACTGTCTTTCGGATCAAGCGATTTTTGACTGCCACGGTGTTTTGCTCCGGATCATGGCGTTGAGGATGGTGAGGAGCTTTCGGGCCGTTGCGACGATGGCGACGATCTTTGGCTTTCCGGCCGCGACGAGCCTGTCGCGGAAGTCTTTGAGGGTCGGGTTGAAGCGAGAAGCGACCAGGGCGCCCATGAACAGGGCGGCTCGAATGCTGGCCCTGCCTCCTCCGATGAAGCTGTTTCCGCGCCATTGTCCGGATTGGCGGGTGAAGGGGGCGAGGCCCGCGAGCGCCGCGATCTGGCGACGGTCGAGGGTGCCGAGTTCGGGCATCTCGGCGATCAGGGTGCGGGCGATGGTCTTGCCGATGCCGGGCATGGAGGTGAGCAGGTCCTGCTTCTCCCGCCAAGCCTGCGAGTTGCGCAGGGTGCCGTCGAGATCGACATCGACGCTGGCGAGTTCCTTCTCGAGCGCCCGCACCAGGCGCTGGATGCTCTTGCGCAGGCGAGCCGGCGCCCGCATCTCGCGCTGGCGCTCGGCCCCGATCATCGCCACGATCTGGCGGCGTCTTGCCACGAGATCGGCCAGGAGCTGCGTCTCGGCGTCCGGCAGCGGCCGGATCGCCGGCCGGGTGGCCTCGACGAAATGGGCGATGACGCCGGCATCGATCGGATCGGTCTTGGCGCGCTTGCCCAAAGCATTTGCGAAGGCGCGCACCTGGGCCGGATTGACCACCACGACCGGGAGCTGGGCCGCGGCCAGGCCCGCCGCCACCACGCTCTCGAAGCCGCCGGTCGCCTCGCAGGCCACCGCCGTGGGCGACAGCTTGGCGAGCCGCGCGCACAGGTCCGTGATGCCTTCGCCGTCGCGGCTGACGGCAAAGGCTTCCCCGCTCGGCCGGACATGCACGTCCAGCCGATGCTTCGAGACGTCGATCCCAACGAAACACGCGTCCATCCGATCCCATCCTTGCGCAAGCGGGCTTCGCAGCGAGCGGCCCAAGCGACTGTTCGGGTTCGATGGAACGGCAGGCGAGGATCCGCGCTCTCCCACGGGCTTGGTGTCCCTCAGGGCGATCGGTCTCACGCCTGCCACCGCATCCCGATCCTTACCAGATGACGGCACATCCAAGTTACAAGGGCACTCGCGCGGCCCTGCGCAAATGGGAGGAATTACGCCATGAAGCTCGTCGTGACGGGCGCCGAGGGGCGCATGGGGCGGATGCTGATCCGCGCGATCGCGGAAACCGAGGGCTGCCGGCTCGTCGGAGCGATCGAGCGCGAGGGCTCGATGGCACTCGGGCAGGATGCCGGCGTGCTCGCCGGCGTCGGCGAACTCGGCGTCAGCCTGACCGACGATCCGCTTCCGGTCTTTGCCGAGGCCGAGGGCGTACTCGATTTCACGGCGCCCGCTGCCACGGTGTTCTTCGCCGAACTCGCCGCGCAGGCCCGCATCGTCCATGTCGTCGGCACGACCGGATTGTCGGAGGACGATCTCAAGAAGCTGCGGGCCGCCGCCTTCCACGCCCGCATCGTGCGCTCGGGCAACATGTCGCTCGGGGTCAATCTCGTCGCGGGGCTGGTGCGCAAGGTGGCCGAAACGGTTGGCGAGGACTTCGACGTCGAGATCCTCGAGATGCACCATCGCGCCAAGGTCGATGCTCCCTCCGGCACGGCGCTCCTCCTCGGCGAGGCGGCGGCGACGGGGCGCGAGGTGCCGCTTGCCGACAAGCGCGTTTCGACCCGCGACGGCCATACCGGCGCGCGAAAGCCTGGTGATATCGGCTTTGCGACCCTGCGCGGCGGCAGCGTCGTCGGCGACCACAGCGTGATCTTCGCCGGCCCTTCCGAGCGCATCACGATCAGCCATCATGCCGAAGATCGCGGCATCTTCGCGCGCGGCGCGATCCGCGCGGCGCAATGGGCGCTCGACAAGCCGCCGGGCTTTTACAGCATGGATGACGTTCTTGGATTGTAGCAATTTCCAGTTTCGTTGCTGTTGCATTCGATGCGAAAGAATCGCACGAAATATACTTGGTTCCGAATTTTTTAGCAGTTGAAAATCCATGAAAGAAAGCAAAATAGTTTCTGTTGATTTTAATGCAAGAAGCGTACAAATATAAAATTTGATTTGAGATGGTTTTTATTTGTAGGAATTCGCTTTAACACTCAACCATTTGTCATCAGATAAAGGCGTGAACATGTTGGAATTCGAGATTTCGGGCTCACTCAACCGCGAAGCGGTAGACAAACTGCGCCAAGACTTGGATGGAATTCGCGTCGGCTTGCAATCGGGCCTTGGAGGAGAGCGGTTGCTGAAAATCCTCGGTGATCTTTCCGAGAAGCAAATCGATCGGATCCGAGCCTTTCTCCTGCGAATGTTGGGTAGCGATCAGATTGGTCGAATCGTCATAAAAAGTGATAGTATTGAGATAGCCAACGTATCTGCGTCGAATTTGGATGAGATACAAACACTAATCGGCGATCTTGCTCAGCACGTCCGACCTGCAAAGCGCAAATGATTCCGCTCGATTCTGTTTCGCACTTGCTCGATGGTCGTCGCCTCGATAATCTGCTTGGTGTTCATGAGATCGAGGTGAATTTGCCGGCATTTGAATGCAAGAAGGTTTTCAATATTGTTCACAATACCATGGATATGCGTGTCATTTGTGAGGATTGGGGTGGTGAAATATTGATATTTGATAATGGTTACATAACATCATTTCTTGATAATATTGCTCTGGCGGCAATGATCGGTAAATTGGATTTGGGTAATGATCACAGTAAAGACATTCCGATTCTTATTAAGGCGTTGACAAAGAAATTTTTAGCTGAACAAATACTTGTCATCGACAATTCTCAAATAGGTCGAGTACTTTTTCTTGAGACTGTTATTGAATTTGACAAACATCTTCGAGATTTGTTTGCATTAAAAGAATCTATTTCGATTTTGAAAGCGTCTTCAGATCGATTTACCGCAATGGCGGCGGATTTCATCAGAAACCACGAATTGGGTCATATTTTATCGCGGCAAGATCCCTTTCTCAATTATCCAGAGCGAGCACTCCAGGAAGCACAGCGCATTCCGGATTGGGAGAAATTAGCCAAAGATCGTCAAATAACAATTTTAGAAGAGATTGTGTCAGATTTTTTTGGCATAAATAGTGTGCTCGTTCTCTATCATAAATTGATGTCTGGCATTCATTTAAAGAATTATATCAAGTTTTTAGTTATATGTCTGATTCGTATGCATGTTTTGTACGACCTTGCGGCCGATTTGCATCGGACCAATGTCGATCCTGATTATAGAATCGGAGACATCGATGGTAGATTTATAGAATTGCAGGCGCGGGAATTCGTCATGGTGAATTATATAGAGGAACTCGAATTCGGAAAAGAAACGGTGATTCCACTTGCCTCAGACGGATTTTTAACACTCGATATAGAGCATTCTGGCGTGTTGGATGTTGCTTGCGTGAATTATTCTGATGCGTGGAATGAACCCAGCCGACGCATTGCCGAACTGGTGTCGACCGGCTTTGAACCGGACGCCGGTTTCAGAACAATTGTTGAGGGGACCCGCTCGACGCGGGTCCTAGATCGGCGCTGAATTTCATCTGCTACGGCGCATGAAATGGGAGCGTGGTTGAGGCCTCGTAGTGCACGATCGTGGCCGATGATGTGGTGGTCCGCATTGCCTCAACCGTGTGGTGCGACCGGCGTCGACAAGCTGCCCGGGCGCGATTGGTTCGATGAGGTGGTGGATTGTGAAGGTAATGCGGCAGCAAGCGACATCGCTCCGCAGTCTTCGCATCAAATTGCTTTGCCTGACCGGTTTTGTGCCCAAGTCAGCCGCCCCGTTCGACCCGGCGGCTTGGGCGTTGGCGCGGGCTCTGCTAGGAGCCGCGCGAACGGCCCAGATCGCCGCAAGCCGGCGCGCTACGGGCCGGTTTCGTCATGTCCGGAGACAGATTGCCCATGGAGCGCCAGCTCGTCCTCGCTCGCCACGGTCAGAGCGAGT
>JBGAFL010000020.1:0-74884 GCA_044227265.1 Methylobacterium sp.
TTCCGGACCTGCTGTTGTCCCCCGCCTCTTTCGAGGTCGCAGCCATTTCTGGCCGAGGTTAATCCGGTGGGCACAGGCCATTACCAGCAAGCCTGGCTGTTCATTCAGCACCTCCTTCTTCTCGCGCCGATACGGCGCACTGTTGATGCCCGAATAGCGCCGCCCGGTCGCCGCGTTCGCCGGCAGGCCGAGCGGCGCCCGGACATGGTCGGACGCCCAAGGCTGGACCCAGGGCAGGCGCCCCTCCTCCAGTTCGGCGATGATGCGATCGATGACCTCGCGATACAGGCTGGTGCGATCGGAATTTGCGTTTGAAGCAGAGCGGCGCGCCATGACGAAGGCTTTCGCGACGGGCGGCCACGGAGCCTCTCTCCGGCCTCTCGACCCGTCACGCGCAGCGCATCTGTCCTCTGACTTTCAGCTCGATGGCTTGGCTCCGGCGCATTTGAAGCCGGGCTGAGCGGGCACAACGCCGAGAAAATTTCGACGTTCTGAAAGCGGTTCAATTGACTTGGTTGAGGTCGGGATTGCGCCAAGAGCGGAAGTGCGCTCGACGCCCGGTAGCAGATATTCAGCTGCGCGAGGCCGCCCGTTCAGTGTCGCGCGGGCCGACGCCCTCGATGCCTTCCTCATGAAGTCGGCCACGTGGCAACGCCGCCGGAAGCACGCGTTCGGCGCCCGCTTGCGGCGGTGACGCGGGACGGGCGGAGCGTAACCCTTTCAAATTTCCGCAGGATCCCCCAGCCTCGGGCGAATCGCGTGCCTTCCGCCACAACGGCCTGGGCGTTGCGGGGGCAAGCCGGGCCATGGACCCGGCGGGATCGCCTCGGTTGTGGATGGGGCGCGCCGGGTTGCGCGCGCTCCGCACACGTACCGTCGCGGGGGCCTATGGTCGAGCATGGCATTCCGAGCAGGAGCGAGGCGTGAACCACGCCTCTCGTTGAACGCGGTCCGCATCGTCGTTCCCACCGGCACCATACCGGCGGTGATGGTCCCCTACGACCGGGAGAAGCTTCATGGGTTCCTGGACAGGGATCCCCAGGACGTTCACGCGCTCCGGATGGGAAGCGAGTTGGCGGTCGTGCCGCTCGTCCCCGACGCCGACCTTCCCAGGGCGAGAGGGGCGCTGAGGGCGGCGGACCACCCGAACCTCGTCGCGGGCCTCGCCCGGGAGGCCGTGCTGCGGGAAGTGATGACCCGTGCCGACAAGGGCTACCGCGTCACCCGGCGGCGCCCGCTCGTCGTCGAGGCCGGAGGCGCGGGGACGGAGAACGTCCTGCCGCCGGGGCTCGGCCTGCCGGAATGGCTGAAGAAGCGGCTGGTCCTGGAGTTCGACGTCCGGACGCTCGTCTCGCGGGGCGACGTCGAGATCGTCCTGACCTGCTCGCATCGGCTGAGGACCTTCATAGACGTCCCGGTCTCGGAGCTTCGCGAGCTCGGGGTGCCGCTGGCCGGCAAGACGGTCTCGACGATGGGCGCGGCCGCGGACCCGAAGCTCGCCGGCCGCCTGGGCTACGCCGGCCGCATCCTGGCCGTGGACGACGACGGCGCCCTGACGCTGGAGGACCATGGCGACGGTTCGGAAGCCGTCCCGGACGGCGAGCTCTACCTCGAACCGTCGCGCGCGAACTTCGCCGCCGTGGTCGGGGCTCTGACCCAAGGGCGGGCGTCGGACGTCCTGAAGGCGGTGGCCGATGCCGAGGCAAGGTGGCATGGCGGCGGCGTCACGCGCGATACGGTCGCCAAGACCATCGCCTGGCTGAAACGCTGCGAGGCCCTGACGCTCGCGGATGGCGTGCCGATGGAAATCGGCGCGCCGCTCGACCAGTCGATCAAGGGCGCGGGCTTCCCAAACGTCGATGCCTTTCCCAAGCCGAAGCTCTCGTTCGGGCCGGGCGGCGCCAGGGAAAACCGCTGGGCGCAGAAGGAACTCGACGACGGCGGCCCATACGACCGGGAGAGCTTCCCGCTCAAGAAGCCGCGGATCGCGGTCGTCTTCGAGCCCGGCTTCCGCAGGAACATCGCGGGGATCGTCGAGGGCTTCCTGTACGGCCTCCCGAACGTGAGGAGCCAGGGCCCGAATCCGCTGGCTCCGCATCCGACGGGCCTGGTGGGGCGGTTCCGGCTCGGCGAGCCCCAGGTCAGCTACTTCCCCACGGCCGGCGACCGCGGCGTGGACTACGCGGAGGCGGCCCGGGCGGCGAACGCCGACGCAGCCGGCAGGGACGAGCAATGGAACCTGGCGCTCCTGCAGGTCTCCCGGGAGTGGAAGGAGCGTCCCTATGACGACAGCCCCTACTGGATGGGCAAGGCCGCCTTCCTCAAGCAGGGAACGGTCGTCCAGGCCCTCTCGACCGAAACCCTGGCGATGGACGACCTGCCCTACGCCATGGCCCTGGCGAACGTGGCGCTCGGGGTCTACGCGAAGCTCGGCGGTCGCCCCTGGCTCCTTCCTGCGTCGCGGGGCGACGCCCACGAATTCGTCTTCGGCCTGGGCTCACACGTGGAGAAGCGGGGACGGCGCGGAGCGGGGCAAAGGGTCGTCGGCATCGCGACGATGTTCACGGCGCAGGGCGACTTCGTGCTCGACAGCAGGACGGCGGCGGTGGGCTACGAAGGCCTGCCCGAAGCGCTGAAGACCGTCGTCGTCGATGCGATCCGGCGCATCCGGGCCGAGGAGGCGTGGCGCCCCGACGATCCGGTCCGCTTGGTCTTCCACGCTTTCACCCAGTTGAGCCGCGAGTGCGCCGAAGCCGTCGTGGAGGCGGTGAAGGGTCTCGGCCTCACCCGCATGGATTTCGCGTTCTTGCACGTCGTCGAGGACCATCCGTTCACGGTCTTCGACCTCGAAGCGGAGAACGACCATAAGTCCCCCCTCGCGCCCGAGCGGGGCCAGGCCATCAAGCTTGGCGACCGGGAGTGGCTGGTGACGCTGACCGGCCGGAAGGAGGTCAAGGGCAACCGGCAGGGACTTCCCGACCCCGTCCTGCTGCGGCTCCACCACCTCTCATCCTACGACGACATGGGGGCGCTCAGCCGGCAGGTCTCGGACTTCGCCTGTCATTCCTGGAGGACCTTCATGCCGGCGCGGCTGCCGGTCACGCTGGGATATGCCGACCAGATTGCGCGACAGCTCTCCGGGCTCGAACGCACGCCCGGCTGGGACCGCGACACGGTCGCCGGCAGCCGTGTCATGAGGCGACCGTGGTTCCTGTGAGCGACGGTCCCACCGTCGCCGCCGTACGGGCCGGCCTCGTCGCGGCTTCCACGGCCGACACGGCCATGCCGTTGTCGCTGGCGTTCCGCTCGTTCGTCCTCGACGAGCACGGGCCGCTGGCCGATCTCGCCTCCCGGGCGGCGGCAGCGTTCGGCAATCCCGGGGAGCGGGCGGCATGGCATGTCGCGACGCTCGGCTACGCCTCGGCTGCCCGCCGCTTGCCGGCCTCCCTGGCACCGACCCTCGCGGACGGCATCCGGTGGCTCGCCGAGCGGCCCTGGCACAGGCCTTTGCGGGAGGCGACCCTTGAGGTCGACGGCATTTCCATGCTCGGCGCCGCGCTCGGGTCGCGCGAATGCGACGGCACGCTCGCCGTCCCCCTAACGGAGCTCGTCGTGAAGAGCGCCGCATTGCCGACGCTCTCCCCGCTCAACAGGTCGCTCATGGCCGCGGCCGCCCACGTCATGGCGGCGCCGGGCCGGCCGGACTTGTCGGTGATGCTGCCGGAGGCGCGGGTCGCCCTCGCCGACCTGGGACTGATGCCCGTCGATGCGGACAGCGGAAGGCCCGCCTGGCACGCCGCCATGCGGTACCCGCCCGAGGAGGGCGGCCACGCCCTGGCCGCGCTCACGCTGAGGGCGTTCGACGCCCTGTGCGAGCGCAACATGCCCGGACGCCTGGGACGCCTGGAGCCCGACGACGTGGTCAGGGTGCTCCAGGGTGTGGTGCGCTCGATGCGCCTCTGGACCTGGGAGGACAGGCCCCGCACCCCGAACTCGCCGACGGTCCGCTGGGACGTCGAGAACGAGTATCACGTGCAGAACCTGCTCTGGGCGGCGATGGCGCCGGTCTTCCCCGACCTCGACGCCGAGGTCTACACCACGCCCGTCGGCCAGAAGAACCCGAGGATGGACCTGACGGTGCCGAGCCTCGGGCTCGTCGTCGAGGTCAAGTTCCTGCGCCCGAGCGCCTCGTTCGCGAAGATCGTGGAGGAAGTCGCGGCCGACGCCTCCCTCTACAAGGCCGATGGCCGCTGGCGGGTGCTGATCCCTTTCGTCTGGGACGAGTCCGCCCGCACGGAGGAGCACGCCAAGCTCGTGGACGGGCTGCGGAAGCTCGACATGGTCCATGATGCCGTGGTGATGCCCCGGCCCGGCAGGATGGACCGCGGGGTGTCCACCGCCTCTCCTGCCCGCCGGCGCCCAAAAGGCGCCGGCACGCAACTCCCGGCGCCGACGGCCATGTCGGCGCGCAAGCGTCCCTGAACCCCCGCGGACCGGACGGCGTCGACAGGCTTGGCAATCGACGATTCGCGAGCCATTGCCTGGACATGAACCGCCCCATCACCCTGTACCTCGACGAGACCGGCAACCGTCATCCGGACAAGCGCCCCGACGCCGGCCGCGAGGGCCGCGACTGGTTCGCGTTCGGCGGCGTGCTGGTACGCGGCGAGGACAACGACGCGGCACGCGGCCTCGTCGAGGGTTTCGCCACGAAGTGGAAGCTGAAGGGGCCCGCCCACCTGACGGACATGCGTTCCGAGAAGAAGGCGTTCGCCTGGCTGGAGCGCCGCAGCCAAGCGGAGCGGGACGAGTTCTGGTCCGATTGGAAGGATGTCTTGGTGGGCGCGCCCGTGATCGGGCTCGGCTGCGTCATCGACCGCCCGCGCTACCTCGCGCGCGGCTACCTGGAGAAGCACGGCAACGACCGGTGGCTGCTGTGCAGGAGCGCCTTCGACATCACGGTGGAGCGTGCCGCGAAGATCGCGAAGAGGGAGGACCGGAAGCTGCACGTCGTGTTCGAGGCCGACCCGAGCTTCAACAAGACGGTGGTCGGCTACTTCGAGAACCTCAAGGAGAACGGGCTCGGCTTCGACCAGGACACCAGCGGCAAGTACGAGCCGATGCCGAAGGAGGAGTTCGCCGCCATCCTGGGCCGCATCCAGTACAAGCCGAAGGCGTTCCCGCTGCTGCAGCTCGCGGACAGCTACGTCTACGCGATGGCCAGGAACGGGTACGATAAGAAGTTCGACCTGTACCGGCATGTCCGGGACCACGCCCGGATCGCCGATTTCGCCTTCCCCGGCGAAGGCCGCAAGATCGGCGTAAAATACTATTGCTTCGACTAGAAACGAAAAAACCGAGGCGCTGCCCCGGCTTGTCGCGGCCCCCATGCGGTGAGCCTAAGAGGCTTGTGGCCTCGGAGGGAGAATTAGTCCCGAGCCTGCGAATGTCAAGCGGACAACACGGCATGCGAGAGCCTGGTCCGGGGTTCGCGATTTGCCTGCTCTGCTCGTGGCCACACCGGGCGGCAGTGCGCATCCTCACGTGGCAGCCGCCTCCGGACGGCAAGGTTTGGCGAGGCTTCCCATCTCCTGTGTCCGATGGCTCCGCGGCGGAGGACGACATGGGTTTGGCGAACGTACTGGACTTCCTGAATAGCGAACTGGCCCGGCACGGAGCCGACATCATTTCCGGGACAGACCTCGCCGCGCTCGCGGCCGTCGAACGTCGCCTGGAAGATTCGAGCGTCACGGATTTCGACGCCGCCCGTGCTGTCGCCTGGACGGCGTCGCTCATCCCGGGCGCCGACCGGGACGCCTTCGAGGCAGCCTTCGGAAAACCCGCCGCGGCCTTGCTCGGCACCCTCTTGCCGGCTGGCGTCCTCAAACCGATACCGGTGCTGAGTGCTCAGGGGATGGGCCGGAGCAATGTCCGGATCGCCTGGGCGAAATTTACGAAGCATGCCGACGCCGAGGTTCGGGCCATCTCGGTCGCGCTTCTCGCGGGTGAGGCCGAGAAGACGTCGGGTCCGAACGACCGCAAGGAGCTCCACGGCATTCTCGACATCGCCGTCAGGCAGGCGCCCGAGGGCGCCCAGGCGGGGCTGACGGAAATCCGCGACAAGCTTGCCTCAATCGACACGGCCCCCGTCGAGCCTGCCGCCGACCCCACGCCGACCCGCCTGATCTCCATGTCCATCGATCTGGTGAAATCGACCGAGGCCAAGCGCCGCCTGCGCGACCTCGCGGCCGACGATGGCCGGCGGGACCAGCTGTACGCCGAATTCTACGCCAACTTCCTTCACAAGGAGGACCGGTTCTATGCCGCCCTGTTCGCCCCCGGCATCTGGGGTCACGGACCGCCGTTGGATTGGCGCCGCCTCTTCGTCGTGAAGGGCATCGGCGACGAGCTCTGGCTCACGTACGATGTCACGCCGTCCGAAGGCGTGGAGGCCGACACGGCCATCCAGCAGGCAGCGGTCCGCTTCATCTCCGCGGCCATGTCGCTGACCGGGCAGACGATGTCGTGCGGCGGCACAGCTGAGGATCTCGGACCCGATGTCGACAGCGAAGCCGAAGCGCGACAGCGCTTCGACCATATGGAGTTGCCGTTCAAGGTGTCCTTGGACCTGATCGAGGATGCCATCGAGATCTCGGGTCAGAGGCTGGATTACTTCGCGAACCGCGCGGGCGACTACCTCGCGCCGCCGCACGCGGATACCGGTCCCTCCCGTCCTGCGGCGTTCGGCGCATCGCACGCGGAGATGCTCCGACGGCTCAATGCCGGACACTTCGAACTCGCTGGCGGACACCGCGTCCGGCAAGCCTTCCGGACCGATTTCATAGGCCCGCACATCGACCGCTTCTTCCGGATCACGAAGTTCGCCGTCCCGGGTCTGGTCATGGTGGGCCAAGACTTGATGGATGTCCTGCGCTTCGACGTCCGGAAGCGGTACGAAACCGTCACGCAGGCGCCGCCACCCGAAGCGCCCCAAGCCCGGCAGGAGCCGGAATTCGACGAGATCGACCTCACGTTCCCCTGCGACCCGTATCGGTCCGACAGCGACGTCGCCTTCGCCGAACCCCTCCTGCGCAAGCACACGCAGTTGATCTCGGACGACTTGAAAGGCGTTGGCGCCGGCTATGCCGTCCATCACCTCGTTGGCATCCCGTCCTTCCGCAGCATCGTGCACCGCGCGCACCGCAATCCCTACTTCGAGGAGACGGTCGCTGCGTTCCCCGAAGCCCTGCGGTTGGAGATCGCCCCGGGCGCCAGCCGCGATCCGTCGGAGGACGAGGATCCGCCGGACGCTGCATCCGAATAGCCGTCCCGGGGCGGTTGTGTGCGTCAAGTTCTGCAAAAGGCTTGGCTAGGCGGCTTGGCGGAGCTGGGCCTTTTTGTGCTCTCTGAGATCGTCCATGTTGATATAGCGATGGGCTTCGAGCCAGTTTTCGTGGGTTTCGACGGCGAGGGCTCGGATGAGCCGGCAGCATGAATCGGCGTTGGGGAAGATGCGCACGACGTAGGTCCGGCGCCTGATTTCCTCGTTGAAGCGCTCGAGCATGTTGGTGCTCTTGAGATGCTTATGGTGCCGGCGCGGCAGCTTGTAGAAGGTCAGGGTCTCCTCGATCGTTTCCTCTGCCCATTCGACCAGGCGCGGGTAGCGGCCTGCCCATTTGGCGATCCAGGCGGCGAGGTCTCGGCGGGCTTCCTCGGCGGAGCGGCGGTCGTAGAGCCAGCGCAACTCCTGCAGGCAATCATCGTCGGCCTTGCGCGGCAGGTGGTCGAGAGCATTGCGGAGGAAATGGACGTAGCAGCGCTGGTAGGCGGCTTCGGGCAGGACCTCGCGCAAAGCGGCACGCAGGCCGGCATGGTCGTCGGCCACCACGAACTCGACGCCGGCGAGGCCGCGCTGGCGCAGCCCCTGGAGGAAGCCCTTCCAGCTGGACCGGCTCTCGCGGCTCGCCATCTCGACGGCGAGAATCTGGCGCCTGCCGTCCCAGTCGATCCCGATGGCGATCAGCACGGCCTGCGAGCCGACGACGCCGCCCTCGCGGACCTTCTCGTAGCGGGCATCGAGGATCAGGTAGGGATAGGGCTCGGCGAGGGGGCGCTTGGCAAAGGCGGCCAGGCTCTCGTCCAGGCGCTTGTTGATGGCGGAGATCGCCGAGGCCGAGAAGGCGTGCCCGCACAGCTCCTCGGTGATCGCCTTCACTTTTCTGGTCGAGACGCCTTGGACCCTCGGGTCAAGCCCGAGGGCAGGCTTCCATCTCGGCCAGCGTCGCGACCAGGGCCTGCTCGGAGCGCTGGTAGCGCTCGAACAGCTCGGTCGAGAAACGGCCGTCGCGATCTTGCGGAACCCGCAGCTCGAGCTTGCCCACCCGGGTGACGAGCGTGCGCGTATAGGAGCCGGATCGGTAGCCCAGCCGTGCCGACGTGCGCTCGCCCTTCTCGGCTCCGAGCGCATCCGTCATCTCGGCTTCGAGCATCTCCTGCATCACCGCGCGAACGATCTCGCGCAAACCGTCAGGCTGCGCGGCGAGCACGTCTTTGACGAGTGACAGTGTGGGATTACCCTCGGTCTTGGTCATGGTGGGGCTCCGTGCCGGAGTGGGTGACGTCGAACATCACCAGCCTGCCATGACCGCCCAGACCAAAGCCATTTGCAGAACTCTCAGCACGCTACCCCCGGGGCCGGCTGCAGGCGCGCTTTCGCTCGCGCACGAGGTATCGGGTACCGCTACCCGATACCCATCCGCGGAGTCGCGAATCCGCGCCTCTGCGGGGGCGCGCGGCGGGTCCCTTAACGAAGTCCAGGCATGCTCCCGGCAGTACCCCCGGAATGCCCATGCCGACCGAAGCGGCCGTCTTCCACTACGCCGACATGATCCTCGCGCGCGGCGAGCGGCCCAGCCTGCGCAAGCTGCGCGAGGAGCTCCCCACCGGCGGCTCGCCGCGCGCGGTCTGCAAGCACCTCCGCGCCTGGCGCAAGAAGCGCGGCTACAACCCGAAGCTCGAACCCACCGACATGTCCAAGGGCATGAAGGAGGCCGGCCAGGCGCTCGCCATGGAGCTATGGAAGCAGGCCAAGAAGGAGGCCACCCAGGCGTTCGCCCGCGAGCGCGCCGCCGCCGCGGAGATGGCCAGCGACGAGAAAGGCGACCGCGAGCACCTGCTCGGCATGATCGAGACGCTCCAGGCCGAGAACGCCGCGCTCGCCGCCAAGGCCACCGCCGCCGCCGCCGACGACGAGGCCGTCCGCCTCCAAACGCGCCTCGCCAAGGTCGAGAACCAACTGGACCGCTTCAGGGCCGAGGAGTTCTGGGACCGCGTCATGCGCGAGGTCGCCGAGATCCTGACCGAACGGGGCGCCCTGACCCCGGCCGAGATCCTGCCCGAGCTCCGGACCTGGACCGTCCGCGGCGCCGCCCTTCACAAGGAGCCTCTCACGCCCGGCATGCTCAAGAAGAAGATGGACGTCCGGGTTAGCTTCAACCGCTACTTCGAGACCCGCGACGAGGGCCGCTACGCCCGCAGGGCCGGCTGAGCACCGCCGAAGCCATCCACACGTCGAGACTTTCGACCCTAGGTGGAACCTCGACCGTGAGCTCCCTGTTGGGATCGAACCCCGCCGGCAAAAAAACCTAGCGTCGTCGACCGGCGTGCCTACGGGGTTCGGCCGGGGATGTCGCGAGGACGGTGGGCGTGCAGATCCTTTCCTATAATCCCGGGCACGACGGGGCCGTCGTGCTCCTCGAAGATGCTCGCCTGACGTTTTCAATTGAGGCCGAGAAGGACTCGAACTACCGGCACTCCAACGTGACCGTCGCGGACCTCCTGGACGCCGTAGGCGAACTCGAAGACGTTCCAGACGTCATCTGCATGGGCGGCTGGTGGCCGCGCGACCACCACGAATACCTGTTCGGCTCGCGCAGGAACGGTGGATATCACGGCCTCTTTAAGGAAGACGCCAAGCACTACCGCATGCGCCTCATGGGCAATGGGGTCGATTACTTTTCCTCCTCCCACGAACGCTCACATGTTTTGTGCGCGTTCGGCATGTCTCCGTTGCCCGCCGGAACGCCGTGCTACGCACTTGTCTGGGAAGGCGATATCGGGACTTTCTATGAGGTCGACCGGCATCTGAACATCGTTCGACTGGCCAACGTCATCGAGCAGCCCGGCAACAGATACGGACTGGCCTACGGCTTGGCCGATCCGACCTTTCCCAAGGATGGTCCCTATCCCCGCGCTTCGGATGCCGGGAAACTCATGGCCCTGGCGTCTTTCTCGCCTCGGACGGCGCCATCCGCGGCCGAGAGGGACCTCATGGCCTTCCTGCTCGAAGGCCCCTACCGGAAACTGAGCGACTACGAGGGGCTGTCGCGGGCGCCGCACCTCGACGTCGGTCTGGACGACCCGGGCTTCCGCAACTTCACCGGCCTCTACAGCGACGCCATCTTCGACGCCTTCCATCGGTTTGCGGAGACGAACCTGAGAAGGGGGTTGCCCCTCGTCATCGCGGGTGGTTGCGGGCTGAACTGCGACTGGAACACCAAGTGGAAAGAGACGGGGCTGTTTTCCGAGGCCTTCGTCCCGCCGGTCGCCAACGACTCCGGCTCCGCCATCGGCACCGCTATCGACGCGCAGTTCCGGGGGACCGGCAACCCGAAGATCGCGTGGGACGTCTACTCCGGTCTTGGCTTCCGCGCGGAGAGCGCCCCGGATCCCGACAGGTACGACGCCTACGGCGAGGACGACGCACGGATCGCCGACATGCTGGCGAACGGCCTCATCCTCGGATGGGTGCACGGTCGCTGGGAAATCGGCCCTCGTGCCCTCGGCAACAGGTCCATCCTCGCCGCACCGTTCGACGACGCCACCAAGGTGCGGCTGAACGAGATCAAGCGGCGTGAGCAGTTCCGCCCCATCGCCCCGGTCTGCCTCCTCGACGAGGCCCGGCGCTGGTTCGGGTGCGACCACGAAAGCCCGCACATGCTGTACACCTATCGCGCGACCACGGACGCGCTGGCGGCGGTCACCCACGTGAACGGCACCGCCCGTCTCCAGACCGTGACGCCCGAGAGCAACAAGCGCCTCCACGACCTCCTCGTCGCGTTCAAGGCGCGCACCGGCTACGGCGTCCTCTGCAACACCTCCCTCAACTTCAACGGGAAAGGGTGCATCAACGGAGTGGCCGACCTCGACACCTATACCGTCGAGAACGGCCTGGACGGCTTCGTCGTCGAGGGACGAGCATACCTTTCCAAGGCGTCCGGTCGCTATCGCGCCTACAGGGCCGAGACGTCGTCGGAGGCCGCCATCCCATGCTGACGCCGCCCGGGAGCCAAGACGGGACCGCAGCGGCCGAGCCTTACCCGCCCGGCTTCGAGGAATCCGAGCCATTGCGGTCCGCCTTCATCCGGGACGTCACGTTGAGGCAGCTCCGGCACCCGTCGGGGCGGCGGGGCCTCCCGTCCCCGGCCGCACGCATTCCCAAACGCCTGATTAGGTACTGGCACGACCCGTCCGACCTGCCGGACGATGTCAGGGCTTGCCTCGAAAGCTGGGACCGCCTCGGCGCGGCGGGCTTCGAATTCCACATGTTCGACGACGGGACCGCGGCCGCGTACATCGCCAACACCTACGGCGCACGGGAAAGCCAGGCATTCGCCCGCTGTCGGCACCCGGCGATGCGCTGCGACTACCTGCGCCTCTGCTTCATCCTCGCGGAGGGGGGCCTCTACGTCGACGCGGACGACGTGCTCCTGGGGGATGACTGGCGGGAACTCTTCCAAGACGACAGGCTCAAGCTGCAGCCGCTCTGCTACGACATCCCCTCCGCCGGAATGGTGAAGGCGGCCGACATCTGGCGGGCCGACCTGCCGGTGGAGGGGCGCATCTTCTACGTCAACAACGACCCCATCGCAGCGCCCGCCCACCATCCGGTCCTGAAAGCCGCCCTCGACCGCGCCACGGACCGGTTGCTCGGAAACGACCCCTTCCCGGAGATCCAGTCCACGACCGGCCCGGGCAACCTGGCGGCCGCCCTGTCGGTCCACGTGCGCCGCCTGGACGAGGCCGGGCTTCCCTGGGATTTCGAACTGCTGCGCGATTGGGAGGCCATCGCCGAAACCCGTTGGCACCTGTCCTACCGGAACGACGCCCGCAACTGGCGGAACATGGGTGCCTCCGGGAGCTGATGGCGAGCGCCGCACGTGAGGAGTCTCCAGGACACGACCGGCCGGTTCCGGCGGCACGCCTTCCGCGCGCTTCGCGCCATGACGAGCATGATCCCAGGGGGCCGGATCTCCGCCTTCGGCCCCGGGAAAGAGCGGATCGGGCTCATCCTCGTCGTGAACCTCGACCGGCAACCGGGTCGCCTGCGGCGCACGATGCGCGAGCTCAGACGCTTCCGGACGTTCGACGGCGCCTCGCTGGCATCCCTGGCCCGACGCCTCCCGGCGGTGGACGCCCGCGACGGTCGCGCCGTGGCGGCGACCGCCGACGTCGACCCGACCTATCCGCTCGGCCACCAACTCCACGTGCAGCCGAGCGCGCGTCTTGAGGAATGCTTTGGCGCCGATGAGCCGATCCGGATGACGCGGCAGGAGGTGGCCGTCGCCCGTTCGCACATCGAGGTCTGGAAAGCGGTCGCCTCGGGGCCGCACGACCACGTGCTCGTCCTGGAGGACGACGTCTGGTTCAGGCCCGGCGCGGCCGCGGCGGTCGACCGGGGATGGCGCGCCGCATGGGAACGCCACCGAGCCGATGGCGGCCCGCACCTTCTCTACCTGTCCTACGCGGACGCCGGGAAATCGGCGGAGCGCGCGGATGTCTGCCGCGCCCTGTTCCGACCGTTGCGCGGGCTATGGTTCCTCTCGGGCTACGTCCTGTCCCGGGAAGGCGCGGCGATGCTCCTGCGGGCGATGCCGGTGGTCGGCCCCGTCGACATGTGGATGAACTTCCGGTTCGAGACGCTCGGCGCGCTCGCTCTGGCCACGCCCGCGATCCTGCAGAGGATGGACGGCGGCTCGGACAACGCCCACTCCATCCTGCCCTACCTGTCCCGCGCGGGCATCGTCGACGCGCACCTCGCGCCTCTGCCGTCCCGTGCCCGCTCCAACCCGGTGCTGGCATGGACCGAACGTGGCGAGCGGGAGGGCCTGGCGATGGCCCTGTCGATGCTGGGCCTCCGCGTCCGGGCCTTCGACGGCGACGAGCCACCGATCTACGCCGCCGACCTGCCGGACCTCCTCGACGCGTTCGATGCCCTCGTCGACGCCCCGCTCGCGAAATGCACCCTTTCCGCGGCCATCGGCAGAGCAGACGTCAGGTTCGTCCTCGAAGGACATGCCCCGACCCGGCATGGGGTCGCGGCCGACCGGCTACCCCCGGGCAGCACCGCCGTCCTGCCGCCTCTCGGCTCTGGCACGGGGAATTGGGGGCCGATCTGCGACCTGCTCGGGGTCGAACTACCTTCCCAAGACTTCCCCGTCGGTCCCCAACGATGCTGGCGGGTCTTCAGGGACGACCGGATGGTGACGAAGCTGACTGCCTCCACGCCTCCCCAACGCCAGCTACCAGCGGACGAGTCGCCTTGGGCCATGCTTCCGGGAAGCGGCTGGCCGTCCCCAGCCCCACCCGAAAGATCCGACCTCGTCCGGGGCCAGCGCCTCGTCCACGCGCCGATGACGGCGGCCACATCGCTGTTCCCTGGCCGCGTCGAGACGTTTCCGGGCAACCTGGCGACTTTCGAACGAGACGGCCTCGTGCACGGCGCGGAGGGCGCCCGGCTCGTCCTCGGCGCGGCCGAAGCCGGCAACAGGCCATACCGCTCCGGTGCCTTCGCGTCCCCGCGCCCGCATGGACAGGGTCGCTTCGAGGCGGAGATCAGGGCCGCGCGCGGCCCCGGGCTCGTCACGGGCTTCTTTCTGCATCGGGCCTTCCCGAGGCAGGAAATCGGCGTCGAAATCACCGGCGACGACACGCGGCGCATGCTGGCGAACGTGTACTTCAATCCCGGCGACGACGGGACGGCGATGGACTACGGCTACCGGGGCTCGCCTTGCCGCATCGACCTTGGTTTCGATGCCGCGGCGGACTTCCATCACTATGCCATCGACTGGCGGCCGGGGCACATCACGTGGCTGGTGGACGGCCGAATCGTCCACGACCGCGGGGGCTGGGACCCCACCCCGATCCCGCATCTGCCCATGCAACTGCACGGCAACCTCTGGGCGCCACGGTCCCGGGACCTAGCCGGGCAGATCGACTCAGACCTGCTCCCCGCGACGGCTACCTTCAGGAACGTGTCGATCTGGGCCTGAGTCCGGATGCCGGACCTCCGAGAGCGCGTTTGTTAAGGTGCTTGGCGCTCAGGCCCCGCTCTCGTCGCGGGTACATTGCAACCTGCGCTCGGCCTTCACACCCAAGAGCAAGAGGCGGAAGTACGTGCCCTACTGCGGGGCCTATTTTAGCGACCTCCGGCACGGGCCGCCGCCCGACCTTCCGCCCGATCCACCTCCGGCCGCGCCGTAGCAGGAGCCTGTGGGAATCGCCGGCTCCGGATCGTCCGGGGGGCGAGAGACGTGAACTGCCGTTACCGCTTGGGGGCCGTGCCGATCTTGTCGGCAAGCTCGGAGACCTTGAGGTAGATGTCGTCAAGGGCTACGCCCGTGAGGGCCCAGGAGACAGCCGTGACGAATGCCGACTTCGTGTAGATGTCGATAGACTCGTCGCGGAGAAGCCAGGACGCCTGCATGGCGTTCATGAAGGTGAAGCGGAACACGAACGGCTCCATGTCGCTGCCGGCGCCGTCCTTCAATTTCGGCAACCACTCCAACTGGCCATCACGTCCTGCGGTGCACGATCTCGCAACTGCTCGACGTAACGCTCCCGCTGCAGCAGGGTAAGGTCGTTCCGCACGACGTGGATCATACTGCCGGCCATCGTCATGACGGCGACCGTCTGCGGCGACCAACCGCGGGGCCGTCCCTCCGTCATCCAGCGCTCGACGTCGTCTCGCAGCGTGTGACGGACCGTCCGCTCCTTGTCCGGGTAGAGCAGGACCTCGATGTAGAGGCGCACCTGGCGTCGAAACCGCCACCGCCTCAACCCCTCGATCATCCACGCGCCTTTGAACGGCCCCCAGCGAACCTGCCAGGGCAACGCCTACATTGCAACGACTGGACCTGCGACTGGTATCAGGTTGGTATTAAGCGGCGCCCGCGATACCAGCCGCAACCATGGCCTGATCGGCAAAGCCCTGTGGGACCAGCGGAAATCGCTCGGAGCGGATTTAAGTCGGTACCGGGAATCGAACCCGGGTATTCAACTTGGAAGGCTGAATACGCACTTAATAAAAGCTACCCTTCTCGAGCTCCGTCGATTCGAAAAGCTCTAGTCGCTCGCCGCGATCTCTGATCTATTTGAGTGCTTGGAAGCGGACATCCCGAGAGTCTGCTGAGGGTCAGAATTTCTCGTAACGCCAGCGCAACATTGCAAGCCACCATCGTGCACCGCTCGCCACTGGGCCTTGATTTCAGTCGGAACGGGTCGGGCCGATCGTGATGCGCAAGCCGTCCAACTCGTTCCGCCGCATTCATTCGGCTTTCAGCAAGACACTAACGTGAGCTTGGTTGAAGGCCAGTCTCTGCTGGACGACAGGGCGTCATTGGAAAGCTCGGCGCGCGGCTTCACGTTCACGATGCTCGAAAGCATCGGCAAAGTTCTCCAACTCCTGACAGGTCATGTCGATTGCGCGGCCCTCGTCACGCCATGTCGCGACTGCTGCCTCCACTTGGGCGAGGATTGTCAGCGCGCGCGCACGGCTCAGCTGAAAATATGCGGTCACCGACAGTAATGCTTCGATCGTCGCTTCCGGCCCGCTCTCTTCCGAAACCCAGGTCTTCAGCTCTCGTGCCCGTTCGGGAAACGGATTGATGTCGAAGGCGGGCGCCAATCGCCACTGTCCACGATCGGCATGCAGGAAGCCGTGATTGCGCAGATGATCGTCGACATTGGTGATCAGGATCGAGAAGGCGATGCGCCGCCACAGCTCCTCGATGTCGACGGCCGGCCGGCTTCCGTATTGTCGGAGCGCGTCGACGATCTCGGTGTAGCAGTGCTCGTCAGGCGCGGCCGGATCCGCGCCGAGCATCGTCGCTGCCGAGACGTAGAGAATCCGTGCGCCCTCGGGCGTCCGGTCGAACCGTCGGATCAGAGCGACGGGTGCGCCCTCGCTCTCGACCAGACGGGCGTCCGCCGCGTTGATTCCGGCTTTGCGCGCGAGGCGAAGCGCGAGGACCTCGCCCTTGGTGACCGGCCGTTCGTCGGTAACGCTCGGAAACTTGCCGATCGCGAGCGCACCGTCCTCGTCGATCACGGAGCATTTTGGTCGCAACCCGCCGAGCGAGGTCCCGCGCCCCCGCAGGTAGGCCAGATCGGCCTCGGTTTCGGTGTTCGTCTCGATGGCGCGGCTGGCGTTCAGCAACTGTGCGAGCTCGATCAGCGGCGGCGTTGTGCGGCGTCCCGGTTCGGCGGCACGCTGATAGCGTCCCTCTTCGTCCAAGAGTCTCAAGGCGCCGATGCGGCTGACATCGTCGACCGCCAGCAGGTAATCCATGGCGTTCAGAGGCTGCGGATCGACGGCTTCTCCCGCCCGGCGCGCTTCTTGGCGTCGCTTCGCATGGTCGCGCTGGATCACGCGCCGGCCCCAGCCATCGGGCTCGGTGTCGGCGATCGCGGCGTGGAAGACCGAGCCCTCACGCATCCGGCGATGAAACTGCGGGCCGGCGACGAGCGGAAGACCCGGCTCGAGGGCAAAGCGGTCGCTCGCGGCGAGCCAGCTCGTGTCGTAAGCGAAGGCCGCACTCTCGCGTGCGCCCTGCTGGTCGTAGCGCAGGCTTCCGAGCGGCGTGCTCCCTTCACCCAGATGGACGGTGATGATCCGTTTCATAGCGCTTGCGGCACCTTGCGCGGACGAACCCGCCTCGGCAGCCGCTCGGCATCGAGAAGCAGGCCCTGCTCGTCGCGCTTCGCGTCGATGATCTCACTGAGCGCGGCATCGAAGCCGAGCACGAAGAAAGCCATGGCGTAGGTGCCCATGGCGACCGTCGGATCGCCCTTCTCGATCTTCAGATACGTGCTCTTCGCGACCCCGAGCCGCTCGGCCATCATGAGAACGGTCAGGCTGCGTTTCTTGCGCGCGAGCGCGATGTCCGCACCGAGCTTGCCGAGCGCGCGCTTCACGCGAGGTGGAAGAATATCGACACTGGCCGAGCGCATAAGGTCGTATAAACAACATCGGAGAAGCGTTATAGACTTTTATATGAGACCATAAATCCGGATGGTCGACAGCGCCGCAGCTGGCGGTAAGACCCTGCTGTGCGCCCTATCGGTCCAGCAACCTGAGGGCTGCGCCGTCTCGCCGCTCACGCTTCAGTGCCGGGACGCCATGGCCGACTAGGGAGCCGAGCGTCGAGCGCTCCCCTTCTCATGAGTAAGGGGTGGGGAGGTCGATTCAGCCTCTGTTCTGCAAGGCAGCGAGCTTCCGGGCGGCGCCGCGTCGGGCGAGCAAACGCTCGCCATACCGCGCGACCATTACGACGGATTTCCAGCTTCCCGCCTGCATGATCTCGCTCAGCTCGAGCCCGGCGGAGAGCATATCCTGCGCCGCGCCCACACGAGTCGAATGCCCGGACGGCAATCGGGCGAGCTTTAGCCCGGCCAGCTGAGCGAGCTTGCGGAACAACCGCCGCACCTCCTGGTCTTCGAGCGCGGTCGCGCTTGGCCGTCCGGCCTTGCTGACGGCACGAAACAGCGGTCCGCCCTCCAGCTTGGCGAAGCTCAGATAGCTTTCGACGCGGGCCATCGTGTCGGGCGCCAGATATTTGATGGCGCCGACCGCCTCCTGATCGCCTTTCGAGCGGCGCACCAGGATCGTGCCGCTTCCGTCCTCCGCGCGCTGAAGATCCTCGATCTGAAGCGAGACCAGTTCGGAGCGGCGCAGCAGGGTGTCGTAGGCGACCGCGACGAGGGCAGCATCGCGCAGCCCGAGCAGATCGGAACTGTCCGGCGCCTCGGCGACGACCATGCGCTCGATCGCTGTGCGATTCAGTGGCTCGGCCTGCTTCTGCCGCACGCCCTTCGCCCGGTTCATGCGGCGCAGCGCGAGCCGGACGATCTCCTCGTTGCAGGGATTGGCCAGACCGGCCGCGCGATGAAGTGCGGCGATGGAGGAGCGGTAGCGCCGCACCGTCGCCGGCGCCTTGATTTCCGCCATGGCGTCGATGAACGCCGCGACGGTCTCGCGCGATGCCGGAAGGTTGCGATGCGCGTTGGCCAGGCACCAATCCGCGAACACCCGCGTGTCGGCCTGAAGCGCCCGGATCGTGTTGTCGGCGAAGGCGCCGTGCGCGGCGCGTGCGTGCGCCTCGAGCCGGACAACGATTTCGTGGGTCGGGTTCGGCGGCGGCACTTCGACAACCGCCGTGCGAGCGGTCGGCTTACGCTTGGTCGTGGCGTTCGTCATACGGTCCCCTACCCCATCACGCCCACCCCTATCAACGATAAGTGTAATTATCGTTGATAAATGTAACCGCGCTATGAGCAACGAAAGCCTGTGCTGCCGCAGACGTAGCCGATGCGGTCCATAGAATGGCTCGCTCGCGGCTAGGCCAAGAAAACATGCCGAAGTCTTAAGATCAGCTCCAATTTTCTGTATATAAAAATATACAAAAATCTACGCTGCAACACAAACAAAATATTTATCTATTGAACCACCGAAGTCTGGCGAAGAGATCGTCATCCGTGAGGGTCAGAACAGCTCTGATGAAGTCGCAGAGCCGTAGCGAGTGGTGATATGGGCCTGCTGTCATGAGGGCCGCGCCCACGCGCGAAAAACTCTACGAAATTCCGGACGGTTCAGACCGAACACATCGACCAGTTCGGCGGCTACGTCTTGAACATGCCGACGCCGCCGGCGCCGCTGCCGTTCACGCTCCCGCAGCGTCAGTAGGCTATCCGCCGGAACCCCGAAGCCGTCTATGTGTGAGGATTTCGCGCGAAGCCTCCTCGTGGTCCATCGTCGAGCGCCTGGTTCACCGCCGCTCGCATCCGTTGCATCTTCAATCGTCCCAACCCTGCCGAATTCAATCTATCCGCAGCGACGTCCTACACGCGTCGCAACTCCTCATGATCCTCACTTTCCCAACCTGCATCGCAGAAGCGCTGTGGCCCAAATGCTATCTGCTTCCGAGATGGAAGTAATCTGAACTAATCATTTTCATCGAGTCTGCGCGGCGTTTAGCGTTGCCTCGGCTTGGTGCTCGCAGCCTACCGGGGCACGTCTCACTGGCAAGTAGGTCATGGCCCTTTCGACCCGACTGACGGAATTCTTCGGAATCCAACACCCTATCGTTCTCGCCCCGATGGACCCGGCCGCGGGCGGCGCGCTCGCGGGTGCGGTGAGTGCCGCAGGCGGCTTGGGCCTGCTCGGTGGGGGCTACGGCGACCATGAATGGCTCCAGAGGGAATTTCCCAAAGCGGGCGGCGAGCGAGTTGGTTGCGGATTCATCACCTGGTCGATGGCGAGAGACCCCTCATTGCTGGATTTCGCCCTGTCGCAGAAGCCGGTCGCTATGATGCTGTCGTTCTCCGATCCGGCGCCGTTCGCGCCACGGATCGTAGCGGCGGGCGTTCCCCTGATCTGCCAAGTGCACACGATCGCCCATGCTCGGCGAGCCATCGACGTCGGCGCGACGGTGCTCGTTGCGCAGGGAACGGACGCCGGCGGCCATGGGCTCACGACGCGCGGCACCATGACCCTGGTGCCGAGCGTCGTCGACCTCGTCGCACGCGAGCGTCCCGAGGTTCTCGTGCTGGCCGCAGGCGGGATCGCCGACGGCCGCGGCATTGCGGCGGCGCTCGCGCTGGGAGCAGATGGCGCGCTCCTGGGGACTCGCTTTTGGGCGACCCAGGAAGCGCTGATCCACGACGCCGCGAAGGAGCGAGTGATTGCAGCAACCGGCGACGAGACTGTCCGCACGCGGGTTTACGACATCGTTCGCGATCGGGTTTGGCCCGCCGAGTATACCGGTCGGCTCATGCGCAACAGCTTCATCGACACTTGGCACGGTCGCGAAGGTGAACTGAGAAATCTGGTTGGCGAGGAGCTCCGAGCTGTCGAGGAAGCGGATCAGAGCGGCGACTACGACGTCTCGAACGTAACCGTCGGCGAGTCCATCGGACTCATCAGGGACATCCCGCCAGCGGGCCAGCTCGTGCAGACCTTGGCGGCCGAGACCGAAGCGACGATCGCCACCCTGTCGCGAATTGCCAGCAGAGCTTGATTCAAACCGCCCTGCAGCTGCCGGCGCTTCCTCATGTCTCCGTCATCGGGCGATTTTGGAAGTCTAGCGGCAGCCAATCGACTCGAACCACGCAGCGGCGCCTGTAGAACTGAAGCTTCTATTTAGGCGATTTCTTGAGAGACGTCGAACGCTCACAAGAAACGAACCAATTTGACCAGGAGATCTTGGAATGCCAACCGAAATTCCGCACTTCATCAATGGCGCGCGTGCGTCCGGCCGCAGCGGTCGTACCCAGCCGGTCTTCAATCCCGCGACAGGCGAACAAACCGGAACCGTCACGCTCGCAAGCGTCTCCGAGACGGACGAGGCGGTCGCGATCGCCAAGCGCGCCTTTCCGAAGTGGGCGGCGACGCCCCCGCTTCGGCGCGCCCGAATCCTCAATCGTTTCCTGCGCCTGCTGGAAGAGAATGCAGATCAACTGGCGGAAGTGGTCTCCTCTGAACACGGCAAGGTTCTGTCCGACGCCAAAGGCGAAGTCCAGCGCGGCATCGAGGTGGTCGAATTCGCCGTGGGCGCTCCGCAGCTTCTCAAAGGAGAGGTAACGGAGAACGTCGGCACGCGCGTCGACAGCCATGGCCTACGCCAGCCTCTCGGCGTCGTGGCCGGCATCACGCCGTTCAACTTCCCCGTCATGGTGCCGGCCTGGATGTTCCCGGTCGCGCTGGCCTGTGGCAATTGCTTCATCCTGAAGCCGTCCGAGCGCGATCCGTCCGCCTCGCTGCTGTTGGCCGAATTGCTCAAGGAGGCGGGCCTGCCCGACGGCGTGTTTAACGTCGTCCAAGGCGACAAGGAAGCGGTCGACGCGCTGCTGCACAACCCCGACGTGGCGGCCATCAGCTTCGTGGGCTCGACCCCGATCGCGCGCTACATCTACCAGACGGCCGCCGTCAACGGGAAGCGCGCCCAGGCGCTCGGCGGCGCCAAGAACCACATGATCGTGATGCCCGACGCGGACCTCGATCAGACGGTCGACGCGCTGATGGGAGCAGCCTACGGCTCGGCCGGCGAGCGCTGCATGGCGATCGCGGTCGCCGTGCCGGTCGGCGAGAAAACCGCCGACGCCCTCATCGCAAAGCTCGAGCCGCGCGTGCGCGCTCTGAAGATCGGCCCTGGTACGGACCCCGAGGCCGAAATGGGGCCGCTCATCACGGCCCAGCACCGCGACAAGGTGGAAGGCTACGTCGAAATCGGCGAACGCGAGGGCGCCAAACTGCTCGTCGACGGGCGCGGCTTCCGGATGCAGGGCTACGAGAACGGATTCTTCACGGGCGGAACCCTGTTCGATCACGTCACGCCCGAAATGACGATCTACAGGGAAGAGATTTTTGGCCCCGTGCTCGCGGTCACTCGCGCTCCCGATTACGCTACCGCGGCCGCGTTGATCAACGATCATGAGTTCGGCAACGGGACGGCCATCTTTACCCGCGACGGCGACGCCGCGCGCGAGTTTGCGCACCAGATCCAGGTAGGCATGGTGGGCGTAAACGTGCCGATCCCGGTGCCGATGGCGTTCCATTCCTTCGGCGGCTGGAAGGCGTCGCTATTCGGCGACCATCACATGCATGGACCCGAGGGCGTGCGATTCTATACGCGGCTAAAGACCATCACCTCCCGCTGGCCGACCGGCATTCGTTCCGGCGCGGACTTCGTGATGCCCACCATGCGGTAACCGGCGCTCCTCCCAGGCGTTTTGCGGGCGCTCTCGAACACCCTCCTACGAGACGCAGCGCAGGCGCCAACCCCTTGTCGGACATGAGTTCGGTCTGCGGCAAGGGGCATTACCTCGTCACGGGTCTTCGCGTTCTGAAGTCCCGAGGCGAGGTTTTTTGTTTTCGGCGCTTGCTGCCCTCGATGGTCGTTCCTGGCTTTCCCGCAATCCACGAACGCATCCAGTTCGGCAGATCGAGGATGCGGCGTTCACCGATCCCGACGCTCTGGAGAGCCTCCCCCAAGCGGATCCGAGCCGGAACATTTGCCGCGACATCAACCTCATTGAATTGAGAGAGCGTCTCGGCGGCGCCCCGAAAGGCGTAACACCGCCCTGCGCCACGGCGTCGCCGAGCATCGTCTCCTATCGGCGATGATCACCTCGTCAGCCTGTCAAACTTGGCAGTCTGACCGATCCGGCCCCTGCCGGTGATCGTGGTGACTAAGCTCAAGCTACACCAGGCCGGCCGACACGATCCCGGCCCACGCATGCCGATGTTGGTTCAAGCCGTCCTATCGCACCGGCGCTCCGATCGACGGGCCGCGGTTCCAAAATCGACGCCAGGCGTCGAAGCACGAGAGAACGTGTGGGTTCCGGCTCATCCATTCTCGCGGAGAGACGACGGGGCGGGTCCTGTTCGATCATCCGAATGACGGTGGCGCTAATCGGCGGAGGAGGTCCGCTGATATCGGTGGCCGTTCACCTTGACTGATCAAAGGCGTCGCCGCACGAGTGGCGGCGCGCATTCACGGTACCCAGGGCCGAGCGCAGGAAGAGCCGACGTCTACGGCCCTTGGTACGAGTTGGACGAAGTGACAATGCGCTGGCGCGAAGACTTCGCGCCAGCGCATTTGCTCGACTGATCTTGGGCTGACGCCCGCTTTGGGCGCGCGTTCAGTGTTTCGAGGCTGCCGCGGCGCCGAGGCCGGTCTCGGCCTGGACGCATTGTTCATCGAACAACGCCCGCTCTTCTTGCGCCTGCTGGCTGCTATCCGCCTTGGAGACGAGCCATGTCACGACGAACGCGATCGTCATCGAGAACAGCGCCGGATGGTCGTAAGGGAAGATCGCGGCAGAAAAGCCTAGCACTTTTACCCACACCGACGGCGAGAGGATCACGAGGGCGACGGCGGTCACCAGGCCCGCGATCCCGCCATACAGGGCGCCCTTTGTCGTGAGCCCCTTCCAGTAGATGGCGAGAATCAGGATCGGGAAATTGACTGACGCGGCGACGCCGAAAGTAAGCGCCACCATGAACGCCACGTTCTGACCCTTGAACAGAATGCCGAGAACGACCGCGAGCACGCCGATCACCAGCGTGGCGATCCGGGAAACCCGGATCTCCTCGGCCTCCGTCGCGGCGCCCTTCCGGATCACGACCGAGTAGAGATCGTGAGCGACAGCCGACGCTCCCGCCAACGCCAGCCCCGCAACGACGGCCAGAATCGTCGCGAAGGCCACGGCGGACAGGAAGCCGAGCAGCAAGTCTCCGCCGGTCGCCGAAGCGAGGTGAAGCACCGCCATGTTGTTGCCGCCAACGAGCTTGCCGCCGAGCTGTCCGCCGTCGAAGTAAGTGGGATTGGTGCCGACGATGACGATCGCGGCAAGACCCAGGATGCAGACGACGAGGAAGAAATAGCCGATGAAGCCGGTCGCGTAGAAGACGCTCTTGCGCGCCTCCTTGGCGTCCGGAACCGTAAAGAACCGCATCATGATGTGCGGGAGGGCCGCGGTGCCGCAAACGAGGCCGAGCGACAGCGATAGCGCGGTGATCGGGTCGGCCAGAAGCGAGCCGGGAGACATGATCTGCGTGCCGCTCTTGTGTGCCGCCGCAGCCCTGCTCGCGAGCGTCTCGAAGCTAAAATCGAACTGGCCAAACGCCAGGATCAGAAGCAACGTGCCGCCGAACAGCATCATGCACGCCTTGATGATCTGGACCCATGTTGTCGCCACCATGCCGCCGAAGATGACGTACACCATCATCAGAAGACCGACGCTTACAACGGCGTAATTGTAGTCGAGTCCGAACAGAAGCTGGATCAGTTCGCCGGCACCGACCATTTGAACGATCAGGTAAAGGCAGACTACCGTCAGCGAACCGACCGCCGCAAAGGTGCGCACCTTGGTTGCGTGCAACCTGTAGCTCACGATGTCGGCGAAGGTGAAGCGACCGAGATTGCGCAGACGTTCCGCAAGAAGGAAAAGGATCAAAGGCCAGCCGACGAAGAAGCTGATCGCATAGACGAAGCCGTCGAAGCCGCGGGCGAAGACGAGGCTCGACACGCCCAGCAGTGCCGCGGCGGACATGTAGTCGCCGGCGATGGCCAGACCGTTCTGGAAGCCGCTGATGCCGCCTCCGGCCGTATAGAAGTCACTGGCCGAGTTGACCCGGCGCGCAGCCCAATAGGTGATGCCGAGCGTCGAGAACACGAACGCTAGAAAAATCGCGATCGCATAAAGATTGAGCGGCCGCCGCTCGACGCCCTCTATGGCGCCAGCTGCGAGAGAAGGAGCGGCCTGTAGAATGATGAGCGCGACAAAGGCAAGTAATCGAGCTAACTTCACTTGATCGCCTCCTGAAGAAGCTGGGTGTTCGTCGCGTCGAATTCCGTATTTGCCCTGTAAACATAGAGGCCGGTCAATAACCAGGAACCGATGATGATGACAACGCCGATCGGCACGCCGATCGATGTCACGCTGCCTTCGACAATCGGTTTTCCAAGAACCGACGGCGCGAAGGCGACCAAGATCATGAACGAATAGTATGCACTCAGAACTATGATGGATAAGATCAGAGAGAACCGCTTGCGCTTTGAAGCCAGTTCTTTGAATCTCGGATCTGCTGCCAGCCGCATTCGAACATCGCGTGACATCTGCCCCCCTCATGATCTGTTTTTCGTTAGGCGAAACGACAGCGATGGAGCGTCCGGCCTACGCCGGATCAACCGGCTGCGAGAAAAGCGCGCAATTCCGTCTCGCGACGTGCGACAGTTGCCATTGCGGCAGGTTTTCTGCGGCCAGCAGGCCGCGAATAGCGATTTCGCTTGCCTGACAGAGCCCGAGCATCGAGCGGCTCCAACATCTGATCCCGCCAGTACCGCAAAGAAATAGATGCTGAGGTTCTTTGAGGAAAATGATTAGTTCAGATTGCTTCCATCTTGAATGAAGATAGCGCTTGAATCGCAAAGATGCTCAGTGCAGTTGGGCATCGCCGAAACGGTCGTGCGCGTTTTCACAGGCTGCGGATCCGCGCTTGCCGAAAGACCGTCTCAAACCGAGGTAGAGCTTTGCTTTGGAGTCTCGGTGTTCTGGACGAGGAAAACCAACAGCCGTTGGCAAGGCACGAATGCGTGCCTCCGCCCAGTTGGCGGGCGCCTTTGACAGGTCGAGGTCAAACGCCAGTGGTTAAGGGACTACAATGCGTCCTGTACGGCGCGCCCGAGGGTGGCGTGGGTCTTGGGCGGCAAGCTGTCTCCGCAACCAGTCTCTTGCAAGATCAATTCGGTGTGGCTGACGAAAGCCTCGAACGCCGCGGTCAGAATACTGTCCGTCCGATAGGTGAGCAGAGTCTGCGCGCGACCCACGTCTCCCGGCATGCGATGCATCGAGACACGGCCGGCTTTATGGAGCGGCTCGGCAACGACCCGCGGGATCATCGTCACGCCCATTCCGGCCTCGACGCAGGCGAGAATCCCGTCCAGCGTTCCAAACTCCATGCGGCGTGCCTGTACCAGCCCCTGGGCGGCGAGAAACATCTCAAGGCGACTGCGGTACGAACAGCCTGTTCTGAACACGAGAACGCGCGCGCCTCGGTTGGTGGACAGGGTGGCGAGCAGATCGGCGCAGTTCGGCACGCGCGCGCTGCCGACCAGTACGAGCTCTTCTTCGAGGACGGGGATCGTGGCCAAGTCTTCATGCGTGATCGGACCCGAGACGAAGGCGCCTTCAAGTTTCCGCTCGACGACATGTTTGATCAGAAACTCAGTCGAACCCGTCTCCAATTCGATGTCTACATCCGGATGGAGATCGGCGAAACTCGTCAGAAGCGCCGGAAGCCGCAATGCGGCGGTCGTCTCCAGCGAGCCGATGCGCAACGGACCACGCGGGGCTCCCTCGCAGCGGACCGACTGCTCGGCGTCGGCCAGCAGGCGCGTCACCTGGCGAGCGTAAGGCAGCAGCCGCTCGCCGGCCTTGGTGAGCGTGACGCCTCGGCTGCCGCGATAGAAGAGCGGCACGTTGAGAGCCAGCTCGAGCGCGCGGATGCGGTTCGTGACGTTCGATTGCACGGTGTTGAGGACGGACGCCGCCCGCCCGATCGCGCCGGTGTCGGCCACAGCCATGAAGAACTTGAGATCGGTGCTGTTCATGGCATCTTCTTTTATGATTGAAGCAATCTAAACTTATCATTTTTCATGAGTCAAGATCGCGCCTATCCCGTGGGCCGGGTCGTACGCTCCGGCGCGCTTGAATGTGCGAGCCTGGCGGCTCCCACGAGCGACGGCGGGCGCTCGACCGGCTCCGCCGTTCCGGACCACCGCCTACGGAGCGTTCGGGCTCCCGAGAGGTGCACATGAGTGAAACCAGCAAGCGGCTCTTGGCCGAGTTCGCGGGGACGGCAGTTCTCGTGCTTGTCGGATGTGGCGCGGTCGCAATCGGAACGAACGCGACAGGACCGACCGCCGTCAACGTGATCGGGATCGCATTCGCGTTCGGCCTGACAGTAACGGCGCTGGCCTATGCCGTCGGCCCAATCTCTGGCTGCCATATAAACCCGGCCGTATCGCTCGGTTTTACGGTCGCCGGCCGGCTTCCCGCGCGCGAACTCGCCGGTTATGTCATCGCGCAGACGCTCGGCGGCGTCGCTGGCGCCGCAGTGCTCTACCTGATCCTCGTCAGCAAGATCGGTGGCTACGATCTCGCAGCTTCGGGGCTCGGTCAGAACGGCTGGGGCCACGGCTTTCTCGGCGGCTACGGGCTGCTCGGCGCGCTTGTCACCGAGTTCGTTGCGACCTTCATCTTCGTCAGCGTCATCCTCGCCGCGACGAATCCAGCGGCGAATCTTCAGGTGGCCGGGCTCGTCATTGGGCTGACGCTGTTCGCCCTCCACTTCCCGTTCATCAACGTCACCGGACTGTCGGTCAATCCAGTCCGCAGCCTTGGGCCGGCAGCGCTCGTGGGCGGACAAGCGCTCGCCCAAGTCTGGCTGTTCCTCGTCGTGCCGACACTGGCGGGGGCGTGCGCGGGGCAACTGTTCCGGAAAAGCGCGGCCGAGGCGGAAGTACTCGGCAAGACCAGTTGAGAACGATGGCGGCCTGACATGAGCGGCCTGACCCTTCTCGATTGGCTGAGCATCGTCTTTTTCGGCGCGGCCTGGTTCGGATACGAGCGTCTGGTGAACCGCGCCGCGCTTCAGCGTCGCAATCTCAACGACCTCATCAACGCGGAGCGCCATCACTGGATTCAGGAGCTTGCGCACGTCGACAACCGCATCATGGACTCGATCCTGCACGTCAGCCTGCAGAGCGGCACGGCGTTCTTCACCTCAACGGCCTTGCTCGCGATCGGCGGCGCGCTGGCCTTGCTGCGCGTGACCGATAACACCCTCGTGGTCCTGACCGAGTTCCCGCTCGGTCGGGCCACGAGCCGTGGCGCGTGGGAGTTCAAGGCGTCGGGCCTCGTGGTGATCTTCGTCTATGCCTATTTCAAGTTCGCCTGGTCGTACCGGCTATTCAATCACGCCGCGGTGCTGATGGGGGCCGTTCCGCGACCCGGCAGCCGCAGCGGGCGCGACCCGCTCGCCGCAGCGCATCGGGCCGCGAGCATGAGCGTCGTCGCGACACGGCACTTCAACCTCGGCCAGCAGGCGTTCTTCTTCGCGCTCGCCTATCTGGGCTGGTTCGTGAGCGGCTACATTCTGATCATTCTGACGATGTGCGTGATGGTCGTGATGTGGCGCCGCCAGTTCGCCTCCGATGCCCTCGCGGCGATCGCCGACCAGGTCTCCCAGTCGAAGACCTAGCGACACGCGCCCGACATGCCGAGGCGGGCGCCGACCTTCAAGGCCGGCGCCCGCCGGCCGCACTGGGGAACTCGCTTGGTTCGATCAGAGCTCTCCGGTGAGAAACTGGGCGCGGCCGAAGCCGAAGCTCCAGTCGGCGTCGGTGTTCTCGATGCAGGAGACCATGATGTCTTCCAGAGGCACGCCGCAGCGCCCACCCAGATGCTCGACTAAAAGCGCATAGAAACGCTCCTTCATCTGCTGCGAGCGCGGACGCGTCGATACGTGGATGAGAACGCGCTTGGCGCTGCGTTCAAATCCGAGACCCGTGTCCTCCATGATCAGATGTCCCGGGTCGTATTCGTTCAAAACCTGGTAGCGATCCCGATCGGGCACTGCGAACGCCTCAACCATCGCGTCGTGGATCGTCTGGAGCAGAATCGTCGTTTCTTCCTCGTCGCGTCCCTTGACGACATGGATGTTGAGCAACGGCATGTCTTATCCTTTCGAGTGATGTTGAGTAAAAAGGAATGTGGAGCTTGCTCGGGTGGGGCGAGGCTTCGAGCGACCACTAAGTCAGCGCGCCGAGTTCCTCCGCCAGCGTCCGAACAAGCTCCGCGGCGGGAAGCTCTCGGGCGAGCGGTGCGCCCTGTCCCGCCCACTGCGCCGCGAATTCGAAATCGCCCTGCTTTGCCGCCGCGGCGTTGAGCTGCTTCGCCGCATCGTAGGCGACGGGATAGGCAGCAGGCGGAGGACTGCCAGCGGCTTCGCAATGTTCGATGAAGCGGTTGACCATGCCGCGCGCTTGCCTCCCCGAAAGAACCGGAGTGAGCCGGGTGAGCGACGAGCGCTCGCTCTTGAGGTTCTCTCGGTAGCTCGCATTGGCCGCCGACTCCGGACAGAGGATGAAAGCGGTGCCGAGCTGAGCCGCGACGGCGCCGAGGTCGAGGGCGGACCGGACACCTTGGCCATCCATGATCCCACCCGACGCAATCACCGGCAGCCTCATCCGGGTGACGAGCGTCCTGACGAGGACGGAGGTGCTGAGCCGTTCGTCCACCGCCTGCGAATCGAACATGCCGCGATGACCGCCCGCCTCGACGCCCTGCGCCACGATCGCGTCGACGCCGGCCGCCGCGATCGCTGCCGCCTCGCGAAGATTGGTCGCGGTCGCCAGTGTCCTGACGCCCGCTTCTTGAAAGGCCCGGATCCAATCCGGCGCCGGCAGCCCGAAATGGAAGCTGACGACGGCGGGGTGTTCCTCCAGGAGCATGCGGAAGGCGTCTTCGTCTCCCACGAAGGTCTTGTAGATCTCGTCGACCTTGGTCGGCGTCTCGACGCCGAACTTTGCGAATAGGGGTGAGAGATGCTTGAGCCACCGTTCCTCGACATCGAGGTCGCGCCGCGCCGGCTCATGGCAGAAGACGTTTACGTTGATGGGACGATCGGTGAGCGCACAGGTCTGTCGGATCGCCTTGCGAGCGTCCTCGACGGTGCTCGCCCCGATTCCGAGCGAGCCGAGCCCGCCGGCGTTCGAGACGGCGGCCGCCAGCGCCGGCGTGGAGATGCCGGCCATCGGCGCCTGGATGATCGGGAGGTCGACCCCGAGTTCCTTCAGCATTCCGTTACCTCACGCCGCGATAACTTCGTCGGCCGGACCGAAGAATTCGTAGTGGATGCGGTTCGCAGGCACGCCCGCTTTCGCCAGTTCGGATACGAAAAAGCGGAGAAACGGGCGCGGCCCGCACAGATAGATGTCGGCCTCCATGGCGGGCGTGTTGGCGGTCAGCCATTCCATCGTGATGAAGCCGCCGTGAACGTCGGGCTCACCGTCGGCATGATCGTAAAAGGTCGCGACCGTGATCGCTCCATGACGTCCGGCCAGATCGCGAACATGGGCGTCAAATGCATGCGCCGCCCGGTCATGCGCGCCGTGCACGTACCAGGTCCTCAACTCTGGATGATGGTCCACGATCGTCTCGAGCATGCTGACCATCGGCGTAAGTCCGACGCCGCCCGAAAGCAGGATGACCGGCCGCTCCGGCCGCTCCGCGAGATGGAAGTCGCCCGCGGGCGGGGTGACCTCGATGATCGTCCCCACGACCACGACGTCATGGAGGAATCGGGACGCCTCCCCCTTGGCCTCGCGCTTCACGGTAATGCGGTAGCTCTCGTCGTTGGGCGCGCAGGAGATCGAGTAGTTCCGCTTCACCCCGGCCAGGCCTGCTAGGTCGAAGCGGAATGTCAGATACTGCCCTGACTTGTGCGGCACGACCTTGCCGCCGTCTTCGGGCCGCAAGACGAACGAGGTGATGATCTCGCTCTCCTTGCGCCGCTCGGCGACGACGAACCGGCGCCAGTCCACCCAGCCGCCGTCCTGCGCCATGATCCCGGTCCGGATGGTCGCCTCCCGTTCCTTCAGGATGCCGGCCAGGAACCAATAGGCTTCACCCCATGCCGCGAGAATTTCCGGCGTGGCCGCCTCGCCCAGCACCTCCTCCATCGCCCCGAGCAGCGCGGTCGCGACATAGGGGTAGTGATCGGAGCGGATGGCGTAGCCGATGTGCTTCTGGGCGATCCGTTCGACTGCGCCGCCCAGCGCGCTCAGGTTCTCGATGTTGCCGGCATAGGCAAGAATGGCGCCGGCAAGAGCCTGAATTTGGGCGCCGCTCTTTTGGTTGGATTGGTTGAAGAGCGCGGCGATCTCCGGGGCCTCCAACAGGCGCCGATACATCGTGTCCGTGATCGCGACGCCGTGTTCCACCAGCGCCGGAACGGTCGCCTTGATGATGGCGACGGTCTCTTGCGACAAGACAGCGGCCATGGTCTCGCTCTCCCTGCGTGAAAAACCAACTCGTGAAATTCTTAAATCGAGAATAACATAATATCAAAATTCTTCAATGGAGAATTTGAATGGATCTCGCATCGCTGGCTGTCTTCCGTGCGGTGGCTCGCGAGCAGAGCGTCACCCGCGCCGCCGAACTGCTCGGCCGCGTGCCCTCGAATGTCACCACCCGCATTCAGCAGTTGGAGGCTGAGATCGGCGTGTCGCTGTTCCACCGCGACAGGAAGCGCATGGCGCTGACCGCGGAAGGACAGACCTATCTCGACTATGCGGACCGCATTCTAAACCTCGCCGACGAGGCCCAGCAGACCGTCAAGCCGAACAAGCCGTTCGGCACTTTGAGGATAGGCTCTATGGAGTCGACCGCCGCGAGCCGTCTGCCGCAGCCCCTGGCCCGCTTTAACGCACGATGGCCGGAAGTGACGATCGACCTCTCGACGGGACCGACGCGCCAATTGATCGAAGAGCTTCTGACGCATCGGGTTGATTGCGCCCTGATCGCCATCCCGCCCGGACGTTGCTGGCTCGCACCCGACGATTTGGAGCAAGCCGTGATCTATCGGGAGGAACTCGTCCTGCTATTGCCTCCCGGTCACCCTAAGGTGGGGCATTCTGACGAAATCAGGCCGAGATCGCTTGCGGCGTTCGGACCGGGTTGCGCCTATCGCTTCCTGGCTGAGGAGTGGATCACGGGCTTCGGGGCCCGCCCGGCGCAACTCCGCGTCCACGAGGTCCGATCCTACCACGCGATGGTCGCCTGCACGGCGGCGGGAGCCAGTTTCTGCATCCTGCCGCGCAGCGTTCTCGATCTGGTTCCAAACGCGGGGGATTTCACCGTACAGTCCCTAATGGCAGTCGAAACCTCGCTCGCGATCCGGAGCGGCTTCGGCACTCCCGCCGTCAATGAACTTCGCGACGTACTTCTGGAGGATCTCACGACGAATGTGCGCTGAGCACGTCGCCCTTATCAGGAGACAATGTGGACGCGTGTGGAGTTTACGCCGCTGCTGCCTGAACGAGGACGATGAGAGGTCATCGCGTCAATTTGTTCGCCAGATTGCGGTTGATGCGAACATTTTGTGAACATCGCTCAGGCCGCAGCATTGGTGTTGCTCACGGAATTCAACGCTCGCCGGCTGGCGATAAGGCCCCTGAACATTAAAGGGGCACGGATATACGGTAGGGTCTTGCGGGTTACCGGCGGCGGCGAGGTCTAACTTCGCATGCGTCTGTTGGCGAGGAGTTTTTCGCCATCGCGACGTAGCTCGCCGCGCGGCCCGACGAACCTGTAGAGCGTCTGGCGCGTGATGCCGAGTTCGACGCAGAGATCGATGACACAGGTTTCGGGTTTTCCCATCGCGGCCTGAGCCAGGCGGAGCTTGGCGGGCGTCATCTTGAAGGGTCGGCCGCCCTTGCGGCCCCGCGCCCTTGCCGCGGCCAGCCCGGCCCGGGTGCGCTCGGAGATCAGCTCGCGTTCGAACTCGGCCAGGCCGGCGAAGATCGCGATCACCAACCGGCCGTTGGCCATGGTGGTGTCGATCGAAGCCCTTCCCCCGCCAACACCTTCAAGCCGACCTGCCGGAAGGTGAGGTCTCCGACCAGATTCACGAGGTGGCGAAGATCGCGGCCGAGCCGATCGAGCTTCCAGACGACGAGGGTGTCGCCTGACCGTAGCGCCTTCAGGCCGGTCGCGAGACCCGGCCGGTCATCACGCCGACCAGAGGTGCTGTCCTCGTAGATGTGCTCGGGTGCCACGCCGACCTTGGCAAGCGCGTCGCGCTGCAGGTCGTGAACCTGGCTGCCGTCAGCCTTCGAGACCCGCGCGTAGCGGATCAGCGTCGTCACTTATTCGTCCGGTGATGTGACACTGTCGGCCAAGCCATGTTCATGCGGGTCGTTTGTCACATAATCAGTCTTGCAACGTAAGCTCCGCTAACGGTGCCTTCGCGCGATTTCATGACAGTCCGGAAGAGTCGATGCCGCGCCGCCTGATCCTGACCGCTGCCGAGCGGCAGGCGATCCTCGCCCTGCCGACCGACGAGGCGATGCTGATCCGCCATTGGAGCCTCGATGAACAGGATCTCGCGCTCCTCCGCACGCGGCGGCGCGACGATACCCGGCTCGGCCTGGCGCTCCAGCTCTGCGCCCTGCGCTACCCCGGCCGCCTGATCCGTCCCGCTGAGACGATCCCGCAGGATGCCGCGATGTTCCTGGCCGAACAGCTTGGTGTCGATCCGGACGCGCTCGCGGACTTCGCCCGTCGTGCGCCCACCCGCTACGAGCGATGGGCGATCCTGCGCCGGCGCTTCGGCTTCACCGACTTGTGCCGCCCGTCGCGCGGCGACCTCGTCGCCTTCGCACGTGGCATCGCTCTCGCGGCCGCCAAGGACCGCCTCGTAGTCACCGCCCTGGCCGAGGAGATGCGGCAGCGTATCGTCATTCCCGGAATCACGGTGCTGGAGCGCCTCGCGGCCCAAGCCCGCACCGAGGCCGAAGACGCCTTGCTGGCCGACGTCGTGGCGCGGCTGACGCCCGGCCTCGTCGTTCGCATGGAGACGCTGCTCGCCATGGGGCCACGGCACGCTCGACAGGGCGGGATCTCCTGGCTGCGCGAACCACCGGGATCCGCCGGCGCGGCGGCCATGCGGGGGCTCGTCGACCGCCTTGAGGCCGTGCGCCACGTCGGTGTTCCCACAACCGTTCTCGAAGGCGTTCCGGCCCACCGCATCCGTCGCATGGCGCAGGAAGGCCGTCGCCTTACTGTGCCCAGAACTTCGCGCAGATGCCCCCCGGACGTCGGCACGCGACCTTGGCTGCCTTCCTGCGCGACACGGAGACTGGAGTTGGAGTTGACCCGGTTTCGTGGAGACCCCTGAAGTCATTTTCTGGCTTGTCCGATGTCTCGTTTTCGATCCGCTTATCCGCCGGAGTTTCGACTGCAGATGGTGGGGATGGCTCGATCAGGGCGAACGACTGAAGAGCCTTCCCGCGAGTTCGAGCCGACCGCCGAGTCGATCGCGAACTGGGTGAAGCAGGCAGAGCACGATGCCGGCAAGCGTATGGATGGCGCGACGAGCGTCAAGCGCGACGAGTTGATCCGGCTCTTCCTCATCGTCCGTCTCCTCATCGACGGATCCTAGCTTCAGATCGAGGGCATTCCAGGGGGCAAGGTCAACGTCTCTGCGCTATCAGTATAGCGGCGTGCAGCAGCTTGCCGCTCGTCGGCGTTTAGTTCATTTGTTGTTATGTTACTCAATGTGCACCCATGCAACTTTCGAATGTTGCCCGATATTTCCTAATTCCAAGTCTTCTCAACCGCTCTGCGGTGACGCGCAATTTACCCTAGCATTATGCTTCCACCAAGGTCTCTTGACTTAGGTCGCTGGATTGGTAGGAGGCAGCTGCGCGGGACGACCCGCGCCGTTGGTATCGATCCGGGACGGCCCGGCCCTTCAAGGAGGGCTGGCTTGGCTGGTCCCATCGAGCAATTCGAGATCAAGCCGCTCCTCCGCTTCGGAGAGGTCGGTGGCTATGAAATCGCATTCACAAATTCTGCGGCATACATGTTCCTCGCCGTCGCTATGGCGAGCGGGTTTCTGTTGCTGGGCACACGTCGCCGGGCCCTTGTTCCTGACCGGTGGCAATCCTCGGCTGAAATCCTCTACGAGTTCATCGCCAAGGCGCTGTATGAAAACGCAGGCGAACAGGGCAAGCGGTTCTTTCCGCTTGTGTTCTCCCTCTTCATGTTCGTGCTGGTTGCCAATCTGATTGGCATGATCCCGTACACCTTCACGGTGACGAGCCACATCATTGTGACCTTCGCCCTAGCGATGCTCGTGTTTCTCACCGTGACCATCTACGGCTTGGTGAAACACGGGCTGAGGTTTTTCCGGTTGTTCCTCCCCTCTGGTGTGCCGGCTCCCCTCGTCCCCGTGATCGTACCAATCGAAATCATCTCCTACATCGCGCGTCCGGTCAGTCACTCGATGCGCTTGTTTGCGGTGATGATGGCGGGACACCTAACACTCAAGGTTTTCGCTGGGTTTGTGGTGGCGCTGGCCAGTGTTGGCATTCTCGGCACAGCCGCCGCCATTATGCCGCTGCTGATGACCGTGGCCATCACCGCACTTGAGCTGCTGATGTCCGTTGTGCAGGCATACATCTTCGCGATGTTGACATGCATGTATATCAATGATGCCATTCACCCTGGCCATTGATAAGGCCTTGAGAGCGAGCATCAAAGCTTGTATTCTTGATGAAGAGGACGACCTTTTTCAGAAAAAGCAATTTCCGGGACGACCCGGAAACCTAAGAAAGAGGATCGTACTATGGCCTGGATTTACCTTGTAATCGCCGGTGTGCTTGAAATCGGCTGGGCCTTCTCCATGAAAAAATCGGAGGGCTTCAGTCTTCTCACGCCGACCATCATCACCATTGTGCTGATGATCGCGAGCTTCGGCCTGCTGTCGATCTCGATGCGAACCCTGCCGCTCGGCACCGCTTACACCGTGTGGACCGGCATTGGGGCGGTCGGGGCCTTCCTGGTTGGCATCGCGGTCCTGGGCGAGGCGATCACGCCAATGCGCTTGGCAGCCGGTGCGCTCATCGTTTCCGGCATCGTGATGATGAAGCTGTCGAGCGCCCAATAGTGGCCTCTTCAGGCTGCCGGGTGTCCTGACGTCCCGAGGGGCACCTGGCAGCTTCGTCGCACGTCAACGTCCTTCCCTTTTCCGGTCGTGAAGCGGCTTCGGGCCGCAGCTGATGACGGCTGCTCATCCGGTGGCTTGTGACCTTGCCCCCTGAAATGCCCTCGTTCTGAAGCTAGGATCCGTCGATGAGGAGACGGACGATGAGGAAGAGCCGGTTCAGCGAGGAGCAGATCATCGGCATCTTGAAGGAGCAGCAGGCTGGCGTGCCTGTTGCCGAGATCTGTCGGAAGCACGGGATCAGCGACGCGACGTTCTACACGTGGCGATCGCGGTTCGGTGGAATGGAGGTGTCCGACGCTCGGCGGCTGAAGGCACTCGATGACGAGAACCGTCGGCTGAAGAAACTCCTGGCGGAGGCGATGCTGGATGTCTCGACGCTTCGCGAGGCGCTCGGAAAAACTTCTGACGCCCTCGGCGCGGAGAACGGCCGTGAGCTGGGCGATCGAGAAGAAGGGCTACTCGCAGCGTCGTGCCTGCGGGCTCATTGGCCTGGAGCCGAAGACGTATCGCTATGCGTCGACCCGACCGGATGACGCGGGCATCAGAGCACGCCTGCGGGCGCTCGCTGGTGAACGTCGGCGGTTCGGCTATCGGCGACTACTCATCCTGCTGCGGCGCGAGGGTGCCAGCGCCAATCACAAGAAGCTCTTCCGGCTGTACCGAGAAGAGAGGCTGACGGTCAGGCAGCGCGCAGGGCGCAAGCGGGCTCTCGGGACACGGGCACCAATGACCCTGCCACAGGAGCCGAACCAGCGTTGGTCGCTCGACTTCGTATCTGACGTGCTGGCGGATGGTCGGCGCTTCCGCGTGCTGGTCGTCGTGGACGACTTCACCCGGGAGTGCCTGGCGCTCGTTGCCGACACATCGCTGTCGGGCCGACGGGTCGCTCGCGAGCTTGACCGGATCATCGCGTATCGCGGTCGTCCGCTCATGATCGTGAGCGACAACGGCACCGAGTTGACGTCACACGCAATCCTTCACTGGCAGGAGGATCGCGGGATCGAATGGCACTACATCGCTCCCGGAAAGCCGCAACAGAACGGCTTCGTCGAGAGCCTGAACGGCCGATTCCGCGACGAGTGCCTCAACGAGCACCTCTTCCGAGGCTTGCGCTCGGTCCGCCGGATCGTCGAGGCTTGGCGGATCGACTACAATCAGCACCCGCCGCACACGAGCTTGGGCGGCCTTACTCCGAACGAGTTCGCAACCCGGTCCAGACAGGACCAGAACCAGAACGGACTCTGGTTATGAACGGGGGCAATCAGAGGGCAAGGTCATTTTGCTTCGATCGGATTTCCACGCCGAGGCGCGCCGCAGCCTTACCTAAGACTCTCGTGATCCGGCTCTTACGCAGCGGCTTCTGGCATTGCCAGCGATCTGTGCGGGAGAACTGCACACGAAGACAGTCATAACTGGCGGCGTCGGCCTAAGATCACCTATCCAGCGCAAGGCAATTGCGCTATCCGATTGTATAGCCACCGTCAACAACAAGCTCTTGTCCGAATATGTTCTTGGCGCCTGGCGAAGCGAGGAAGAGCGCCATTTCCGCGATATCGCCCGCATCACCAAAGTGGCCCGGCATCAGCCGAGCGCAGATGCGCTCTGCCACCGTGGTCAGGACGTCGTCAGGTAAACCTACCTTCCCCCATAAAGGCGTGCCGGTTGGTCCGGGTGCAATGGCATTCACCCTGATTTTTCGGGGCGCCAACTCTGCTGCGAGCGTTTGGGAAAAGGATTTCAAGGCCGCCTTGCTAGCGCTGTAGATGGCCAGACCCGGGAAGCCGACCGTAGTGAGAAAGGTCGTGATGAAGAGCACGCTTCCACCTTCACGGATGTTCGGCAGGAACTTACGGACCGTCTCCGTTGCCGCAACGAAGTTGAGATCGAACTGGCTGGCGATGGCCGACCTATCACTCTGTTCAAATGGGACGACCTTCGCGGACCCCGCATTGGGGATGACGACGTCGATCGTGCCGTATGCCTTAACCGCGCTCGCAACAAACCGGTCCAGATCCTCGTTTCTGGTCACGTCTCCAACGACGACCAAAACCCTGTCGGCGGCCTGTTCCCTAATCTCATTCAGGCCGTCCGCGCTGCGCGCCATGATGGCGAGCCGATAGCCGTTTGCCAAGAATTTCTCCGCGATGGCACGACCGATTCCACCACTCGCGCCTGTAATCGCTGCGATCGGCATCTCACTATAGCTCATGATTTTTTTCCTTTGACACGGCCGTGTTCCCGACAACGGAGTTCGGTTCGTCGGATCCGGAGCAGGAAGAAGGTGCACAATGGTCGTGCACCCTCTCAAGAGAACAGGTTGTCGCTATGCTGCAATGCCTTCTCGGTCAGATCCTGTCGCAACTGCCTTCAAGATGCCTGTGTCTGGATGACAGTTGATATATTCGTAGTATTGATTCGAGGCATCGAACACCGAAACCTCATGATATAATGTAAGTGATTTGAATTTCTTCGCAAGACGCATGAATGTTACAAAAATCGACAGATGCGTATGGTGTGACTCTGCCCAAGATTCGAGCTTTGACAATGATCTCCATAGGCTAACGCCGAAACCTCGATCTTCGAGATTACCTTTCTCGTCCAGATGGTAGCAATAGCGATTGCAATAACAGCCGACTTCGAGGCCCTCGTCTCGCAGATAATTCATCCCTTCGAGCAGCACCGGCTCGATCTTCTTGAACCAAGTTTCTCGCTCTTCTCCTTCAGTTTTACTCCAGTCTTCGCCCGAACGGATGAGCGTCAAGTTGTCGTGCCCCGTGACGATGATACGTCCGCCAAGTTCGGGATTCCCTTGCTGCACTGCGAGATCGCCCTTTGGATCCAGCGTATCGGTCTGCGACATCGGCAGACGATCACGCATCGATCCCCAATATCCGTGCTCGAGAATGGGCTCGCTCATCGAACCCATCAGGATGCTGACACCTTCCAAGGGGCCGTAATCATGGGTGTAGATCGTCTCGAACTGCTCCATGCGCGGGCGGAAAACCTCTCGGAAATACCCGACGCCATCGGCAAGACGTTCGTCTGAGCCCCACCAGTCCGAAATCACTGCGCTCTGACTCCAACGGTCATATTGTTCCGTATCAGTCCAGTATGCGACCGCGATTAGGTTGAGGTGGCCGAGACCGTCGACGTGCTGCACGAGGTCGTGTCGGGCCGGTCCGTCGGCTTGCTGAAAGCTCGCCAGAATTGTTTGGTACGCTGAACAGGCGCGCGCCTTGGTTTCCTCGCCCTTCGTCTGTACGCCGAAATATGCCATAATCAGATTTTCGATGGAGGCATCCCCACGCGCTGAATACATCGGCACAGCAGGCTTCCAAGTATCGCTGACCCTGCGTGACCTTGTGCGTGGGCAGCGCAAATGGCTGGGGATCGACGAGTCTAGTTCCATTGGACATCCTCACGATTAGTGGGACACTCGCCGTCGTGGGACGAGCGTTTCCTTCCCTTGTGCCAAACGAAGGTTTTGGCGCTTCTTTAGAACCGTAAGAATTCCGCAGTTCGACTAAATCGAGCAAGGGACACAGTCCCAGACGCTGACGGGAAAATGTCCCGAACCTCGCCAGAAATTTGCCTTCCTGCGCAAGGCTTGGAGATGAATTCTGCCTGCGTCAGGATTCGGTGCCTCGGAGGCTGAGCCAACATGGACGTCGCGCTAAAGGTCTTAAGGCGACTCTCGCTGGCGTTGCTGGCTTGCCTTGCGCTCGCGACACTGTGGATTGCGTGGTCGACCAATCGCTATCTCCAGAACGATATTGATCTATCGGCTGAACGTGTCGCTCGTGTCATTCTTCATCGAGAACGTGTCGGTGCTGGCGATCCGTATCCTTTGCCTATTGCAAGCATACTACAATCAATAGCACCAGGAGTTTGCGTAAAAATTTCAGTTCCAAGCACTCCTGATCATCCAAATATTTGTGGAAGTTGGGGAAATAATGACCCGGCCGGGCCGCAGTGGTTTGGAATGATAATGAAAAATTGGATCAATATAGAAAAGACATCCAGCCGCGTTATTATGATTTCTGTTCATCGACATGGTTTGGTAATTACATCGGCTGACCGAGTGATCATTATTCGCCGCGCATGGGAGAGATTTACGACGGTCGCCTGCACTGCCTTTGCTGTTACCATTTTTACGACAGTTATATCTGCGTTTGTCATTGGACATACATTATTGCCAGCGAATGCTTTGATTCGTGGAATGAAAAACCTCAGTCAGGGTGATCTAAAGGCCCGTGTTGCTGATTCGACGCAGCCGGAATTTCAACCGCTCATTAAAGCCTTCAACCAACTGGCTGATAACCTTGAGCTCGCTCACCGCGAACGGATCTCGCTCTCGCGAAAATTGTTCCATGTCCAGGAAGAAGAACGATTGGAGATTGCCCGAGAGTTGCATGATGAATTTGGGCAATGTCTTACCTCTGCAGGTGCGCTGGCCGCTTGTATAGAAAATGGTGCGCCCAAAGAGCGCAGAGACATTGCCGCCGACGCTCGCTTTATCGGCGAAACCGTTGCGCGAATGAAGGCGACCCTGCGCGGGGCGCTGCATAAGCTGAGGCCTCCAGAGATCGAAGAGCTCGGTCTGGCAGAAAGCTTGGAGGCGCTCGTCGCATCCTGGGACCAGCAGGGTAGCGCAACGCGGTATCGCTTCACCATTGCGAACTCGTTGCCGCCCGTCGACAGGACATGCGCGTTGGTGATCTACCGAATCGTTCAGGAGGGTCTGACGAATGCGGTGCGACATGGTTCTCCCGGGACTGTGTGGATCGAGCTGTCGCGAGGCGGCGGCGATGGCGACGCATTGGTGGTATCGATCAGAGATGACGGCAGTGGCTCAAGACAACCTTCTTCGCTCACGAGCGGATTAGGTCTGCTCGGCATGCGCGAACGCGTATTGGCGGTGGGGGGGAACCTCCTCGCAGCGCCCACTTCCGACGGGTTTGTTGTCGAAGCTTCGTTTCCTATCGGGGCGATAGCTGGAGCGATATGAAATGCGAATCCTTCTGGTAGATGATCATCCCATCGTCCGCGAAGGCTACCGGCGTCTTTTGGAACGCCAGGAAGGTTATCGCGTGGTGGCTGAGGCGGAGACCGCAGAGGACGCATTTGAGGCCTATTGTAAGCATAGGCCTGACATCGTCCTGCTCGACATCTCGCTCTCCGATGCAAGCGGGATTGAGGCCCTCCGACGCATCAAGCAAGAAGATCCTCTTGCTCGAATTCTTATGTTCACCATGCACGACAACATCAACATTGCTAAAAAGACTTTATATGCTGGCGCGCGCGGCTATGTAACAAAAAATGCCACGCCAACGGAGCTTTTGGATGCTGTTGCCAAAGTTGCAAGAAATAATATTGCATTGAGCTCAGATGTGGCGCAAGCACTTGCAGTTGAACACGTCGCTGATGGCTGCTCTCCGTTTGATGGACTAACGTCACGAGAAATAGATATTTTCAAGTATCTTGTTGAAGGAAATGATGTTAATGATATTGCGAAATTGTTGAATTTATCGACAAAAACAGTACATAATTACAGAACACAAATAAAATTCAAACTAGATGTTTCTACAGACGCGCAACTGGTATTGCTTGCGTTGGAGCACGGATTTATTAAAAATATTTGTGCTTGCCCCCGTTCTTGAGGAGTCTGGACATCTCCAAATACCAGCTGATCCCGGCGATTTGAGCAAAGCTGTCGGGGAATTCGCTTTCGGATGACCTGTCAGTGCCAGCTGTGCGGGTGCCTCGGTGGGTCGAGGCGATGCTCGGCCCCACTTCTCAAGCCATCCTGGTCCGTGTTCGGTTGACGTGCCCCCAGGATCTCCTCCACGGATAGGTAGGGTCCGACCCGCACGAGGGACGGACAGATGAAGAAGTCACGGTTCAGGGAAGAGCAGATCGTCGCGATCCTGCGGGAGCAGGAAGCGGGGGTGAAGACGGGGGAGGTCTGCCGGAAGCACGGCATCAGCCCGGCGACGTCCTACACCTGGAAGGCCAAGTTCGGCGGTCTCGACGTGTCGGAGCCGCGGCGCCTGAAGGGTCTCGAGGACGAGAACGGCCGGCTGACGAGGGTGCTGGCGGAGGCCATGCTCGACAACGCCGCGCTGAAGGATCTCCTGGGAAAAAAGTGGTGACGCCCGCGGCGCGTCGGGAGGCTGTCGCGCATCTGGCGACGGCCTTCTCGATGAGCGAGCGGCGGGCGTGCCGGATGATCGGCGTGGACCGGACGAGCGTGCGCTACGCGAGCGCGCGTCCCGATGAGGCTGTCTTGCGCGGCCGTCTGAAGGAGTTGGCAGCCGAGCGGCGCCGTTTCGGCTACCGGCGGCTTCATGTGCTGCTCCAGCAGGAGGGCCATGTCGTCAACCGCAAGCGCGCGCAGCACTTCTATCGCGAGGAGAAGCTGTCGGTTCGCCGGCGTGGTGGCCGCAAGCGAGCGATCGGAACCCGGCGTCTGATCGCGACGTCCCACGCGGCGAACCAGCGCTGGAGCCTCGACTTCCTGTCGGATCAGCTCACCGACGGACGGCGCTTCCGGATCCTCGCCGTGATCGATGACTGCACGCGGGAATGCCTGGCGCTCGTCGCCGACACCTCGTTGTCCGGAGCTCGGGTCACGCGCGAACTCGACGACATCGTCAGCGACACCGGCACCGGCTCCGAGTTCCCATCCAACGCGATCCTAGGCTGGGCACAGAAGACCGGTATCGGCTGGCACTACATCGCTCCCGGCAAGCCGCAGCAGAACGGCCTCATCGAGAGCACCAACGGGCGGCGGCGCGACGAACTCCTCAACGAGACCCTGTATCGGTCGCTGCCCCATGCCCGAGCTGTGCTTGAAGCTTGGCGTCGGGATTACAACGAAAACCGGCCGCGCTCGAAGCTCGGCTGGATGGCGCGTCGGACCTACGCCAACGCCGTCCGCGAGACCACCGACCGAAGCGCTCCGCAACCTGAAAGCTCCGCGCTTCGGCCTCTTGCCAAGGCCATCGATGATGGCTCAGGTCACCACGAGACTCTGGCTGCCGCTGGATGAGAGTTGGGGGCAAGTCAATCCGCCACGACTTTCCACCAGGGATCCTGGCTGGAGTCGAAGCAGCAGCATCTCTCATTTGGTAGTCTCTGGCGGCAGAGATGCCAGCACCTCTGCCACCCTGCGCTTTGCTGGCTCATCCAGCGGAAGTATCGGCCGTGGCGGGTCTGTATGACAGATGTCCATGAGCCCGGCGAAGGCATAGACGACGCGCAGGCTGGAATATTGCCGAAACAGATCCCAGACTGGCGAAAGCTGAGCATCGAGCCGGCGTGCTTCTCCCATATCGCCGCGTTGCACTGCCCTAACGAGCTCAAGACAAGACCGCGGAAACAGGCCGCCAAGCACACTGTACCAAGTATCGGCACCAGCGATCATTGTTTCTGCCGCCATCCCATCACCGCTGCAACCGATCGAGAAGTCGCGTCCGACAATGGCGCGCTGCTGCGTGAGACGCCACATCTCCCTTTCAGCAGCCCAGCCAGGGTTTTTTATCGCGCAAATGCCAGGAACCTTCGCCAGACGACCTACCAGCTCCGGCGTGAACGCAAAATGCGTTGTGCTAGGATTGTCGTAGATGACGATGGGCAGCCCGCTAGCCTCGGCCACCGTCGAAAAATGGACGAACACCTCCTCATCGTTGAGCGGCGTATAGGAGGTGACGGAAAGCAAACCTGCCTCCGCACCGATGGCCTTGGCATCCTGGGCGAGTCCGGTTGCATCATCTGTACGCAGCGCACCGATACCCACGACGAGCGGGATTCGGCCCGCAGCCTCTTCGACGCCCGCTTCGAGAGCCCGCCGCCGCTCGGCGCGGGTCAAATACATATAGATGCCGGTGCTGCCGAGCAAACCAATGGAATCCACTCCCGCCGAAACGAGTCGGGCAACCAGCCTGCGCAAGTCAACGGCATCGATCCTGCCGCCCTCGTCGGTTGGCGTTAGCGGAAAGCCGGAGAGACCTTTGGCAAAAGTCACTTCTTAAATCCGTTCAATTCTGCGCGAAACCAGGCCAGTAATGCCCATCGGGGATCGGCCGGTTACCGAAGATGGCCTGACCAACGCGCACGACTGTAGCGCCTTCCTCGATCGCTTCTTCGAAATCACCAGACATGCCCATTGATATTTCCGTCAATTCGGGATGGCTCATGGCGGCCTTATCGCGCAGGCGCCGCAAAAGCGTGAAGCAGGACCGCACCTTGTCCTTGTCAGGGCTGAACACTGCCAGCGTCATCAATCCGCATGGCTTCAGGCGCGAAAAATCTTCGAGCTCATCGAAGAAGGAAACCACCGTGTCTGGATGCAACCCAAACTTGCTCTCCTCACCAGACGTATTGACCTGCACATATACATCGAGGAACCGATCTTCCTGCTCGAATCTGTCGTTGATCAGATTGGCGAGGCGAAGGCTGTCGAGCGCTTGAAATTCTTGGGCGAAGCGAGTGAGATATTTTACCTTGTTGCTCTGGAGATGTCCGACGATACTCCACTTTATCGCGATGTCACCCAGTGATTCATTTTTCGCCAGCGCCTCCTGAGTCTTGTTTTCGCCGAAGACGTTCATTCCGGCTTCGAAAGCTTGCCGGAGAATATTTGCGGGTACAGTCTTGGTGATTGGCACCAGACGAACGTCCGATCTCGCTCGCCCGGCCCTCATGCAGACCCGCGCGATCCGCTCTTCGACCGTCGCCAGATTGGTGGCGAAGGTGGCAAGCGGGTCCAAGCCAAAGCGCTCAATTTCTGCCGGAGAATTAGCTCTTTCTATTGCGCGGTCATTTGATGTCCCCTCACCGGCACAACATCCGTGCCGGCCCTCGCCAACAGACGCCGGTTGACGTGACACCCAACTCTCATTTTGTGGAAACGGAAGTCCTGGAGTTGACCCGGTTCCGTGGACAGTTGGCGGTTTTGTCGGGTTCTGTCAGCTCATGATGGCTGCTTTCGTATTTGATCGGCGAGAGGTAGCCCAGGGCCGAGTGGCGGCGTGACGGGTTGTAGAAGCCCTCGATGAACTGGAAGACGGCCATCCTCGCCTCGCTGTGAGAACGGAAGCGATGGCGGTCGAGCAACTCGCACTCGAGCGTGGCGAAGAAGCTCTCGCACATCGCATTGTCGTAGGCGTCTCCGACCGATCCGGTCGATGGCCTGACGCCCGCATCCTTGCAGCGATTGCCGAAGGCCAGGGACGTTTATTGCGATCCCTGGTCGCTGTGATGGATGACATTCTCGGGCTTTCGGGTCGCGAGCGCCATGTCGAGAGCATCGAGCACCACGCGGGTCTTCAGATCGGCCGAGAAGGCCCAGCCGACGATCCGGCGCGACCAGGCGTCCATGACGACGGCCAGGAACAGGAAGCCGGCGAGGCTCGGCACGAAGGTGATGTCCGCCACCCACAGCTCGTTCGCCTCATCGGTGAAGAAGTTGCGCCGCACGAGATCGTTGGCTGGGCGATGCTCGGGGTTGCGCCATGTCGTCGTGATGCTCCGGCGGCGGCTGACGCCGACGAGCCCGGCGGCCTGCATGAGGCGGGCGATCGGCCTTGAAATCGGCATGGATGCGCGGGGCGCCACAGGACCCGCGCGATGCCGCATGGATCGTGCGGATCCTGCGCGTGAAGTCGAGATCGGCGAGCGCATGCGAGGAGGCGGGTCTGCCACGCCAAGCGTAATCGCCCGACGCGGAGACCTTGAAGACACGAGCCATGGTCCTGATGGGGAAGACGGCCTGGTGCGTGCTCATGAACCGGAAAACCCGCTCGGGTTCGCCTTGCTCTCCCGCGCGAACCAGGCCGCCGCCTTTGATAGGATATCGCGCTCCTGACGCAGGCGATGGTTCTCGCGGCGAAGCCAGATCAGTTCCTCACACTCGGCGGTCGTCGCCCCGTCAGGGCGCTTGCCGGCATCACGCTCGGCTTGGCGGACCCAGTTCGCGATCAACTGCGCCGTCGGCTCGAACTCCCGCGACAGCTCCTCAGGCGATCGGCCGGATCGAACCAACTCCACCATCTCTCGCCGAAACTCCGGCGGATACACAGATCGAAAACGGGACATTGGACACTCCAGAAAATGATCTCAGGGGTGTCCACGGAACCGGGTCAACTCCAACTCCACACAGCGGAAGGCGAAGCAGGCCGCATATGGTGGAGCTCTGTCTTCGCTCGCGCGTTCGGCCAAACCTGTGATTTGCCTGTCGGGACAACGAGACGGCCTAGCTGGAAACTCGTTCCGCCAGCGCCTCGATCACCCGACACTCCCCGACGCGTGCCGGCCGGCGCACTTCGCACGGAGAAGTAGGGACCTGCAACGAATCAGGATTTCGCTTGCTCAGGCGGGCTCGCTTCGAGGAAAAGACTCGCTGGCTCAACGTCGAGCGCGATGGCGAGCTTCTCGATGACGTCGACAGTCACCGAATACTCCTCACGCTCGATCATCCCGACATAGTTGCGGTTGATGTCGGCGCGCTGGGCAAGCGCCTCCTGTGAGAGCTTCTGCTGAGCGCGAAGCCTCCTCAAATTCACGGCGAGGACCGCTCGCAGGGCCATGAGCCATGGCAGCGCGAGCGAACGAGGCATTCCACCTAGTATATTAGGTAATCGTCAAGCTTGGCCTGGAAAGCGCGGCGAGCCGTCTGCTAAGCGGCTTGATGCCACCTTCGCTTGCACTCCCGTTTGCCTGCACGAAGGTGCCGCTAAATGCCGCGAGGCAAGTATCTCGGCCACCCGACGCTGAGATTGAGACAACCCTGCTACCCTGTGCAGCTGGACATCTGATCCGTCGGTGACTCTCGAAATCACCCACAATACAGGGGGCAGCCCGATAAAATCGACAAAACACGCGGGAAGCATTGCATGAATATTGATCGTTTCGATGCTAAGATCTTGAACATCCTCCAAAACGATGCGCGTCAAAGCGCCGGAAAGATCGGCGACATCGTCGGACTCTCGCAATCGGCAGTGTCCCGACGCATTCAGGCGCTGGTCGAGGCCGGCATCATCGAGAGCTACCTCGTCGTCGTATCGCCGAAGAAGGTCGGCTTTCCCGTCCGGGTGAGCCTTCTCTGCGCGATGCACGAGGATGGATCGAACATGCGGGATCGGCTGCTTGAAGCTTTGCAGACCGATCCGATCGTCACGCGCGTCTCGCGGGTTACGACCGGCGATGCCGATCTCGCCTTCACCGTCATCGCGCAGGATCTCGACAGCTACGAGCACCACATTGCGCACTACCAGCAGACCTATCCCAACCTTCGGATCGTCCGCCGCGACATGCTCGGTGACGAGTTGAAGCTTGGTGTGAGCGTTCTCGTCTCGACGGAAGCCGCCTGAGTGGCGATGGGCCTGTGGCGAATCCGAGACAGCGGATTCGTGACCGAACGCGCCTGACAATCCGCGCTTTCGATGCATGGATCCCGGCCGTAACGGGCAATCGATGCATTTTTTGAGGGACCTTCGCGGAGTCGGCGCTGGACGAACTGTGCCACGTTTCACGAAGCAATCGACCCAACCTCATGTTTCTTTGAACAACAGGGAGGACCGATTGCAGAAAAGGACAACGTATTCGAGCAATTGAATTCAGTTCTTGAAGGAACTGACGGACTGCTCCTGCTCGCAGGAACGGCACGATTGCTCGATGGGCACGGAGTGACGATGATCGAGATGGCGGCCCTGCTGACGATGATCGAACGCTGTGCGCCGGAGGCGCCAGCACAACCGCTCGTCGCCGCCGTGCGTCAGGCGAGCGGCTTCGAACCCTTGGTGCTCGCGACGCGTCAAAACGGTCGCGTCCTCTCCGTCCAGGCCCAGTCTCGAGACGAGGCCATCGCCTTGGCCAGCGAAATGAAAATCGCCGGCCAGCCGGTACGGCTTGGCCTCGCCGGCATCGACGCCCGCGAATTCGATCGCCGCAACCTGCCGCTCGGCTCGGCCTTCGACGCCTGTGCGAACCTCCGCATCGCAGGCGAGATTCTGGCAAAGGATCCTAAGCGCCTCGCCGCCGTATCGATGCCGGCCGCGCGCGCGCCGGTGCCGCAGGCGCCTGCAAAGCTTGCCGCGGCGCCGAGCCGAAGCCCGAAGCCGGATGCTCCGGACCCGTCGCCCGAACCACCGGCGGCGCGCGCCTGGGATGTCTACGGGCGGGCCCGTTCCGGTTCGGCCCTGGTCTACGAATCCGGCCGCTAGCCCCTCGCCTTCCCCTCCATCCGATTTTTCACACCCGAGAGGTGATCGATGACGCTTGCCCAACGCCGCGTGGCCTGCCTGCTCTGCCTATCCGCCCTGATCTCGCTCGCGAGCGTCGAGCCGGCTCTCGCGCAGTCGCTCGGCGGCGTCGAAAAGGTGCTGCAGAACATCGTCAACGCGCTGACCGGAAACGTCGCGAAGCTGCTGGCGACGATCGCGGTGATCGTCGTCGGGATGGCCTGGATGTTCGGCTATCTCGACCTGCGCAAGGCCGGCTACGTGATCTTCGGGGTCGCGATCCTATTCGGCGCTTCCGAGATCGTCACGGCGATAACCGGGAAATAGCGCGCACCCGCCGCCCCTCCCCTTTCCCGTCATCGATCGAAGAGACCGGACATGTCCGACGAACGCCTCGTCGAGGACACGCTGTTCCTCGCCTGCACGCGCCCCGCGATGCTGTTCGGCGTCACCATGGAGGCCATGGGGCTGAACATGATCGTCTCTTCGATCCTGTTCATCCTGGCGGGCTCGCTGCTCTACGGGCTCGTCGCCTTGCCGATCCATCGCGTCTGCCGCCTGATCTGCAGCCACGACCCCAATCAGTTCCGCATCCTGTTCGCCTGGTTCGAAACCCGCGGCCGGCATCGCAACGCCCGCCTGTGGGGCGGCGCGTCCTGCACGCCGCTGTCCTTCGCGCAGGCCCGGTCGCTGCCGGAGGTCCTGCATGGCTAGGCTCGCAACGACGGCGCACCGTCAGGCGCGGGAGGTAGGCCCGCAGGTGCATCTGCCGTATCTCCGGCACGCGAGCCCGCAGGTCGTGAGCCTGTCGACGCGGGCGCTGATCACCTGCCTGCGGATCGAGGGGGCTTCGTTCGAGACCCGCGACCCGGCCGAGCTGAACGACCTTCACGCCAAGCTCAACCTCACTCTGCGCAACATCGCCGACGAGCGCCTCGCCCTGTGGTCGCACGTGGTGCGGCGGCGCGTGCGCACGCAGCCGGCGCCGGGCTTCCGATCGGATTTCGCGCGCAATCTCGACGCGGATTACCATGCGCGCCTGTCGGCCGAGGATCTCTATCGCAACGAGTTGACGCTCACCCTCGTCTGGCATCCCGGCCGCGACGCGGCCGAGCGCGCGAATGCACTGCTCGCACGGCTGCGCCGAGCCAGGGCGGCCAATGACGAGCTCGATCTGGCCGGCTTGAAGAAGCTGGAAGACGCGACGCGAACGGTGATTGCGGCGCTCAGCGCCTACGGCCCATCACGGCTCGACCTTGTCGAGCGCGACGGCATCGTGTTCTCGCAGACGGCCGAATTCCTGCACGAGCTGGTCTCGGCCGAGGCGCTGCCCGTGCCGCTCGTGCACGGCCCGATCGGACCGCTGCTCTATTCCAACCGCCTGATCTTCGGCCGCGAGACGGTCGAGATCCGAGGTGCCGGCGCCTCGCGCTATGCCGGCCTGTTCCGGCTCAAGGAATATCCCGCCTCGACCAAGCCGGGCCTGCTCAACGGGCTGCTTTGCGCGCCGATGGAACTCGTCGTCACGCACTCCTTCGCCTTCATGAGCAAGAGCGAGGCGAAGGCGGTGATGACGCGCAAGCAGAACCAGCTGCTCTCCGCCAACGACCCCGCTGCCAGCCAGATCGGCGATCTCGACGAGGCGCTCGACGATCTCGAGAGCGGCCGCTTCGCGATGGGCGATCATCACGTCTCGGTGCTGGTGCGCGGGGACACGCCGGCGGCGTTGCTTGAGACCATGGCCCGGGGCCGGCGCATCCTCGCCGATGCGGGGGCGGTGGTGGCGCGCGAGGATCTCGGGCTGGAGAGCGCCTATTGGGCGCAGCTTCCGGGCCTGTTCCGGTATCGTGCGCGGGCCGGTGCGATCACCTCGCGCAACTTCGCGGCGCTCTCGCCCTTCCACACCTATCCGTGCGGCCAGGCCGACGGCAATCATTGGGGACCGGCCGTCGCCTGCCTCAAGGCGGCGTCCGGCACGCCCTATCACTTCTCGTTCCATGTCGGCGATCTCGGCAACACCTTCGTGTGCGGGCCGTCCGGCTCGGGCAAGACCGTGTTCATCACCTTCGCGCTCGCCCAGGCCGAGCGGCTCGGGGCCCTGCTGGTGCTGTTCGACAAGGATCGCGGCGCCGAGATCGCGATCCGGGCGCTCGGCGGCACCTACCTGTCGCTGAAGAGCGGCGTCCTGACCGGCTGCGCGCCGTTGCGCCGGCTCGAACTCACGCCCGCCAATCTCGCCTTTCTCGGCCGGCTCGTGCGCCAGCTGGTCACCGTGAAGGACCGCCCGATCTCGGCGGTCGACGAGGCTCGGATCGATGCCGGCCTGCTCGCCCTGCGCGATCTGCCGCCCGCCGAGCGCTCGCTCGCCGCCCTGCGCGTCTTCCTCGGCCAGCGCGACCCGGAAGGCATTGGCGCCCGGCTCGAACGCTGGTGCAGCGGCGGCCCGCTCGGCTGGGTGCTCGATGGCGACGAGGACCGGATCAGCATCGACGCGCCCGCGCTCGGCTTCGACATGACCGAGGTGCTCGACGATCCCGAGCTGCGCACGCCGCTGATGATGGTGCTGTTCCACCGCGTCGAGGAGCTGATCGACGGCCGGCGCATCGTCATCGCGATCGACGAGTTCTGGAAAGCGCTCGGCGACGACGCCTTCCGCAGCCTCGCCAATGACGGGCTGAAGACCATCCGCAAGAAGAACGGCGTGATGGTGTTCGGCACCCAGTCGCCGCGCGACGCACTCGCCTCGCCGATCGCCCACACCATCGTCGAGCAATGTCCGACGCAGGTCTTCTATCCGAACCCGCGCGGGCAGGCCGCCGACTATGTCGACGGCTTTCACCTGTCCCGGCGCGAGTTCCGCCTCGTCAAGGAAGAGCTCTCGAACGAGAGCCGCCGCTTCCTGCTGCGCCAGGGCCGGCACGCGCTCGTGGCCGAGCTCGATCTCGCCGGTCTCGACGATCACCTCGCCGTGCTCTCGGGCCGGACCGCCACGGTCGAGCTCCTCGACCGGCTGCGGGCCGAGGTCGGCGAGGATCTGCAGGCCTGGCTGCCGCTTTTCCAGCAACACCGAAAGGAGCTCCCATGATCGGACCGCGCCTGTCCCTCGTCCTGGCGGCCTTCGCCCTGCCCGGTCTCGCCCTGCCGGCGCCCGCCGCTGCTCAGGTCGTGTTCGATCCGAGCGTCTTTGCTCGGCAATTCGACCAGCTGCTGGAGATGAAGCGGCAGGTCGACACGCTGTCCCAACAGCTCAAGGTGGCCCAGGACCAGCTTGGGCAGGCCAAGCAGCTCTACGATTCCTTCAACAAGCTCACCGATGCCGGCGACGTCGCGGGACTGCTGAACTCCGACCACTTCCGCAAATACCTGCCTTCGGAATTCTCGCAGATCGAGAGCCTGATGAACGGCTCCGGGTCCGGCTCGTTCGCGGCCTCGCTCGACGGCTACCTGAACCAGAACCGCGTCTACACGGCCAATCCCGGCAACTCGTTCTACGCTTCCGAGCTCGATCGGATCGCCCGGCGCACCGGCACCGCCGATTCGATCGGGCAATCGGTCTACGACACCGCCACCAAGCGCATCGACCAGCTCGACCGCCTGCGCCAGCAGATCGGGCAGGCGCGCGATGCCAAGGACGTGCTCGACCTCTCGGCGCGCGTCCAGGTCGAGTCCGCCCAGCTCAACAACGACCTGCTGCGCATGCAGGGCCTGACGATGGTGCAGCGCGCCCGCGCCGAGATGGATGCGCAGCGCGAGCGCGAGCACGGGCGCAAGCTCGTCGACGAGATGCGGGCAGCCGTTCGATGAGCCGCCCTGCCCTCTTACTGGCGACAGCGGCTTTGCTCACCGCTTGCCAGGAACCCGCCCCGGCGCCGCCGCAGCCGCGCACGGTGCTGGCGTTTCTCGAGGACGCGCCCGCGCTCGAGCAGGCCTGGACCGCCTGCCGCAACGATCCCGGCGGCCTCGGCCGCACCCCCGACTGCGTCAATGCCGGTTACGCCAAGGAGCGCCTGATGATGCTCGGCCGCGAGCGCGCGATCGCCGGTCTCAAGGGAAAAGAGTGAGGCGATGGCGATCACCATCTTCGACGAGTTCCTGCGCGAATTCGAGCAGCCTCTGACCCATTTCACGTCGAACGCGGTCTCGAACCTCACCTCGGCCGTGAACGGGCCGCTGCGGCTGGGGCTGACGCTGTACGTCGTCTTCTACGGCATCGCGATTCTCCGCGGCGCCGTGCGTGAGCCGGTGCTCGACTTTGCCTGGCGCTCGGTGCGGCTCACCGCGATCGTCATGCTGGCGACCGAATCCGGCACGTTCCAGCAATATGTCACCGACCTGTTCGGTCAGACGCTGCCGCGCGAGATCGGCAATGCGATCGCGGGATCGGGCCTCAGCCTCAGCTCGGGCCAGCCCTTCGATCAGCTGCTCAACAAGGGCATCGACGTCGCGACCCGGATCTACGAGCAGGCCGGCCTGACCAACGTCGCCCCGGCCCTGATCGCCGCGATCCTGATGGTGTTCACCGCCATCGCCGGGTTCCTGCAATTCGCGGTGATGCTCTACGCCAAGGTCGGGCTCGCCCTGGTCATCGCCGTCGGCCCGCTGTTCGTGGCGCTCGCCCTGTTCGAAGCGACGCGGCCTTTCGCCGAGGCCTGGACGCGCCAGGTCTGCAACTTCGTCGTGCTCCAGGTCCTGGTCATTGCGCTGATCGGCCTGATGCTGACCACCGTCAGCGGGTTCGTCGACAAGTACGGGGCCAACACCGCCTCGGGCGGACAGCTCATCGTCGGCGCCGTGGCGATCAGCGCCATCCTCGGCCTTGCCGCCTATGTCGCCCTCCAACTGCCCGAGATTGCCGGCGCCCTGGCGGGCGGCGGTGCCTCGCTCGCCAGTCGCACCATGAGCCGAACCCTGACCGCGGCGGCCACGGCGGCCAGTTCGGCGGCGGTCGCCGGCGCCGTGGCCGGCTCGCGGGCCGCGGGCGCCCGCGCCGCCGCGACGCTGCGCACCGCGCGGTCCGGCGGCAGCATCCGGCAGATGCCCGCCGAATAGCCCATCACTTCAACTCCCCAGCACAGTGAAGGAGACCCCCATGCGCCATGGGCTTCTCGAACCACGCCCCCGCGGCTTGCGCTCCCTCATCCTCCTCGCCGCGCTGGGGCTGCTCGGCGGTCTGGGCGGCTGCACCAGCATCATGGGGCCGACGCCCGCGCCGAGCTGCGATGGCGCCAGCCGGCGGCCGTTGAACCGGTCGATGTGGGACTGGGACACGGCGCAGGCCGCACAGCCGGCGCCGAGCCCGATGGACGCGCCGCAGGGCGCACCCGCCGAACCGTCGCCGCCGGCCGGTGCGCGACCGGGCTTCGCCCCGGATCGCCGCAGAGGTGATGCGCCGGCGCCCTCGCCGGCCGCGGCGCTCCGCCGGCCCGCCGCCCTCGTGCTCGCGGCCTCGCAGCGGCCCTGCGCCGGGGAGAGCCTGCATGGTTGAGGCGGGCGATCTCCAGGCCTATTTCGCCCGCGCGCGGCTCTGGGAGCAGGATCAGCTCGCGGCGACCGAGCGCTCGCGCCGGATCGCCTGGGCCGTCGCGGCGGGTGCCTGTCTGCTGGCGGTGGTCTCGGTCGGAGCGGTCGCGGCCTTGAGCCCGCTCAAATCCGTCGAGCCGTTCGTGGTGCGCGTCGACAACGCCACCGGCATCGTCGACGTGGTTTCGGGGCTGGCACCAGGCCCCGCCAGCTACGACGAGGCCGTCACCAAATACTTCCTCGCGCAATATGTGCGGGCGCGCGAGGGCTACAGCTTCACCGAGGCGCCGGCGCATTTTCAGACGGTCTCGCTGCTGTCGAGTCAGGCCGAGCAGGTGCGTTTTTCGGCGCTCTATCGCGGGTCGGACGCGGAGAATCCGCAGGTCGCCTTCGGCCAATCCGGTGTCGCCGAAGTCCGGATCAAGGCGATCTCGCTGCTGGGCCCGCGCCTCGCCTCGGTCCGCTACCTGCGCGAGACCCGCCGTGGCGACGAGGTCCGGACCTCGCACTGGATCGCCACGCTCGAATTCGGCTTCGAATCCGCGGCGAGCATCTCGACGAGCGACCGGCTCGTGAACCCGCTCGGCTTCCTCGTTTCCGAATACCGGGCCGATCCGGAGGTGCTGCCGTGATGCGTGTCCCCCTTTGCGCGCTGGCGCTTCTGAGCGCTCTCGACGCGACCACCCTGCCCGCTTCCGCCATGCAGCAGCCGCAAGCCGGCAGCCGCGACGCACGCGTGCGCCATGTCGTCTACGACCCGGCCAATGTCGTGAAGATCAACGGCGTCATCCGGGCCTCGACCCAGGTGCTGTTCGCCGACGGCGAAGAGATCGCGCATGTCGCGATCGGCGACGCGGTCTCCTGGGAGATCGCGCCGGCCGGCAACATCCTGTTCCTCAAGCCGCGCGAGCGGCATCCGCCGACCAACCTGCAGGTCGTGACGACGCGCCGGGACGGGCGCAAGCGCTCCTACCAGTTCGAGCTGTCGATCAACGAAGGCCCGCTGGGCGACAGCTATTTCGTCGTGCGCTTTTCCTATCCGCAGGACGAGGCCGAGGCGCGGCGCTTTGAGGCGGCGGCGCAGCGCTCGATCCTGGAAGCTGGCGCCGTCAATCGGACCTTCGCGCAATCCGACGCGAACGGCCCGCGCAACTGGCGCTACAGCGCGCAAGGCGCGGCCAGCCTCGAGCCCGATGGAATCTATGACGACGGGCGCGCCACCTATCTGCGCTTCGACGGCAATCGCGAGGTCCCGACAATCTATCAGGTCGCCGCCGATGGCAGCGAGAGCCTTGTGCCCAAGGACGTGCGCGGCCCGCTCGTCGTGGTGCACGCGGTCGCGCGCGGCCTGCGCCTGCGCCAGGGCGCCGACGTGCTCTGCCTGTTCAACGAAGCCTTCGATGCGGTCGGCGTGAATTACGGCACCCGGACCACGAGTCCCGCCGTGGTGCGCACGATCCGGCCCACACCACGTCCGGGAGGAGCGCGATGAGCACGGCAAATGACGGTCTCGATACGCTGGCGGACGAGCGCGGCATCAGCCCCGTGGCGGGCGCGAGCGAGGCCGGCGGCGGCGTCAGTCGCAAGCTGATCGGGACGCTCGGTCTCGTCGGTTTGTGCAGCCTGCTGCTCTGGTCGAGCTGGAAGCGCGAACCGGCCGAGCCGGAGAAGCGGGCCAACCCGACCATCGCCGTCGCCAGCCCGTTCGAGCGCGTGCGCGAGCGGCCGAGCGAGCCGACCCAGACCGCCGCGTTGCCGGTGCCGGTCGCGCCGCAACCGCCGCCGAGCCCGGAACGCTCGCGCGCCGACGAGCTCCTGGAGAGCAGCCGCCGCGCGCCCGTGCTGGTCTTCAACAAGCCGCCACAGGGATCGTCCGCGCTGGGCCAGCCGGGGCTCGCCGGCCATGCACCTGGAGCGATGCCGCTCTCGGCCGGCGGCGGCGCGGGCGCCCCCGAGCACGGCAACGCGCTCGCCGCCACGCTCGAGCCGACGCCGCTCGAGGGCGTGCGGGCCGCGCGGTTGCCCGACCGCAACCTGCTGGTCGCCCAAGGGACGGCGATCCCCTGTACGCTGGAGACGGCGATGTCGTCGGACGTCGCCGGCTTCGTCTCCTGCGTCATCCCGCGCGACGTGATGAGCGACAACGGCCACGTCGTGCTCATGGAGAAGGGCACGCAGGTTGTCGGCGAGTACCGGGGCAGCGTCCAGCGGGGCTCCTCGCGCATGTTCGTGCTGTGGAACCGCGCCAAGACCCCAACCGGGGTGATCGTGAAGCTAGCCTCGCCCGCCACCGACGCGCTCGGCCGGGCCGGGTTCGACGGCGAGATCGACAACCACTTCTGGGATCGGTTCGGCAGCGCGCTGCTGCTGACCATCGTCGGCGATGCCGGCCAGATCGCCGGTCGCCAACTCTCCGAAGGCGGCGTGCAGATCAACTCCATCCAGAACGGCGGCGGCTCGGCCGCGGCGATCGCCACCGAGAACTCGATAAACATTCCGCCGACCCTGACCAAGAACCAGGGCGAGCATGTCTCGATCTTCGTGGCGCGCGATCTCGATTTCTCGTCGGTCTACGGCCTGCGCACGGTCGGCAACCGGGTCGAGATGCTCGATCGCGCGGCGGGCCTGGCGCCGCGCCGGCCGGTCTTCAAGCCGTGATCGCCGCGACCACGCCCCTGCCCGCCGACGGGCTGGCGACGCAACCGGTAGCGGCAAGCCCGCAGCAGCGCGTGCTGGAGCGCTATCTCGCCCCGCTCGCGCCCTTCCTCGACGATCCCGATCTCACAGAAGTGGTCGTGAACCGGCCCGGCGAGGTGTTCGTCGAGGGTCCACGCGGATGGAGCCGGCACGAAACCCCAGCGCTCACCGGGCTGCACCTGCGCAACCTCGCGCTCGCGGCCGCCGCCTTCACCCGCCAGGACATCGTGCCCGAGCACCCGATCGTCTCGACGGTGCTGCCCGGCGGCGAGCGCTGCCAGGTCGTGGTGCCGCCGGCCGTGCCGGCGGGCACCGTCAGCCTGACCATCCGGAAGGCTTCGCCACTGGCTCTCGATCTCGACGCGCTCGAAGAGCGCGACCTGTTCCGTGAGGTCCGGGTCGCGAGCGAGGATCTGTCGGCCGACGAGCAGGATCTCATCCGCTTGCGCGACGGTGGCGAGTGGCGCGCGTTTCTCGAACGCGCCGTGCTGGCCAGGCGGAACATCATCGTCTCGGGCGCGACCGGCTCGGGCAAGACGACCTTGGCCAAGGGCCTCGTCGCCTGCATTCCCGCGCACGAGCGGCTGCTCTCGATCGAGGACACGCCCGAGCTGACCATCCCGCACGCGAACCATGTCCGCCTGCTCTATGCGAAGGACGGCCAGGGCATCGCCCGGACCGGTCCGCGCGAATTGCTGGAATCGTGCCTGCGCATGCGGCCCGACCGCATCCTGCTGCAGGAGCTGCGCGACGGCACAGCCTTCTACTACCTGCGCAACGTCAATTCCGGCCATCCCGGCTCGATCACCACGGTGCATGCCGACTCGGCCCGCCTCGCCTTCGAGCAGCTCACGCTGCTGGTGAAGGAGAGCGCCGAGGGGCGCGAGCTCGCCCGCGACGACATCCGCCGCCTGCTGCAGCTCTCGATCGACGTCGTCGTGCAGATGAGCCGGCAGGACGGCCGCTACCGCATCTCGGAGGTCTATTATGACCCTCACGCCAAGCGCCGCCTTCACGCCTAGCCTGCCGGAGAGCCTGCCGGCCAGGCTCAGTCTTGCCACGCTCGCGCTCTGCGCGCTGGCGGCCTTCTACCTGTTCGTCGCCTCGAACCTGCTGCTGCTCGGGCTGCGTCTCCATGACGGCAACCTACATTGGCTGACCGTCATCGACTACATGAATGCCGACGCGCTGGAGCCGCGCGCCGCGCGCTGGCTCCGCCTGAGCCTCGTCGGCACCGGCCTGCTGTTCCTGTTCGGCATCGGCGCGATCATCCGGGGGCGTCCCCGCCCCTTGCATGGACGCGCGCGGTTCGCAAGCGAACGCGAGATCCGCGCGGCCGGCCTGCGCGCCGCCTCCGGGCTGCTCGTCGGGCTGAAGGGCGGCCGCCCGCTCTGCTTCGGCGGTGCCGAGCATGTGATCGGCTATGCCCCGACCCGCTCCGGCAAGGGTGTCGGGTTGGTGATCCCGAACCTGCTCAACTGGCCGGATTCGGTGGTCTGCCTCGACGTCAAGCGCGAGAACTGGGAGCGGACGGCCGGTTTCCGCCTGGCGCATGGACAGGAGGTCCATCTGTTCGATCCCTTCGACACGGAGGGACGCAGCGCGCAATACAACCCGCTCTCGGCCGTGCGCCGGGAATCGATCGATCGCTATGACGACCTGCAACGCATCGCCACCATGCTGTTTCCGGCGGAAGCCGGCTCCGACCCGTTCTGGCATCAATCGGCGCGCACCGCCTTCATCGCGGTCGGCGGCTACGTCGCAGAGACGGCGGGCCTGCCGCTCACCATCGGCGAGATCCTGCGCCAGCTCTCGGCCAAGGCCGATCTGAAGGCGCATTTCACGAGCGTGATCGCCGAGCGCCGCGAGGGTTCGAACCGCCTGTCACCGCGCTGCATCCAGGCGCTCAACGACTTCCTCGCGGCCTCGGACAACACCTTCCATTCGGTGCGCAAGACCGTCACCGCCCGCCTCGAATTGTGGTTCAATCCGCGGGTGGACCGGGCGACGGCGACCTCGAGCTTCGACCTGCGGGCGCTGCGCACCCGGTCGATCTCGATCTATCTCGCGGTCTCGCCCGACAATCTCGATCGGCTGAGCCCGCTCCTCAACCTGTTCTTCCAGCAGGTCGTCGACCTGAACACGCGCGAATTGCCCGAGCACAATCCGGCCTTGCGGCGCCAAGTGCTGCTGCTCCTCGACGAATTTCCGGCGCTCGGCAACGTCGCCGTGCTCGTCAAGGGCGTCGCCTTCGTCGCAGGCTATGGCCTGCGCCTGCTCACCATCCTGCAAAGCCCGGCGCAGCTGCGGGCGATCTACGGGCCGGATGCCGCCAAGAACTTCATGACCAACCACGCCATCGAGGTCGTGTTCACGCCCAAGGATCAGGACGTCGCCAACGAGCTGTCCGAGCGGTTCGGCTACGACACCGTCGACGGCAAGAGCCGCAGCCGGCCCTCTAGCCTGTTCGGATCGGGCGGGCGCGGTCACAGCGAGACGATCTCGCAGCAACGGCGCGCGCTGATGCTGCCGCAGGAGCTCAAGCTCGTCTCCCAGGACAGGTGCTTCGTGCTCAAGGGCGGCATCCCGCCGATCCTCGCCGACAAGATCCGCTACTTCTCCGATGCGCGCTTCCAGAAGCGCCTGCTGCCGGCGCCGCGCCGCCAGGCGGACCTTGGCAGCGGGGAGAACAGCGCCGGCTTACTGGCTTTGTCCGACGAGGTGCGCTCCCTGCGGGCCGAGCTCGGCCAGGTCGCGCAGGCGCTATCCCCTCCCCGGCCGATGAGCGACGAGGAGATTCTCGAGCCGTCGCGCATCCCGGAGGATGCCGTGTTCAATTTCGGCGATGTCGAAGTCGATCTCGCCGGTCTGTCGGAGGACGAGATCCGCAGCTGGACGATCGACCATGTCGACCGCCAGGTCGTCGACCCAGGCGCGCGGTCTTTCGTTCCAATGGTCTGACTCGGGAGATTTGAACATGGCGAACGAGGATGGCCTCGGGGCCGGGCGGCGGCGGACCGGCCCGCACCGCGACACGGACCACGTGATCGATCGCATGGCCACCAACGGGGTGGGCGCGACGGCGAAAGGAAGTGAGGCGCGGGAGGCGGCGCCGGACCGCCCCGACGATCTCCCCTCCCCCTATCCGCAGCGCATCGCCCGCAAATACTACGTCGCGGAAGGGCCAGCGCAGACGGGTGAGCGTCGCGTCTTCGCCGATGCACGCGGCGAGTACCTGGCGTTCAAGGACGAGGGCCACCGGCTGACGACACAGCGCGAGGAGGCGACGGTCGTCCGCGATGTGGTCGCGATCGCCCAGCACCGGGAATGGTCGGCCGTGCGCGTGACCGGATCGGAGGCGTTCCGGCGCGAGGTCTGGCTCGAAGCGACGACGCGCGGCATCACGGTCTCCGGCTACGAGCCGACCGCGCTCGATCAGGCGGCGCAGGCACGGCGCAGGGCCGATCTCGAGCGACGGAGCGCACATCGGACGCGAGGGCGCGATGCGACCGTGGAACGGGAGCCGCAATCCGTCGTGTCAGCCACATCAGGCAGGGAGGCAAGGTCGGCCGATGGTGCGCGGCGTCCACAAGACGCCGACCAGGGCTCGGATCGCCTTGCGCCGAGCGGACCGGTCCGCCGGGAGGTCGTCGCCCATCCCAATCTCGCGGCGGCGCAATCGCATTTGATCATGCTCGACCGGGCGCTGCGGCGTGCCTTGCCCGACCACAAAGCAACGCGCGAGGCGGTGCTGCAGGTTGCCCGCGAGCGCTTGGCCATGCATCTGCGGGAGGGGCGCACGTTGCGGCGGGCGGCCTACAGCCGGCCCGCACGGGAGCGCGCGTCGGATCGGTCCGGGCCCGGGAACCAGATTGAGCTCCACCGAAACAGGCAGGCGCAACGCGAGCCGCTGGAGCGGTAGGACGCCGAGCGGCGCGGATGAGGGGGAGCGCTTCTGAAGGTCGAGCGCCTGCGTGGCACCCGGCCGTCTTGCGCGAGGTCCGGAGCAAATGTATTACTCAATTCGCACTTAGGTATTATCAGATGAATCCTCTTCCCGCGAAGCCTCCGAAGACGTCTCGCGCTTCGAGCCTACGCACTGGGAAGGGTCCTCTGTCTGTGCAGATGGCGGCGGCTGCGGGGTTGCTGGACAGCGGGAAAACCAAGCACATCAATGCCAAGGTTCCGCCGGCATTGTTCGCCGCAGCCGCGAAGCGGGTCGGCAGCACGTCGCCGGCCGTGGTCGTCGAAGCCGCGCTTGCGGCGCTCGCCACTCAGGACGACCTCGGCCCGTGGCTCGCGAACCAATGGGGCTCGCTCACCGACGTCGACCCGGCGCTTCTGAGAGAGATCGAGTTCTGACGCGGTCGTGAGCGGCATCGGCTACCGCGACCGAGCGGTTCTTCCCAAGCTCGGTGCCGTCGCGCCCCGGTTGCCGGTCCTGCTCGACAGCAACGTCTTCATCGATGCGCTCGCCGGGCGCGGCCCCCCGGAACTCAGAACGCTCCTCGCCAACCTGCCGCTCAGCCATGTCTCGGGCCCGGTTGTCGCCGAGCTGAACTGGCCAGCCGGTCGCCTCGATCCGTCGCATCCCGACACGGCACGAGTACTGGCGACGTTTCAGGCTGCGCTGGCGCAGATCGATTCCGCCAAAATCCTCGTTCCGACGGCCGCCCAATGGGCCGAGGCGGGCGAACTCGGAGGCCGGGCGGCACGCGCCGTCGCCGGAGGTGGCAGGTCGATCAAGACGGCCTTCGACCGAATTGAGCTCATGAACGACGCTGTCACGGCAGTGGTGGCCATGGCCGCCAACCTCACCATCGTGACGAAGGATGTCGATTTCGATCTGTTTCGACAGCTTGAGCCGAATCTCGACGTGCTTTTTTACGATTGACTGCGTCGATGGCCGAAGTCCCGGCACTCTGCTCGGCCGTGCACGAGCACGCACCCGAAGCCCACCAGCCCGCCGCCGCGATGCCGGCAGGCGAACATCCGATCACGCGTCAGATCGTCCATGCCATGCAGAAGCGATGCGATCGCATCGAACGCCAGCTTGCGACGTTCCACGCGGTGCCCGACGACCCAGCGTGAGGCTGCGATCCGCCAAGGTCGGCAAGCGCACCCGCCCTCACCTACCGCTTCGGCTCCGACCGGTCCGCTTTGCCATCGGCCTGCGTGGCTTTGTCAGCCTCGGTGTCGCGCTCGGCCCGCAGCCGCTCGGCATGGTCCGCCAGGCTCCGCGCCAACGCGTGCCGCTGTAGGCTCGGCGCGGGCATCTCGGCGAGAAACGTCGTAATCTGCGCGGCGAGCGCCTGGTCGGCGGGTTCCGAGGAGCGTGAGAGCGCCTGGGCGGTCTCGCGATAGCGGGCGCGGATCGCCGATTGGCGTTCGGCAATGCGTGCCTCCCAGGGTCGATCCCCATGCCCCTCCCCGCGCGCCTCGCGCAGGACCGCCTCGCGCGCGAGCTGATCGACGAGCGGCACCGTCCCGCGATCGCGCATCGCGCGCACCGGCCCCCGCTCGGGCTTGCGCACGCGCCCGCGCGCCCGGCGCGGCGTTGCCTCGGCGGCGACGCCGCGCAGGCGTAGTTCCTCGGCGAAGCGCTCGCGCCAATGGTGCAGATCGGCCTTGCGCGGATTCAGCCGGCGGCCGTCGTGGCCGAGCGCACGCACCGTCAGATGCACGTGCGGATGGGCCTCGTCCTCGTGCTGGACGAAAGCGAAGTCGTGCCGCTGCGCGAACGCTTCCAAGGCGAAGGCGCGCACGGCGTCGCGCACCTTTGTCGGATCGGTGCCGGGTGGCATCGACAGGATCAGGTTGACCGACAAGGTCCCGTTGGCGCGGCGATGGCCTTCGAGGCTCACATCGTCCGTCCAGCGCGTCTGCAAATCGCGCAGGCCCTCGCGCCCGCTCAAGATGACGCCCTCCTCCGTTTCGGCCGACAGCTCACCGTCGCGTGTGATGTAGGCGAGATGCGCGACGAGGTGATCCGGGCTCTTGGTTCGGCCGGTGACCTTCACCATGACTTCCGGCGCGCGCGTGACGATGCGGGCGAGGCGACTGCGCTCGCCGGGCGACAGGCCGCCCGAGCCGCGCCCGATCGGCCCCGAGTCCGAGGGCTGCTTTTTCGGGCGCCGCACCGGCGTCTGCCAGACATAGGAAATCGCCGTGTCGGGCTCACCGACGGCGCCCTGGCTCGCGCGCTCGCCTTGCTTGCGCGCGGCCGCGCCCTTCTCGCCCGTCAAACCGGCACCTGCCAGGAGCCGGCGCTGCGGGCGAGCGCCTGGCGCAGCTCGGATCTGGCCTCCTGGACGGCGGCTTGCGCCTCCTCCAGGACCGAGCCGTCGAAGGTCACCGGCTTTCCCGCCTGGGCCGCCGCGTTCGCGGCGCGCGCGATCTGGTTGATGTTGCCTCCGATGCGGTTCAGGTCGCGGGCGATGGCGCGAAGCGCCTCGGCCTCGCCGCGGTCCAGGGGCAGGCCGAGGCCGAGCCGGGCCCGCACCAGCGCGGTGATCCATCCGGTCCGGGTCATGCCGCGGGCCGTGGCGGCGTCGGTGATGGCGGCCCGCTCGCTGCGCCGGAAGCGCACCGTGACCTTGTCGGACACCCCGGATGCCAAGGGCGCCGCCGGCTCCGGGGCCTGATCGGTGAGCGTGCTCACCAGCCGCCGCAGCAGCGCCGATTGTCCGCCTTCCTTCTGTGCCAGCGCGGCGAACCGCGCCTTCGTCTCGTTCGAAACCTGCACACCGATGAAAGCCAAGCGACCTCGCTTTAAAAATGGCTGGCGCCAAGCCTATCCTGCACTCCCCACCCCTCACCTCAAGCGTTGGTTCGAACCAACGGTCGCGTCTTGGCCGAGCGTTGCAACCGTGAAACAGGCGCCGCGCGCACCGGTCCAGCGTCGGCCCGGCGGCCCGCACCTTTCCCACAGCCTCCGGCCTCTCTACGGCGCTCTGGGGGGGCGCGTTCGGCCTCCGGCTGCTCCGCGTTCCGCTCCGCCGTTCGGGTGGAAAAGCTGCTTCGATGAGCCGGAACGAGGGAAACCAATCGCACCTCTGCGGCGCAGCGTGCCCGCCAGGAGCAAGATGGTCACACCGCTGAAATGAGGTCGCCCCGCCCCGTTGTTCTACGAGGCGACGCGTCGGGACTCGGCCCATCAATCAACGGGGCAGGAGGCGAACCCGCCGCCTCCTGCCGGTCGGGCGGCGTCAGGGCGCCTCGGCGTCTCGGCGCCCGCGTGCATCTGCCAAGGTCCGAACTGCCGCCGCCAGCTCGGCTTCGAGCTCCGCGCGCTCCTGCGGCGTCAGAATGGCGCCTGCGAGTTCCGCACGCAGTTCCGAGACGTGGTCGATGATGGACATGAGGCGCTCCTTCGCGTCGCGACGACGGGGCGCCGTACCGGGGCCGTGTCGGACCGGGTCAGGGAGCGCGCAGCGACCGGCGGAGCCGGCGCGTGGGGGAGCCGAAATGCGCCAGCATTTTGGGGGCACCGCGCGTCCTTGAGCCGGTCCGATCCGGGCTGGTCACATGGGCGGACCGAGCAGACAGCCCGGTTTCCGGATCGAGCACCGATGACGCGCAGAAAGGATCATGGCGGCGCCACGGGGATTCGTCCGATCTCACGGTCACGCAACGCTCAAGCGCTTCAATCGGCCACGAACACCTTCGGCAATGGCGTCGACCATCGCGTTTGGAAAAGCTGGCGGCAATTCCGCCACGACACGGTCGATCGCGCCCGGGACGAGCGTGAGCAACTCGTCGAGCACGGCTTCGACGAGATCGGACCCCACACCCGCACGGGCTGCGGTTTGAAGAAAGTGGCGAGGCATGATGTCGTCGATCAGGTAGTGGGAGCGGTCGCCCACCGACATGGCGAGTTTCAGGGCCTTGCGCTGGATTTGTCCCGAATCGACATGGGGCTGAACGGAGAGCACATCGTAGAGGGGCGCCAGACGAAACCGCCCGCCGGGCAAGAGATGAATGCTGAAATTCTTGGCGTGCCCGTCCGTGGCGGCGAGCAGCCAGAACACGATCTGAGCCTTGAGCAATTGCCGCAAGTCGTGCTCCGGCGCATCGGCCGCCTTCAACAGATCGAGCAGCGCGACCATGCCGGGTCCGCCCTCGGACTGGTATTTGCGCGTCGGCGGCACGGACAACGCCTGGCAAAAATCCTCTTGTGGGCGCCGTAGCAAGCGACCGTCTTGCGTCCAGAGGCGATCGAAGCGCTCGACGACCAACGCCCGCGTTCCGTCGAACTCCGTGATCTCGACCGCAGCGCTCGGCAGGCCAAGGGCCTGCGTGAGCCGCAGGCAGAGGAACTCGTTCTCGACGCTCGACGACAGATCGAGACCGTTGGGCAGGGTGCCGAACTGCGGCTTGAGAATGTGGGTCGTCGCCGTCGTGGCGTGCGGGCGATGCCAGCACCCCTGGTACCAGAGCAGCGCGGTTTTCTCTTGGGCACCTGCGATCGAGATTCGGAAGTCTTGATCCGGTCCGAGCCCCAGTGGAGCCGTCGTCAGATTGGAGAGGATGTCTGCGATCTCACGCTGTCCGATCGGTTCGCCTGCGATCGTTCCTGGCGTTCCGGGCGCATCACCGTCGGGCAGGAACTGCAAGGCACCGACGCAGTCACGGCCAATCACCGTAAGGAGACTATAGGCGTCCGTCCCGGCGGCGCCGAGGCGTTCGGCCATCCGTCGGCGGATTGCGTCGCTGTCCGGCAGCAGGTTGTCGAAGACGGCGATGACGGGCGCGCCGAGATAGCGATCCTCGCGCAGGGGCAGCGAGAGTGAGACCGGCAACGCTGCTGTCCAGTTCAGCCAATCGAGTTCATACCGGAAGTCGATCGCTCCGCTCGCCTGCCGGGTGAGCCGACCGACCAACCGGCCATTCAAGAAGGCCTGCAACGGCACATGGGCCCGACGCCGTGCCATCTCAGAACAAGGCCTCGATCTCGCCGTCGTCTCCTCGGGTGCGCGGGCGGACGACGAGTTCGAGTCCGAGCGCGCTCACGATGTCGAAAACGGTGCGCAGCTGCGTACCCGGCTCACCAGCCTCGGTGGCGGAGATCGTGGCCTGTCGCAAGTTGGTCTTGCCGCCCAGACTGCCCTGGCTGGCACCCTGTGCACGCCGATGGCGGCGCAGAGCTTGGCCGAGCTGCCGTGGGGTTCGGACGATGTGCTCCATGCGAGGCTCTCGGTCTGGCAACGATACGCTTGAGCGTATATCAAACTAATATACGCATGAGCGTATGAAACGCAACGATCCGCTTTAGCGTATAGCAGAGGCCGGCAGCCCGGTCGTTCGACGATGGCGAGAGATCCTGCAGGCTATCGTCGACGTGCTGACCGGCACGGTCGAGACGCTCCTCGCCACCATCGCCGTGGTCGCGGCCGATGGACCCATGTTGGTTCAACCCAACGCGGCGCGCTCAGTCACCATCGACAACCAATCGGATCAGACGCAGGGCCGCCATTCGGCTGACCAGCACGTCGTGCGCGTCGGCCGATTCCTGCTCGAGCCGTTGCGACAAGGTATCGTAATGCCCGAGCAGACGGGACGCCACCGGCGTTCCGTCCGCCCGCACCTTCCGCTCCAGAGCGTCGACGGCGTTCGTGAGGGATCGCAGCGTCTCGCTGCGCCCATCATCAGAGGCGGCCCCTGATCTCGGAGAAGCCCGGTCGCGCGCGCTCGTCGTCGAGCCCTGCGACGCCCTCCCCTGCCCTGCTTTCCCGACGTCCAGCGTCTCGGCGCCTAGCCTTTCCACGGCGTGCGAGACCAGATCCCCATCACCCTGTCCGGATTGCCGCAGGCCTCGCGCCACCTGCCGGGCCTGCGCATCGGTGAAGACGTCTTGCGCCTTCGCCAGCCGCTCGACCGCGTCGGGTTGCTCGCGCCAGGCCTGAAACAGCTCGTAGACGGCGCGGATCGGGGAGGTGGCGAGCTTGTCCTGCAGGAAGGCCGGCATCTTGGCGACGGCGGCATAGCGCGACACCCAATCTTTCGGCTTGCCGAGGCGCTCGGCGATGGAAGAGGCGCGATCGCCGGCCTGGAGACGGCCCGTCACGAAAGCGGCGACCTCCAGCGGCTTGAGATCCACACGCTGGATGTTCTCGACAAGCTGGAGATAGGCATCCGGTGTCTCGGCGGACTCGATCACCGCGCGAATCCGGTCCCGGCCTGCGAGCCGTGAGGCACGGTAGCGGCGGGCCCCGAACAGGATGACATGCTTGCCGTCCGCGTTCTTCGGCCGGACGCTGATCGCCTGGATCACGCCGAGCCGCGCGATCGAGGCGGCGAGCTGCTGCAACTCAGCCTCGTCGAATTCGGTGCGCGGCTGGGCCGGATCCTCGACGATCTCGTCGAGCGGGATCTCGACCGGTTGGCCCCCTCCCCCGCTCTGGGCGATGTCGGCGAGCGACGTGAAACTGAGATCCAAAGCCACGATGCGCCGGCCTCAGGCGGCGAGCGCGTTCTGGACACGTTCGAACACGCCGCGGATTTCGCGCCCCGCCTCCTGTGCCGAACGCTTCTTGAGGCGCCAGACCGGAACCTGCTCTGCGACCGCCTCGGCATAGCCGTCGCGATCGGTCAGATGCCCGGGAAAGACGTACTTGCCGGCCTCGCGCAGCAACTGCTCGAGATGGGCGCGCTGGCGCGGCGACTTCGAATTGAATTTCGAGGGCAGCAAGCCGAGGAACTTGAGATCGGGCCGGTGGTAGCGCTGCTGCACGCCGATCACGGTCTGCAGCAGGCTCTTCACGCCCTGGAGCGAGTAGTCTTCGAGATAGATCGGCGAGAGAACGTGCGTGGCGGAGACCAGGGCCGCGAGGTTGCGTAGCCCCATCGAGGGCGGCGTATCGATCACGCACAGATCATAGGACGGGCACGCCTGGGCCAGGTTCTCCCGGAAATGGCCCATGCTTCGGGAATCGCCGCGCTCGACATCGAGCAAAGCTGGCTCGGCCGGAACCAGGGTGATGGCAGCCGCGTCAGTCCTGTCGGCACGCGGCAGCGGCACCTCATCGGCTTCAAACAGCTGGGCCGCTTTCGTCTTTGCGGCCGAGGCGGCGAGCGTCGCCGAGGCGTTCGCCTGCGCGTCCAGATCGAGGAACAGCACGCGCCGACCGGATTCGGCGAAGTGCCAAGCGAGATGGACGGCGATGGTGGTCTTGCCCACCCCACCCTTCTGGTTGTTGACGACGAGCACCTGCATGTCCGGTTGCAGTTACCGTGTCCTAGCCGCTACGTCACCCCGTGTGCCTGGGCTGGAGACCGCGACCCGGTTGGGAGTCGTGCTGCCTCTGGCGGTCGACATCCTTCCGGTCCGCGCGTCCTCGCGAGGAAGCCGACATGTGCCAGGTTTGGTCGAAGTTGGCCGGCCGAGATGCGGCCGGACGGATCGATCGCTTCGCTGGTTGCGCGGCCCGGACAGAGATGTGATACCCCCGCCGGGTGCCCGGTCGCAGCGTTTGCCCGGGCAGGTTTCACGCTGGTCGGGCCGCCAGCGATGGAGACCTGCGAATGTCGCTGCGTCGGCGTCGGCCCTCAACCGCTTTTCGTGAATTTCTCGAGAATGAGTGCGCCGGCGGCCTCGTTCTCATGGCAGCTGGCCTGGCCGCGATCCTGGCTGCGAACTCGCCACTGGGGCCCACCTATTTCGCCGCCCTGAAGGCCTATCTCGGCCCGCTCAGCATCCTGCATTGGATCAACGATGCGCTGATGGCCATGTTCTTCCTGCTCGTCGGACTCGAGATCAAGCGGGAGATGCTCGACGGGGAGTTGGCGACATGGTCGCGTCGCGTGCTGCCGGGGGCTGCGGCACTCGGCGGCATGATCGTGCCGGGTCTCATCTACGTCGCGCTGAACCGGCACGATCCCGCCGCTCTGAGGGGCTGGGCGATCCCGGCAGCGACCGACATCGCGTTCGCCCTTGGCGTCCTGTCTCTTCTGGGGCGCCGGGTGCCCGTTTCGCTGAAGGTCTTTCTTGCCGCCCTCGCGATCATCGACGATCTCGGCGCCGTCATCATCATCGCGATTTTCTATACGGCACAGCTCAATGCGTACGCGCTTCTCGGAGCGCTCTTCGTCTTCAGCATCCTGCGAGGACTGAACGCGTTCGGTGTGGACCGCCTGTCGGTCTATCTCGCGATCGGCGCCGTGCTCTGGGTTCTCGTCCTGATGTCGGGCGTGCATGCGACGGTCGCCGGCGTACTTGTCGCCCTGACGATACCGATCAGGACGACGCCGGGGACGCCCGAAGCCACACACGACGTCTCGCCGCTGCACCGGCTGGAGCATCGCCTTCACGCCCCGGTCGCATTTCTGATAGTCCCGATTTTCGGCTTCGCGAATGCGGGCGTGTCGTTTGCCGGCCTCACCCCGGCGGTGCTGACGGACATGGTGGCGGTCGGAGTCGCGGCCGGCCTCTTCTTCGGTAAACTGATCGGCGTCTTCGGCGCGGCCCTGCTCATGGTCCACTGTGGTTGGGCGGACCTGCCGGCCCACGCGACCTGGCCTCAGATCCTCGGCGTCGCGCTGCTGTGCGGGATCGGGTTCACGATGAGCCTGTTCATCGGGCTTCTCGCCTTCGACGACGCTGCCATGCAGGACCGCGTCAAATACGGGATACTCGCTGGCTCCCTGCTCGCCGGATTTGCCGGCTACACAATTCTTCGCCTCGCCGACGGTAGCCAAGGCACCGAGACGCCATGACCGAGGCACGCCGCTTCGACATCGTGTCGGCGGGCTTCCACGCCGACCCTTTCCCCACGCTCGAGCACATGCGGGCGGAAGGGCCCGTCGTTCGGTTGAAACTGCCGATCGTCGGCAGGGTCAGCCTCGCGGTCACCTACGACGCCTGTGCGACGCTCCTGAAGGATCACGCGACCTTCGCGCGCGATCCCGCCAATGCCGGAATTAAAACGCAGGCCAGGATCTTCCGCTTCCTGCCGCGAACGCTCTCTCTCCTGGCTTTGAACATGCTCGGCCACGACGACCCTGAACATCGCCGACTGCGCGGGCTCGTCGACCAGGCGTTCCAGCGCCGCACGATTGCTGCGTTACGGCCGATGATCGTCCGCGTCGCGGACGACCTCCTCGACCGTCTGGAGCAGCGCGGCGAAGTCGACCTGATGGCCGCGTTCTGCCGCGACCTGCCGTTGTCAGTGATCTGCGTGCTCCTCGGTTTGCCGGAGAAGGATCACGATCGCTTCAAGGCCTGGCTCGGTGGTCTCGGCGATACGGCAGACGTCTGGTCGGTCGTGCGTGCCGTTCCCGGGGTCCTGCGCGTCGTGCGATACCTTCGGCACGTCTCGCGGCCGGGTGGCGGTGCGCTGCCGGACGGCCTCGTCGCGGCTCTGCGGGAGGTGGAAACGGACGGCGCGCGGTTGAGCGAGGACGAACTCGTCTCGATGATCTTCCTGCTCTTCGGAGCGGGCCAGGAAACGACCACTCATCTCATCGCGGGCGGCTTATTCACGCTCCTCACCCGTGACGAGCAGTTCGAGCGGCTGCGCGCCGATCCGGGTCTGATGCCGACCTGCATCGAGGAATGCCTGCGGCATGTCTCGCCGGTGCAGATGACGAAACCGCGTTTCGCCACACGGGACGGGGAGTTGGCGGGCCACGCCTTCCGGCGCGGCGACATGTTCGCGGCCTTCCTGCCGGCCGCCAATTCCGATCCGCTCAAGTTCGACAACCCTCGCGAATTCGACATTGGCCGACACCCCAACCCGCACCTCTCCTTCGGAACCGGTGTGCATTTCTGCCTCGGCTTCCAGCTCGCCCGGGCGGAGACGGCCATCGCCTTCGAGCGAATTCTCGAGCGCTTCCCGACCATCCAATTGGCGGGGGCCGCGCAGATCGAGTGGCGCCGTCGCCTCGGTATCAGGGCGCTCGCGCGTTTGCCTGTCCGCCTCGCGGCGTAAAGGCCGCAGGAGCGAGAGGGTGTTGTCCGATCGGAGGTTGCTTCGGCGCCCACCTTCAGCTTCTCGCTCGAATCTCCCAGCGCCTCACTGCTTTGGAGTCGTTGCAGGCGATACATCGAGCGTGGCCAACGGCACCGATCGACGAGACCGCCGAGGGCTACGGAGTTGACCGCGGTCAACTCATCGCCGTGCCGACTCCGCAAGAGCGATCGGAATACGGGTCCGGCGCGGGCTCCCCGCCTTCAGATGACGCGGGCGTCATCCGTTCCGTTCGTTCGATCGCGCGCGGCGCGCGTCTCCCAACAGGCGATCCGTCGAGAGTCCGAAAAGCGTGACCCCGACGGGTGACGAGCGCTGTGTGGTCACCTCGGCGTCAGGGGCGGCCTTAGAACGACGCTCACGTCGATGCATGCCACGGATTGATGGTCCGCACTCCGGCGGCCTCGAACGGGCTGATGTCCCGCGTGGCCACCATGAGATTTCGAGCGGCGGCAGAGGCGGCAATGTATCCGTCCGCCGTGCCGATCGCTTTGCCTGCGGCTCGGGCGCGAGCCATCACCTCGGCATAAGCCTGCGAAGCGTCCAGATCGAAGGCAAGAACGCGACCTGCGAAGGCCGGCAGAACCTCTCGTTCGAGGCGATCCCGAAAGATCGTGCGCCGCTTGCCTGCCGGCATCGTCGCCAGGCCGAAGCGCAGTTCCGCCACGGTGACGGCGGACAGGAAGAGGGTTTCGATCGCCTGGGCGTCGATCCAGTCCAGCACTTGCGGATCGGGTGCTCTCTTCCAAAGCTCGGACATCACGTTGGTGTCGACGACGATCATTCGAACGACATCGGCTCGGCCGGGCTCTTGTCGCGGAGCTGGTTGAGATGGTCCGCCTCCGCATCGGTCAATGCACCCGCTTCGCGCGCGATCGAGGTCAGCAGCGAGCCGAGCTTCAGCCGCCCTTCGGGCTTGGCGGCCTGCTCCAGGATGCCGCGGATTTCGGCCTCGGTGCTCCGGCCATGCTGAGCGGCACGCACGCGCAGGGCCCGATGCACCTCATCGGGGAGGTTTCGGATGGTGATCGATGCCATCGCTTTCATCTTCCAATTCTGCAATCGTTGCTATCATGATAGGATATTGCTTTCAACGCATATCCGGGTACCGACGCAGCGATGGGGCTGATCGGCACGCGTTTCAGAGTGCCCGAAATGCGGGGCAGGCATGGCAGCGCCTGCCCTGGCACGACTCAGATAACCGTCAACAGTCACGCGGCTGCCTCAGCAGAAGCCGTACTCCGAGTTTAGCTGACGGTGCTGTTCGCAGCGGATGTGGAGTTGACTGCGGTCAACTTTGACCTCCAGCAACCGCCCCCGACAGGATTCGATTGGTGTTTGCCCGGCTTTGGCCTCTCGACGCGGATCGCGTGCTGAAGGTTCTGCAAATTGGTATAGTCTGAGCGGTCATGACAGGCTGACGCGTGATCTCACGCGGAGCCACCCTGCCCTCATTGCACCTCTGGCGCCGCCTCGCGAGACGCATCCAGCGAGGCGACGTGGAGCGCAACCGAGCCCCTTACGGTCGGCGGCTGCGGCGCTCGCCCTTTCCCGAACTGGATTTGCTCGCCGAAGTGCGCCGGCTGGCTTTGGCAGGTCTCGGCCGGCTCCAGATCAGTGCCGAAGTGCGCCGGCTGGCTTTGGCAGGTCTCGGCCGGCTCCAGATCAGTGCGAAGACGCCGGTGTCGGCATCCTCGATCAGGTTGGCGAAGATCGGCCCCGGGAAGCTGGGATCGTCGAGCCGGATCTGGTGGTAGGCGCGCCCGCTCTCCTTGGCCGTCTTGGCCCAGGCGGCACCGAGCTCGATTTCCCCGGCATAGAGCCGGAAGGCGGGGGCGCCGTCGTGATCACTGGTCACCGGCTCGAGATGGGCGGGCGTGTTGAGCGTCAGGGTGCGGATCGATCCGTGGAGGAAGCCGTCCTGGGCCGGGGTGAAGGTGCCGATGGTGGCCATGGTGTCTCTCCCGAAGGGTGCTGATCGAGGGAGCTCCGCAGCCCTCTGCGGCCTCGATGGCGACCATTCGGGCGGGGACCGGCCGCGCCGCAGGCCAAGCCCACGCGCGAGTGCGTGGGCTGCAGGCCCGCCACGTCAGTGAAGGACGCGCAGCGCCCGGCTCTTTTGCCTCGCGATGCAAAGGCCGCCAGGCCGGCGGAAAAGAGTCGGGTGCGCGCGTTGCGGACCAGCGGCCGGAGGCGGAACGCCGCGCCCAGCCAGACCGGAGCCGATCGACGAGGCCGTTCAGGGTTGCTGAGTTGACCGCGGTCAACTCTTCGCCGCGCCACATGCCGCAATGGCATTCCGTCCAGCGGCCCGGCTTTGGCTCCTCGCCCCGAGCCGACTCGGATCGCCTCCCCAAGCTTCACTCCGATGGATCACCCGCGATCGCGCAGACTTCCTGCCGGGCCGGGAAGCCCCACCCCGGCCGAATGTGCTGAATGCCCGGAGTCGCGGAATACGCTGCGGTATCAACGAACGCCTCACCGTCGATCCCCTGCCCTCTGCGTCGGCGCCGGACCGAGCTGACAGGATCAGCCGTGTCGCTCGAACATCCCAGCCGCTGGCGTCCGGAGCCGTCGATCAGTCCGTCTGCGCGGCGTCCTGCTGCGCGCGTTCGCGCGAGAAGGCCTCGAACAGCTCCGGCAACCGGTTCATCACGTAGTCGCCAAAGTCCGGATTCGCGGTTTCGTCGATCAGCAACCCGATCGTCGTCTTGCCGCGCTCGACGCGCGCCAGACGGCGCCCATCGTTCGCCGACCGGATTTCCGTTGCCGAGTCCGGTACGACCGGGGCAGGGGGCTTGATCGCCCCGAACAGATGAAGGAACCGCGCATCGGATGAGCCGGCCGCAAAATCCTTCTGCTTGATGAGACGTCGCGCCAGGGCCAGCATATCCGGCGCCACGAGCCGTTCGGCCAGGCTCATCCACCGGCGACGTCCGGCCTTCGGCGCGGGACCGATCGCGGCAACAACGACATCCGGCAGCGTCCGGCGCACCGAGATCAGCCGGGACAGCTCGGTCTTGTCGACGAGAAGCGCCGACATGATGACGTCGCGGCCGTGACCCAAGCGCTCGAGCGCCGCGGCAAACGAGGCCCGCTCGATGAAGCTGAGATCCTCGCGCGCGTTGTTCTCCTGGCCTTGCGCGACCACGAGCTCCGCATCCGAGAGGGTCTTGACCAAGGCACGGACCGGTCGTCCCAGCGCAATGGCTGCGCGCAAGCGCCGATGGCCGAAGGCGACCTGGTAGCGCTCGGCCGCCATCGGATGCGGGCGCACCAGGATCGGGGTCTGCTGACCCTGTTCGCGGATGACCGCGACGAATGCGGCTTCGCCCGCCGCATCGCCCAAGGGCAGGCGGTCCGGCACGGGGGAGGGGTCGACGAGGCTCGGATCGAGCTCGATCGCGACGAGGCCGGTCTTGAGCTGATCCTCCGCGGCGCGGGCCGCTTCGACCTCGGAGGTCAAGCGCGCGAGTGAGCGGCCCATGGCCCCGACGGCGCCGCGCCCGGTGAAGCTCGGCACCAAAGCCGGACCGGCACCGTCCGAAGGTTTCGGAGGTGCTGAATCCGGTGTGGAGTTGACCGCGGTCAACTCGGGAGGCTCGCTCGGGTTGAGCAGGTCGGCGAGGAGATGCTTGCGGGCCATGACGTCAGCGCCCCCAGGCCGAGCGGATCAGCCCTTCGATCTCGCCGTTGACGGCGTTGAGGCTCTCGACGGCACGGTCGTAGGTCGCGCGGGTGAACTGGTCGCGGCTGACCTCGAACAGGGTCTGCTTGGTGATGCCGGCATCGGAAATTGCCGTACTCTTAAGCATCGCGTTGGTGAGCACCCGGTCGCCGAACAGCGTGCGCATGAACGCGACCATCTGCGTCTGGGGGCCGTCGGTCGCCTCGTAGCGCGTGACGAGGTAGCGCATCCAATCGTAGTTCATGTCGCCTCCCGCCTTGGCGACCACCCCGAGCATCTCGGAGGTCATCAGCAGGAACTGGCACATCGACATCACGTCGAGCATCTGCGGATGCACGGTGACGAGGACGCTGGTCGCCGCGCACAAGGCCGAAAGCGTCAGGTAGCCGAGCTGGGGCGGGCAATCGACGACGACCACGTCGTAACGGTCGGCGACGGGCGCGAGCACCTGCGCGAAGCGGGTGAAGAAGAGCGAATCCTCGCCGGAGCGCCGCTGCAGCAGCGCGCGCGGCGTTTCATGCTCGAACTCCATCAGTTCGAGATTGCCCGGGATCAGATCGAGGCCGGGGAAATAGGTCTCCTGAATCACCTCGGCCAAGGGCCGGCGCGCCTCGTCGTAGCGGATCGCCGCGTAGAGGGTTTCGTTGTCGCGCACGTCGAATTCGGGCTGGATACCATGCAAGGCCGACAGGCTCGCCTGCGGATCGAGGTCGACCGCGAGAACGCGATAGCCCTGCAGGGCGAGATGCTGGGCAAGATGCGCCGAGGTCGTGGTCTTTCCGGAGCCGCCCTTGAAGTTGACGACCGCGACAACCTGCAGATGCTCGTCGGTCCGCCGCTCCTTGCCGTACCGGCGCCCGGTCTTGGCGCCCTCGTCGAGCACCAGGCGCAGCGCCTGAATGTCCGCGCTCGTATAGGAGCGCCGGCCGTTCGGGCCGATCTCCGGCATCGGTCCTTTCCCGTCCAGGGACAGGCGCCGGAGGTAGCCGTCATCCACGCCGATCAGGCGAGCCGCCTCGCCGGACGAGAAGCGCCGTAGCTGCTTTCGTGCCTTGGGGGGGAACAGTCGCTGGCGATGCGATTGGAGCTTCGCGGACAATGCCTGCGCGTCCGCAGCGATCAGATCATGCATCGC
>JBGAFL010000021.1:0-74977 GCA_044227265.1 Methylobacterium sp.
GCCGTCAAAGACGTCTTGCCATGGTCGACGTGACCAATCGTGCCGATGTTGCAATGCGGCTTGGAGCGGTTGAACTTTTCCTTGGCCATCGAAGCCTCCGTGAAATCAGATTATTGCGTGTGAAAGGAAGTGAAACTGACACGTACGCAATCAGGCGTATTTGGCGATGACCTTGTCGGCTTCGCCGCGCGGCACTTCCTCGTAGTGGTCGAACTGCATCGTGAAGCTGGCGCGGCCCTGGCTGAAGGACCGAAGCTGGTTCACGTAGCCGAACATGTTGGCGAGCGGCACCATCGCGTTGATGACATTCGCATTGCCCCGCATGTCCTGGCCCTGAATCTGGCCGCGGCGGGAATTCAAATCGCCGATGACCGAGCCGGTATATTCCTCCGGCGAGACCACCTCGACCTTCATCACCGGCTCGAGCAGCACGGAGCCGCCCTTCTGAAGCGCTTCGCGCAGAGCAGCGCGCGAGGCGATTTCGAAGGCGAGCGCCGACGAGTCGACGTCGTGATAGGCACCGTCGATCAGCTCGACCTTGATGTCGACCACCGGGAAGCCCGCGAGCACACCCGCGCCCAGGACCGAATTGAGGCCCTTCTCGACGCCCGGGATGTATTCCTTCGGCACGGCGCCGCCGACGATCTTCGATTCGAACGCGAAACCGGCGCCCGGCTCGTTCGGCTCGACCACGAACTTCACCCGCGCGAACTGACCGGTGCCGCCGGTCTGCTTCTTGTGGGTGTAGTCGATTTCCTGCCGGCGGGTCAGTTTCTCGCGATAGGCAACCTGCGGCTGGCCGATATTCGCGTCGACCTTGTTCGCCCATCCCCTTGAGGATGGTCTGGCCGGATTCCTGGTCGGTCGAGACGCGGAAGGACGGATCCTCGGCCGCGAGCTTGGCGAGCGCGATGCCGAGCTTCTCCTGGTCGGCCTTCGATTTCGGCTCGACCGCGATCTCGATGACCGGGTCCGGGAATTCCATCTTCTCGAGGATCACGGCCTTGGCCGGATCGCAGAGCGTGTCGCCGGTGCGGGTATCCTTGAGGCCGGCCAGCGCGACGATGTCGCCGGCGAAGGCTTCCTTGATGTCCTCGCGGTTATTGGCGTGCATGAGCAACATGCGGCCGACGCGCTCGCGCTTGTCACGCGAGGAGTTCAGCACGTTGGAACCGGATTCGACCTTGCCTGAATAGACGCGGCAGAACGTGATCGTGCCGACATGCGGGTCGTCCATGATCTTGAACGCCAGCATCGAGAACGGATCCTCGTCGGTCGGATTCCGGACGACTTCTTCCTCGGTCTTGAAGTCGATGCCATCGACCGCGCCGCGATCCACCGGCGAGGGCAGATAATCGACGACGGCGTCGAGCAGGGGCTGCACGCCCTTGTTCTTGAAAGACGAGCCGCACAGCACCGGATGGAAGGCGCGATCCTGCACCGCCTTGCGCACCAGTCTGCGCAAAGTCGCCGCGTCCGGCTCCTCGCCGTCGAGATAGGCGGTCATGGCATCGTCATCGAGCTCGACGCAGGCCTCGATCAGACGCGTGCGGTAATCCACGGCCTGATCCTTGAGATCGGCGGGGATGTCCTCCTCGCCGAACTCAGCACCGAGCGCCTCGCCGGACCAGACGATCGCCTTCATCTGGATGAGGTCGATGACGCCGCGGAATGAATTCTCGGCGCCGATCGGAAGCTGCAGGCAGACCGGCTTGCCGGCCACGCGCTTCACGATGTCGTCGACACATTTGAAGAAGTCGGCACCGATCTTGTCCATCTTGTTGACGAACACGACACGCGGCACATCGTACTTGTCCGCCTGGCGCCAGACGGTCTCAGTCTGGGGCTCGACGCCCTGGTTGCCGTCGAGCACGCAAACGGCGCCATCGAGCACGCGCAGCGAGCGCTCGACTTCGATGGTGAAATCGACGTGGCCGGGCGTATCGATGATGTTCAGGCGCTTCTCGCGCCAGAAGCAGGTCGTCGCGGCCGACGTGATGGTAATGCCGCGCTCTTGCTCTTGCTCCATCCAGTCCATGGTGGCGGCGCCCTCATGGACTTCGCCGATCTTGTGGGACTTTCCGGTGTAATAAAGGATCCGCTCGGTCGTCGTCGTCTTGCCCGCATCGATGTGGGCCATGATGCCGAAGTTGCGGTAGTCCTCGATCTTGTGACTGCGGGGCATCGTGTTGCTCCGAAAAGGACAGGAACCGCTTACCAGCGGTAGTGCGAGAAGGCGCGGTTGGCCTCGGCCATCCGGTGCGTGTCCTCCCGCTTCTTGACGGCGTTGCCGCGATTATTGGCTGCGTCGAGCAGCTCCGCCGAAAGACGCTCGATCATGGTGCGATCGTTGCGTGAACGTGCGGCCTGGATCAGCCAGCGGATCGCCAAAGCCTGGCGGCGCTCGGCGCGGACCTCGACCGGAACTTGATAGGTCGCGCCGCCAACGCGGCGGGAGCGGACCTCGATCGCCGGGGCGACGTTATCGAGCGCGGCGCGGAACACCTCGATCGGATTGGCGTGCGCACGATTCTCGACGATATCGAAAGCGCCGTAGACGATCCGCTCGGCGACTGACTTCTTTCCTTCGTACATGATCGAATTCATGAACTTGGTGAGAACGACGTCCCCGTATTTCGGGTCCGGAATGATCTCACGCTTCTCGGCAGAGTGGCGACGGGACATTATCTGTGCTTTCGAAAGTATCGACTTAGAGCACCCTGCGCAGGCCACCTTGAGCTTTTTGGAAAGCCGGCGACATCCTTACAGGGCCGTGGAAACCCTTAACGGCGAACCGAAGGAAATTACTTCGGCCGCTTGGCGCCGTACTTGGAGCGGCGCTGCTTGCGGTTCTTGACGCCCTGCGTGTCGAGCACACCGCGCAGGATGTGGTAGCGAACGCCAGGAAGATCCTTCACGCGGCCGCCGCGGATCATCACCACGGAGTGCTCCTGAAGGTTGTGGCCCTCGCCCGGAATGTAACCGATCACCTCGAACCCGTTGGTGAGGCGGACCTTGGCGACCTTGCGCAGAGCCGAGTTCGGCTTCTTCGGGGTCGTCGTATAGACACGCGTGCAGACGCCACGCTTCTGCGGGCAGGCCTGAAGCGCCGGCACCTTGTTGCGGGCCTTCTGCGCCTTTCGCGGCTGGGCGATCAGCTGGTTGACCGTCGGCATCCTCTGCCCTCTTCCACTCGGCGCGTTTGCGCCCTGTTCCCGACTACCGCCCCTTGCGGAGCGATTCCGACCGGTCTTTAGGAACCGATCGCAAAACGAATAGCGCCATCGGCCGAAGGCGGCCTTGGCGTGGTTCGGACAGAGGATCACACCGCTAGCGGTGCGTTCGTGCCCACCGTTCTGACAACATGGTCAGCTTGTTTGAGCCCCGGCGTCGGCGTGGCGACGAACCCTGAAGCTCATGGCTCCAAGTCGTCGGCGACTCGTGATCGACCGAAGTGGGGCGCTTCTATGCGGCACGCGTCGCAACGTCAATGCCGCAAAGCGAAAATCCTTCCCAAACGTATCCGACCGGGAATATGCCTTCGCCGCGAGCCTTGGATCGAGGTGGTCAAAATCCGACGCTCGGCACCGCTCGCTCGCGATTCCTTGTCGTCATTTCCCCTGCACGAGGAAGGTTTCGAGCAAGTCGCCGGGACGGCCACCGACGTTACGAAAGAGCTTGAGCGTATGTGACCCAGAGCGCCGACCGTCTTCGACGAACGCCAGGGCCATTCCAACGTCCCGCTCGAAAGCCGTCAACGCGAAATCCCGGTCTGGACATATGCGGGCGTCAGTCTCTCGACCGTCAGCGTGGCTCTGCAGGGCATACAGGTAGTCATTGCGTGACGGCCCACGTCTTGGTGGGGTGAGGCTGCCTATGAACCGCTTCATTGGCTATCTCAGCACCAGTTTGGTCAGCAGCGCCGCCAATTCGCTCTGACGGGAAACATTGGATTTCTGAAAGACGCGCTTGAGCGCCCAGCGAACGGATTTCTCCGGGATCTTGAGAAGTTGCGCGGTCTCGGCCGGCGCCACGCCGAAACCCACGAGAGCGGCCACGCGCGCCTCGCCGAGCGTCAGGCCGAGCAGGTCGCGCACGATGGTCGGGTCGGCCGGCCGCCGCGGATCCGAGGTCATGACGACGATTGTCGCCCGCACGCCTGCCAGCAGGCGGTCGGCGCTGTGCTCGCTCCCGGCGGCGACGGGGAGCACGTAGGCGGCAAGCAGGAGATTCGAGACCGGATCATGGAGCAGTACCGGCTTCGGATCTTCGTTGAGCATAAAGGGGTTGCAATCGACCGCCGCGGCGATGGCGGCCTTGAGCGCCTCGTTCTCGGTGTGGATCGGCGCAGTGATCCGCTCCTGGATGATCGCCAGAGCGCCCTCCGCGAGATCCTGGGCGGCCTGGTTCGAGAACAGGACGCGACCGGCCTCATCGACCAGAAAGACGGCTGCTCCGAGCCGGGACAGCGCATCGCCCAGAGCGAGGTTGGATGCCTCCGCGTCGATCAGGCGAATCCCGACGCGCAGCGCCTGCTCGACATGCCGCCCGAGCCTGGCAACACGCTCGAGTTCGGCATCGGAATAGGCCGGCTTCAGGCTCGAACGCTGAACGGCGATGGCGACCTGGACATGGGGTTCAGGTGAGAGCGCTGTTCCCGCGAACCACTTCAAGCCGCGCGGCGCGAGAAACTGGGTGTAGAACGGATGGGTCTCGATCTCCTCCGGACTGGTCACATGCCGTTCGGTCACGGCATCCGTGCGTGCGAGATAGCCGCGCTCGGCAGCCCGGGCGAACCGGATGTCGTGCTGCCACCAGCCATCCTCTTGATAGGACCTTTGCGCGGCCTCTAGCGCGGGCGAGGCGATAGTACCGAGACTGCCATTGTCGCGCTGGTAGATCATCAAGGCGCCGACATCGTCGAGGGAATCGGCGATGGCCTGCAGAGCGCGAGGCCAGTGGTCCGGGGTCGCGGCAGCGCCATAGATCGTCTCGACGGCCGTGACGAACCCGTTCTCTGTTCCAAATCGATCTACCAAGTGCATGGCACACCTGTTTGCCACTCCTGGTGACAAGCTCATCCGGTTTGCTGACAGGTCAATGTCCGATCTGCAAGAAAGTCGCTTAATTTCCCAGCTGAAACAAAAAGGCCGCCCACGGGCGGCCTATCGGCGGTGCCGAATATGCACCTTGATTACTTGACGTTGCCATCGCCGCTCGATCGAGCGGTGACGGTTTACGCCGAGGCTATTCCGCGGCAGCGGACGGCAAGCTCTCCGACACCCGGCTGGACGGCGTTGCAACAGGCCATAGTGCAAGGTCGGATTTTATGCTACCGGTATCGCGAGCCAGGGAAGGTCGCTGCCTATGCAACCGGCTGAAAAGATCAGCATCACCATCACTCCCGACCAGCTTCGCGCGGTGCGCGAGAGCGTCGAGGCCGGGGAATACGCCTCCACCAGCGAGGTTCTGCGCGACGCTGTGCGCCTCTGGCAGCGCCAGCGTCTCGAGGACGCCGAGCGCTTGAACGTGATCCGCGCCCGCATCCGCCGTTCGCTGGACGATCCCCGGCCGGCTCTCAGTCTGGAGGAAGTCGACGCCCACCTGGAGGCGTTATTCGCCGAGGTGGAGAACGAGCCCCGCGGTGCGTAGGCTGCGGGTCGAGCTACAACCCGAAGCGCTGGCGGACTTGGCCGATATTTTCCGCACGGTGCTGCGGGTCAGCCAGAACCTGTCGACCGCCAAAAGCTTCGTACGTCGGATCATGGACCGTTGTGAACGCATTGGCGACGCTCCCCGTGGTGGCAGGCCCCGCGACGACCTGGAGCCAGGCTTGAGGACGGTGCCGTTCGAACGCTCGGCCGTGATCACTTACCGCGTCGAAAAGGACCGGGTGCTGATCACCAACGTCTTCTACGGCGGCCGGGACTTCGAAGCCTTGTATCGCGGGCACGGGGGCGAGGACGACGGACGAGCGTAGCGGTTGCCGCAAGCCGTTCAGCAATTTGCGACCTGGTCCCACGCACGATGGGCAGGCGTGTTGTAATAAAAAAGGCCGCCCGGAGGCGGCCTTTTTCTTTCGCGTACAAAGAACGCCTATCGATAGTCGCTCGATGTCCTTTCCGTTTCGATCAAAAGCGGAAAGGATTCACGCAGAGCCTATTCCGCGGCAGCGGAGGGCAGCTCTCCGACGCCCGGCTGGACGGCATTCTCGGCCGAGCGCTGCTGAAGGATCAGGTTGTCGCGACGGCGGGCGATCGCCCGGATATCCGCCGCGAGCGAACCCGTACCGGCCGGGATCAGCGAACCGACGATCACGTTCTCCTTCAAGCCCTCCAGTGTATCGACCTTGCCGTTGACCGCCGCCTCGGTGAGGACGCGGGTGGTCTCCTGGAACGAGGCCGCCGAGATGAAGGACTTCGTCTGCAGCGAGGCCTTGGTGATGCCGAGCAGGACGGGAACGCCCTGGACCAGCTTCTTGTTCTCGGCCGCGAGCTTCTCGTTGATCTCGGCGAATTCCGTCCGGTCGATCTGGTCGCCCGACAGGATGTCCGAATCGCCGCCATCGGTGATCTCCACCTTCTGCAGCATCTGCCGGACGATCACCTCGATGTGCTTGTCGTTGATGAGCACACCCTGGAGCCGGTAGACCTCCTGGATCTCGTTGACGAGGTAGGCGGCGAGTTCCTCGACGCCCTTGATCGCCAGGATGTCGTGCGGAGCCGGGTTTCCATCGACGATGTAATCGCCGAGCTCGACCACGTCCCCGTCCTGCAGGTGGATGTGCTTGCCCTTCGGGATCAGGTACTCGACCGTCTCCGAGCCGTCATGCGGCGTCAGCGACAGCCGGCGCTTGTTCTTGTAGTCGCGCCCGAAGGCGATCGTGCCGGATTTCTCGGCGATGATCGCCGCATCCTTCGGACGACGCGCTTCGAACAGTTCCGCAACGCGCGGCAGACCGCCGGTGATGTCGCGGGTCTTGGCCGATTCCATCGAGACGCGGGCGAGGATATCGCCGGCCTTGATGGTCGCGCCGGGCTCGACGCCGATGATCGCCTCGACCGGCAGGAAGTAGCGCGCCTCCGACCCGCGCGGCAGCTTCACGGGCTTCCCGTCCTTGTCGACGATGGTGATCGCCGGCTTGAGGTCCGAGGTCCGTGCAGAACCGCGCCAATCGATGACGACACGCTTGTTGATGCCCGTCGATTCGTCGGTGGTCTCGGTGATCGATTGGCCATCGACGAGATCTTCGTAGCCGACGATGCCGTCGATCTCCGCGACGATCGGACGGGTATAGGGATCCCACTCGGCGATACGCTGGCCGCGCTTGATCTTGTCGCCCTCGTCGACCCGCACCTTCGAGCCGTATTGCAGACGGTGAACCGCCCGCTCGGTACCGTCCGTGCCGACGATGACGACGGCGACGTTCCGGCCCGTGGCGATGAGATCGCCATCCGAGTTCTTGGCCAGAGCCCGGTTGCGGATCTTGATCGTGCCTTCGAAGCTCGACTCGATGAAGGACGAATCCGCGATCTGCGCCGCGCCGCCGATATGGAAGGTGCGCATGGTGAGCTGGGTGCCCGGCTCGCCGATCGACTGAGCCGCGATGACGCCGACGGCCTCACCCATATTGACGGGTGTGCCGCGGGCGAGATCGCGCCCATAGCAGGTAGCGCAGACGCCGCTTCTGGTCTGGCAGACCAGAACCGAGCGGATCTTCACCTCCTGGATGCCGGCAGCCGTGATCGCCGGCAGGTGCTTCTCCTCGATCGTCTCGTTGGTCTTGACGATGATTGTGCCGTCCTGAGCGACGAGATCCTCGGCCGTGGCGCGGCCGAGGATACGGCTCGCCAGCGGCGCGACGACCTGGCCGGCATCGATGATGGCACGCATCTTGATGCCGCTGGTCGAGCCGCAATCGACTTCGCGGATCACCGCATCCTGGGCCACGTCGACAAGGCGGCGGGTCAGATAACCGGAGTTGGCGGTCTTCAGCGCGGTGTCCGCGAGGCCCTTGCGGGCGCCGTGGGTCGAGTTGAAGTACTCGAGAACGTCGAGGCCTTCCTTGAAGTTCGAGATGATCGGGGTCTCGATGATCTCGCCCGAGGGCTTGGCCATGAGGCCGCGCATCGCCGCGAGCTGCTTCATCTGCGCCGGCGAACCGCGCGCACCCGAATGGCTCATCATGTAGATCGAGTTGACCTGCTTGTCGGCGCCCTTGTCGTCCTTCTGGACGGCCGAGATCCGGCCCATCATCTCCTGGGCGAGCTTGTCAGAGCACTTCGCCCAGGCATCGACGACCTTGTTGTACTTCTCGCCCTGGGTGATCAGGCCGTCATTGTACTGCTGCTCGTAATCCTTCACGAGCGCGCGGGTCTCGTCGACGATCGTCCACTTGTTCTCCGGCACGACCATGTCGTCCTTGCCGAACGAGATGCCGGCACGGAAGGCGTGGCTGAAGCCGAGCGCCATGATGCGGTCGCAGAAGATCACCGACTCCTTCTGACCGCAATGGCGGTAGACGGTGTCGATCATCCCGGAGATTTCCTTCTTGGTCATCAGCTTGTTGACGACGTCGAAGGGCACCTTGGCATGCTTCGGCAGAGCACCCGACAGGATGACCCGGCCGGGAGTGGTGTCGTAGATCTTGGTCAAGGGCTCGCCATCCGGGCCGATGCCAGACCAGCGCCACCTGATCTTCGAATGCAGCGACACGGTTCTGGCCGCGAGCGCGTGCTCCAATTCGCCGATCGTGCCGAACACGCCCTGCATCGGGTTGGTCTTGCTGTCCGGCTGGAAGGCGCCGACCGCGCCGTCCGCGACGATCGACAGGTAGTAGAGACCGAGCACGATGTCCTGCGAAGGCACGATGATCGGCTGGCCGTTGGCCGGATGCAGGATGTTGTTCGTCGACATCATCAGGACGCGCGCCTCCAGCTGAGCCTCGAGGCTCAGGGGGACGTGCACGGCCATCTGGTCGCCGTCGAAATCCGCGTTGAAAGCCGCGCAGACCAGCGGGTGCAGCTGGATCGCCTTGCCCTCGATCAGCTTCGGCTCGAAGGCCTGGATGCCCAGGCGATGGAGCGTCGGCGCGCGGTTGAGCATGACCGGGTGTTCGCGGATCACCTCGTCGAGGATGTCCCAAACCTCCGGCTTCTCCTTTTCGACCAGCTTCTTGGCCTGCTTGACGGTGGCCGAGAATCCCTTCGCGTCGAGCCGCGCGTAGATGAACGGCTTGAACAGTTCGAGCGCCATCTTCTTCGGCAGGCCGCATTGGTGCAGCTTGAGCTCCGGGCCGACCACGATGACCGAACGACCGGAATAGTCGACGCGCTTGCCGAGCAGGTTCTGGCGGAACCGGCCCTGCTTGCCCTTGAGCATGTCGGCGAGCGACTTCAGCGGACGCTTGTTGGCACCCGTGATGACGCGACCGCGGCGGCCGTTGTCGAACAGCGCGTCGACGGCCTCCTGCAGCATCCGCTTCTCGTTACGGATGATGATGTCGGGCGCGCGCAATTCGATCAGCCGCTTGAGGCGGTTGTTACGGTTGATGACGCGGCGATAGAGATCGTTGAGGTCCGAGGTCGCGAAGCGGCCGCCATCGAGCGGGACCAGCGGGCGCAAGTCCGGCGGGATGACGGGCACCACCGTCAGGATCATCCATTCCGGCTTGTTGCCCGAGAGCTGGAAGGCCTCGATGATCTTGAGCCGCTTCATCAGCTTCTTCGGCTTCAGCTCGGAGGTCGTCGTCGCGATCTCCTCCTTGAGCGAGGTCGCGATGCCCTCGAGGTCGAGCTCCTGCAGGATACGCCGGATCGCCTCGGCGCCGATCATCGCCGTGAAGCTGTCCTCGCCGTATTCCTCCTGCGCGCGCAGATACTCCTCCTCCGAGAGAAGCTGACGCTCCTTCAGGGGGGTGAGGCCAGGCTCGATGACGCAGTAGGATTCGAAATAGAGGATGCGCTCGAGATCCTTGAGCGGCATGTCGAGCAAGAGGCCGATACGGCTCGGTAGCGACTTCAGGAACCAGATATGGGCGACGGGCGCAGCAAGCTCGATATGGCCCATGCGGTCGCGCCGGACGCGCGCGAGGGTAACCTCGACGCCGCACTTCTCGCAGATGACACCCTTGTACTTCATGCGCTTGTACTTGCCGCACAAGCACTCGTAATCCTTGATCGGCCCGAAGATGCGCGCGCAGAACAGACCGTCGCGCTCCGGCTTGAAGGTCCGGTAGTTGATCGTCTCGGGCTTCTTGATCTCGCCGAACGACCACGACAGGATCTTCTCCGGGCTGGAAATCGAGATCTTGATCTGGTCGAAGCTCTGAGGCTGGGCCTGCTGATTGAAAAGATTCATGACCTCTTGGTTCATGATCTGCTCCTTGCTCGCCTGATGTCCCGCGTCCGGGAGATCACGGCTGAAAACCAAAGGCGCAACGCCCTCCCGGGCGCCGCTGGCCATCAAAAATTCGGGAGGCTCTGCCCCTCCCCGCTTCGACCGTGCCGGCGCAGAACGCCGGCACGGGAGCTGTTTCTGTCCGCTACTCGGCCGCCTCGGCCGGCGGCTCAAGCTGATCGTTGTTCGCCTTCTTGGCCGAGGTCAGCTCGACGTTGAGGCCGAGCGAGCGCATTTCCTTGACGAGCACGTTGAAGCTCTCGGGAATGCCGGCCTCGAAGGTGTCGTCGCCGCGCACGATCGCCTCGTAGACCTTGGTACGGCCCGCCACGTCGTCCGACTTCACCGTCAGCATCTCCTGCAGCGTGTAGGCCGCGCCATAGGCCTCCAGCGCCCAGACCTCCATCTCGCCGAAACGCTGACCGCCGAACTGCGCCTTGCCGCCCAACGGCTGCTGGGTAACGAGCGAGTAGGGACCGATCGAGCGCGCGTGGATCTTGTCGTCCACGAGATGGTGCAGCTTGAGCATGTAGATGTAGCCCATCGTCACCTTGCGGTCGAAGGGCTCGCCCGTGCGTCCGTCATAGAGCGTTGACTGGGCCGACCGGTCGAGACCGGCCATTTCCAGCATCGTCTCGATGTCGGCTTCCTTTGCGCCGTTGAAGACGGGGGTCGCCATCGGCACGCCGCGCCGGACGTTGTTGCCGGCCTCCGCCAAATCCTCGTCGGAGAGCCCATCGAGCTCGCCAGGCGAGTAGATCGCCTCCATCTCCTTGCGGAGCGGAGCGATGTCCTGCGTCTTCAGATAGGCATCGACCGCCTTGGAGACCTTGCGGCCTAGGCCTGCGGCGGCCCATCCCAGATGCGTTTCCAGGATCTGGCCCACATTCATGCGCGAGGGCACGCCGAGCGGGTTAAGCACGATGTCCGCATACGTGCCGTCCTCGAGGAACGGCATGTCCTCGATCGGAACGATGCGCGAGACCACGCCTTTGTTGCCGTGGCGGCCGGCCATCTTGTCGCCGGGCTGGATCTTGCGCTTCACTGCCACGAAGACCTTGGCCATCTTCATGACGCCGGGCGGAAGCTCGTCGCCGCGCTGCAGCTTCTCGACCTTGTCGAGGAAGCGCTGTTCCAGCCGCTTCTTCGACTCGTCGTACTGCTTCTGCATCGCCTCGATTTCCGTCATCAGACGGTCGTCGACGACAGCAAATTGCCACCATTGCGAGCGGGGATATTCATTGATCTCCACGCGGGTCAGCAACGTATCCTTCTTGAAGCCCTTCGGCCCGGCAATCGCGTTCTGGCCGATCAGGACATCGGCAAGACGCGCATAGGTATTGCGGTCGAGGATGGTCTGCTCGTCGTCGCGGTCCTTGGCGAGACGCTCGATCTCCTCACGCTCGATCGCCTGCGCACGCTCGTCCTTGTCGACGCCGTGACGGTTGAAGACGCGCACTTCGACGATCGTACCGGTGACGCCAGGCGGCACCCGAAGTGAGGTGTCGCGGACGTCGGAAGCCTTCTCGCCGAAGATGGCGCGGAGAAGCTTTTCTTCCGGCGTCATCGGGCTCTCGCCCTTCGGCGTGATCTTGCCGACGAGGATGTCGCCGGCATGGACCTCGGCACCGATATAGACGATGCCGGCCTCGTCGAGGTTCTTCAGCGCCTCTTCAGAAACGTTCGGGATGTCGCGGGTGATTTCTTCCGGACCGAGCTTGGTGTCTCGGGCCATCACCTCGAATTCCTCGATGTGGATCGAGGTGAACACGTCATCCTTCACGATCCGCTCGGAGAGCAGGATCGAGTCCTCGAAATTGTAGCCGTTCCACGGCATGAACGCGACGAGCACGTTGCGGCCGAGCGCGAGCTCGCCGAACTCGGTCGAGGGACCGTCGGCGATGATCTCGCCCTTCTTCACCGGCTCCCCGACGCGCACCAGCGGCTTCTGCGTGATGCAGGTCGACTGGTTGGAGCGCTGGAACTTCTGCAGCCGGTAGATGTCGACGCCGGGCTTGGTGGCATCGGCCTCCTCGGTCGCACGGATGACGATACGGGTCGCATCGACCTGATCGACGATGCCGGTGCGGCGTGCGGCAATGGCGGCGCCCGAATCGCGCGCGACCACGGCTTCCATGCCGGTGCCGACGAAGGGCGCATCGGAGCGGACCAGCGGCACGGCCTGCCGCTGCATGTTCGAGCCCATCAGCGCGCGGTTGGCGTCATCGTTCTCAAGGAACGGAATCAGCGCCGCAGCCACTGAGACGAGCTGCTTCGGGGACACGTCCATGAGGTCGACGCGATCGGGCGCGACAACGATCACTTCGCCGGCGCGACGGCAGACGACGAGGTCATCGGTCAGGCGGCGCTCGGCATCCATGCCGGCATTGGCCTGGGCGACGTAGTACTTCGCCTCCTCCATCGCGGAGAGATACGAGACCTCGTTGGTGACGACGCCGTCCTTCACCTTGCGGAAGGGCGTCTCGATGAAGCCGTACTTGTTCACGCGCGCGAAGGTCGCGAGCGAGTTGATCAGGCCGATATTCGGGCCTTCCGGCGTCTCGATCGGGCAGATGCGGCCGTAATGGGTCGGGTGCACATCGCGCACCTCGAAGCCGGCGCGCTCGCGCGTCAGACCACCCGGTCCAAGCGCCGAAAGTCTACGCTTGTGAGTGACTTCCGAGAGCGGGTTCGTCTGATCCATGAACTGCGAGAGCTGGGACGAGCCGAAGAACTCGCGCACGGCCGCAGCCGCAGGCTTCGCATTGATGAGGTCCTGCGGCATCACAGTGTCGATGTCGACCGAGGACATCCGCTCCTTGATGGCGCGCTCCATACGCAGGAGACCCAGGCGATACTGGTTCTCCATGAGTTCGCCGACCGAGCGCACCCGGCGATTGCCGAGATGGTCGATGTCGTCGATCTCGCCCTTGCCGTCGCGCAGATCCACCAACGCCTTGACCACCGCCAGCATGTCCTCCTTGCGGAGCGTGCGCACGGTGTCCGCAGCGTCGAGGTCGAGGCGCATGTTCATCTTGACGCGGCCGACCGCGGACAGGTCGTAGCGCTCGCTGTCGAAGAACAGCGAGTGGAACATCGCCTCCGCGGTATCGAGCGTCGGCGGCTCGCCGGGGCGCATGACGCGGTAGATGTCGAACAGCGCGCCTTCCCGGCCGGAATTCTTGTCGACCGCGAGCGTGTTGCGAATGTAGGGACCGACATTGACATGGTCGATGTCGAGCACCGGCAACTCGGACAGGCCAAAGCCTTCGAGGCTCGCGAGAAGCTTCTCGGTGATCTCGTCGCCGGCCTCGGCCCAGATCTCGCCCGTCTGCATGTTGACGAGGTCCTCGGCGATGTACTGGCCAACCAGATCTTCGTTCGTAGCCTTCAGGAACTTGGTGCCCTTCTCGCCGATCAGGCGGGCGTTGCGGGCATTGAGCTTCTTGCCCGCCTCGAGCACGACCTCACCGGAATCTGCATCGATCAGGTCGACGGACGCCTTGAAGCCCTTGAGCCGCTCGGCATCGAAGGCCACGCGCCAATCGTCACCGTCGCGAACGTATTCGACGCGGTTGTAGAAGGTCGCGAGGATCTCCTCGCCGTCGAGGCCGAGCGCGAAGAGCAGTGACGTCACCGGCAGCTTGCGCTTCCGGTCGATGCGCACATGCACGATATCCTTGGCGTCGAACTCGACGTCGAGCCAGGAGCCCCGATACGGAATGATCCGTGCGGCGAAGAGCAGCTTGCCGGAGGAGTGCGTCTTGCCCTTGTCGTGGTCGAAGAACACGCCCGGCGAACGGTGCATCTGCGAGACAATGACGCGCTCCGTGCCGTTGACGATGAAGGTGCCGTTATCCGTCATGAGCGGCATGTCGCCCATGTAGACATCCTGCTCCTTGATGTCCTTGACGGACTTCGCTCCGGTATCCGGATCGACATCGAACACGATCAGCCGCAGCGTCACCTTGAGCGGGGCCGCGAAGGTGATGCCGCGCTGACGGCACTCGTCGACATCGTATTTCGGCGGCTCGAAGGTGTAGCGCACGAATTCGAGCAGAGCGGTCGCCGAGAAATCGGAGATCGGGAAGACCGACTTGAAGACGCTCTGCAGACCCTCGTCGCCGCGCCCGCCCTCGGGCTCGTCCACCATCAGGAACTGGTCGTAGGACGCCTTCTGAACCTCGATCAGGTTCGGCATCTCGGCGACTTCTTTGATCTTGCCGAAGAACTTGCGAATGCGCTTGCGACCGACCAGCGTGTTGGCCATGTGACCTCGCTCCACCACTTCCGCGTACCGCTTGACCCGGGGAAAGCTGCGCTTCCCGCACCGGGCCCGTAAGGCGCGCCCCGCCGGACCGCCATACCCGAACCATTTCGTCTTCCTTTGTCCGCATTCTCCTTCGGGAGAAGCGGACCGCCGGAAGCGGCGTCAGCCCGCGAACCGGTTGGGGCTCGCGGGCATCACGTTACCGCCCTCTTGCGAGGACTCGGTCGGCACCGGGCCGAATCCGGCCCGCAAGCGCCTTACTTGAGCTCGACCTTGGCGCCAGCCTTCTCGAGCTGAGCCTTGAGCTTGGCAGCATCGTCCTTGGACACGCCTTCCTTGACGGGCTTCGGCGCGCCTTCGACGAGGTCCTTAGCTTCCTTGAGGCCGAGACCGGTGATCGCGCGGACCTCCTTGATGACCTCGATCTTCTTGTCACCGGCAGCGGCGAGAACGACCGTGAACTCGGTCTGCTCCTCGACGGGGGCAGCAGCAGCGCCAGCGCCGGCCGGGCCGGCAGCCACGGCGACGGCAGCGGCGGCGGAGACGCCCCACTTCTCTTCGAGCATCTTGGCGAGGTCAGCGGCCTCGAGAACGGTCAGCGACGACAGGTCGTCGACGAGCTTGGCAAGATCAGCCATGTTGGGATTCCTTCAGTATATCGGATTGAACGGATCGGATTGTAAGGGGGGAAGCGCGTCAGGCCGCTTCATCCTTGATCTCGGCACTCTTGGCATAGGCTCCGAACACGCGGGCGAGCTTGGCTGCCGGCGCGTTGACGACCTGTGCGATCTTCGTCCCGGGAGCCTGGATGAGGCCCACGAGCTTGGCGCGCAGTTCGTCGAGGGACGGCAGCGTGGCGAGCGCCTTGATGCCGTCGGGGTTCAGAGCGGTCGCACCCATGGCGCCGCCGAGGATCACGAGCTTGTCGTTGGCCTTGGCGAAGTCCACCGCAACCTTGGCAGCTGCGACCGGATCGCTCGAATAAGCGAGCAGGGTCGGGCCCTTCAGGAGGGGCTTGATGGAGGCGACGTCCGTGCCTTCGAGAGCGATACTGGCGAGACGGTTCTTGGCGACCTTCACGGTGGCGCCGGCCTGCTTCATCTGCGAGCGCAGTTTCTGCATGTCGGAGACCGTAAGGCCTTTGTAGTGGGCCACGACGACGACGGCGTTCGATGTGAACACGCCATTGAGCGTCGCGACGAGATCAGCTTTTGCTGTCCTGTCCACCGGGCTCTCTCCGGATTAGCGGGACCTTGCGAACAAGGGCCGCCGGTTGCAACATGCCGCCCGGAAACGGTCTCGGCCTTATCAAGCCGGAACGTCCGAACGACGCTTCACGGCCCTGTCCCCTGACGGCGCGCTTTCGCGTGCCGGCCTGGGCGAGATGGTTCAAACCGATGCCCATTCCGATCGGAGATCAGAATTCGAGCGCGTTCAAAACTCGGTCTTCCCCGTCTGTGCAGGCGTTTGACGATTAAGCCGGCGAGCCGGCACCTGCAGTCTCGGACAGGACATGGCCGGACAGGGCCCGCGCAGCTTGCGCCACCGGAACCTTCCGACCATTGTCACCCGGTTGCCCGAGCGACATCTCAAACGGAACTCGGCCGATCAGCCGACCCCTTAAACGTACGTGAATTCGTGGAGGGCGCTCTATAGGGCCTAGCAAAGGGCCTGCCAAGCCCCAAACCGGAGGAATTTCGCGGTTGCGAAACGACGATTTCGTCTCGCCTGCCGTGCACTGGCGAAGCTTCATCACACGTCTGCGGTGCCGCAGGCCCGTTTGACGAGGCCGTTCCTGATATCCCGGACCAACGATTCACGGTATTGCGCACCTCCGAAGTGCTGCCGCGAGGAATTCTTGCGCACCTTCGCGACACACGATGCCGACAACGGCACGAAAATGGTGGCAGGGCGGACCGGATGAGGCGCGAAATCCGCAGCGGCGCTTGTCGGCTTCAGTGGCTGGCCTTTGCCATCCTCCTCGGAAGCGGCATGGCCGCGAAAGCGGGTGAGCGCCTACCACCCGGCGCCTCATCCTGTTCGGGATGCCACGGCCCGGCGGCGAACGCGACCGCAAGCGGGGAAGCCCCGCCCTCGCTCGCGACGATGTCGCCCGATGCCATCGTAGCCGCACTCGCAGAATTCCGCTTGGGTCAACGCGGGGGGACGATCATGCCGCGGCTCGCGAAAGGTTTCTCTGAGGCAGAAGCGCAAGCCATCGCGCGCGCCCTCGGCCGGTCGGAGACCAAGCTGCCATGACGCACTCGGCGACGAGGCGCGGGGTGCTGGCGAGTCTTGCTACCTCGACTCTTGCAGCAACGACGCTTGGCGCGCCCAGTATCGCACGGACAAGCCCGACGGTCGCCGTCATCGGCGGCGGCTTCGGGGGCGCGACGGCCGTACGCGAACTCGTCGCGCAGGGCATCGGTGCAATCCTGATCGAGCCGTCGGCGACCTATACGAGTTGCCCGTCGAGCAACGCCGCCATCGTGGGGCTGCGCCCGCTCTCGTCCCTGGCTTTCGACTATGCCGGGATCGCGCGAGCGGGCGTCACCGTCGTCCAGGACGCGGCGAAAGCGATCGATGCACAGGGGAGACGCGTGCATCTCGCGCGCGGTGGCAGCATCGCCTATGACCGTCTCATCGTCTCGCCCGGGATCGCCCTGCGATTCGATGCCATCCCCGGCTACGACGCCGATGCGTCCGAGCGGATGCCGCATGCCTGGAAGGCAGGTCCACAGACGGCTTTGCTGGCGAGACAGCTGGACGCGCTGGAGGATGGCGGTCTCGTCGTCCTCACCGTTCCAGCGATGCCCTATCGCTGCCCGCCCGGTCCCTACGAGCGCGCGAGCCTGATCGCTCATTTCCTCAAGACACGGAAGCCGCGATCCAAGCTCATCCTGCTGGACGCCAAAGATACCTTCTCGAAGCAGCCGCTTTTCGACGCGGCCTGGAAGACGCTCTATCCCGATCACCTCGAATATGTGCCCTGCAGCAAGGGCGGCGAGATCCTGTCGGTCGATGCCGGCACCATGACCGTCGAGGCCAAGGCCGGACGCTTCAAGGCGGCGGTCGGCAACATCATCCCGCCTCAGCATGCGCCCGACCTGTGCTTCGAGGCAGGGCTCGCCGACCCCTATGGCTGGTGCCGCATCGACGCGGCGACGTTCGAATCGATCCGGATACCGGGCATTCACGTCATCGGCGACGCCTCGGCTGCCGGCGCCATGCCGAAATCGGCCTTCGCGGCCAACGCTCAGGCAAAGGTGTGTGCGCAGGCCGTGGCCGACCTGCTCGGCGGCCGGGCGCCGCAGAAGCCGAAGCTGATCAACACCTGCTACAGCCTCGTCGCGCCCGATTACGGCATCTCGATCGCCGATGTTTACGAGGTTGAATGGGACCTGCTCGCCGCGATTCCCCAGGCGCACGGGCTGAGCCCGCTGAACGCTCCGAGTTCTGTCCGTGCTCAGGAGGCTGCCTATAGCGCGGCCTGGTACCGGACGATTACCCAGGCGGTGTTCGGATGAGCGGCGACCGGGTGTCTTCGGACTATACGCGGGTCGCGTAACGATCCCGATCGATGGCGCAGCGGCGATCCCCCTGCACCATTGCCGCGCCTCACGTCAGGGCGGCACTCTTCCGCGCCTGATTGACCCGCTCCATGATGGCGAACCGTCAGGCGTTCCTTGAGGGTCGCATCGCGCTGGCGGCCAAGCGAACGGGCGTCTGTCCTGCGCCCATCTTGTCGGCCATCTCGGCCGCGGTCAGGCCGGATGCGTCACGGCGGTTCGGATCGGCGCCAAGCGAAAGCAGCAGGTCGACGATCTCGCTGCGATCGAACATCGCGGCGACCATCAAGGCCGTGCGTCCCCCCTCGCCTGCCCCATCGACCTTGGCCCCTCGTGCGATCAACAGGCGCACGACCTCGATGTCACCCTTGAAGGCCGCACCCGCGAGCGGGGTCTGGCCCCGGTCATTGGCAAGTTCGGGATCGCCACCCGCCTCGAGAATGACACGCACGGTCTCTGCCTCGCCGTGATAGGCCGCGAGCATCAGAAGGCTGTCGCCACTCTCGTTGCGCAGATTCGCCGGCAGGCCCTGGTCGAAAAGCTCCGCCAGTTCCGCGGCACACCCGGAACGGGCGAACTGGAAAATACGGCCGGCAAAAGCGAGAGTCTCATCGTCGAGCGTCGGTAGAGTGGCGTTCATCGTGGCGCTCATGCGCATTGTTCTTTCCGACCAATCGGTCCCGCGATCTGGCGCGCGGCGGTCGTTGTAAAGACGAATCCCCGGCAGGCGTTCCGACATGGTGAGCCGGATCAGCGACGATTCCGCAAGCCGCTCGCATCGACACGAGCGCGTGATCGCACCGCAAACTCGCCCTGGCCGACGAAGGATCTCAGGCCGCGACCGGCACCTGGGACTGATTGATCGCCCCGAAACGGCGATCGCGCCGGGCGAAATCGGCGACCGCCGCAGCGAGATCGGCCTCACCGAAATCGGGCCACATCCGGTCCGTGAAATGCAGCTCGGCATAGGCCGCTTCCCACAGCAGGAAGTCGGAGAGCCGCTTTTCGCCCCCGGTGCGGATCAGGAGATCGACGTCTCGCGAACCATCCGCATTGAGCAGACGGGAAAAATGCTCGCGCGAGGATACCTCGCCACCGAGCCGCGCGGCCGCCGCGAGGATCGCATCACGCGAGGAATAATCGACGGCGATGCGCAGCGACAGCTTGGTCCCGGCGGCGGTCGCGGCCTCGGCCTTTTCGATCGCCTCGGGAATTCCGGCCGGCAGCCGGTCGCGCCGGCCGATCACGGTCAGCCGCGTACCGGTCCGCGCAAGCCGCGCAGTTTCAGACCGGAGATAGCTGCGCAGCAGACGCATCAGGGCACCCACCTCCTGGGCGGGGCGCTTCCAATTGTCGCTTGCAAAGGCGAACAGCGTCAGGGTGTCGATGCCGAAGGCAGGAGCGGCTTCGGCTGTGCGCCGGATCGCCTCGACGCCGGTGCGATGGCCGGCAGCGCGCGGCAATCCACGCTGGGTCGCCCAGCGGCCATTGCCATCCATGATGATGGCGGCGTGCAATCCTGGCCGACCATCGGAATCCGCGTGCATCGAAACCTCATGTGACGGGGTTGCAGGACCTATCGTCGAGATAGGCCATAGCAATGTGAATATTTTCGCTGACGATCGTTCAGCTCGCCTCGGCGGCGAGATGCGTCGGTTCGAGGCTGCGCTCGGTGGCCTTGGCCGCATCGCGCACGACCTGTTCGAGCACCCCGAGATATTCGAGGAAGCGCTCTCGGCCCTTCGCGGTAAGCCGGCAGAGCGTCTGCGGGCGGTTATGGTCGTAGCCCTTCTCGAGACTGACGAGGTCAGCCTCCTGGAGCACCGCGAGATGCCGGCTCAGATTACCGTCGGTGAGCCCGCAGAGGCGCTTCAAATCCGGGAAGGCGAGACCCTTCGGGTGGGCGACGAGCGATGTCAGCACGCTGAGGCGGGCCTTCTCGTGGATCACACGGTCCAGCCCCTCGTAGGAGAAGCGCCCGTCATTCGTTTCAGTGAGCGGCATCAGAGCCATCCGTGTGACCGGTGACGTCGTCGCGCATCGCGCGATGGATAATGAGAGCGAGCAGGCCTTGGCCGACCGCGAAGGGCAGGCCCATCATCCAAGGCGAGAGCGCTTGCGTGCCGCTCGCGACGGCAAGCACCGTCAAACCGGCGAGCAGATACCAGGCGCCGGCGAGATGCACCGCCCGAGGCAGAATGCGCGCAGCAGCGAACAGGCCGAGCCCGGTCAGGACCTGCCACAATCCAGGAAGCATCCAGACCTGCTCCGGCGCGAACCGGGCGAAGACGATGGCAAGACAGGCCCCGGCCCCCGCAGCAGGCAGGAAGCTCTCGATGGCGTTCAGCACCATCGCATCGGCCAGTCCGGAATGCAGTTGCCGCGAGCGACGCATCGTCTCGACGCCGATCAGCGCGAAGGCGCAAATCGCGGCGATGATCCAAAGTCCAAAGTAGATGAGAGGCTGCCCGGTCGGATCGTCGATCCACCAGGATTGGAAGGCAGCCATCGCCAGTGCGAGACCGCCTGTGCCCGCCAGCGTCGCCGAGCCGAGGCCGCGAAACGCGGTCTCGCGCGCGATCTGCGAACGGATCGCCACGATATCGGCCAAAGCCTTGTCCAAGTCCCGCATGCGATCCGCTCCCGGTATCGGCTCATGCTTTACATTGCAAAGTACACGGGACCACAGAGAATGCAACCGAATTTCTGAGCTGGTTGGGCCTTGGTTTGCGATACGTGATCCGAAATCCGTACCCAGGCCGATTGTGAGTGCGTCAGTCGCCGCCGTGACCCATGCCGGGCTCCGCGCCGCTTTCGCCTTCGAGGCTTTCGTAGTCAGCGCCGTCAGATCGCGGGGCGAGCCACGATCGCGCGCCCCGCTTCCGAGGTCGGAAGGAAATGAAGAAGACACCGCCCAGGAGGATGAGGGCAATCACGAGGCCGATTGCGACGAGCAGCCATTCCGGCATCTCGGGTTCTCGTCACTGAGAGCAGCCGGAAAAGCCTATCCCAGTCTCGACCGGCGACGAACCGTTGTGGTGTACGCAATCATTCGGCGGCGCGAAGACCGGCCAGGTCGAGACGGCGCGTGACCATTGCCAGGCCGCCTTGCGCGTCCCGGGGCCATTCGGGTTCCGGTCGGTCGCGATAGAGCTCGACTCCATTGCCGTCGGGGTCGCGCAGGTAGAGCGCCTCGCTGACGCCGTGGTCGCTTGCGCCGTCGAGCGGGATGCCGGCCGCTTCGACGCGCCGCAGAGCGTCCGCGAGCGCGGCACGCGTCGGGTAGAGGATCGCGAGATGGTAGAGGCCGGTCGTTCCAGCGGGCGGTGGCTGACCTCCCGCGCTCTCCCAGGTGTTGAGGCCGATATGGTGATGGTAACCGCCGGCCGAGACGAAGGCCGCCAGCGTACCGAAACGCTGCATCAGGGCGAAGCCGAGTACGCCGCAATAGAATGCGAGCGCCCGCTCGATATCGGCCACCTTGAGATGGACGTGGCCAATGCGGGTTCCTGAGTGGATTGGCTCAGCCATGTCACGGTCTCACGCAAGGCGTATGGGTCCGGGATAGCTGGCAACGACGCGGTCCGCCGTCGCCAATGTGATGCCTTCGACGATGGCCTGAGCAACCAGGAGACGGTCGAACGGATCCCGATGGATCAGCGGCAGCGCCTCGACTGCAACGGCGTGCGATCCCAGCACCGGAAGTTCCTCGTAGTCGTTGTCGAGCAGGGCACGCCGCAGGAGCGCGCTGTCGACTTGAAAATCAGCACGGCCGAGACCGCGCTTGATCGCGACCTCCCAGATGCTGACGACACTGAAGGACGGCCGGGTGGCGGGATCTTCGATGAGCCTGCGTGTTGCGTCAGAGAGTCGGAGCGGATCGGCCGCCGCCCAGAGGAGTAGTTGGGTATCGAGGAGAAGTCTCATTCTCCCTCGAACAGCCGGATCAGTGCATCCTGGCCCATCGTGTCGAAATCGTCCGGAACCGAGAATCGGCCGGCAAGAATGCCGAGCCGGCGTTTTTCGGCCTCGCCTGGCCCACCGATCGGAACCACCTTCACGAGCGGCTTTCCGGCTTTTGCGATGACGAAACTTTCGCCCCGCGCGGCTTCGTCTACGAGCCGCGAGAGGTGAGTTTTGGCCTCATGGAGGTTGACGGTCTTCATCCCGGCCGCACCGAACTTAGTCCACAGGACTTAGTCCACTCAACGCTTTGCAGCAAGGCCTCGCATCATTTCGGCGCGCCGGGCGTCCGGACGACTTTTCCGTCGCTCATGATGATGTCACCCGGCTTCTGGCCGGCTTCGCAGGGCCCGAGCCAGCGATTCTCGATGGTCGATTTACGGGTCACGGGCTTCGATTGGCCCGGAACGCCGGACACGGTCGTCTCCATCTCCATGCGGATCATGCTGTCGAAATCGCCGGTGACCACGCCTTTTCCTTGAGTCTCGATGGGACCGAACTTGCAGACCGACTCGGTCTCGTAACCCGTCGCGGTCTTGATGACGCTCTGCTTGGAACAGGCATCGCCGACCCCGCCGGGACCACTCACCGCATTCTTGGCAAGCAGATCGGTCTGCGCGTCGATGCATTGTTTGGCGCTCATCGTGCCGTCATCGGTCGTCGTCTTCGACTCCCAGAGCCCAGCCTTGCGCGGCGGCAGAGAATCGGCTGCCAACACCGGGGCCATCAACCCAAGGCTTGCCAACAGCAAGCTCGAACCGACGAGGGTCGCGACCGAAATACGCATGGGTCTCTCCTTGTTGAGCGGCCGCTCCCTAATCGCTCGGAGCGGCTGCGACAACCCGGCGCCCATATCCAGTCCGGCAGAAGTTACCCGGGTAGGCGCTCGACGGACTAAGGGTTGTCGTCTTGCGACCGATCTTGACGGCGGCAGTCCCGTCCGCCTTGCCAAGCCCGGACGCGGTCTCTATGAGCCTCGCCCTGGACACGTCAGTCGCCATCCGGCGCAGCGCGCATCCCGCCGCAATAGCTCAGCTGGTAGAGCATCTCATTCGTAATGAGAGGGTCGGGGGTTCGAATCCCTCTTGCGGCACCAATCTTTTCAATGGGTTAGCGTCAGTTCCGGGCACCCAAATCGGGGTATTCCCCCGTTATTCTCTCAAACCCAACTCCTGAGCCACATCAGGCTGTCGTCCGGATTCTGGGCTCACCGAGGCGACAAGGTCCGCGGCACGAATTCATGCGCGACGCTCTGGCATACGGGCGCGCCAGCAGCGGGTTTGCGCGGCAGCTGAGCGCTTTCGGCTTATGGCTCCCCGAGCAACTGAGCAGGTAGCGTCACGACCCCCTCGCATATTGGCCGTCTCAGCCGTTTGCCTGTTGGAGAGCAGTGAGCGTGGCAACGCCGCGGCGACCTCGAGGCTGCAATCCCCGACATCAGGCGCCGCTCAGCAACGTCACTGCGCAAGTCAGCAGCCCAGCCCTCGTGCTCCCTTGCTCGAACTATGTCCAACCGGCAGTACGAAATTTCTAATAGACCAACTAAACTCTATTGCGATCCCAAATTCCTACCTAAGATTGCTCAGAAGTCGGAAGCGCCAACAATTTCTCAATCCGCTCATTGAAGCGATGAACAGGTGCATCTTTTACGACCCTTGGATCAACGGTCGCAACGATACGATTCCAATCATCGACCAGAGTGCTGACACGCTCGCGCCGCTGTTCTTTTGTCATCGTTTGAATGATCGTAATCAAATCCTGGAGATTTTCCAATTTCTCAAGTTCGATCACAGCGCCATCCGTTATTATTCCTCTCAATCCATTGTTTAGAGAATAATAGATCGGTATACAGCCGGCGAAAATGGCATCCCATAATTTTTCCGTGACATAATAATTCCATTGAGTATTCTCAAGACAAAAATTGAAAATGTAATTGTTCAATATATGTTCTTTCTTGGAACGCCACCCCAGACCTCGACTATCTTCAACGATTTTGACAAATGACGGCCAGCCGCGCCCATATATATCGCAAATACCAATTTTATATAACTCCAAGGACACACTTTCTCTCAGCGTGGTGAGATCGACGTTCACACCGTTTATGTATCGCTCACCTTTGATTCCGTAACGACCCAAGGATGCAACGAATTTTGTTCGCCGTGCAGCACTCGCAAGAATATTATTTTTATTGAGAGCCTTGAACCAGAAATATTGATAAGGCGAGAGATAGGCATCGTCAGTATACAGATTTATAACATTTACATAACGTTTACCGGCATAGCTCCAAAATTTTCCCTCACTACAAACATTCAAGATCGGCTCATGCGTCCAAACGACGAGAGGTTGCTTACGATTAACGTGAGGAAGCAGCGCATCGTAGGTACGAGCTACAATAATGTGCGCATCGGCGGCGTTATCTACCAACTCGTTCTTCACCAATAGCGTCTCGTGGCTGCTAACGTCTTGGGAAAAAAATGTATGCGCCATCGTGTCAGCTAGGAAGATACGTGTTTTCATGATCTCGCCATTAAACAAGTGCAGCGACAGGAGTTCAGAAACTACAAGTGACTTTGAAGTGTTCGCGACGGCCTCACGCCAAAACAGCGGACCGATCTACGCCCCGTACGTTACGAACTAGCCTGAGCTATATGCCGCTATGACACAAACCCAACCCTTTTGCGAATGTCTGTCCGCCGAGTGATGCAAAAAATCGTCCCTCTCTGATTGTGGTCGATCATACAAGCTCTGCAATTCGACGGAGCTGGATGGAGATTCCAACAGGAGCACGCGCTGCTCAGGTCCGACGGCCGGCGGGGTTCCCAGCGGTTTCACGGCGAGCTTCCGTCGGAGGCTGACTGCCCCCCCCCCTGCGACGGGCTGCAGCACAATGCGGCAACCGCATGGGGTTGGCGACACGGCACCCGCTTTGGTTTGCAGGCTGAGCGACGCGATGCAGGGATTGCCGAACTCGGTCTCAGTGCGATTTCATCTCGGGCTTTCAGCTTCGGCCAAACCGAGCCCTCGACCGACGCAGTCTCGGCCACGCCTTGCAGCCGGTGCGGCTCATCTAGAAGTCGACCGGGCGAGTTCGGTCGCAAGAGCACCTCTCGGCGTTGCCCGCACACCGCCAAGACCCCGGCATTGGCAGGCGAGCATTCAAACTCGAACAGAGCGCGGGCAAATCGCCAAGACGAGTGCGCAACGACCACGGCGGCTCTGGCGATGAGAGCGTCTGCGGACGAGCCCCATGCCCCGAAGAGGCTCTCGTATTCACGACCCTACAGCGAGGCAAATATATAGAGACGCGGCGGCTCCCCTTCATCAGAACCGACAAACCCCGCGTGGCGAAACACGATCGGCCGACGATCGCTGCATCCCTCACCCACGCCACTGGCATGGCCGAGCGCGGGGAAGACCCAGCCACGCTCCGCCCTCGAGCGCCTGGCACGTCGTCATCAAAGAAGGTACTTCGAAGACAGCCAGGCGCAGCGATCCAACTCGAAGACGGACGTCCACCGGCTCAGAAGACACGGCCTCGCGGCAAATCTGCCGACGCAGCCATGCGGATCGAGCCGAGCTGGGCCGGCAACGGCTTCAGCAGAACTGCACCATCCCAAGGGATGCGATATCCCAAGGGATGCGATGCGTCAGGCTGGCAGCCACAACACGAATACGCGAAATTGCCCCACTTTCAGCCGCCTTAACGGACACCTTCGACATTCAGACTGACAAGCGTCCCGTTGTCTTTGTCCATATGCGGAATATAGGCCTGGCTATAGTCGTCCAGCTGTGAATGCTCCGTAGTCCGCCAGTCCCACTCACGAACCGTAGAGAACCCGACAGATTTCAATCGCTCTGTGAGGCTTTTCAGATCGAAGATCACCTTGTGATAATCGTATTGATCTCTCTGACCGCCGATAACGAGGCCCATGACATCATAAATACCTTTCGGAAGCGTGTCGGAGAGATAAAGCTTTGCAGCCATCTCAAAATTCGGCACCGCTATGCGCAGAACACCGCCGGGCTTCAGCACACGAAACCATTCAGCAAGCACGCCATTAACCTCATTCCGACCGAAATGCTCGAGAACATGACAAGCATAAATCAGGTCGACTGACTGATCCTTGACGAACGGGAGATCATCGACTGGCCCGCGGACATCGACATGTGGGAAATCAAGTGCATCGACATGAATAAATCCAGGAATAAATTTCTGACCGCACCCAAGATGCAACTTCATCGGCGATTCTGACATGTTGTCTCTCTACGGTTACTTGGGCTCGACCGGACAGCTGGTGCCTCGATAGTCGCCAATCTCGGGGGCCTGACGGCGGTCAGGCGAAGGCCGTCTTTTCTCGTGCCCAAGGCACGGCGTCAAGGAACGAACCGTGAGGGGTTGAGTGGCGCCGGATACTTCCAACTTTGCTCGATCGACCTGTGCCAGATTCCAGCACTATCGCGATCGGCGGCCGGTCCGCTCGGCGGCCCCTGGGGAATGCCAACCGGTCAGTTGTCGCTCGCCGGCATTGCGCGCTGCCGCTCGAACAGAGAGGCAGGCAACTTGCTCCCGAGCGCCGCACTCCATCCGACAAGGCACCGCTTCGAACCGCATTCGTCCTGCGATATCGGCCTACAAACCTGGCCGCTCAAACCGGTCCGCCCAAGGCGGTCTCCGTACCGACGCGAGACGAGCGCCGCTACGCCGAGGAGCACAACCGACCGGACACCTTGTGCCTTGGCTTTTACCGAGATAGTATGTACCCCATATAGGGATGCGACAACTGGGCTCTATATTGTCGTGCTCTGCTGCGAACTAAAAGGTTTCAAAATATGAGCGAAAGTTGTTCTGGAAAAATTGCGTTGATTACTGGGGCAACTGGCCAAGATGGCGCTTATCTTTCTGAGTTTTTGCTTGAGAAGGGCTATATCGTCCATGCAGTAAAACGGAGGTCGTCGTCATTCAACACTGGGCGAATTGACCACTTGGTGCAGGATCCGCACGAAAAGGATCAGCGCTTCGTGATGCATTATGGCGACATGACCGATTCAACCAACTTAATTCGCATTGTACAGCAGACTCAACCGCACGAGATTTACAATCTAGCCGCACAAAGCCACGTGCAGGTTAGCTTTGAGACAGCAGAATACACGGCAAACGCGGATGCGGTTGGCACTCTTCGCCTTCTGGAAGCGATTCGAATTTTGAATTTAGAAAAGCGGAGCCGTTTTTACCAAGCGTCGACTTCTGAGTTGTATGGGAAGGTCCAAGAAGTTCCCCAGAGCGAGACGACGCCCTTTTATCCGCGATCACCTTATGCAGCAGCCAAACTTTACGCTTATTGGATTGTCGTGAACTATCGCGAAGCGTACGGCATGCATGCTTCGAACGGTATTCTGTTCAATCATGAAAGCCCATTGCGCGGCGAAACCTTCGTCACACGCAAGATCACGCGTGCTGCAGCAGCGATCAAGCTGGGCCTGCAGGAGAAGCTCTATCTCGGCAATCTCGACGCACGGCGCGACTGGGGCCACGCTCGCGAATATGTTCGCGGCATGTGGCTCATGCTTCAGCAGGACGAGCCCGACGACTACGTTCTCGCGACCGGTGAAACAACCCCGGTGCGAGACTTCGTTCAAGCGGCCTTCGAAGAGGTTGGCATCAAGATCGAGTGGCAGGGCTCGGGCGTGGACGAGCAGGGCCGCGACGCGAAAACGGGCAAAGTGTTGGTGATGGTGGACCCACGCTATTTCCGCCCGACTGAGGTCGATCTCCTGATCGGCGACCCGTCAAAAGCCGAGCGGAAGCTCGGTTGGAAACATGAGACCAAGTGGCGCGACCTCTGCATAGAGATGGTTCGCAACGATCTCTCTGCAATTCAATTGGAACAGCGTGTTAATGTCGGCAAAGACACTCTATAATCTTGAAGGCAAGCGCGTCTGGGTCGCCGGCCATCGTGGGATGGTCGGGTCGGCGCTCGTCCGCCGTCTTGCTTCCGAAGCGTGCGAGGTTCTGGTCTCGGCTCGGTCCGACGTCGATCTGACACGCCAAGAGCAGGTTGAGCGTTGGGTGAATGACAAGCGGCCGGATGCCGTCATCGTCGCCGCCGCTAAAGTCGGCGGGATATTGGCCAACAATAGCTTTCCAGCGGAGTTTCTCTACGCAAACTTGATGATCGAAGCGAACATCATCGAAGCCTCGTATCGCGCAGGTGTCGAAAAGCTGCTGTTCCTCGGCTCGAGTTGCATCTATCCGCGCTTGGCAACCCAGCCGATCGTCGAAAACTCGCTGCTGACAGGACCGCTGGAGCCAACGAACGAGGCCTACGCGATCGCCAAGATCGCCGGAATCAAGTTGGCGCAATCCTATCGGCGCCAATACGGCGTCGACTACATTTCCGCGATGCCGACCAATCTTTACGGACCGGGCGACAATTTCGACCTGCTGTCGAGCCATGTGCTGCCAGCCATGCTGCACAAGGCGCATAAAGCAAAGTTAAGTGGCGCTTCCTCTTTCGAGATCTGGGGCACGGGCTCGCCCTTGCGGGAGTTTCTGCATGTCGACGACTGCGCAGATGCGCTCGTCTATTTACTCCTCAATTATTCCGACTTCGAACACGTCAACGTCGGGTCGGGTTATGATCTCACAATTCTTGAGCTTGCGCAGATGGTCGCCGAGACGGTGGGATTTAAGGGCGAGATCGTCCTGGATCGCAGCAAGCCGGATGGCACGCCCAGAAAGCTCATGAGCGCCGAGAAACTCCACTCAATGGGCTGGTCGCCAAGGATTCAGCTGCGCGATGGGCTCAAGTCGGTCTACGCATGGTGCCTGGAGCAGAATGTGCTTAAGGTGTAATAGTTTAGCTTGAGCCAGCGAGAGCGGTCCGGGCTGAGTTTCACGATCCGGCGCGACAGGCGACCTTGACGGGATGCGCATCGACATCTCGTTCATGCCTCGGGCCGACGCCGGCTCGAAATAGGCATCTTCGGATAGAATTGGGCGCCGGAAGCATGTCTGGCATGCGTGCAGAGTTCGTCCGAGCGGCGACCAAGCGGGGGCAGGTTCGTGATCGTGAGATGGATCGGCCTCCTCCAGACGACAGCGCGGATCTGATGGGAGCGCTGCAGGCGGACAGGTAACGCGAGCCCATTGCAGGACAGGTTTCGCTGTCCGGCACCTCACTCCGACCAGTTCACGGCTGTTCGCAAGCGGAATTGACGCCCGCTACGCCCGACGCACGAACCGATGCGAATTTTGCGTTGTCGTGACCAACGCGCTTCATCGCCAAAGCCCCGCGGCTCAGGCGTCGTCCATCGTGAAGCCGACCTTGAGCGTCACCTGATAGTGCTCGACCTTGCCGTCTCGCACATGCCCGCGGGTTTCCATCACCTCGAACCAGCGCAGGTTCCGCAGGGTTTGGCTCGCTCGGCCGACCGCGACCTGGATCGCATCCTCGATCGAGTTCGGCGAGGATCCGACGAGCTCGACCACCTTGTAGACATGCTCCGACATCATAGCCTCCGCACCAACTGACGGCGTGAGGATCTATCTGTGTCGGAAGCTGTCCGCCTCAAGCGGGCGCTTTCGCCAGTGCCGCCAGGATACGCGCCCAGGAGCGCGTGCCTTTGTGAAAACTCGTCAGTTCGTATTTCTCGTTCGGCGAGTGGATGCGGTCATCGTCGAGGCCGAAGCCGATCAGCAGCGTGTCGAGCCCGAGAATCCGCTTGAAATCGCCGACGATCGGGATCGACCCACCGGCTCCGACGGCGACGGCCGCCCTGCCCCATTCCTCGGTCAGAGCCGCTTGCGCGGTGGCGAGTTGCGGCATGTCGTAGGGCAATGCCACGGCGCGCGAGCCCTTGTAGCAGATCACCTCCACCTTGCAGTCGTCGGGCACGCGCTCGCGCACGAAGGCCTCGAAGGTCCTGGCGAGCTTTTCCGGGTCCTGGTCGTCGACGAGCCGGAACGAGACCTTTGCACTCGCCTCGCTGGCGATCACGGTCTTGGTGCCCTCCCCCGCATAGCCGCCGATGATACCGTTGACGTCACAGGCGGGGCGGGACTGGATCAGTTCGATCAGCATGCGGCCCTTCTCGCCGGCCGGCTGCTTGAGGCCGATCGGACCCAGGAACTTCTCAGGCGTGAAGTCGAGATTGCGCCACTGCTCCAGAAGCTCCGGCGGCGTCTCGCGCACGCCCTCGTAAAAGCCCGGCAACGTGACCCGGCCATCGGCATCGTGGAGGGCGGCCAGAATCTTCGATAGAATGTGGATCGGGTTCGCCGCCGCGCCGCCGAAGAACCCGGAATGCAGGTCGCGATCGGCGCAGGTCACCTTCACCTCGAAATAGGCGAGCCCGCGCAAGGAGGTGGTGATCGCCGGCGTCTGCCGGTCCCACATGCTGGTGTCGCAGACGAGGGCGACATCGGCCGTCAGACGATCGGCATTGGCCGCGACCCATTCCGGCACGCCTTGCGAGCCGCTCTCCTCTGCCCCTTCGACCAGGATGGTGACGCCGACCGGCAGATCGCCGTTGATCGCCAGATGCGCGCGGCAAGCCTCGACGAAGGTCATGACCTGGCCTTTGTCGTCCGAGGCGCCGCGCGCGACGATTTTTTTGGCGCCGCCCTTTTCCTCAACGAGGCGCGGCTCGAAGGGTGGATGCGTCCACAGGCTCAGCGGATCGACCGGCTGCACGTCGTAATGCCCGTAGAACAGGACATGCGGTGCGCCGGGCTTCGGCCGATGGGCCAGCACGAGCGGATGCAGGGCCGTCTCCTCGATGCTGGTTTCGAATCCGAGCGCGCTCAAGGTGCCTTCGAGCCATCGGGCCGCCTCGCGGCAATCCCGGGCATAGGCCGGATCGGTCGAGATCGATTTGATCCGCAGGAAGGCGAAAAGCCGCTCCAGGGCATTGTCCAGATCGACGTCGATGTCGTTCAGGATCGGATCCAGCGCTTGCATAGGCTGTCCTTGTTCGTGCTCTCGGTTCGGAGAAGCCCTAGCTGAGCGGGGCTGGCAGGTTAAGCCCACTGCACAGTCGCACCGCTGGGCACCGATGTTGCGGCTACTCGTCGAACCGCGCTATCCGCTATCGCGGCAGCCTTCCCGAGAGCCCCCACTGGCCAGCCCGAACCGATGAATGCCTTTCTCGTCTTCTTCGGCGCCGGGTTTGGTGGCTTGATGCGCCATGGCATCAACTTCGTCGCCTTGCGATCGGGGTCGAATTTTCCCTGGGGCACGATGGCGATCAACATCAGCGGCTCAATCGTCATGGGATTGGCCGTCGGTTGGTTCGCCGCGCGCGGCGGCAGCCAACAGGCGCGGCTGTTTCTCACGACAGGCATTCTCGGCGGGTACACCACCTTCTCGACCTTCTCGCTTGAAGCCTACAGCCTGTTCGAGCGGGGTGAGACCGGGGCGTCGCTCGCCTATGTCCTCGTCTCGGTCGTGGCGGGCATCGGCGGGCTCGCGCTCGGCCTCACGCTGATGCGCCAGATCCTCTGAAGCGACATGGGCGAGTTGCTGCAATCCTGGCGGTTCTGGGCGATCCTGTCGGCGGGGTTCGCGGCGTTGACGGCGATCCTGGCCAAACTCGGCGTCACGGGTGTCGATTCTGACGTCGCGACCTTCGTGCGCACTATCGTGATCCTGTGCCTGACCGCCTCCATCGTGGTCGCCGCCGGCAATGCGCAGGATCTCACCCAGATTTCGGCGCGCAACGCGCTGTTCCTGGTTTTGTCGGGGCTCGCGACAGGCGCGTCCTGGCTCTGTTATTTCCGTGCCCTGTCGCTCGGCGACGCGGCGCGCGTCGCGCCGGTCGACAAGCTCAGCGTCGTTCTCGTCGCGATCTTCGGAGCAGCGTTTCTCGGCGAACGGCTCTCACCGACGAATTGGTTCGGCGTGATCCTGATCGCGCTCGGTGCGGCTTTCGTCGCCTACAAGGCATGAATTCCAAGCTCGCCGTCCTCGCGCTGGCTGCCGCAAGCTCGGTCTTGCCGGGGCCAGCCACCGCGAGCGATCCCTTCGTCGACGCTGCCGGAATTGTGCCAGGCCTTGCCGTCGAGATGCGCTATTTCGGCACGAACAATTTCATCGGCCGCCGCATCGCTGGTTACGAAGCGCCACGCTGCCTTCTGACACCGCAGGCTGCACGAGCCCTGGCTCAGGCCCAGGCGATGCTCGCTCCTCGCGGGCTCGGCCTGAAAGTCTTCGATTGCTATCGCCCTGTCCGCGCGGTCGCCGATTTCGCGGCTTGGGCCGGCGATCCTGCGGATACGCGCATGAAGGCGGTCTACTACCCGGACACGGATAAGCGCGATCTGTTCCGGCTCGGCTACATCGCGGCGCATTCGTCGCATTCGCGCGGCTCGACGGTCGATCTCACGCTGATCCGCCTGCCTGGCGGCCAGGAACTCGACATGGGGACACCATTCGACTGGTTCGGGCCGGCCTCCGCGCCGGGCTCTTCGCTCGTCGGTCGCGCCCAGGCGGCCAATCGATTGCCCCTGCGCCAGGCCATGATTCGGGCCGGATTCAGGCCGAACGCGCAGGAATGGTGGCATTTCACCTTGCACGGCGAGCCCTTCCCGAAAACCGCCTTCGATGTCCCGGTACGCTGAACACAAAACACTCAATCCGACATGCCGATGCAATTCAAACACTTCGGCGAACACAATTTAATTTTTCCAAATTGTAAATTGACACATACGATCAGATCGAAAATTTGTATTGCCTCTAATCTGCGACCGAGAGCTTGATTGCAGAATTTGCCTGCTTCATGCAAGCGGTCATGTTCGATACCTACAGCACGGCCAAGCCGATTGAATTGTATGGTCCGCCGCCGCTTTATTCGGTGCGACCCGATGGATTGTGGCCGCGGCCGACCGTCCGCGATGGCGCCATGCTTCGCCTGTTCGATGCGATCCGGGACTACGTGCACTTGGCTTGGTGGGACGGGTCTTCGTTCGGCCTCACCGGACGCGGCCTGTCCCGGCTGATGGATCCGTCGGGCGCAATGGCCTCCGCATCGCAGCACTCCGTGTCGGATCGGGGCGATCGCCCATGAACACGGACGGACTCTCCGCATTTCCGATCGATGCCGGCCGTCGATGCGAAACCTCGCTCGAAGAGGCCCTCATCGCCGCCTTCTGGCGCACCATACGAAGCCAACCGCGGCCGATCATGCCCGCGCTCGAAGCGGCAGCGCGCGCACTCGGCACGCTCTACCGCATGTCGGCCGAAGCACACGGCCCCGGTTCTCCCTGCGGCTGCGGCTGGCAACCCGACCCCGAAACCGACGTGATCGTGCTCGAGGCGATGCTGGCGGCTGCCGCGACGAGAGCGCCGGTCGCCGATCTCGCGGCGATGCCGATCGCGGGGCGAGCGTAGGATTGCTGGCCGCCTCTCAGTCGAAATTGCGCACGAGACGCTCGATCTTGTGCGCCACGGCCAAGGCTCGATCATCGCCGCCGAAACGCGCGATGACCTGGACGCCGAGCGGCAGCCTGTAGCCCTGCACCGGAACGTTCACGCAAGGCACCCCCATCAGCGTCCATAGCCGATTGAAGCGCGGATCGCCGGTCGATCCGAGACCGACGGGCGCAAAGCCGGGAGTCGAATAGGTCAGGATCGCATCGAAATCGGCGATCACATCCCTGAATTGGCGCCGCGCATGCTTGGAGAGGCGGCGTGCGTCGTCATACTCAGCGGCCGAGATCGAACGGGCATGGTCGAGTTGGGCGCCGACGACCGGCGGCAATTGCGCGCGATGACGGGTGTATTCCCAGGATAGCGCCTGCAGGGCCTCGAAATCCTGGATTACGACATGGCGCGACCAGGCGCCCGCGAACCGTTCCGGCAGTTCGAGATCATCGACGGTTGCGCCAGATTGCTCCAGCGCGCGCCCGACTCGCGACAAGGCTGCAACAGCCTCTGGATCCGCCTCTCCGGCAAAAGATTGCCGGCAAAGTCCGATCCGGAGAGTCGATCCCACAGCATCCAGACGCGCGATCTCCGGGCGGCCGGCGATCAGCGCCAGCGCGTACGCGATATCACTGACTGAGGCGCCGAACAGCCCGAGCGTGTCGAGCGCCCAGGAAAACGTCTTGACCCCGACGGTCGGCAGAAGCCGGAAGGACGGCTTGATCGCCGCAACGCCGCAAAAGGCGGCCGGCCGGATCACCGAGCCGCCGGTCTGGGTTCCGAGCGCCAGGGGCAGCAATCCGGCCCCGACCGCGGCAGCCGAACCCGAGGACGAACCGCCGGGTGTATGGCCGGGATCATGCGGATTGACGGTGACCGCCGGATCGAGGCCGGCGAAGGCCGTCGTCACGGTCTTGGCGAGCGGAACGGCGCCCAGGGCCCTCAAGCGGCTGACGATCGGCGCGTCGGCCTTCGGGCGCCAGTTCCGGTAGATTTCCGAGCCCATCTGCGTCGGCAGGTCGGCGGTGTCGATGATGTCCTTGATGCCGACAGCGATACCAGCGAGCGGCCCCTGCTCGGGCACCAGCGGCTCTGGATCGCTGCAGACGATCGCCCGGAGCGTGGGATCGCGCATCGCGATCGCCGCCTGTGCGGCGCGGATGGAATCGGCGGGAGACAGCGTCCCCGCTTCGATGCGGGCGCGGCAATCGAGGAGCGATATCATGGTTTCCGAAGTCTTGCGCCCGGGCCGTGCTGTCAACACTCGTCCACCGCGCGGGTTGCCCGCGCAAAAGGAAGCGTTAGCGGTACGTTTACGCGAAGCTCCACATTGTTCGTTCCCATGTGGCGTTGCGTTTCTGCATTCTCGATCCTGGCGCTCGTCGGTGCGGCGATGACCGGCTGCGCGGTCAATCGATTCGAGCGCCGCGAGGCCTGGCGCGATCAGGCCGAGAACATGTGCCTCGCCCAGCATCTCGTCCGGCCGACGGCCTATGTCTCGCTCGGTAAGGAGATCGACGGTCCCGGCCCCTGCGGAATGCAACAGCCTTTCCGCGTGACGCGGCTCGGCAATGGCTCCGTCATTCTAAAGCAGCGCGTGACCCTGGCCTGTCCGGCCCTGGCCGAGGCCGAGGCTTGGCTCGCCGATACGATCCAGCCTGCCGCCAATCTCTATTTCGGCGTGCCGGTCGCCGAGATCAATGCGGGCTCCTATGCCTGCCGAGGCCGCAACAATCAGGTCGGCGCCAAGCTCTCGGAACATTCCTACGGCAATGCGCTCGACATCATGTCGATCACGCTCGCCGACGGCCATGTCATCACCGTCAAGGGCGGCTGGCGCGGCACCGAGGCCGAGCAAGGATTCCTGCGCGAGGTCTTCACGGGAGCCTGCGCCCGTTTCAGCACGGTGCTCGGCCCCGGCTCGAACGTGTTCCACTACGACCACGTCCATGTCGACCTCGCCCGGCATGATCCGCGCGGCCTGCGCCGAATCTGCCAGCCGAAGCTGAACTTCGTCTCGCGACTCAGCACGGACGGCGCCCCCATCTCTCCCCGCCCGGTCGCCCGCGAGCCGGCACCGCCCCAGGCGCCGATCGATGTCGAGCAGGACGATCCCTATGGCGTGAGCCCGACATCATCACGCGCGACAGGCGTGCGCTATTCCCGCTCCTCGACGGGGGCCACCTTCGCCGCCGCTCCGCCCACACCGGCCGCGCGAGCCTACCAGGACCCGGCCGCAGGCGACGCGGAACCGGCCGCAGAACCCTCTTCCGAGCCGATCTACTGAACGGGCCACTGTGCCCTCGGCAACCCAGGCGCCAGCAAAAGCGGCGCGCCCCAACGGTGCAAGCTTGACTTGACCCCGTGGGCCGGCATCGTCCGCGGATCGAATTTGACCGCACGGGCGATGGAGCCGTCATGCGCCGAACCTTGCGTCCGAAGCTTGCCATGGCCGGGCTCACCCTGAGCCTCCTTGCTCTGTCCGCGTTGCAGCCGGCTGCCGCCGCGAATGCGCGCGAGGAGATCAACCCGGCCGAAGAGCAGACCTTCCCCTACGACGCCGACATTCCCGGCTGCCAGGACACGGACGTGCTGGCAAAAGTCGCGAACCAGTTCGCCGAAAAAGAGGTGAAATACTGGAACAGCGCGCTGACCATCGTCGCCTTCGATAGGATCGAGCGCACGGCCTGGAGGCCCTATGGTCTCGATTTCATCCCGAAGCGCTATTGTTCGGCGGTCGCGACGACCTCGGACGGCATACGCCGCAAGGTCGATTATTCCGTGCGCGAAAGTTCCGGCATGATCGGCGCAAGCTGGGGCATCGAGTTCTGCGTACACGGCCTCGATCGCAACCTGTCCTACGCCTACGCGACTGCCTGCCGGATGGCCCGGCCGTAATCGCCGAGCACCGCAAAAAAGCAAGAACGACAGAACCGGCCCGCCGCCACGATCGGAGGGGGATCGTTTGCCTCGCGAGGTCGGCTGCGGCTAAGTGCACGCCCCAGCCCCGGCATGCCGTGGCAGCCACGCTCAATGCTCGGCGAACATGCCCCTCCGTCTGCTCCGTCTCGTCCCGGCTTGCCTCGTTCTGCTCCCGGCCTTCGGTGCGGCAGCTCAGGATTTTGGCGGGTTCCGCCGGGGCGGTCGGGGTGGCGGCACACCGGGTTCGTTCGATTTCTATGTGCTCGCCCTGTCCTGGTCGCCGACCTATTGCGACGGCGAGGGTGGCAATCGCGAGCGGAACGGGCAATGCGCGCCGGGCCGCGGCCTCGGTTTCGTCGTGCACGGTCTCTGGCCGCAATATACGAGCGGGTATCCGTCGAATTGCGGGGCCTTTCCGCGCCCCCTCACCCCCGATGCCATAGCGGCAGCCGGTGCGATCATGCCGAGCGAGGGTCTGGCCCGGCACGAATGGCGCACGCACGGCACCTGCTCCGGCCTCGATCCGACCTCTTATTTCAAGGCCGTCCGCGCCGCGCGCGAGGCGGTGACCATACCGGACGCCTACCGAAAGCCGGATTCCGACCAGAGCGCCGCGCCCATGGACATCGCGCGGGCCTTCATAGCTGCCAATAACGGGCTGCGATCCGACATGATGACGGTGAGCTGCCGGCGCGGACAGCTCGAAGAGGTCCGGATCTGCTTCTCGACGGACCTTCGGTCGTTCGTATCCTGTCCCGATGTCGCGCGCCGCAGCTGCCGCTCCGGCTCGATCACGATCGGCGGACCCGATTGATTCCGCATGGTCGGACCCGCCGTGAGAGCCGGCATTGAACTATCGCCACGCCTTCCACGCCGGCAATTTCGCCGATGTGCTCAAGCATCTCGTGCTGACGCGCGTGCTCGTCCACCTGATCGCCAAGGACAAGCCGTTCCGCGCCATCGACACGCATGCGGGGCTCGGCTTCTACGATCTCGGCGCTGACGAATCGGAGCGTACCGGCGAATGGCGCGAGGGGTGGGGACGGCTCGACGAACCCTTCGCGCCTGAAGTCGAGGCTTTGCTCGCGCCCTATCGCCAAGCGGTGGCCGCTGTACGCACGCGGCATGGCGAAGGGATTTATCCCGGCTCGCCCGCGCTGATCCGCGAATTCCTGCGCCCGGGCGATCAGGGCGTCTTCGTCGAGCTGCATCCGGCGGATTCCGCGATCCTGCGCGAGCGCTACAACTGCGACTCCCGTTGCAAGGTGATGCATCTCGATGGCTGGACGGCCCTGAACGCCCTGATCCCGCCACCCGAGCGGCGCGGCCTCGTCCTCATCGACCCGCCCTATGAGGAGCGCGGCGAGATCGACCGGCTGGGCGCGGCTCTGTTGAAGGCAGTGCGGAAATGGCCGACCGGGATCTTTTTGGGGTGGTATCCGATCAAGGACGTTGCCGCGATCGATCGGATGATCGCCGGGCTCAACGCGGGTCTCGATCGGCCGGCTTTACGGATCGACCTGATGATCGAGCGACCGGACAACCCGACCAAACTCACGGGCAGCGGTCTCGTCGTGATCAATCCTCCCTGGCGGCTGGGGGAGGAGATGGACCAAGTGCTGCAACCGCTCGCCCGACGGCTGGCACGAGACGACTATGGAGCTTTTCACTGCGAGCGAATCGGACGCGATGCGTGATGCGATTGCGCTCCGCTGGAGTGCGGGGCGGCCAAAGGTCTGGGAGGCCGTAGTGCTTGGCTGACGTGAATCGAACCGTCGTCGGACTTCGCTTCTTCGGCGAGGATCTCGATCCGGACGAGGTGACCCGGTTGCTGGGGGCAGAACCGTCGGCGTTTTCCCGTAGGGGCGAAATTCTGCGAACTCGCTCCGGAAGGGAGATGATCGCACGCTCGGGATCGTGGCGGCTCGACGCTAAGGCGCCCGGTGACCTGAACGCGAAGATCCGCGCAATCCTTGCATCACTACCAAACGATCTCTCCGTCTGGCGCGAGCTGTCGCAGCGTTATCGTTGCGATGTCTTCTGCGGCTCGTTCATGCGCGAGATTAACGAGGGCATAGAACTGACCCCCGACACGCTGATGATGCTCGGCGAGCGCGGACTCCATCTAGGGCTCGATATCTACGCTCCGACCGACTGACGCGGCCTCACGCCGCCACCCGCCCCTCCAGCGGAAACACCTTGGCCGGGTTCATCAGCCAGCGCGGATCGAATACGTTCTTCACGCGCATCTGCTGTTCGAGATCGGCGCGGGTGTACTGAAACGGCATCAGCTCGCGCTTCTCGATGCCGACGCCGTGCTCACCGGTGAGGCAGCCGCCGACCTCGACGCAGAGTTTTAGGATTTCATCGCCCGCGGCCTCGGCCTTCTGCAGCTCGCCGGGTTTGTTGATGTCGAACAGGATCAGCGGGTGCAGGTTGCCATCGCCCGCATGGAAGACATTGGCGACGCGCAGGCCATGGCCGGCGCAGATCGCGCCGATCCGTTCCAGCACGGGGCCGAGCTGGCCGGTCGGAATCGTGCCGTCCATACACATGTAGTCGGAGATGCGCCCAGTAGCGCCGAAGGCGGACTTGCGGCCCTTCCAGATCGCGGCGCTCTCGGCCTCCGATTGCGAGACGCGTAGGGATTTCAGATCGAAGCGCTTGGCGATCTCGACGATGCGGGCAAGCATGTCCTCGCATTCCTCGTCAGAGCCCTCGACCTCGATGATCAGCATCGCTGCCGCTTCGCGCGGATAGCCGGCATTCGCAAAATCCTCGGTGATCTGGATCGCCTCGTGATCCATGTACTCGATCGCCACCGGGATGATGCCGGCCGCAATGATCGCGGCGACGCAGGCGCCGGCATCCTCGACCCTGGAGAAACCGACCAAAGCCGGCCGTGCGCCTTCGGCCGCGCGCAAGATGCGCACCGTTGCTTCGGTGACGATGCCGAGCTGCCCCTCCGAGCCACAGATCAGGCCGAGCAGGTCGTAGCCGGCGCTGTCGAGATGATCGCCGCCGATCTCGACGATGGTGCCGTCGTTCATCACCAGAGTGACGCCGAGCAGGTTGTTGGTGGTCACGCCGTATTTCAGGCAATGCGCTCCGCCGGAATTCATGGCGATGTTGCCGGCGATGGTGCAGGCGAGCTGGCTCGACGGATCGGGCGCGTAGAAGAAGCCCTCGTGGCTGACGGCGCCCGAAATGGCGAGATTGGTGATGCCGGCCTCGACCCGCGCCGTCCGGTTGGCGAAATCGACATCGATGATGCGGTTCATTTTGCCGACGCCGAGGATGATCGCGTCCTCCTGGGCGATCGCGCCGCCAGCCAGCGACGTACCTGCCCCGCGCGCGACGACCGGCACGCCTTGCTCATGGCAATAGGCCATCACCGCCGCGACCTCCCGGGTGGTCGAGGGCAGGACCACGGCGAGCGGCATCTTGCGATAGGCCGTGAGCGCGTCGGTCTCGAAGGCGCGGCGCTCGTCCTCGCTCGTCACCAGAGCTTCGGGCGCGACGAGCGGCCGAAGGCCCGCGATGATCGCCTCACGCCGCGCGACGATGCGGGCGTCCGGCGTCGGAAAGGCAATCGACATCGAGCGATCTCCTCACAATGCCGGGCATCCTAGCCCGAAATCCGAGCGGCGTCGTGCGTCATCAGGCGCAAGCGCACCGTGATCGCTCGGCGGCTTGCGCGTCGGAGTCCGCAGAGGAGCGTGAGTCTTTTTTGGAACCGTAAAAATTCGAGTTTCGTTGTGGCAATTCCAGTCTACATCTGTTCTAAAGCAGTGGCGGAATAAGACATAGCAGCGGCGAACGCCGCCCAAGGAGGAACCCCATGCGACAGCTCATCATCGGTGCCGCGCTTGCTGCACTCCTTCCCTTCGCCGCGCACGCCGAAGGCGATGCCGCCGCGGGCGAGAAGGCCTTTGCGCCCTGCAAAAGCTGCCATGCCTTCGGCAAGAATGGCGCTGGACCTGACTTGACCGGCGTCTTCGGCAAGAAGGCCGGCGAGGTCGAGGGTTTCAATTTCTCTGATGCGCTGAAGAATTCCGGGATGACCTTCGACGAGGCGACGATGAAGGAATGGCTCACGGATCCGAAGAAGAAGGTGCCAGGCACCAAGATGATCTTCGCCGGCGTCAAGGACCCCAAGAAGCTCGACGACCTCATCGCCTATCTCAAGACGAAGTAGCTCTCTGAAGTTCGGCGCCATTCGCCGTCGTGAAGCCGCCGAAAGGCGGCTTCATTCGTTTGGGGCACCCAGACGAACCAGAATCTGACGGGCCAATTTTGCGCAGTCCCTCACCCCTTCAGCGACGGCCGCCCCGATGCAGGCGTGCAATGTCGCGTAGGGACTAGAGCAACGTCCATGATTCGAGGATCATGGACGTTGCTCTAACTCCTTGACGCGCCACATTTTCTTCACGTGAACCGGTTTCCACTTCACTCGAAATGCCCTGCGGCTCAGGCGGGGAACCAACCTCTGCTTGTCCGGCCAAAAACCAGTCCCCGAATCGCGGTCCCCAATCCCTCGCTCGAACGAAACAACCGAGAACCGTGCCGCACGGGCGCTTCCGCACGCCAAAAAACTCCAATTCCCGCCAAGGATCTTCGGGCCGCTTGCGTCACATCGCACGATGCTCCTCCGGTGCCGACCCGATCGTCGGCGTGGGAGGCTGCGGAGAGACGCGCATGCGAGGGATTGCCGGAGGCGGCCGATGCGGCACTGGGGATGGCGCGAGACCGTGCCGGTAGGGGGCGGACATGCTTGGGGCAACGCAAACAGGACCGTCTCCCTACGCATTGCGGAGACGGATGGTGTGATGGCCGTGCCCGAGCCCAGCGATAGCGGCGATCCTGACGACGGCGATCGCGACGCGGCCTTGGTGCGCAGCGCGCAAGCCGGAGAACGCGCGGCTTTCGAGACCCTGCTTCGTCGGCATTACGATCGCATGCATCGCATTGCCTGGCGCATGACGGGATCACGCCAGGACGCGGAGGATATCGTGCAGGACGTCTGCTGCACGCTCGGCAACAAGATCGCGGCCTTCCGTGGGGAGGCGAAATTCACGACCTGGCTGTTCGGGATCGTCGTCAACGCCTGCCACGACCACCGCCGCCGAGGTGCAACGCTCGCCCGGATGCGCGAGAGCCTCGCCGTGATCGTCCGGATTCGCGGCGTCGCGAGTGCACTGGATCCCGAAAAGCGGATCTGGCTCACCAGCGTGCTGAGCCGGCTCGAGCCGGCCTTGCGCGATACGGTCATCCTCGTCGCCGGCGAGGGCCTGACACATGCCGAGGCCGGTGCCGCCCTGGGCGTGGCGGAAAATACGGTGTCCTGGCGCCTGTTCGAGGCCCGGCGCCGTCTGAAGGAGGCATTCGACGGGGAGATGCCCGATGTCTGAGCCGGATCGCAAGAATGCCTTGGCCGAGTTGCCAGAAGCACCGCCTGCAGCGCCGGCGGCGCGCGAGCAGGCCATCGCGCGAGCGCTCGCAACTTACGACGCTCGACAGTCCGACAAAGGATTCCGAGCAGGCGCACGTCCGAGGAGCCGTGAAGCTTCCTGGATGGAGTCGGTCATGGTTCGACATCGCGCTGCTTTTGCCGCCGCTGCCGTCGTGGTGGTGGCAAGCCCGATCGCCTGGATGATTGCGCAGGAGCGAGGGGCGGAGGCGCCCGCTCCTGTTCCTCGGTCGAAGCCATCGCAGGTTGCGCAACGCCCGGCTGGAGATGCGGCCGCTCTCGCCGATCAGATTGCACCGGCTGAACCCTTCGGCTTGGAATCCGCTACTCCTCCCGCTAGGTCGGTGGAACCTTATGGGCGTGCGCCACGGGCCCTGGCCGAGGCCGAGTCAGCGGCTGCCAAACTTGCAGCGCCCGCCTCTGCAGCCCCCAAACCTCCAACACGCATGGCTGAAGCGCCGAAGGACGAGTCCCTCGCGGCCAAAGAAGCGCGTCTCCGTGATATCCTGCGAAACGACCCCGAAGCTCGCGCCCGCGCCCGTGCCAGCGACGCGGCGATGAGGGAAGCGCCGGCCCCTGCGCCCTCCTCGGCCCAAGTGGAAGCGAAGGCCAAGGGCGAAGCCTCGCGGAGGAACGACATGGCGCAGTCTATCGCGCCGCCGGCGCCGCTCGTCCGGTCCGTCCCGTCGCGGCACGTCCTCCCTCAACAAGGCGCGTTGGGCACCGTTGCCGAATACCAGATGCGCATGCGCGAGGCGCCGCCGGTCGCGCCCGAGCCGGTCGGCAACGACCGCTTCGACGGCAAGCCGCAGAGCGGGTTCAAGTCGGTCCAGGAATCGCCCGTCTCGACCTTCTCGATCGATGTCGACACCGCCTCCTATGGCTTCATGCGTGCGAGCCTGAACCGCAACACGCTGCCCCAGCCGGATTCCGTGCGGACTGAGGAGTTGATCAACTACTTCCCCTATTCCTATCCAGTGCCGAGCGACTCCGAGACGCCTTTCTCGGTCTCAGCTTCGGTCTTCCCGAGCCCGTGGGCGGAGGGCCGCAAGATCTTGCGCGTCGGCATCAAGGGCTACGAGATCCCGGCGGCGAAAATGCCGAAGGCCAATCTCGTCTTCCTGATCGATACGTCCGGCTCGATGAGCGGCCCGAACCGGCTGCCGCTCGTCAAACAGGCTTTGTCCCTGCTTCTGACGAAGCTCGGGTCTGAGGATCGCATCGCCATCGTCGCCTATGCGGGCCACGCAGGCACGGTGCTCGAGCCGACGCCGGCCAACGAGACGGCAAAAATCCTCGCGGCGATCGACGGGCTCGGCGCAGGCGGCGGCACGGCGGGTGGCGAAGGTTTGCGCCAAGCCTATGCGCTCGCCGAGCGCAACTACGATCCGAAGGCTGTCAACCGCGTGATGCTGGCGACGGACGGTGATTTCAACATCGGCATCACCAGCCAGGACGAGTTGAAGGGTTTCGTCGAGCGCAAGCGCGAGAAGGGCATCTTCCTCTCGGTGCTCGGCTTCGGCATGGGCAATTACAACGACGCGCTGATGCAGACACTCGCCCAGAACGGCAACGGCACGGCCGCGACCATCGACACGCTGAGCGAGGCCCGCAAGGTCCTGGTCGAGGAGGCGAGCTCGACCCTGTTCCCGATCGCCAAGGACGTGAAGATCCAGGTCGAGTTCAATCCGGCGACCGTCACCGAATACCGCCTGATCGGTTACGAGACCCGCGCCTTGAACCGCGAGGATTTCGAAAACGATAAGGTCGATGCCGGCGAGGTCGGAGCCGGGCAGAGCGCGACCGCGCTCTACGAATTCGTGCCGGTCGGGGGCGCTCGCACCATCGCGCCGCTTCGGTATGGTCCGCAAAAGCCGCAAGCGGCCTCGCCCGAGGGTGAAAATGCCTTCGTCAAGATCCGCTACAAGAGGCCCGATCAGGACACGAGCAAGCTGATCGAGACCCCGGTCGGCCCCGGCAACGAGACCAAAAGCTTCGCGGAAGCGGATGAAGATGCACGCTTCGCCACGGCCGTCGCCGGCTTCGGAGAAATCCTCCGGGGCGGAAAGTGGACGGGCAAGCTCAACCTCGACGACGTCCTGAAGATCGCCTCCGCCGCGCGCGGCGAGGATCCTTACGGCTATCGTTCGGAATTCGTGCAGCTCGTCCGCGCGGCCAAGTCCGCCCAGGCCCTGCAATCCTCGCGGCAATAACCGCGAGCGGAATCGAACGGCGCGGGTCGTAGAACGCCCCGCGCCGCCTATTCCGCAGCCAAAGCGTGCTTCGGTTTCGATTGAGGCAGAAGCGCCCCGGCAAACGGAAATGAGATCCGGACATCGAGGCCGCCGGTGGGCCGGTTCGCAAAACGCAACCGGCCGCCATGGGCCTCGACGATGGAAACCACGATCGACAGGCCGAGCCCGTAGCCGCCCTGCGCACCGAGATTACGGGCCCGGTCGCCGCGCACGAAGGGCTGGAGCATGGCCTGCTGCTCCTCCACTGTCAGCCCCGGCCCGTCGTCGGACACCGTCAGAAGAACGGCGTCGGTTTGAACCTCGATCGAGAGCCGCGCGCAGCGGCCGTATTTGACGGCGTTGTCGACAAGGTTGGTGACGGCACGCTGGAGGTCGTCGGGGCGCCCGCGCACCGTGACATGGCGCGTGCTGACCAGACTGACATCGGCACCGACATCGTCGAAGCCGTCGCAGACCGTCTGGGCCAGCGAGGCGAGGTCGACCAGCGGCATCGCCTCCGTGGAGGCCGTTTCGCCACTCCGCTCATCGCGTAGATAGGACAGGGCTGCTTCCACGAGCCCGTTCATCTGGTCGAGATCCCGCAGCGTCCGCTCCCGGGTCTGGTCGTCCTCGATGAATTCGGCGCGCAAACGCAGGCGGGTGATCGGCGTGCGCAGGTCGTGGCTGATCGCGGCCAACATCTGGGTTCGATCGTCGATCATGCGGCTGACACGCCGGCGCATCCGATCGAGCGCATCGGCGACGGCCACCACCTCTTGCGGTCCGTGCCGCGGCAGGGGTGGTGCCGTATTGCTGGTGCCGAAGGCTTCGGCGGCCGCGGCGAGCCGCGCCAGCGGAGCCGTCAGGGCACGCGTCACCCAGACGAAGAGCAGCATCAAGCTCGAGGCCAGGAAGAAGAACGTGAGGAGGATGGCTCCCTGCCGTGACGGCTGCAGCGGATCGTCCGGAAGCTGTGCTCGAAGGCGTGCGCCGTTCGGGGTTTCCAGCCCGACGGAGAGGCTGCCGCCGCGTTCCGAGAGATCCTCGATCGGCGAGAGATCGACCACCTTCAAATCTCGTCCGAACCCGTCGCGAAGCCGCTCGATGAGCGGATGTTCATGCATGGGCTCGGGCTTCACGACGTGGCCCGACGCGCCGTCCCAATCCGAAAGATCGAGCATTGGGAGACTGCGCGCCGCATTGGCCAGAAGTGCAGGTCGGTGATGTGGCTCGGCGGCATCGAGCATGCGCGCAATCGTAGAGAGGCGGCTCGCGGCGACGCCCGGTCGATTGTCCGCGCGCCAGGGTTCGCGCATGGCGAAGACGGCGATCGTGGTGACGAGATGCGCAGCGAGAATGGCGGCGATGACGAGGAGCGCGATCTGCCCGGCAGCACTCTTCGGTTGCCAGAAAAAGCGACGGCGCGGTGCGGCTTGCGCTGGACTCTCGGCGGCAGGCGAGACGAGGCTCATGAGCGCGTCACCTCTGGCGCGAACAGATAGCCGCCCGAGCGGATGGTGCGGATGATCTCGGGATTGCGCGGATCACGCTCGATCTTCTGACGCAGGCGGCTGACGAGCACGTCGATGCTGCGCTCGAAAGGACCGGCGCTTCGTCCCTGTGTCAGGTCGAGCAGTTGATCGCGCGACAACACGCGGCCGGGGCGCAGGCAAAGCGCATGCAGCAGATCGAATTCGGCGCCGGTAATGGCGATGCGTGCGCCGTCCGAACTCAAGACCTGCCGAAGCGCCGTGTCGAGCGTCCAGTCCTGGAAGTGCAGCCGCCGAACGCCATGCTCGGTGCGCGGGTCGCTTCCGGCCTGCCGGCGCAGGATCGCGCGAATCCGCGCCAGCAATTCACGTGGATTGAACGGCTTACCGAGATAATCGTCTGCGCCCATTTCGAGCCCGACGATCCGGTCGACCTCTTCCGATTTCGCCGTCAGCATCAGGATCGGGATCGACGACCCCGCCCGAATCCGTCGGCACAGGCTCAGACCATCCTCTCCGGGCAGCATCAGATCGAGCACGATCAGATCGATGCCACCCTCGCCCAGCGTCCGGTCCATCTCGGCGCCGTCATAGGCGACGCTGACGCGGCATTCATTCGCGCGAAGATAGCGCGCGACCAGAGCGCTGATCTCACGGTCATCCTCGACTACGAGGATATGCGGATTCGAGGTTGGGTTCGTCGCCATCGCGTATCTGAGTTTTTCGCTCCCGCGGTCTCTTATGCGCCCGCAAGGTGCCAGTTCGAAGAGGGGCGATCGATGCCGCTGCAGGCGAAGGTAGAACTCGCCATGGGAAAACGCGCGCTCGATGGCCGACCACGATTGCCCGGCCTCGGGCGGATTCCTATGTCAAGCGCCATGGGTGCCTCGAAGCCCTGACAAGGCGATATGCCAATTCTTCCCGGAGAACCGACGATGCAGGGCCCCAACCGCCTTTTTGACGATGTCGCCCGCCTCTTCACCGATGCGGCGGGTGCAGCGCAGGGCGTGCGACGTGAGGCGGAAACCGTTTTCAAGGCTCAGTTCGAGCGGCTCATCCGCGACATGGACATTGCTACCCGAGAGGAAGTCGACGTGCTGCGCGACCTCGTGACGTCGCTTCGGAACCAGAACGACGCGCTCTCGGCACGCGTCGCCGCGCTCGAGGCCAAGCTCGGGCCGGAGCCCGGAACGGCGGGAAGCACGGAATCCGTTTGATATTTTTGCACAGGAAGGATCGGTGGAAAGGCGATTTGCCCACGCCTCATCCGGTGCAGACGCTTTGAATCGATCCCAGCCTGCGGGCTATAAACGGTAACGCACTGATTCGCCGCAGCCCGAAAGCTCCATCGAACCACCGGACTGATGATCGACCGACGAAGCCTTGCGAACGCGCAAGTCTCCGTGGTCGGCCAGCTGTCCTCCCGGATTCCGAAGCTTCCACGTAGACCCGTTTTACGTTTCCGAACGGATCGACAACCTGGATCGCCATGACCCAGCTCAGCCTCATCATCGAACAGGATCGGCCGGAGCATCCACTCGACGTCGTCGAGCGGATTGCATCCTTGCGCCAATGGATTTTCGACCGTGCCGAAACCGACGAGATGTCCGTATCGGTCTCTGGGCGGTACACCGAATACCACGTCGCCTTTACCTGGATCGAGGATGTGGAGGCCTTGCATGTCGCCTCCGCCTTCGATCTGAAGCTCCCCGATCGGCGCCGCGCCGAGATGCTGAAGCTGATTGGCCTCGTGAACGAGCAGCTCTGGATCGGGCATTTCGATCTCTGGTCGAATGACAGCGTCGTGATGTTCCGACATTCGCTGCTGCTTACCGGCGGCGTCGCGCCGACACAGGCCCAATGCGCCATGCTGATGAAATCGGCGATCGATGCCTGCGAGCGCTATTATCAGGCGTTCCAGTTCGTGCTCTGGGCCGGCAAGCCCGCACGCGAGGCGCTCGATGCGGTCCTGTTCGAGACCGAAGGCGAGGCCTGAGCCGGCGGCATGACCGCGACAACGCCGCCCAGCCAGTTTTTGCCGCCGAGCTTGACACTCGTGGGCGCCGGTAAGATGGGCGGCGCCCTTTTGAAGAGCTGGCTGAACAACGGCCTCGACCCGGCAGCGACAACGGTGATCGATCCACAGATCGGTCCCGACATCGCGGCTTTCGGTGCCGAGCGTGGCATTGCCCTGAATCCCGCTACGGCCAAACCGGCGGCAGTGCTGGTTCTCGCGATCAAGCCGCAGACGCTGGACGCCGCGTCCCCTGCCCTCGCCGCTCTCTGCGGGCCGGGCACGCTCGTCCTCTCGATCCTCGCGGGCAAGACGCTCGGCAATCTGGAAAGGCGCCTGCCCGGCGCGCGCGCGATCGTGCGGGCCATGCCGAACCTGCCGGCCAGCATCGGCCGCGGAGCCACAGGCGCCATCGCCAATCCAGGCGTTTCGCCCGAGCAGAAGCTTCAGGCCGACGCCCTGCTCGCCTGTGCCGGCCATGTCGAATGGGTCGACGACGAGGCGCTCATCGACGTGGTGACGGCGGTTTCGGGCTCGGGCCCGGCCTATGCCTTCCTGCTGGCGGAGGCTCTCGCTGAGGCTGGTGCCAAGGCAGGATTGCCACCGGACATGGCGGTACGGCTCGCTCGTGCCACGATCGCCGGTGCCGGCGCGCTCCTCGATGCGAGCCCCACCGAGGCAGGGCAGCTCCGGCGCGACGTCACTTCGCCCGGCGGCACCACGGCTGCAGCGCTCGACGTCCTGATGCGCGAAGGTGGCTTGCCCGATCTCCTCTGCGAGGCCGTGGACGCGGCACGGCGGCGTGCGTCAGAACTGGCGGGGTGATCCTGCTCATGGCGGTTATGCCGAGCTTTGGATGCAGCAACCGAAGCCAACCGCCCACCGATCGAACGGAGCGCGCCCATGGATTCGTCACCCGACGCCAAGAAGGCCAAGCGCAAGCCGCCAGCCCGCGAGGCCGTGGTCGAGGCCCTGATGCGGCTCGCGGCGGAACAACCCTGGAACGACATCGAAATCGGCGACATCGCCCGCGAGGCCGGAATCAGCCTGGGGGAGTTCCGCGACCTGTTTCCTTCGAAAGGCGCGGTGCTTGGTGGCCTTGCGCGGATGATCGACGCCAAGGTTCTCGAAGCGGATACCTCCGATCTTGCGGACGAACCGGCGCGCGAGCGGCTGTTCGACGTGCTGATGCGCCGCCTCGACGCCATGGCGCCCTACAAACCGGCCTTGCGGCGCATCGCCTATGCCTTGTGGGGCGATCCGCTGACCGCGCTTGCGCTCAACGGCGTCGCGCTCAATTCGCATCGCTTCATGCTGGCCGCCGCCGGCATCAATACCGAGGGGCCGCTCGGACGTCTGCGCCTGCAGGGATCGGTGCTCGCCTTCGCGCGCACTGTCGAGGTCTGGCTCCAGGACGACGATCCGACCCTGGCACGGACCATGGCGCATCTCGATCGCGCGATCCGTCGCGGCGAGACCTTCATGGAACGAGCGGAGGATGCACGCCGTTTGGCCGCGCCGTTCCGGGCCCTCGGGCGCGCGCTCATCGACCGGCGTCTCTCGCGCGGGCGGCGCGAACGCGATTCCGACGAGGACGGCAAGACGATCGACGGCGATGCCGCTTCCGCCGCCTGAGCCCGTCGGCATGCCGGAGCTGCCATTGCTGGGCCATCGCCGCGTGATCGGCAGGGTGGCGCGATGACCGATCTCGCCACCCGCGTCTACAACCACAATTTCCGCATCGACCCCATCATCCGGTCGCTGATCGATACCGATTTCTACAAGCTGCTGATGGCGCAGACGATCTTTCGGCGCCATCGCGACGTCGCCGTCGCCTTCGGGATCAACAACCGCACCCGCCGCGTGCTCTTGGCCGATTGCATCGACGAGGGGCTTTTACGCGAACAGCTCGACCATGCCCGCAGCTTGCGCCTCTCGCGCGGGGAATCGACCTGGCTGCGCGGCAACACCTTCTATGGCAAGCGCCAGATGTTCTCCGCCGAGTTCATGGATTGGCTGGAAACCTTCCGCCTGCCGGAATACGAGCTGAGCCGCCGCGACGGCCAATACGTGCTCACCTTCCACGGTCCCTGGATCGAGACCACGATGTGGGAAGTGCCGGCTTTGGCCATCCTCAACGAGCTGCGCTCGCGCGCCGTGCTGCACGGCATGGGGAAGTTCGAGCTCCAGATTCTCTATGCGCGGGCGATGACGCGGGTCTGGGAGAAGATCGAGCGCTTGAAGCAGTTGCCCGGCCTGTCGATCGCCGATTTCGGAACCCGCCGCCGCCACGGCTTCCTGTGGCAGGATTGGTGCGTTCAGGCGATGCATGAAGGGCTTGGAGACCATTTCCTCGGCACCTCGAACTGCCTGATCGCGGCGCGCCGTGAGGTCGAGGCGGTCGGCACCAACGCGCATGAATTGCCGATGGTCTATGCGGCGCTCAAGGACGACGATGCCGCGCTGGCCGAGGCCCCCTACGAGGTGCTGGCCGATTGGCAGCAGGATTACGAAGGCAATCTCCTCGTCGCGCTGCCCGACACCTACGGCACCACGGGCTTTCTCGCGAAGGCGCCGGACTGGCTGTCGAATTGGACCGGCATCCGCATCGATTCGAAGGATCCGATCGAGGGCGGTGAGGAAGCGATCGCCTTCTGGAACAGCCGGGGCGCGGATCCGCGCGAAAAACTGGCAATCTTTTCGGATGGTCTCGATGTCGATGCGATCGAGCAGATCCACGCGCATTTCCATGGGCGGATGCGGATCGGCTATGGCTGGGGCACCCTGCTCACCAACGATTTTCGCGGGCTCGTGCCGGATGGCGCGCTCGATCCGATCTCGGTGGTCTGCAAGGTGATCGAGGCGAATGGCCGCCCGACCGTGAAGATCTCCGACAACCCCTCGAAGGCGCAGGGGCCGCAAGGCGAAGTCGAGCGCTACAAGCGAGTCTTCGGTGTCGGCGCTCAGGAGGCGCTCCCGGTCGTGGTTTGATCCCGCACGGCCTGCGTTGCACCGCGGGAAGGCGTCCGCTAACCGGGTCGCTTCACGACCGAGGCTCCATGACCCAGCTCCACGACGATTCCCGGCACGACAAGATCCTGATCGTCGATTTCGGGAGCCAGGTGACGCAGCTCATCGCGCGGCGCGTGCGCGAAGAGGGCGTCTATTGCGAGATCGTGCCCTTCACCAAAGCCGAGGCCGCCTTTGCCGAGCATCCGCCGAAGGGCGTGATCCTGTCGGGCGGGCCGGAATCGGTCACAAGCGATCTCTCGCCGCGCGCGCCCCAGTCCATCTTCGATTCCGGCGTGCCGGTCTTCGGCATCTGCTACGGCCAGCAGACCATGGCGGCCCAGCTCGGTGGAGAGGTCGAAGCCGGGCACCATGCCGAATTCGGCCGGGCCGAGGTCGAGATCCTGTCCGACAGCCCGCTGTTCCACGGCGTCTGGCAGGTCGGCGAGAAATATCCTGTCTGGATGAGCCACGGCGACCGCGTCACCAAGCTCCCCGAAGGCTTTTCCACCATCGCGCTGTCACGCAACGCGCCCTTTGCCGCCGTGGCCGACGAGGCGCGACATTACTACGCGGTGCAGTTCCACCCCGAGGTCGCCCACACCCCGCACGGCGCGCTGCTGATCCGCAACTTCGTGCGCGATGTCGCCGGCTGCTCGGGCGATTGGACCATGGGCGCCTATCGCGAGGAGGCGATCGAGAAAATCCGGGAACAGGTCGGCAAGGAAAAGGTGATCTGCGGCCTCTCGGGCGGCGTCGATTCCTCGGTCGCTGCGGTGCTGATCCACGAGGCGATCGGCGAGCAGCTCACCTGCGTCTTCGTCGATCACGGGTTGCTGCGGCTCGGAGAGGGAGACGAGGTCGTCCGCCTCTTCCGCGACCATTACAACATCCCGCTGGTCCATGTTCAGGCCCAGAACCTGTTCCTCGACGCGCTGGAAGGCGTGGAAGACCCCGAGATCAAGCGCAAGACAATCGGCAAACTCTTCATCGACGTGTTCGAGGAGGAGGCCAAGAAGCTCGGCGGCGCCGGATTTTTGGCGCAGGGCACGCTCTATCCGGATGTGATCGAGAGCGTCTCCTTCTCGGGCGGCCCCTCGGTGACGATCAAGAGCCACCACAATGTCGGCGGCCTGCCTGAGCGCATGAACATGAAGCTCGTCGAGCCCCTGCGCGAGCTGTTCAAGGACGAGGTGCGCTTGCTCGGGCGCGAACTCGGCCTGCCCGAGAGCTTTGTCGGCCGACACCCCTTCCCCGGCCCGGGCCTTGCCATCCGCTGCCCAGGCCCGATCACACGCGAAAAGCTGGAGGCCCTGCGCAAGGCGGATGCGATCTACCTCGACGAAATCCGCCAGGCCGGCCTCTACGACACGATCTGGCAGGCCTTCGCCGTGATCCTCCCGGTCAAGACCGTCGGCGTGATGGGCGACGGCCGCACCTACGACCATGTCTGCGCGCTGCGGGCCGTGACCTCGGTCGACGGGATGACGGCGGATTTCTACCCGTTCGACATGGGGTTTTTGGGTAGGGTGGCGACGCGGATCATCAACGAGGTCAAGGGCATCAACCGGGTGACGTATGACGTGACCTCGAAGCCTCCTGGGACGATTGAGTGGGAGTGAGAGTTAGACCGGAAGCATACCGCGAAATCGTAGCCATTAGGCGAACGATGTTCAAAATTGGCCCTTGAGTAGGTTTCCGCCGTCCTACAAGGCTGGTGGCCGCAAGGGTCCATAAATTAGGAGTGACCGCAGATTCTGATCCAATATCTCAAGCCACCACTTGTTCAAGCAAGGGCTCAAAGACGAAATCTTGTTTCTTAATTCTGCGTACAAATTATCTATCCACTCTTGTTCTTCCGAGCGCACAGCTGGCGTGACAAAGTGCCGATAGCGCTCGCTCATCCATTTTAGCAACGGAGCGTCTATTTGTTTGTCGCGTAAAATTAGTTCAGCAAATTGTGATACATTGGCGTCTTTAAAAACAGGAAAACGAAGATATGGCTTGAACTCTTCTCCTAGCAATTCATCAAGATCACGATCTTTTGACGACGCGTTTTCACATATAATTTTATATATCTCCGGGTATTTGAGCGATGTGGCCTCATTCAATGCTGTTTGAATGGCTTCATGTATTTCTAAGATTTTTGGTCGAAATTCATCTTCTCCAAGAACTACGTATCCGTGTGCTGATAAGCGATCAACGGCAAAAGCTCGTAGATTGACTTCCAAATAGATTCCCTTAGTTCTAAGGCCCTCAAGGTATTTCTTCAAAAAATCTACCGGATCGACACCATTAGAAATAGTTAGGTCACCATATTTTTCCATCCACAGCATAATTCCCGACAAATGAATAAGTTCGCCTGGATCTAAAATCTGGTTTAAAGCGAATTTTGATTTTAGTTCTTGTTTGTCGCTATTTAATTTATCTTGGTTATATTGCCAAATCTCAATCATCCGCCTCCAAAGAGGAGTGTCCGACGGCTCATTCATGAGCGGACTTATACGCAATACGGCCTCGATGTTTTCTTTACGAAAAATTCCAGACGTCAAAAAATCGATCAATAAGTTAAATGGAATGGTCGGCTGTCTCAAATTAATAATGTGTGAGTATTTATTGACTAAATCTGTGCAGATACTTTCATCTTCAGTGTCTGTCCGATGACATATTGAATGATGTGAGTGATTTGTGATTCAAGACGTCGGCTGCTTGGAGGCTGCCGATGTGGACAAACGAGAACCGGGCTCGCTATGACCGGAGCGGGCTTCGCTATCCGAGTGACCTCACGGACGAAGAATGGTCGCTGATCGAGCCGCTGATCCCGCCGGCCAAGCGCGGCGGCGGCAAGCGGAGCGTGGACCTTCGAGCTGTGGTGAACGGCCTGATGTATGTGCTGAGCACGGGCTGTCAGTGGCGGGCGATCCCGAAGGACCTGCCCGCGCGCTCGACGGTGCACGATTATCTTGATCTGTGGGACTATGACGGAACGCTGGAGCGGATCCACCACACGCTTTACGCCGCCTGCCGTGAGCAGGCCGGGCGAGAAGCGAGCCCGACGGCGGCGATCATCGACTCGCAGAGCGTCAAGAGCGGGGAAAAAGGGGGCGCTCGATCGACCCGTCAGGCTTTGATGCGGGCAAGAAGATCAAAGGCAAGAAACGCCACGTCCTCGTCGACACGCAGGGCCTCTTGATGCATGCGCTGGTCCATCCGGCCGACATCCAGGATCGCGATGGCGGCGTACTGGTGATGGCCACACTGTTCGGCCTCTACCCGTTTCTGCTCAAGCTCTTTGCGGATGGCGGCTATCAGGGACCAGCCTTCCAGGACGGCTTGCGCGGGGTCTGCCGCCAGGTCGAGGTCGAAATCGTCAAGCGATCGGATCAGGCCAAGGGCTTCGTCGTCCTCCCAAAGCGCTGGATCGTCGAGCGCACGATCGGATGGCTGAACCGATGCCGGCGCCTCGCCAAGGATTGGGAATGCAAGAGCCGAAAAGGCCGCGCCTTCCTCCTCCTAGCATCCATTCGCCTTATGACCCGAAAGCTCTGTCAGAAAACGAGATGACGTCGGACAGACTCTCAGAGGGCTCTTCGATCTGACTCCCGCCTTTCCCTCGCATAATACGCGACAATCGTCCTGTGGTCGGCTGCGCGATGAGAGGATGCTTCACGGCCGCGCCGGCCTCACAAGTAACGTATATACATCCGGCCAAAATATCTCGAAGACCTTCATCTTTTTGTGGAATATTAGAGTCTATTGTGGAAACAATTCTATCAAAGGCCTCTATGGCGATGCGTAGTGATCGCAAATTATCTCGTTTTGAAGCGCGAAACACGATCAATGCAAAAGTTTTTTCCTGCGTTGCAAGAGCGCGTGCTTTCTCAGACTTCATACTCTTCACAAATGAATCATACGCGCTCATTGGGTCCGCTTCTAACCGCAATGTGCGTCCGACAAGTTTTTCTTTAAAATTTTTCAGCAGATTAAAATTTTCTTTTTCCTCCTTCGTGACGTCTTTTCGTTGAAGAGCACGCTCATTCGAGATCAGTACAACTTTGAATCTCTCCTTTTCAATAAAAGTGTTTATGCAACCAAGCGCGTCAACCAATCTCATTGAGCATCGCTCAACATCGTCAAACACGATGATTCCTTGTTTTACTTCTTTCAATCGGTCTGATAATATCTTGGCTTGTGAACTTCCAGCTAAACGGCTCACGGCTTTCTCGACTTGGAAAAACCCGCCGGCGCCTGCTGCCAAAGTCGAAAAAACAGAACCAGCAAGGCGTTCTCCACCTGAAAAAAGCTGGCTTGACATTTGCTGTTCAATTTCTTGAACGGAATTTATGCCAAAAAGAGATACTACGAGGTTCTTAGGACTATTTTCACTATCCTTTGGGCAGTGCTTATCGATGTAGTCTTTGATGAAGTATGTTTTTCCTGCCCCCCAGGGGGCGTCAATTTGCAAGGCATAGAATGTGTCCTGTGCTTCACGAAAACGATTCAATTCGTCGATGATGTGTTGATTTAGATTTATGGTGCTCATTGTTTCTTCTGACGTTAAAAATTCAAGAATTGATGTGAACTTCTAGAAACTTAACCGCCTTTTCGGCGACGGAAATACTCGACAAGAACAGCGTCTCCGCGACTTGGGCGTCGAGCCAGTCGAGGACGACCTGGCCCAGGCTTCATTGCCCCACAGACGACGTTCGTGTTGAGCAGAATCATTCGAGGCGCATCGATTACGGTGACAGCTTAGATTACGGGAATTACGGTGACAGTTTACGGAATCCCTAATTCCGTGCCGTTTGCCGCTCACCGCGCTGCCCAAGGATCGATCACCGCCAGTCCGGCAGGCGCGAAGGCGCTGGTGTCGCGCGACGCGATGGTGAAATCGTGCGCGGCGGCGATCGCGGCGAGGTTGCCGTAGGACGTCGGGACGCCCTAACCTGCCGCGTGTGCCGAGACGACGAGATCGCCATGACACCGTGCCGCCACAGTGTCGAAGGGGGAGAATCCTCGCCGCGAACAGCGTGAGCACCCCGACGAGCGCGGCGGCCCAATTCTGATTGAGCTTGCCCTCCGGCAGCACGCCGATGCCGAAGCTCAACTCGGCAATGGGGATGCTGGACAGAAACAGGGTTCCGCGACCCGGGCATCCAGCCAATCGAAGACGGCATTTCTGGACGGGAAGTGGACTGAATTACCTGGCTCAGGTTATTCCGGCTCGAATGGTAGCGATCAGGCACGTATTGCCACGATGTAGGAATATTAGCAGAACAACGTGTCGCTGTCAAGAGGGCTTTGCAAAATCAAGGGAAATCGGTCCTGACGATGGCCTTTGAGCGTCGTGGTATAAGCTCGCGCCGGCAGCCCTCATAATAAGACGTCGACGCTCATCTTTCTTCATTTTAATGAGAATGTATCGNATCGACCGCGCAAAAGGTCTTCGAGGCATTCTGTTCGTGGCTTTGACGCGCGTAGCGTCGGAAAAAGTCGTTCATCGCCGGATCGCCGCAATCAAAGGATTGGCGATCATGCGATTTCGCGATGGCCTCCTCTCTCCAGGCGGGCAGCATCATAGAGTGTCGGGCAAGGCCACGATCGCCGCCCGCAGCTTCGCGTTGGGCTTGGGTGGATTTTCCAGAAGTTCGAGCACCCGCGCGTGATCGCGCGCCGTCAGGCGAACGACCTCGGCCGCCTCGATCACGGCTTCGGCTTCGCGCAAGGCGGTCTGCGTCACGAAGTTGGTCAAGTCGGTGTTGCGCAAAGCGGCGGCACGCACGAGCTTGGCCTTGGTTTCCGGCGAGACCCGTAGATGCATCCGCTTGTTGTCATCTACGGCAGCTTGGGGCATCTCCGTCTTCCTCCGAAATTGTACACATTCAAGCTGTACGCGGTGAGGTCGAAGTTTTCAAGGCCGTGCGTCTTGATGGCGTACGCTAGCCGCCCGCCATTTTTGCGACGGCTTACCGAATCCCCAATTCCGTGCCGCCTGCCGCTCACCCCGCCGCCCAAGGATCCATCACCGCCAGTCCGGCTCGGTGTCGAAGGGGAAGAATCCTCGCCGCGAACAGCGTGAGCACCCCGACGAGCGCGGCGGCCCAATTCTGCTTGCGCTTGCCCTCCAGCAGCACGCCGATGCCGAAGCTCAACTCGGCAATGGTGATGCTGGACAGAAACAAGGTTTCCGCGACCTGGCATCCAGCCAATCGAAGACGGCATTTCTAGACGGGAAGTGGACTGAATTACCTGGCTCAGGTTCTTCCAGCTCGAACAGTAGCGATCAGTCGAGCATTGCCAATATATGGGAATATTATCAAAGAAACGTGTCGCTGTCAATCCCGGCCGCGACCCGCGCGCGAGGTCAAGCGCGACCTTTCGGACGCCTTCGGGCCGTGGGACGGAATGGGACGCATGGGACATCCATACCAAAAATCCGTTTTAACGGACGGCGCCTTTCATGGTGCCTCCGCATTCGCGATCACGACGGGATGCGGGGAAACGGTTCGGCATGACACCGCCGGCATGAACGCCCCGTTTCGGGGAATTCCCCAAATGTCACTCTCGGCTGCAAAGCGACCGAGCCTGACCCGCGGGAGCAAAAGCATCGCCTTCCCAACTTGATATGTCGCGCGCAGGGGACTTGCTTCAAGACCCTGGTGACGCCGCACAAAGCCGCCCTCGGAATCGATCGGAGGAGTGGCGATGACTCGGCATGACGTCGTGATCGCCGGAGCAGGTCCGACGGGCATGATGCTCGCCGGCGAGTTGGCGTTGACGGGAATCGACGTCGCGATCGTCGAGCGGCGCACCGGGCCGAAGCTCGAAGGCTCGCGCGCCGGGGGCCTACATGCCCGCACCATCGAGGTGCTCGATCAGCGCGGGATCGCCGATCGCTTCCTCACTGAGGGCCAGGCGATGCAGGTGGCGAGCTTTGCCGGAATCCGCCTCGATATCGGCGATTTCCCGACACGGCACCCTTATGGGCTCGCGCTCTGGCAGAAGCAGAGTGAACGGATCCTCGCCGGCTGGATCGGCGAATTGTGCGTTCCCATCCATCGCGGCTGCGCGGTCACCGGTTTCGCGCAGGACGGGACGGCGGTCACCATCGAGTTGTCCGATGGCCGGACGATGCGGGCACAATATCTCGTCGGCTGCGATGGCGGCCGCAGCCTCGTCCGCAAGGAAGCCGGCATCGCCTTCCCCGGATCGGAGCCGAGTATCAGCCATCTCATCGCCGAGGCGCGGCTGACGGAAGAGCCGGAATGGGGCCTGCACCGCGATGCCGATGGCGTCCGTGCCCTGAGTAAGCTCGACGAGAGCGGCCTCGCCGGCATCCTCGTGACCGAGCGGCAGCTCGGGCGCCGGGACGCGCCGAGTTTGAGCGATCTCAGCGCAGAGCTCATCGCCGCCTACGGGACGGATTACGGGGTTCACGACCCATCCTGGATCTCCCGCTTCACCGACGCGGCGCGTCAGGCCGAAAGCTACCGCAAGGGCCGCGTGCTGCTCGCGGGCGATGCCGCGCATGTGCATTACCCGGCCGGTGGACAGGGCTTCAACCTCGGCGTTCAAGATGCGGTGAATCTGGGCTGGAAGCTTGCCCAGGTGGTCAGGGGAACCTCGCTCGAGAGCCTGCTCGACAGCTACCAGGCCGAGCGCCACCCGGTCGCCGCCCGGGTCTTGCGCAATTCGCTGGCGCAGGTCGCCCTGCTGCGCCAGGACGAGCGTTCCAAGGCCGCGCACGAGGTGCTTTGCGACCTCCTCCAGATGGAGGAGCCCCGCAAGGCCTATGCGGGCATGATGTCGGGCCTCGATATCCACTACGATTTCGGCGAGGGGCATCCCCTGCAAGGGCGCCGCATGCCCGATCTCGAACTCGAAACGCCGCACGGCCCGTTACGGGTCTACGCGTTGCTGCACGGCGCCCAGCCGGTGTTGCTCGATTTCGGTGGGCTCGGCGGTCTTGATGTCGCGCCTTGGGCCGATCGGGTCCAGCGGATCGATGCCCGTCACGAGGGACCATGGGAGTTGCCGGTGATCGGCCCGGTCGTCGCTCCCGCTGCCGTGTTGATCAGGCCCGACGGATATGTTGCCTGGGTGGGCGACGGGACCGGGCATGGGCTTGCCGAGGCGCTCACCGCCTGGTTCGGGCCGCCTGGGGCGGGATAAGAACCGTTGCCCGGAGCCTGACCGATCGTCGCGACAGATCGTGACGTCGAGCCTGCGAATACGTGTGCCTCAACTCCCGCACGGCGCAGAAGCCCCTTCGCGCTGGCGCATGCAGGTCGCGTCGGACATCGCCGATGTCTTCGGCTTGGCAGCCTCCCCGTCCTGCCAGGCCGCAAGCAGCATCGCGCGGCCGCGCGCCAACCGCGACATCACCGTCCCGATCGGCACGCCCGCCACCTCCGCGATCTTGCTGTAGGAGAGCTCGTGGAACTCGCGCAGGACGACGATCTCGCGGAAGGGCGCCGGCAGCGACTCGACGAGCCGGCGAATGGCCGCAACATCCTGCCGGCCCTGGACGATGACTTCCGGTGTCGCCTGCGGTGCTTGCCAGACCGGCTGGACGGGCGCCACGTCCCAGTCGGGCAATGCCTCCAGTACCTCCGACTTTGCGCGCCGCGCGAATTCCGAACGGCAGACATTTCTCAGGATCGCCAGCAGCCACACCTTGATGTCCGTGCCGCGACATTGTTCAAAATGCCGAAAAGCGCGCAGCAAGCAGTCCTGGACTGCGTCTTCGGCATCCGTGGAATTGCGCATGAGAAAATTTGCAAGAGAATAGACGTCGTCGAGATAGGGCAGCGCCGCATCTCGAAACTGCTGCGTGCGTAGTTCTTCGGCTTTCGCATTGTCGATCATGTCGCGAACGTCTTGGAGCGCAATGATCGCAGTGCTATCGCTGTCGCGTTCCGCGGTCTTGGATTGGGGCGCCAATCGCTGGGACTGGAACGACACGAGTCCGAGGACGCGCAATCGACCACCGAGCGCGCTGTGTCCGCGATCGGCGTTCCGGACCGCAGGGAGAAGGTCATGCGCGAGACACTGTTCTCGAACCGCTTTTCGATCTTCCATCGCGGCCCGGCCAAAGGACCGGACTACGATTCCTGGCGCGAAGGCATTTGCCGCGGCTTCTGCCGTCTCGATGTCGGACCGGCGGAGGACGACTTCATCGATTGCCGCAACGATTTCGCGTTGATGGATTGCGTTGCCATGGCGACCCCGGCGGGGCGTTCCGCCCGGTTCGCCAGGACGCGCGATCTCCTGGCCGACGATTGCGACGACCTCGTCCTGATCTCCGCCTCGCACGGCAAGGTGCGTGTGACTCAAGGGAGGAAGACGATCGATCTGCAGGCCGGGCAGATGTGCCTCACGGAAATGAACGTCGTCGGCGCCGCGGACCTGACGAGCCTCGGTGCGTTCAAGACGACGCGGTTCCCGCGACGTATTCTACTACAGGTTTCTCGCTCTGCGGAGACACAACTAGCACGGCCGCTCGGGCACGATCGAGGTATGAGCGCGCTGATCGATCGTTATTTCGAGCTTTGCAATGAGGTGGCCGGCGATCTTGATCCGCTCGGCCAGAAGGCCGCGGCGCTGCATCTGATCGATCTCGTCGGCCTCCTGCTCGGGACGAGCGCGGAGCAGAAGGACCTGATCGGGCAGCGAGGTCTAACGGCGGCGCGCTTGGACCTCTTGAAGGCTTATATTCTAAAAAATCTCGAAGACGGAACGCTTTCGGTCGAGACTACGGCAAGGGCGAACGCCCTCAGCGAGCGGCAGATTCAGCGCCTGTTTGCCCTCTCGGGAGCGACGTTTTCGGAATTCGTGCTCGAGCAGCGTCTGCTGTCGGCACGCCATCGTCTGCAGAGCGCTGTGGGCCGCCAACGCAAGGTCAGCGATATCGCCTTTGCAGCCGGCTTCAACGATCTGTCCTACTTCAATCGAACCTTCCGGAAGCGGTTCGGCCTTACGCCGTCGGAATTGCTGGGCGAGGCTGACCGAACACCAGAGGGGTCCTGATCGTCGCTCGGTGCTCGGCAAAGCAGCACGTTTGCTCGAACACGGCTTCGACGTCCGTCATCCCAGCGCCCGCACGATCTGCGGCGGCGCCGGAACGACCGACAACGCGGTGCGCGTACAATTCCGGCCGGAGCGCTTGGCGCTGTAGAGACCGGCATCGGCCCGCGACAAGGCGTCGTGGACCGAAAAATCCGCTGCGCGAACGGCGTCGATCCCGAAACTCGCCGTGAGCTGATCACGGCCGATCAGCACGGCCCAATCAAGCGCGGCAAAGCCTGTCCGAATCGCTTCCGCATGGTGGTAGGCGTCGGCACCGTTGCCGCCCGGCAGATAGGCTACGAATTCCTCGCCGCCGAACCGGGCAACCACGGCCCCTGAGGGGAGATTCCGGCGCAAGGTCTCGGCCAGAGCCACGATCGCGCGGTCGCCTGCGGCATGCCCGAACTGATCGTTGACGGTCTTGAAGAGATCGATGTCGCAGGTCAGGACGCAGCCATCCGCCGGCTTGCCCGAGGAGCATTGCAGCAGAGCGGATTCGAAGCCGCGCCGGTTGAGCAATCCCGTCAGGGGATCGGTATCGGCCGCGCTGCGGTAGCGCGCCAGAACTTCGATCATGACCACGGCAAAGGCGAGCAGGGCCAGGATGATGCCGAAGATCGCGCTCGTCGTCTGGTAGAACACGCCGTACTCGGATTCGAGGAAATCCGCCGCCGATTCGGGCGCGGTGAGATACACGGTACTGCCCCGGATGATCGCATCGACGATCATGATCGCAAGCAACGCGCCGAGCGCCTTGTCGATCGTGTGCTTCATCCGCCGCCGCACGAGGAACAGGGCCTGACCGAGCAGCACGAGAGCGGAGAGGTCGCCGAGCGCGAGTTGGACCGGGAAACTGCGCAGGATGAGTGTCGAGAAGGCCGAGCCGCAGCCGAACAGCGCGATGATCGCCATCCGCGTCCGAATTGAGGACGAGACACCGTATTGCGTCACCAGGGCCTGGCTGTAACAGGCAATGGACGAGGTATAGAAGACGTCGGCGACGATGTTCGGCCACGACGCCTTGCCGACCTCCGGCAGGGCCGCGACGACGAAGACCGACGCTCCGAGCAGATAGCCCACGCCCCACCAGAACGCGGCCGGCGATCCCCAGCGCCATAGCAGAAGGAACGCGACACCGAGGATGGTCAGCGTGACCGGCAGGATGAAGAAGAAGGTATCGCCCATCGCTCAGGCAACGCGATGACTATTCGGTGAATCCAATTGGGAACCTAAGGGGAGCGAATGAAGGAACCCTTGCATGCAGTCGTTGGATTGACGGTTTCGGTGCATCTCAATTCGCGAGAAGCACCAAGAGCTTGATCGAAAATCAGCTCATGCGTGCATGATTTTCATGAGTACATGCTCGAGTGGCGCATGGTACGATCGATTTCTGGCCCGAAATCTCGGCTCGCCCACGTCGCAGCAGGCTTGCCGGGCGGCCCAGCGCGGACTCCATGCGGTTGCTCACCCAGCTGATCCGCCTTATCGGCTTGAGGCTACCGGCCGGCGCAATGCCCGAGGATGTCGCGTGACCAAGATGAAAGCCCGTATCGTCGTCACTCTGAAGACCGGCGTTCTCGACCCGCAGGGTAAGGCGATCGAATCTGCCCTCACCTCCTTCGGCATCCGGGATGTCGACAGCGTCCGCCAGGGCAAGGTGTTCGACGTCGAGGTCGACGCGACCGATGCTGCCCAGGCCGAAACAACGCTCAAGACGGCCTGCGAGAAGTTGCTCGCCAATACCGTGATCGAGAATTACGCGATCGAGATCGGCTGATGCGCGCGTCCGTCATCGTCTTTCCCGGCTCCAATCGCGACGGCGACGTCGCGCGGGCCCTGCGGCTCGCCGGAGCCGAGGTGACCAAGGTCTGGCATGCCGAGACCGAATTGCCGGCCGGCACGGACCTCGCCGTGCTGCCCGGTGGCTTCTCCTATGGCGATTACCTGCGCTGCGGTGCAATCGGCGGCCGGGCCAACGCAATGGACGCCGTGCGCGCGCACGCCTCGCGGGGCGGGCTGGTGCTCGGCATCTGCAACGGCTTCCAGATCCTGTGCGAATCCGGGCTGCTGCCGGGTGTGCTGATGCGCAACGTCAACCGCCGCTTCCTCTGCCACCGCCAGCTCTTGCGGGTCGAGCGCGCGGATACGCGCTTCACCTCGGCCTATGCGAAGGGCCAGGTCGTCGACGTCTGCGTGGCGCATGGCGAGGGCAATTACTTCGCAGACCCCGAGACGATCGCGCGGCTCGAGGGCGATGGCCGGATCGCCTTCCGCTATTGCGATCCGAACGGGGAGCTGACGAGCGATGCGAACGTCAACGGCTCGCTGAATGCGATCGCCGGGATCTATTCGGAAAAGCTCAACGTGCTCGGCATGATGCCGCACCCGGAAAATTTCGTCGAAGACCTCGTCGGCGGCACGGATGGGCGCGGGCTGTTCGAGAGTTTGGCTGCGTAAGGCTGCTCGGCAAAATCTACGCCGTTATCCCGGGGCCGCGAAGCGGAATCCGGGATGACGGAATGCGTGCCCGGTCCCGTGCCGGGGTATCGTCAATGCCCCTCGAACTCCATCAGGGTCCGCACGGTGACGCCAAGGTCTCGCAGCTTCTGCGCGCCGCCGATCTCCGGCAGGTCGATCACGAAACAGGCCGCGACGACTTCCGCGCCGAGCTGGCGTAGCAGGTTGACGGCCGCCGCCGCGGTGCCGCCGGTCGCGATGAGATCGTCGACCAGGAGGACGCGGTCCCCTTTACGGATCGCATCGACATGGATCTCGATCGTGTCGGTGCCGTATTCGAGCGCGTATTCGAGCGAGACCGTCTTGTGCGGCAGCTTCCCCTTCTTGCGGATCGGCACGAAGCCGCAGGACAGCTGATGGGCGATGGCGCCGCCCAAAATGAACCCACGCGCCTCGATCCCCGCGACCTGATCGATACGGCCGCCCGCATAAGGGTGCACCAGGGAATCGATCGCGCGCCGGAATGAGCGCGGATCGCTGAGCAGGGTGGTGATGTCGCGAAAGATGATGCCCGGCTTCGGGTAGTCGGGAATCGAGCGGATCGATTCCTTGAGGGCGTTGTGCTTGCGGGCTTCCATACGGGACGGCTCTTGGGTCTGAGGTCGCTCAGACCATTAGAGCAAAGCGGCCTTGCTCGACCAGTGGGCGCCTCGGACTACCAGCCTGTCTGTCCCGGCGGGCTGCAATAGCGTCCGCCCCTGTTTCGATAACCTGCCGGGCACCGCCGGACGCAGGCACCGGCAGCGTATTTGAGCGGCGGCTTGCAGGCGTTGCGGAAATTCCGTTCGCCGAAGAGATAGTCCTGCTGGGCCGCAGCTGGAACGATAGCGCAACATAGGGAGATGAGGGCGAGCAGGAACACGGAACGGGCAGGCATCGCGCTATTTCATCAGGAGCAATGGGCGACGAACCAACGCCGGCAGGAAGCTGGCGTTTCGTCGTCACGCAGGGTCGGCGCATTCGGTCGCCGCGCGTGCTTTCGAGCAATGCGAGGATGGCGCGGCAGCCCGAGCCCGTCAGCTCGCGACCTGCGCCTTCTTGAGAATCCCGAGCAGCTCGCGATGCAGCACCTCATTGCCGCAGGCGACCGATTTTGCCGGCGTTTTGGCGGCCAGCGGCTCGGCCCCACCATCGGCGTTGGTGACGAAGCCACCGGCCTCGCGCACCAGGATGATACCGGCCGCGATGTCCCAGGAATTGAGATCGCGCTCCCAGTAGATGTCGGCACGCCCGCAGGCGACATAGGCGAGATCGAGCGCGGCCGAGCCGAAGCGGCGGGCACCACCGGTCACGGCCATGACGGCTCCGAGTTCGTTGAGGAACCGGCCGCGATCGCCCTTCTCGAGATAGGGCGTGCCGTAGGCGACGAGCGCGTCGGCAAGTTCGGTCCGCCCCGAGACGCGAAGACGGCGATTGTTGAGGTAGGCCCCCTTGCCGCGCTCGGCGACGAACAACTCGTCCTTCAGCGGATCGAAGATCACGCCGGCGACAATCACGCCCTCGCGCTCGAGCCCGACCGAGATCGCGAAATGCGGAATGCCGTGCAGGAAGTTCGTCGTGCCGTCGAGCGGATCGATATGCCAGGTATGGCTCTTGTCGGTGCCCTGGATCGCCTCGCTCTCCTCCAGGACGAAGCCGTAGCCCGGACGCGCCTTCATCAGCGCGTCGCGCAGGGTGTCCTCGGCCTTGCGGTCTGCGGCCGAGACGAAATCGCCCGGACCTTTGCGCGAGACCTGGAGATTTTCGACCTCGCCGAAATCGCGCCGGAGCCCGCGCGCGGCCTTGCGGACGGCATCGACCATCACGGTCATGAGGGGAGAATTGATCATGCGGCGTCGACGTCCAGCTCGCGGGCGGCCAAATGCGAAGGCAAAGAGATTGGAAGGCGCTTCTATACGGCTTGAGCGCCACCGTCAGGGCTCGCGGCGGATTTTTCGTTCGGTGACCGCCTCCTGTGTTCCGACTTTGGGCGGCGCGATGTCAGCGATGCTGGACCCGGCCGTCAGCCATTCGTGCCGTTCACGGACATTTCCGCCGCACAGCCCACCGGCTCGTCGCTGCCATTCAGCCTGGGCGGGAAGCTCGCGATGAGACGGCCACGCTCCCACAGATCGATGCCGTAGGCATTCGTCCAGCTCCGAACGATCTCCATGGCTTCGTCGTCGGTTCGCGCTGCGATCGTTTCCGTCGCAGCGACTGCGCCTTCGGCACCGAGCCTGAAGGCATGGTAGTGAGGGATGCCCGGCGCGGCATCGAGATTGGGAACCTCGTAGGATTCCGAGGCTTGCGACAGTTCCGCCGCGCCGTTCCCATCGGCACCATCCCGCTTTCCGGTCATGTCCGGTCCGCCAGCAGGTGAAGGTAGGTCGGGTCGAACTGGGCCACCTCGGCGAGCGCCGGCCAGTCGTGGATCGTCAGGATGCCGTCCTGGATCGTGACGAGGCCATTTCGCCGCAATTCCCGCAGCGTCCGATTGACGTGAACAGCCGTCATGCTCGTCGCATCGGCGAGATCGGTATGCGTCACCGGCCAGGTCATGCGGCCGCTTTCGGCGAACCCGACGACTTCGAGCCGGCGATACAATTCGCAGAACAGATGCGCGATCCGGCCATAGGCGAGACGCCGGCCGATGCCGACCATCCACTCCCGAAATACGCCGGCATCGATCAGCGTGTCCCGCCAGAGCGCCATGGCGATCCGCGGATGCGTTACGGTCAGCGCCGAGAGATGTTCATGGGCGATGAATGCGACCTTGCAGGGCGTCAGCGTCGAGACGGTATGATCCATCACTCCGATATGCAGGCTGTGCAGATCGGGGATCTCACCGGGTACGTGGAAAGACATGATCTGGCGGCCGCCATCCGGGATGACGCGATAGCGGAACAGCCACCCCTGGAGCAAAGCGCAAGACTGGGTCGGCCGCTCGCCCTCGCGAATGATGTCGTGATGGCGCGGCAGCGATTTGACCTGCATGGGCAGGCTCTCGAGGACCGCGACCTCCGCCGCCGACAATTCGGTATTCGTCAACAGCCTGCGCGTCAGCGGCTTGAGACTGTCCAGGATCGGCCCGGGCATGATCGATCAGGCTCTCAGGCCAGACTCACCGAGATCAGCCTCCTCGTCTATCCAATCGGCATCCACGGCAAGCGTGGCCGCGAGAAGATAGTGCGTCGACCCCTCGCGCACCCTGATGCGGAAGGAGCGATGGTCTCCGTCGGGCAATTCGTCGCGCGCGAGATCGATCAGCGAGGCGATGGCTTCACGCCGCGCGGATTCACGATCGACCAGCACGAGGCCTTCGTCATCCCGGGTCTGGCGGTCGCCGTCGATAACGTCGAAGAAATAGCGTGGCACGGGCTTGCCCCTTCGATCGCGGTCGCGAACGTCCTCTCGCCAGCCCAGCCGACCGGATGTCGAGATGACAGGTCTACGCAACGCGTTGAGTGTCATGGACGCCGCGGGCGCACGACAACATATGTTCAGAACCGAGGCCCGATCGGGCGTTTTCACGAATGCAGCGCGTCGAGCAGGGCGCGTGTCTCGCGTCCCGGATCTTTCGCGCCCATGAGAGCGCCCATGACGGCGATGCCGGCGGCGCCCGCCGCGCGGCAGGCTGCGGCTTCGTCGGGGCCGATGCCGCCGAGCGCGAGAATCGGCAGCGCCGTTCGACTTGCCGCACGTAGTGCTTCGAGCCCCAGCGGCGGGCCGTAGCCGGGCTTGCTCGACGTCGAAAAGATCGGGCTCAGCGTGGCGTAATCGGCGCACTGGGCAGTCGCAGCATGGATGTCGGAGAGGCTGTGGGCCGAGAAGCCGAGCAACCGCGATCCTCCAACTCTCCCCCTCGTCCTGAGGTGCCACTGCGAAGCTGTGGCCTCGAAGGAGGGCTCCAGCGAACGCTGAGCGATCTGGAGGGCTCCTTCGAGGCCCCCTGGCGCGGGCACCTCAGGATGAGGGGATGGGTTGGATGGTGCCCATTCTCCGCCGCCGAGATGCACCCCGTCGGCTCCGATCTCGGCGGCGAGCGCCGCATCGCCGCCGATCGTTAGGAAACCGCCGGCATCGCGCACGATCGGGAGCAGCGCCTGCGCGAGTTCACGCCGCGCCGACGGCCTTAAATCCTTGTCGCGAAACCAGATCCAGCGTGCACCGCCCTCAAGCACGGCCTGCACCGTCTCGACCAGCGGCCGCGAGGAACCGTGGCGATCCGTGACGACGAGGAGCGGGGACGGGATCACCTCGCCGCTTACGACCCGACGAGACCGAGCTGAGGGCTCGACGGCTCCGCCCTTCCGCGCCGCGGAATGCGCCCGGCGCGATGGGCGAGACGGCCCGCCTCGACCGCGTGACCCATTGCAGCCGCCATCTTCACGGGATCCTCGGCCTTGGCGATGGCCGTGTTGATGAGACAGGCGGCGGCACCGAGCTCCATCGCGATCACCGCGTCCGAGGCCGTGCCGATACCGGCATCGACGACCACCGGCACCTTGGCGCGGCGACAGATCAGCTCGATATTGGCCGGGTTGGCGACACCCATGCCGGAGCCGATCAGCGAGCCCATCGGCATCACGGCTGCGCAGCCGAGATCGGCCAGACGCTCGCAGATCACCGGATCGTCGTTGCAATAGGGCAGCACGACAAAGCCGTCATCGACGAGATGGCGGCAGGCTTCCATCAATTCGGTCACGTCCGGGTAGAGCGTTTCGCGATCGCCGATCACCTCGATCTTGATCCAGTTCGTGCCGAGCGCCTCGCGGGCGAGTTCGGCGGTCAGGATCGCATCGCGCGCAGTCTCGCAGCCGGCGGTATTGGGCAGGAAACGCTTGCCCTTCAGTTTCTGGAAGGTGTCGGAGCCGTGACCCTGCAGCGAGACGCGGCGGATCGAAGCCGTCACGACCTCCGCGCCGGACGCCCGCACCGCCTCGGCCATGATGCCCTGGCTCGGATAGCCGGCCGTTCCGATGAACAGCCGCGAAGACAATGTCACGCCGGCAATGGTCAGCGGATCGTCCGAGACTCGTGCGGGCATCGAGGGGTCGTGATGGATCATTGCCCTGTCCTTGCGATCTCAGCCGCCCTGCATGGCGCGGACGATCTCGATGCGGTCGCCCTCGGCGAGCACGGTGGCCGCCCATTCCGTCTTGCGGACCACGCGCCCATTCAACGCGATCGCGACGCCTTGTGGACCTGCGAGGGCCTGCTCCTCTGCCTCGATCGCGAAGAGCGCGGCGATATCCGTTGCCTCGTGATCGCGCGGTTCGCCATTGACGATCAGTTTCACGCCGACATCCTTTCGTACTCTCCAGATTGCCGGCTAACGAAGCGCTCGAGCCGGAAACCACGGCAGTTGTCCGGCATCGCTCCGCTCGTGACCAGGACAGCAACCGCATGGGCGGTGGCCGGAGCGAGCAAGTAACCGTTGCGGTGATGGCCCGTGGCGATCACCAGCCCATCCTCCAGCCTGTCGATGATCGGCGCGTCGTCGTCCGAGGTCGGCCGGAATCCGCTCCAGACGGCCTCGATCTCCATCTCCTCGATGCCGGGCAGCACACGGCGCGCACCCTCGATCAGCGCGAGCACGCCCCCAGCGGTCACGCCCTCGCGAAATCCGCAATCCTCAACCGTGGCGCCGAGGATCAGGCTGCCGTCGCTCTTGGGCGCCAGATGAATCTCGTCGGTCCAGACCATATGCGTGAGGGTTCCGGTGCGCTGCGTGGTCCGCAAGGCCAGCGATTGGCCCCTGAGCGGCCGCACCGGAAGCGGCGAGGACAGAACGCCTTCGCCGCTCCAGGCGCCAGTGGCGAGGATCACGGTCTCGGCCTCGACCTCGTCATCGCCCGCCAGGATTCCGGCGACACGCCCGCGCTCGCGCAGGAGCGCATCGACATTGCGGTGTTCGATGATGGCGACGCCCCTCGCCTCGCAGGCGGCGACCAGGGCGGACATGACGAGACGCGGATCGACCTGCGCGTCTCGGGGACAGAAAATCCCGGCCATCACGTTCGGGCGCAGGAGCTTTTCGCGCTCGCGCACGGCAGGGCCGGACAGCCATTGCGCCTCCACGCCCGAGCGCCGCTGCAGATCATGGCGAAAGCGCAGGCGCTCGACCTCGTCGCGGCCGATGGCGAGAACCAGGGTTCCGTCTTCTCGATAATCGAGAGCACACCCGGAATCCGCTTGCAGCCCATCGCGAAAACCCGGCCAGAGGCGCAGGCTTTCGAGGGCAAGCGGCAGAAGCAGGTCGGAGCCCGGCTCGTGCTCGGCGGCGGGTGCCAGCATGCCCGTCGCGGCAAGGCTCGCGCCCGATCCGATCGTGCCGCGTTCGATCACGCAAACCGATTGGCCCGCTTGCGCCAGGCGCCAGGCGATCGACAGCCCGATCACACCGCCGCCGACCACGACGGCATCCGTGCACTTCGGCAGGGATGCCGGGCGCGGCAGAACCGGCGCTCCACGACGCAGGCCGATAGGTTGGTTCGGAATGGCGGCCAAAGATCCTCCGCGGGTCACCCGCAGTGATCGGACCTTTACGCTTCGATGAAGCTTGAGGGCTCGAGGCCCGAGGTCCAATCCCTACGCCGGTATGAACCGGATCAGGTTCGAAGGATTTCCGCGCCGCCCGAACCGTCGATCGGTTCAAGCCCAGCGGTGTCTCAGCCCCTTGTCGGGGATCTCCCTGGAACGAACTTGATTTGGGCCCGCGAGACGCTGCGGTCAATCCCCCAGAGCGGGCAGCTCAATGCCCGCCGCATCGCGCGGCAGGGCAACAGGCCGCACGTTGGCCGGCCGATACACTGCGATCAATTCCGAAAATCCTTCGAGGACATGCTCTCCGAGCGGCTCGGCGTCCCCCCACAGGAAGTCGACGAAGGCCTTCGTCATCAGAAGCTGCTCACCGAGCGTGCGATTCAGCCGTGCCAGGCGGCTCGCGAGATTCACGTCGCGGCCGATCACCGTGAAATCGAGCCGCGTGCCCGATCCGACATTGCCGTAGGCGGCCTCGCCATGGTGGAGCGCGATGCCGGCGACGACCGGCTTGCCGCCGAACTGGCCGACGGCGTTGGCTTCGGCCAGCGCCTCGAGCGCCTCCTGGGCAGCGGTGAGCGCGCCTTTGGCGGCCCCACCAAGATCGTCGCCGGACTCGCGAAAAATCGCGAGAAGGCCATCGCCGAGATATTTCAGCACCTCGCCGCCCTCGCGGGCGATGGCCGGCACCAGGCAATCGAAAAAGCGATTGAGCAGGTCGACCGCCTGTTCCGGAGTCAGGTCCGCCGACAGGCGGGTATAGTCGCGCATGTCGGCGAACAGGATGGCCGAGCGGATGCGCCGCACCTGGCCGCGACGGATGTCGCCCGAGAGGATCGCCCGGTGCGGCTCGTCGCCGACATAGATGCGTAGGACCGTGTCGAGCTGCTTGTTGACGATGCGCATCTCCATCACGGCCGCGAGCGCCGGCAGGATGAAGCGCAGAATCGCGATGTCCTCGTCGCGAAACCCGCCCTTCGCCCGGGTCGCGAAGGTGATGCCGTTGCTGGTCCCGTTCGTGAAGAAGACCGGCACCACGACATAGGCGCTGTAGCCTTCCCGTTTGAGGTCGGGAATGACCGGGAACAGATCGTCCGGTGCCTCGCCGAGGTCGAGGATCAGCCATTCCCCGCTCTCGTGCACCGTGAAGAACGGACTGGCGCGATAGGCTTCGTCTGAGGTCTCGCCATGCGGGAACAATCGCACGCTGGTTCCGCCCTCGCGGGTCCAGATGCGGCCGACGCCCGAATATTCGGAATGCAGGGTGTCGATCGCAGTCGAGGCCCGGTCGACAGGAACGCCCACTGCATTGAGCCGCAGGGCCAGACCCGAGATCAGATCGCTGGCATTGGGCAGGCGGGCGCCTTCGCCGAGCAGCCAGTCGCGGATGCCGACGCTCTGCTCGATCGCTCCGACCGGAACGTCCTGCGCCTCCGACCCGTCGGCGAAGGCGGTCGGCTGCTGTCGCGGCGGGTCGTCCTCGTCGAGCATAGCGCCAAGGTGGGGGGAAGCCGGCACAAAGCAAGCTTTCTCCGCAAGCTTTCTCGATGTGGTCATTTCCACAAGGTTGCTGCCGCCGGTTCGGCGGAAGGGTGCTTCTGCAAATCCAATCGTGCCGAGCGCTCATTCCGTGCGCGGCGGCCGTGGGATCGCCCATGAAGGATCGGCGCCGAACGGGTGATCGAGGAAGAAATACCAGGTTCCGTCCTCGGCCCTGCGGTGCACCTCCATGCCGTGATGATGCACCTCGACGGGCTGGCCGTTCTCGTCTTGCCCAGTGATCCGCCATTGCGAGCGCGTCATCGCGAAATCGCCGGAGACGGTGGTGTGATGGGTGACGACATCCATATGGGGCCGGAGCCCGACATAGCCGGCCATCGTGGCGCGGATGGCCTGGGCGCCTCGGGCGATCGCGGTGCCGCCATGCACCTCGTCGACCTGCACGATCGAGGCTTCGGGGTGGTAGAGTGCGGCAGCTGCCTCGGCATCCATCGCGTTGAAGGCGCGGGCGAGCCAGAGGTTCGAGAGTTCGGGAGAGGGTGAGCCCATCGGAATTCTCCTGTCGGTGAGAGAGAAGAGCCGGCCCGTCACAGCATCTTGATGATGGCGACACCGGCGAGGATCAGGACGACGCCGGCAAGGCGCAGACCCGAAATCGGACGCTGCGGCAGGCGAAACCAACCGAAGCGGTCAACGAACACGCTCGCGACCTGCTGCCCGGCCACGGTAAGGCCGATCGCGGCGGCAGCATCGATGGAGGGAATCGCCGTGAAGACCGTCGTCACGTAGGCGGCGCCGGCGAAGCCTCCGAGCCAGCCCCACCACGGCATCGTCGACACGCCGCCGAGATGCGGCCGCGGTGCGCTCGGCAAAGCTAGCGTCAAAAGCAGCACGAGGGCCATTGCGAGCGTCGCCACGGCGAACGACATGACGCCAACCGCGAAGGTCGCGCCGGCGAAATCGTGGCGCAGCAGGGCGTTGACGGCACCTTGAACGGGCAATACCGCCCCGGCCAGCAGCGCGAGCAGGATCCAGCCGGCGTTGCGCGCTCCGACCTCGGCGGCACCACCCGTCTGGCCCAGCACAATGAGGGCGGCGCCCGCGAGCACGACGAGCGTTCCGAAAGCCGCGCCGGCTTGCAGGCCGGTCCGCGCGATCCCGACAAGACCGAACATGTCGAGCACCAGCGAGGCCAGCATCTGGCCGGCGATGAACAGGCCGACCGAGACCACCGCACCGAGACGCGGGAAGAGCAGGATGGCAGAGACCACGTAGAAGGCCGAGGCCGTGCCGCCGATGGCGTGCCACCATTCGACCTGCGGCAGCAGGGACAGCGCCGCCAGCGTCCCGGTGGCGAGCGCGATCGCGAGCAGGATGAGGCTGCCGACCGAGAGCTGCAGGGCCGTCGCCGCGAAGGGCGAGCCGACGGCCTTGGAAAGCTGGGCATTGGCACCGGCCTGAACCGCGAGCAGGCCACCGGCGACCAGGGCGAGCGGAACGAACAGAATATCCATGGCGGAGCGCTCCGTCTCTGAGGTGAGTCAGGCGGCCGTGGCGGCCTACGCGTGCGGCTTGGCCGGAATGGCGATGCCGCGCTGGACGGCGGGGCGCTTGCCCACCGCAGCGAACCAGCGCGCGAGATGCGGCGTCGCCTCGATGTCGAGCGCGAGGGTGTCGGTCGCGGTGCGGATCCAGGGCCAGGTCATCACGTCGGCGATGCCATAGGCTTCTCCGGCGATGTGGCTGCGCTCGGTTAGCCGGGCATCGAGGACCCGCAGCACGCGGCGCGCCTCCGCCGTGAAGCGCGCGACCGCCGCTGGGATCGGCTCGGGAGCGAAGATTGTGTAGTGCCAGAGCTGCCCGAGCGTCGGGCCGATATGGGCTGCCTGAAACAGGGTCCAGGACAACGTGTCGGTCCGCTCCTGCTCGGTCGATGGCAGCAGGCGTCCGGAGCGCTCGGCGAGGTAGTGCAGGATCGCACCGGATTCGACGAGAATGCGCGCGCGATCCGGGTCGACGATCACCGGGATCTTGCCGTTGGGGTTGAGTGCGAGGAAGCCGGGCTTTTTCTGATCGCCGCGCTCGATGTCGACGAGGTGTACCTCGTAAGGCAGGCCGACCTCCTCGAGCATGATCGAGGCCTTGTGGCCGTTCGGCGTGCCGTAGGTGTGGAGCTGAATCGGGGTCATCCTGGGTCTCCCGCGGCGCGCTTCGCCGATGACGGGATTAAGATGATGCTAGCGATTGTGCATAGCGATCTGTGATTTCACCATTTTCTGCTGCATTCTTGCACATGAAACTGAGATAGCTCTGAGTCAGCACCATCACGAAATATGTTCTATCTATTTTACAGGGCGGCTCGATCGAGCTTGTCCGAACTCAACGAAGCCGATCAGGTTTTTGCAATCTGACAAAAGAGCTCTGCAGAAATGCACAACCCTCTGGACTCCGCCAAGATCGATTGGGACGATCTGCGCCTTGCGCTCGCAGTCGCCGATGCAGGATCGCTGGCCGCAGCGGCCCGCGTACTCGGCGTGAACCACACTACGGTGTTGAGACGCGTGAACGCCTTCGAGCAGAGGCTTGGGCTGCGGCTGTTCGACAGACTGCCTTCGGGCTACGCGCTGACGGCGGGTGGCGAGGAGATGCTCACTTCGGCGCGCGCCATTGCCGAAACCGTCACCGCCTTGGAGCGCCGGCTCTCCGGGCAGGATCTGAGACTCGAAGGATCGCTGCGGCTCACGACCACCGACACGCTCATGGTGACCGTGCTGCCGCCGCTGCTTGCCGAGTTTCGCGCGCTTCATCCCGGCATCGTGATCGAGGTCGCGACCACGAACGCCTTCGCCAACCTGACGCGCCGCGATGCCGATGTCGCTCTGCGACCCTCTGCCGAGCCGCCCGAGACGCTGGTCGGCCGGCGCATTTCCGGTGTCGCGCTCGCGATCTACGGCACGCCCTCGCTCGCGGACGCGAAGGGCGACCTTTCCGAGCATTTCCGACAGAGCCGCTGGATCGGGTTCGACGACAGCCTGGCAGGATCGAGCGCGGCGGGCTGGTTGCGTGGCTCGCTTCCCGGCGCGAAGATCGCCCTTCGCTGCGATTCCTTCGTGGCGGCCCGTGCTGCCGCCGAGGCCGGGCTCGGGCTCGCCGCCCTGCCCTGCTATCTCGGCGACCTATCGCCGAAGCTGGTCCGCTGCGGCGAACCGATCCTGGAAATGGCCACCGCGCTCTGGGTACTGACGCATGCGGATCTGCGCCGCACGGCGAGGATCAGCGCCTTCATGGAATTTGCGGCCGAGAGTCTTTCGAGTCGGCGCGACCTGTTGGAAGGCCGCCGGCCGCTCCAACCACCCACACCCTCATCTTGAGGTGCTGCGAAGCAGCCTCGAAGCAGGGCTCCAGAAATCGCGCCGCTCCTGGAGGGCTCCTTCGAGGCTCGGCTGCGCCTCGCACCTCAGGATGAGGGTGTGATACCGTTTCCGGTTGATTAGCTCGGTATTGCGGGTTTTTGGGGCCACCAGTGGAAGCATGTGGCTGCGCGCAGCTTTTCCGGATCGGCTTCGAGGACGCGGCAGCGCTGCTCGATCTGGTCCTGGATGTCGTCCAGA
>JBGAFL010000022.1:0-75177 GCA_044227265.1 Methylobacterium sp.
CCGTGCAGGCGTCCTCGCTCAATCGGTAGCGCTTGCCCAATTCCTCGACGCTCAGATGATCGGCAATGTGTGCCATGTCCGCCTCCGCGATCCAGGCACAAACGCTACCCGCTCAATCCCCACGCGGGAATCCACCCGAGCCGTTCAGACGGAAACGGTATCACTCGGCCAGCTTGCGGTAGAGCGGCGAATAGACTTCGTGGCTTTCCTGATAGGCAGCGATGGCATGGGCACGCGGCCACTCGTTGCGTCGCTTTTCGAGCAGATCCGTGAGCGCTTCCTCGACGAGCGCATGCAATTGCCGACCTTCGGCCTCCGCCAGCGCTCGGATTTGGTCGAGCGTTTCAGAGTCGACTTCGGCAGAAAAGGTCTCGCGAGCGGCGGCATGCATGCAGGGCCTCGAATCCGGTTGACGAAAGCACGCCTGAAGTATGCTCTGTGGCGTCATAGATTTGTCGCCGTCTTTCCGGGGCCGCGCAGCGGAACCCGGAACCTACCCGTGATGCCCGGCTGGCTCGCGGCGTTGAGGCCAGTCGTGGATTCCAGGTTCCGCTGCGCGGCCCCGGAAAGACGGTGCACTTAATGCTGTGGGTGCGCTTCAACTCCTGAACGCCGCCGCAATTTTCTCCAGCTTCGGCAGCTTGCGGATCGGGCCGATCGCCGCGAGCGTCGGTGCGCCCTGGATCAACAACCTGCCGGCGGCCCGCACGTCCTCGACCTGAACGGCATCGATCTTGGCGATGACCTCGTCCGAGGGGATCACCCGGCCCCAGGCCAAAAGCTGGCGGGCATTGCGCTCGATGCGCCCACCGGGCGTCTCGAGCGCCGAGAGCAGAGAAACCTTGAGTTGCGCCTTGGCGCGGGCGAGCTCGACCTCGTCGAGCGCCTCGGTGGCCGCGCGGGTCGTCGCGAGGGCGACCTCGACGAGCTCGGGCAAGTCGGCCCCCGAGGTGCCCGCCCCGATGCCGAACAGCCCGCAATCCGAAAACGGCCAGTGGAAGGCCTGGATGTCGTAGGCGAGGCCGCGCGTCTCGCGCACTTCGTGCCAGAGCCGCGAGGTCAGGCCGCCGCCGAGAATATGGGCGAAGAGGTGCAGCGCGTAATAGCCCTCGTCGCGAAACGATAGGCCGGGCAGACCGAGCACGAGATTGGCTTGTTCCAGCTTGCGCTGCAGGCGTCGCTCACCACCGACATAATGCCCCCGCTCGATCTCGGGTGCGGGCGCAGGCGCGAGCGAGCCGAACAGGCGCTCGGCCGCCTCCAGAATCGCCTCGTGCGAGAGCGCGCCGGCCGCCGCGAGCACGATACGGCCCGGCACGTATTCGCGGGCGATGAAGGCCTCGATCGCTGCGCGGTCGAAGCTGGTGATGGTCTCGGGCCGGCCCAGGATCGGCCGGCCGACCGGCTGGTCCGGAAAGGCGGTCTCGATGAAGGCGTCGTAGACGACGTCGTCTGGGGTATCCTCGGCCGCCGCATATTCCTGCAGGATCACGCCCTTCTCGCGGGCGAGTTCGCTCGCATCGAAGATCGAGCGGGTCAGGATGTCGCCGAGCACATCGAGCGCGACGCCGGCGTCTTCGCCGAGCACGCGCGCGGTGTAGCTCGTGCTCTCGGTGCTGGTCGCAGCGTTGATGTCACCGCCGACATTCTCGATATCTTCGGCAATTCTGCGCGCCGAGCGCGTCTGCGTGCCCTTGAAGGCCATGTGCTCGATGAGATGGCTGAGGCCATGCTCTTCGGGCCGCTCATGGCGCGAGCCGGCGCCGACATAAACGCCGAGGCTCACGGTGGCGACGCCGGGAATCGACTCGGTCGCGACGGTGAGCCCGTTCGCGAGCCGTGCGATCTTGAGGCCGGGCGAGGCGCCGAAGGTTGAAAAGTGCTGGTTCATCGGCCGGACCCTCGCGTGATCCGGGCGTGCTCGCGGATGTAGCGCTCGACGGTTGCCTGCTCGTTGGGAAGCCGGGCGAAGAGTTCCGGCCGGTCCAGCAAGTCGGCGAGATGCGGCGGCAGAGCGGGGCGCGCGGCGCCGGTCGCGAGGCTGACCGCATCCGGGAATTTCGCGGGATGGGCGGTGGCGAGCGCCACGACCGGGGTTGCCGGATCCTTCTCCAGAAGCCGGCGGCCCGCCCGCACGGCGATGGCGCTGTGCGGATCGAGCACGTAGCCGGTCTTGCGATGGGTGCCGGCGATTTCCTCGAACACCTCCGGCTCGGGAACGGCAGTGGCGTCGAACTCGTCGCGCACGGTGGCCAGCACCGCGGGATCGAGGGTGAAGCCGCCCGATTGCTTCAGTCCGGCCATCAGGCGCCCCAGCGAGGAGGCGTCGCGCCCGAGCGCCTCGAACAGCAGTCGCTCGAAATTCGACGAGATCTGGATGTCCATTGAAGGCGAGGTGGTCGGCTGCACGCCGCGCAATTCGTAAGTCCCGTGCTCCAGCGTGCGAGCCAGGATGTCGTTGGCATTGGTACCGATCATCAGGCGCTCGACAGGCAGCCCCATGCGCTTGGCGACCCAGCCGGCGAGGATGTCGCCGAAATTGCCGGTCGGCACCGCGAAGGAGATGTTTCTGTGCGGCGCGCCGAGGCAGACCGCGCTGGTGAAGTAATAGACCGCCTGCGCCGCGACCCGCGCCCAGTTGATCGAATTGACGCCCGAGAGTTTTACGCCTTCTGCGAAATCGGCATGCTGGAACATCGCCTTCACAATGTTCTGGCAATCGTCGAAGGTGCCGTCGATGGCGAGCGCATGGACGTTGGGGCTCGACACCGTCGTCATCTGGCGGCGCTGCACCTCGGAGACGCGGCCATGCGGGAACAGGATGAAGACATCGACCTGATCGAGCCCGCGGAACGCCTCGACCGCGGCCGAGCCGGTATCGCCTGAGGTGGCGCCGACGATGGTGGCGCGGGCGCCGCGCGCGCGCAGAACATGGTCCATCAGCCGCCCGAGCAGCTGCATCGCCACGTCCTTGAAGGCGAGCGTCGGGCCGTGAAACAGTTCGAGCAGGAACAGGTTGTCGTCGAGCTGGGTCAGCGGGCAGATCGCCGGGTGGCGGAAATTCGCATAGGCGCCCTCGATCATGGCATCAAGCGCCGCATCCTCGATCTCGCCATCGATCAGAGGCCGCAGCACGCGCTTGGCCGCATCGGCGTAGCGCAGGCCGGACAGGCCGGCGATCTCGGCCTTTGAGATCTGCGGCCAGCTCTCGGGCACATAGAGCCCGCCATCGCGGGCGAGCCCGGCGAGGAGTGCATCGGAAAAGCTGAGCGGCGTCGCGGCGCCGCGCGTGGACACATGTAGCAAAGGGGCCTCCGGGGAGGCGGTTCCTCTACACAATTCGGATCGGCCTGTCGAAAGGCTGGGGCGGCAGCTCTTCGCGGTCATCCCGGGGCGCGATAAGCGAACCCGGGATCCATAGCCGCCGGGGTGACATGTCTTGATAAGGTGGCGGCTCTGGGTTCCGGGTTCCGCTGTGCGGCCCCGGAATGACGGCGCAGGTTCTCTATCGTGACAACGAGTCCAGCTAATCCGAGTTCAGCGACTGCTCTCCCGCCAACCCAGGCCGTTGCTATTGGTAAGAGAAGCAAAAACCGTCAGCTCGCAACGGGATCCGTGAAGGGGAGCATCCGGCGGCGCTTTGGTACTGGCTCCGCCCCCGATCCACGGCCGATGCTTGCTTGGAGCCGCCTTCCCTCCGCGAGCGTTGCGACCGTCATGCAAGTGACCGGCTCCTCCCGGCCGCGCAGGGTAAGCTCGACCCTCTCGATGTCCGGCAGCACGATCCCCGCCGCATCGAGCACTGTCTGCGAGACGATCAGCGTGCAGCTCAGCGCCCTCGGTGAAGCTGCCCGCGGCGACGAGACCGACATGGAGGCCGATGCCGAAGCCCAGAGGCTCGGCCAGTTCGTGGGCGAGGTCTTCGGAGAGACGGTCGAGCGCCTGCCAGATCGCCAGCGCGGCGGCGAGAGCCTCGGGCGCGCCGGCCGCGTCATCCCGCCCGCGATAGTCCGGCCCCAGCCCGAAAACGCACATCAGCCCGTCTCCGGCGATGCTCGGCACGAAGCCGCCGTGAGTGCGCACCGCGTTGGTGATGCACTGGACGTAGCTGTCGATGATGTAGAGCGTATCGAACGGCAACCTGCCGGCGGCAAGGCGCGTCGAGCCGCGCAGGTCGATGAACAGGGCGGCGGCGCGCTTCTCGTGCACCATGTCAGGCGCGAAACGCGGCGCGGTGCCCTTGATGTCCCAGGGCAGGAGCGGGGCGACGGAGAGTTCCCCGGTCGGGCGGAGCTGGCAGGCGAGGCGCACGCCTTCCGGCGCACCGATCCTCGCCAGGGTCGCCCGCTCGGCAGGTTTCAGATCGGGCAGGGTCTCGCGCCCCAATCCGACCCGGACGCGGCAGGTCGAGCAGCGCCCGCGCCCACCGCAGATTGAGGCATGGGGAATGCCGGCCCAGCGGCTCGCCTCGAGCACTGAGAAGCCGACCGGCACGCTCACGATCCGGTTTCCTGGATAGACGAGCCGCAAGGGGCGGCGGCGCAGGCGGAAGTCGCGCAGCACCCGCAGCAGCAGAACCGCGGCGACGATGACGATCCAGCCGATCTGGGCCCATTCCCAGATCGCCCTGAGGGTGGCGAGATTGGCGGCTCCCGCTGTTCCGGCTACGGGCGAACCGTTTTTGGCGGAAAAGCCTGCTTCAGTCAGATTCTGCATCCGCGCATCCCAGCCGGCATTCATCAGGCCCATCACGGCGAGGAACGGGATAAGGATCGCGAGGGCGGCAAGCCACGGACGGGCGCGGGCGTAGCTCTGCCGCAGCTTCAGCCGGAAATGCAGGCCAAGGCAGCCATGTACCCAGACGAGGGCGAGCAGGGCGATCTGCCGGGCGAGTCCGATGCCGGGCGAACTCACCCAATATTGGTAGACGATGCGGAAATAGCTGTCGTCGAGCCCATAGGCCGCTGCGCCGACCCGCACATTGACCGCATGCGGCAGGATCAGCAGCGGGATCAGCAGGCCGGTCCCGAGCTGCCAGGCTTCCTGGGCGGGGATGCGCAGATGGCGCCTTCGGAACAGGGCGATCAGGCCAAGCGACGCATGGATGGCGAGCGCGCCGAACACGGCGATATGTCCGGGCAGCGTCTGCCAGGGCGCCAGGATGATCCGCCGTCCGATCCGATCGACCGCATCGAGTCCGAACAGGCCGGTGGCATGGCTGAGGAAATGGCAGGTGGCGAACGCGAACAGCGTCAGCCCCGTGATCCAACGCAGACGGCGCTCCATCGGGTGCTCCAGCGACAGAGGCGGCCGATTCTTCTTGTGTGGGAGCGATCTAGCGGAAATTCGGGACGGCCTTCAAGGCGATGGCCGTCGCACCATGCCGCGGTCGATTACGCGCTGGTTCCCGGCGCTTTCTTCAGGTGACAGCCGGTGATGTGCCACTCGCCGTCGCCCTGCTTCTGAAGCAGATAGAGCGCGACCCAATCGGTGCCGTTCTCGTCCTGCAACGAGAGGCCCTGCGCGATCTCGTCGTCGCCGGCATCCTCGGCCTTTTCGAAGCTGTAGCGGCGCGGCCGCAGCACCGGCGCATAGCCCTTCTCGACCATGGCGATGAAGGTCTCGACCGAGGAAAACTGGCTCTGGAGTTGCGGAGCGGCCTGGGCATAGGCGGTCGCGGAATCGTTCCTGCGAAAAGCCTCGATCTGCCGTTCGATCGTGGAGCGGGCGGCCTTGCGATCCGCCTCGTCCATGGAGGCAGCCGCCGTGGCACTCAGCAGCAGCGTGAGAACCGTAACGACAGCGCGCATCCCGGGCACTCCGCAAGGCTCGAATGGCACGAGTGTATCGCGCCATGGCGAGCATACAAGCAGAGGCCGGGCCAACTGCGCGAAGCCAAAGGCAAAACATGATGCTAAAGAGGGTCTCGCCTACAAGCCTGACCGTCCATTGCATCAGTTCCTCCGGATGGAACCCACGCCGAAGGATTTCCGAGCCGGAATGGGAACGGGCTGCTCAAGAGTTTTTTTGACCCAGATTAGATAAGGCGGCGGCCACACCAAGCTGAGCGGTCGGGACTCATCGATTTCAATTCTAAATGCGTTTTCAGCGACACTCCAGCGATTGACAATCAGGGCTAGTTCTCGATCGAAAATTGCACGTTCAGCTGCCGTCCCGATCGGGAGCCCGCGATCCGAGAAAGTGCGGAGTTCCGCTTTGAATATCTTCCAGGCAGTTGGATTGATTGGTTCACCTTGAAAATCTCGAAATAGAATCCAAGGTGGCGGAATTGGGCCATGATAAAGCAACCAGCGATTTGCCAACGCATAAAGCGTGTCTTTATCATTGCAGTCGTCAAAATTCTCCATATGCAGGCTGCATTGTTTTGCGGCTGAAAGTATGCGTAATTTCTTTTCGGCTTCGTAGTTCCGTTTTTCCTGAGAAGTCCCATATTTCTCTACGATGACTTCTGTCGCGTAGTGGTGTAGCGCGAAAGATATCGGCACGAGGCCGAGGAGCAAGACGAGGCCCGCAAAGGCGGCGACGATCGGCATCCGGACATAAGGGTCGCGTTCTACATTGCGGAACAGGATCGCCTGGAACGCAAGTGTCAGAACGCCGGCCCATATCAGCGGCGCTCGGATCTCGGCGCTCCGATAGGCGAAGGTAAGTACAACGAAGGCAAGAGCAAATACCGCGAGCGAGCGCCAGAGGTGGCGCGCGATCCGGTAGGAGAAATGGTTGGCCAAACCCGTTTCGAGCGCGACGGTCAGGCGGAACAAGAAGAACAAGGCCGTCGCGGAGATCGCGCCGAAGACGACGACGAAGATCCAGTCGATCCGCTCAAAGATCGCATGGGTCAGGTAATCGCCGATGGAAAAGAGCGCGAACCCGGCGGCCGCGACGATCGCGAAGGTGACGGGAAAGAACATCGCCGTGCCGATGGCAAGGAAGGCAGCTCCGATGAACAGCGCCAGCAAGATCGCCAGACCCGGCCCCGCATCGCGTGCAGCTTCGCGCTGCGAGAGCTCGTGCCCTACGGCCTGACTGATCGCGAAGGCTTCCATCGACATCGTATCGACCGTCCCAAAAATGGCGGCGCCTGCCTGCCGGAAGGCGGCTGGGCTCGTCGATTCGCACGCAAATTGGCGCCGCGACCGCAATTGGTGATGCAGTAAAGGGATTGTGTTCTAAAAAAGGCGAATATGGTCACGCCTGCAATCAAATCGGCCCAGTATTGAAGAACCTGTTGGAATGCGTACCAAATTCACAACACAGTGGTGATGTAGACTGACTTCTTATTGAAAAATGGAGTTCCGGCGGCTTCACGCCCCCTCGCCGAGAGTCAGTCTGCGCCAGGCAAACACCGAAAACACACCGAGCAGGCACGCAGCGATAGCGAACCAGGTGAAGGCATATTGTAGGTGGTTGTTCGGGAGATCGACGCGCAACTGGCCTCCCCGCGGCCAGCCGCCGGGAATTTCCGTCGCGTCCGCCTCGATCATGTAGGGAGCGACCGGCCCTAGGCCTTGCGCCGTCGCGATGCCGGCGATGTCCTTGTGGAACCACTCGCCCTTTGCCGGGTCCGGCTCAGGCACGAACAGGCCGCGCGCTTCCGAGGCGCGCAGGATGCCGGTTACCGTCGTCTGGCCGGCGAACTGCCCCGCCTGACGGTCTTCCGGCCGGCGCAACTCGGTCGGAACGAAGCCGCGATTGACCAGGACTAGCGTGCCGTCTTCCAGCTTCAGCGGCGTGATCACGTAGAAGCCCTGACTCGGCCGCCCGGGTATGCCGGGAGCAAGCCCGTGCACCAGAGTCTCGCGGTCATTCTCGAAGGTGCCCGTTGCCCGGACATGCCGGAATTCGTCGGATTCCCGGTTCCAGGCGGCAAAGCCCGGGAGCGGTGACGGCGGTTCTTCCCGCGATCGTTCGAGAATGGTGGCGATCAGGTGTTCTTTCTCGGTTTTGCGGGCGAGCTGCCAGAAGCCGAGTCCGAGGAGGATGACCAGGCAGACGAGCGTGGCAAGCCCCGGTGCGAGCAGGCTCCTCCAAGGGGGTGTTGCGGAAGCGGGCGTCACTTCTCGAATCGGCCCTGCTCGGCCTTGTGGTGGAATTGAAGCGCCGCGAGTATGCCTTTGAGTGGGCGCACCAGCAAAAGGCTCAATCCCACGGTCAGGGAGCCTGCGACGAGGGCATGGACCCAGACCGGCGGCTCGTAGGCGATTTCCAGCCAGAGCGCGATGGCGACCACCAAGGTGCCGACGATCGACATGACGAAGAAGGCCGGCCCATCGGCTGAGTCGAAGGCCGCGAAATCCTGGCCGCAAGCGTCACAGGCCGGCTTGAAGGTGAGATAGCCCTTGAACAAGGCGCCTTGCCCACATTTTGGGCAGCGGCCGCGCAAGCCTGTCGGAATCGGGGGTGGATTGCTGACGACGGACAAGGGCGTCCTCCTCTCGTCCTGTTACAGCCTTACGTGCGCTTCCGACATGAAAAAGGGCGGCTCGCGCCGCCCTGCAGGATTGCGCGCATTGCAGAGGAGACAATGCGCGCAAGCGACGAGAAATCGTCAGTGATGGCCGACGGCGTGGCCTCCGCCTGAACCCCAGACGTAGATCGCGGCGAACAGGAACAGCCAGACCACGTCGACGAAGTGCCAGTACCAGGCAGCGAACTCGAAGCCGAGATGCTGCTTGGGAGTGAAATCGCCCTGTGTGGCGCGCAGCAGGCAGATCGCGAGGAAGATCGTGCCGATGATGACATGCGCGCCGTGGAAGCCCGTCGCCATGAAGAAGGTCGACGAATAGATGCTGCCGGCAAAGCCGAACGGCGCGTGCATGTACTCGTAGGCCTGGCAGACGGTGAACAGCACGCCGAGGAGAATCGTGAGCAGCAGGCCGATCTTGAGACCCTTGCGGTCGTCATGCAGCAGGGCGTGGTGAGCCCAGGTGACCGTGGTGCCGGAGGTCAGCAGAATCAGCGTGTTGAGCAGCGGCAGATGCCAGGGATCGAACGGCTCGATGCCCTTCGGCGGCCAGGTGCCACCGGTGAATTCGAGGCGCTGAAACTGGATCGGCTCAGCCGTGAAGAGCGACGCGTCGAAGAAGGCCCAGAACCAGGCAACGAAGAACATCACCTCGGAGGCGATGAACATGATCATGCCGTAGCGGTGATGGAGCTGAACGACGCGGGTGTGGTCGCCGGCATTGGCCTCGTGGATCACGTCCTTCCACCAGGCGAACATGGTGTAGAGCACGCCGATCGCGCCGGCGCCGAACATGTAGGGGCCGGCCGCGAGCCCGCCGAGGGTCAGACCCTTCATCCAGAAGACCGCGCCCGACACCAGGATGAATGCGGAGATCGCACCGATCAGTGGCCAGGGACTTGGGGAGAGGATGTGGTAATCGTGATTCTTGGCGTGCGCCTCGGCCATAGAACAGCTCTCCTCACCCTGGCCTTTCGCCTAGTCAGGCAATGGCCTCGTTAGCATTGTCGAGGAAAGCAAAAATGCCGATTCCTCGAAGTGATACCTCTACTTCGGGCGCGAAGCCCTTGTCACGCTTTCGCAGTCAAAAATTCGTCCGTTCCGGCAGCTTCGGCACTGCTTCCGTGGAGTTCGTGGGCTTACCGTTCTTCGACGCGAAATAGGTATAGGACAAAGTCATCTCGGGCAGATCGGCGATGTCCTCGTCCTGCCGCAGCTTTTGATCGATGTAGAAGGCCAGCGGGAATTCCATGGTCTCGCCCGGCTGCAGCGTGTGCTCCTCGAAACAGAAGCACTGCACCTTGACGAAGTAGCTCCCCATCAAGCCCGGTTGGACGTTGAAGGTCGCGATGCCCGTAGCGGGCTGCGTCCCGACATTGCTGACTTTGAAGAACACCGTCTTGGTCTCGCCCGGCGTGGCCGTCACGCTGGGCGATTCAGGCTGGAAGCGCCAGGCGAGGTTCGGAGCGACATTCGTGTCGAAACGGACGAGCAAGGGTTTGAGCGTGGCCGGGTCGCCCTTGGCGACGCCGTCAGTGGCGCTCGGTGCGCTACCGACGCGCGGCGTGCCGTCATAGCCGGTCGCCTTGCAGAACAGGTCGTAGAGCGGCACCGAGGCGAAGGCGAGCCCCGTCATGCCGAAGACAACCGCGGTGCAGGCGATCGCCGTCCGGCGCAGGCCGGCTGCCGTGGCCGGCTCTGTCGATTTGCGTTGTGCCTGTCGTGGGTCCGCCCTGCCGGTCATGTCTGCCAACTAAAGCGGCCGATTGAGAATCTGGGGGCCGAGCTTGGCGATCGTCAGCACATAGAACAGCAGCACCAGCGCGCCCAGGGTGAGGGCGATCGCCAGCGAACGCTTGCGTCTGCGCTGAACCTCTTCGGGGGTCAGCGGACGCGGGAAGTGTTCTTCGTTCGTCATCGTCGTAATCAGGCGCCGAGCGGGTGAAACAGGCCGAAACCGTGTTCGGTCAGCAACGCGGCGAACAACAGGAGAAGGTACAGGATGGAGAAGCCGAACAGGCCCATCGCTGCCTTCCGCTCCGCCTCGCCCTCGCGAAGGCGGAAGACCTGGACAGCCCCCGCGAGCATGCCGAGCCCGCCGAAAACAGCCACGATCGCATAGAGCCAGCCGCCGAATCCGAGCGCCACAGGCGCGAGTCCGAGCGGAACCAGGACCAGCGTGTACCAGACGATCTGACGGCGGGTCGAATCAGGACCGGCGACGTTCGGCATCATCGGGATGCCGGCCCGCGCATAGTCGCCGCTCTTGACGAGCGCCAGTGCCCAGAAATGCGGCGGGGTCCAGATGAAGATGATCAGGAACAGGATGATCGATTCGATGCCGACCGTGCCCGTGACGGCGGCCTGTGCCACGACCGGGGGCAGGGCGCCCGCCGCGCCGCCGATGACGATGTTCTGGGGCGTCGCCCGCTTCAGCCACATCGAATAGATCACCGCGTAGAAGGCGATGGTGAAGGCGAGCAGAGCGGCTGCGAGCCAGTTCGAGGCGAGGCCGAGGATCAGAACCGAGCCGACCGCCAGCACCAGCCCGAAGGCGAGCGCCTCATTGGGTTGAATACGACCGTCCGGGATCGGGCGCTTGGCGGTGCGCGTCATCAGCGCGTCGATATCGGCGTCCCACCACATGTTGAGGCAGCCGGACGCGCCCGCGCCCACCGCGATCATCAACAGCGAGATCGCCGCGATGATGGGGCTTACGCTCGCATGTGAGACGACCATGCCGACGAGCGCCGTGAAGACCACCAGGACCATCACGCGAGGCTTGAGCAACGCGAAGAAGTCGGAGACTTCGCCGCCGGCAGCACTTGCCGTCGGGTTAAAGGTCTGGCGGTCAGTGCCGGCGGTCAACGTGTCGGTGAGGCTCGTCATGGATACCGCGATGCGCCGTCGTTCGGCTATCTTGTCGCCCCGGCTCCCGGTTGCGCCTCAAGGGAGGGGTGCCGGGTATGGAGCGAGTGTTCCGGAAGCGACGAGGACCGCCGGGGCGGTCCTCGCGAGGGGGCTTAAGGCCGTCGAGCCTTCGTCAATGGGCCGGTTCTTCGACGATCTTCGGCAGCGTCTCGAACTGGTGGTAGGGCGGCGGTGAGGACAGGGTCCATTCCAACGTCGTGGCGCCTTCACCCCACGGATTGTCGGCAGCGCGCTTCTTCGAGACGAAGGCGATGATCACGCCGATGAAGAACACCACCATGCCAAGCGCGAAGATGTGCCCGCCCCAGGTCGCGACCTTGTGCCAGCCGGCAAAGGCCTCGGGGTAGTCGGCATAGCGGCGCGGCATGCCGGCGAGGCCGAGGAAGTGCATCGGGAAGAACAGGACGTTCGCGCCGATGAAGGCCAGCCAGAAATGCAGCTTGCCGGCCCATTCCGGGATGATGTGCCCGGTCATCTTCGGGAACCAGTAATAGACGCCCGCAAAGATGATGAACACGGCGCCGAGCGACAGCACGTAATGGAAGTGCGCGACGACGTAGTAGGTGTCGTGCAGATACTTGTCGACCGCCGAGTTCGCGAGCACGACGCCGGTGACGCCGCCGACCGTGAACAGGAAGATGAAGCCGACCGCCCAATGCATCGCGGCGGTGAAGCGGATCGAGCCGCCCCACATCGTGGCGATCCAGGAGAAGATCTTCACGCCGGTCGGCACGGCGATGACCATGGTCGCGAAGACGAAGTACGATTGCGTCTGCAGCGAGAGGCCGACCGTGTACATGTGGTGTGCCCACACGACGAAGCCGACGACGCCGATCGCGACCATGGCATAGGCCATGGCGAGGTAACCGAAGATCGGCTTCTTCGAGAAGGTCGAGATGATGTGCGAGACGATGCCGAAGGCCGGCAGGATCATCACGTAGACTTCGGGGTGGCCGAAGAACCAGAACAGGTGCTGGTAGAGGATAGGGTCGCCGCCGCCGGCCGGATCGAAGAAGGTCGTCCCGAAATTGCGGTCGGTCAGCAGCATCGTGATCGCGCCGGCGAGAACCGGAAGCGACAGGAGCAGAAGGAAGGCGGTGACGAGTTCGGCCCAGGCGAAGAGCGGCATCTTGTGCAGCGTCATACCCGGGGCGCGCATGTTCAGGATCGTGGTGATGAAGTTGATGGCGCCGAGGATCGAGGCCGCACCGGCAAGGTGCAGCGAGAAGATCGCGAAATCGACGGCCGGCCCCGGGTGGCCCGCTGTGGAGAGCGGCGGATACACCGTCCATCCCGTGCCGGCGCCGGGTGCGCCCGCGGCGCCCTCGACGAAGAGTGAGCAGACAAGGCTGCAGAAACCCGCCACCATCAGCCAGAACGAGATGTTGTTCATGCGCGGGAAGGCCATGTCCGGCGCGCCGATCATCAAAGGCACGAACCAGTTGCCGAAGCCGCCGATCAGCGCCGGCATCACCATGAAGAACACCATGATGAGACCGTGGCCGGTCACGAAGACGTTGTAGGTCTGCGGATTCACGAAATACTGCAGGCCCGGCTCCTCCATCTCCATGCGGATGCCGAAGGAGAGGAACGCGCCGATGCAGCCCGCGAAGAACGCGAACAGCAGATAGAGCGTGCCGATATCCTTATGGTTCGTCGACAGGAACCATCGGGCGAAGAAGGAAGGCTTGTGATCGTCGTGGGCGTCATGCCCAACATTGACTGCGGCGGTTGCCATCGATTGTGACCTTGCTCAGGTTTCTCGTGTGTGGCGTGCGGTGACGCGTCCGGTCGAACAGGGCCGAGCGGACCGAACCGTCTAGCGGGCGTCGGCGAGCTTCGAGCCGTTCTCGATGCGGGCGAACTTGGTCTTGGCTTCCTTCAGCCAGTCCGAATAGGCCTGCTCGCTCACGACCTTGACGGCGATCGGCATGAAGGCGTGACGCATGCCGCAGAGTTCCGAACACTGGCCGTAATAGGTGCCCTCGCGATCAGCCTTGAACCAGAGCTGGTTCAGGCGGCCGGGCACGGCATCGACCTTGCCGCCAAAGGACGGGATCGTCCAGGCATGGATCACGTCGGTCGAGGTGACTTGCACCTTGATGACCTTGTTAACCGGAACCACGACCTCGTTATCGACGGCCAGAAGTTTCGGCTCCTGCTCTTCGTCGATATTGGCGTCGAAGGTGAAGCCGCCGTTCTCACCTTCCTGCGGATATTCGTAGGACCAATACCAGGCGTGGCCGATCGCCTTGATCGTCACATCGGCCTGCGGGTCGGAGAGCTGCGTGCGCAGCATCCGGAAGGAGGGGATGGCGATACCGACGAGGATCAGGACGGGAATGATCGTCCAGGCGACCTCGATGAGGGTATTGTGCGTGGTGCGCGACGGGACCGGATTCGCCTTCTCCCTGAAGCGGTAGACGCAATACAGAATCAGGCCGAGAACCAAGAGCGAAATGATGAAAGCAAGGCCGTGAAGATACTGCTCGAAGAGATGCAGATCGGCGGCTTCCACGGTTGCCGCAACCTGCCGGTCCATCTGCCAGGGTGCCGGTTGGCCGATTCCGGCCGCGAGGGCGGAGGAGCCTGCGATGAGCAATGCACCGATCGCGGTCAGCCCCCGGGGTGCCCAATTCTGCGCTCGAGCGGTTCGCATCTGCCTCTCTTGGCTCCCAATATTGTTCTTTGATTAGGCTGCCGCGCATCCGCTAATTGCGGATGGCGCCGCCATCGCCCGTGGAAGAACCCTACGGCTGCGAAGCTCCGGGGCCAAGGTCGACCGTGATGTAGAACCATACTGATCCCAATCACGCAACTGTTCGGGCGTCATATCATTGGTCTTAGCCCACGATTCTGGCATCCCGTTCCCTTTCGGCCAACGCTGTCGGCGGATTGTCCCAAAGCCATCGCGCTATCTCGTCGACGGGCTGCGCCGATTGCAATTCGGACCCTTTCAAAGTGATCGACGACATGATTCCAATCGACGATGCCGAGCTGGAACGGATCGTACGGCCACCCGAGCGGAGTTCGGTGCAGGTCTCGACGCTGGTCGTCGCGTATGGGGATCCGGAACCGCGGGAGGGGCATCGGGCTCTGGCAGTCGAAATGCCCGTCAACGTCGTCTATGGCAGTGTTCCCTACGCGGTGATGATGCTGAGCCCCGCCGATCTCGAGGATTTCGCCTATGGTTTCAGCCTAACCGAAGGCATCGTCGAGACAAGCGAGGAGATTCGCGAGACGGTGGTCGAGCCGGGCGATGGCGGTTTGCGCCTTCTCGTCGAACTCGCACCGGGTCGCCTCCGTCAGCACCTTGCCCGCAAGCGTGCGATCAGCGGCCGGACCGGTTGCGGGGTCTGCGGAATCGACGATCTGGCGGCCTTGCCGCTCGCGAGGCCGCGCAGCGGGAAGGGTCCCGACGTCGCCGTTTCATCGATCGAGCGGGCCCTGGAGGCGCTCGGCGATCGCCAGGCGCTCAACCGGGAAACGCGCGCCGTCCATGCCGCAGCTTGGGCGCGACTCGATGGATCCCTCGTTGTGGTGCGCGAGGATGTCGGCCGTCACAACGCTCTCGACAAGCTGATCGGCGCCTTGATGCGGGATACGATCGATCCCGATACCGGCTTCCTGGTGATCACCAGCCGCTGCTCGTTCGAGATGGCCGAGAAGGCTGCCGCTTTCGGCATCAGCGTCCTCGTCGCGATCTCGGCTCCGACCTCGCTAGCGATCGAGCGGGCGCGCCTGCACGACATGACTTTGTGTGCCATCGCGCGCTCAGATACGCTGACGGTCTTTGCTGGACGCGAACGGCTCATCCTCGCGCAGGATCAGGTTGCCTCGTGAGGCGGGCAGCCTGATTCGCGGGATTTCAGTTGGCGCCGGTCTCGGTGGATTGGCCGGCGCCCGGCACGATCGTGGCACCCCCGATCACGCGCACGGTGCGCTTCGGCTCGGGAGCGGCTGAGGCGGCCTGCTTGGCGGCCGGGCTCTCCTGCCGGTTCTGATCCGTCGAGGACGGCCGCAAGACGGCATCGCGTGCGGCGGCGTCAGTCGCGCGTGGCTGGTTCTCTGCTGGCGTCGGCGGCGAGCGATCCGGCCTTTCCGGCGTGGCCGCGGCCTTGGTGGCGGGCGCCGCGACAGCCGGCTGCGCGGCCTCGGGAGCGCCGGGTTCGGTGTGGGGCGCCGCCGCATCGGGCATCGCTCGCGCCGCTTGTGCCTTCGGTGTTCCAGGTCGAGCGGCCCTCCGCGCGGGCACGCTGCGCGGCGCCCGTTCTGCTGCCGCGTCGGGATTGAGGCCGAATGTGCCGCCATTCTCGGGACCGGAACGCCCCGGACCGGCGGGGGCGAGTGCGGCCTCGGCGCGCGGCGGCCGCGAGACCCCTGGGATATCCGCCGGTGGTATCAGAGCTTCGGCCTCGCGCGGGCCGCGGCGCGGTGCGGTATCGTCTTCGGTCCAGCCATATCCCGGTGCTGCCCGAACCATGCGCCCAGCCGGCTCGGCGGGGCCATCGAGCCGCCGACGACCGATCAGGTCGCCGTCTCGGGCATCGACGAACAGACGGAGCCGGGCACCGGCGGGGCTCGTGGCGTCGATGATGTAGGCGGCACCGTCGAAGCGCGGCCGGCCGATCTCGCTGAAACCCTCATCCCGCAGCCGATAGACGATGGCGCGCGGCGGGATCAGCGGTCCGGGGCCGTCATCGAAGAACGGTCTGGGGAACAGGAGCGCCTGCGACGAGGCGCCCGTCGTGGCGGCGACCAGCGCCGACACGCCGAACAGGGCGGCTCGAAGAACGTGCGTCGTCTTGCGAGGCCCGATCCGGTGCGCCTGCGCGCAGATGTGCTCTGCCATGTCGCTTCTCGGCCTGTCCCTGGTCGATCGGAAGCGGGATCCGGCGTAATGCCGCATCTCCACGGTTCGGGTCGGAGTCGTTGCCCCGCATTCCGCCTGTGCTCGGCTTGTCAGTGTTAGAACGGCGAAATCGGGCAGGAATGCGGGCCGATCATGGCGGTCCTTTTGCATCGCGGAATGGGCCGGCTAGGCGGCAAATCGCGCGTGATGCGGACGAGGTTTTTGGTCGCGGCTGCCGGGATTCGGCGCGCGAATGAGGAGCCGCGGCGTGGGGGCTCTTGCTGGACCCGCTAAAATCTGGCACCGTCGATTTTTAGGACAGCATCACTGTCCCATTTTCGGTTCAAGCCTATTTAACAGGCAGGGCGCTCGACATGAGCGATGCGACGGCCAAACGTGCAGCCGGATAGGTCGCCGACGCGGCGACCCGGGCGGGCACAGGCTGAACCTGACGACGCGACGTTCGTCGGCAGGCTATTCGCTTCGAAGATCCAGAGCCGCGACCTGGACGGGTCACGAGCGGGGCCTCGGGCGCTGATGATCGTTCGGGCATGAAACATGCTCGCACCCGAGCCGGGTGCGGGAGGTACCGGAAGTTGGGGTTGTGATGAGCAGGATCGCATCCGGAGTGTCGATGTCCCAGGGCACAGAGAATCAGGCGGAATACGCCACAGCGGTGCCGTCCCGTGACGCGGGTGCTGCGCAGATGATCGTGCGCGATCCGGCGATGCCGGTCGCCCAGGGCCTCTACGATCCCGCCAACGAGCACGATGCCTGCGGCGTCGGCTTCGTCGCTGACATGCATGACCGGCGCAGCCACGAGATCGTGGAGATGGGTCTCCAGATCCTCTTGAACATCGATCATCGCGGTGCCGTCGGCGCCGATCCGAAGCTGGGCGATGGTTGCGGAATTCTGACGCAGATCCCGCACGCCTTCTTTGCCGAGGAATGCTCGCGCCTCGGTTTCGAGCTGCCGGAAACCGGTCGCTATGCGATCGGCCAGTTCTTCATGCCGCAGGATGCTGAGGCTCGCGCGATTATCGAGGAGATTTTCGTGACCGCGCTCGCCGAGGAGGGATTGCCCCTGCTCGGCTGGCGTACCGTGCCGGTCGACTCGAGCGATCTCGGCGAGGCGGTCAAGCTGGTGGAGCCAGTGCACCGCCAGATCTTCATCGGCCGCCCTGCAAACCTCACCGATCAGGATGCGTTCGAGCGCCGCGTCTACATCGCCCGCAAGGTGATTTCGGGCCGCATCTATGGGTATGGTGACCCTCGTCTTCAGGAATTCTATCCTGTCTCGTTTTCGACCCGTACCGTCGTCTACAAGGGCATGGTGCTCGTGCACCAACTCGGCGAGTACTATCTCGATCTCAAGGACGAGCGCTTCGTCTCGGCGCTGGCGCTGGTGCATCAGCGCTTTGCCACCAACACCTTCCCCGCCTGGCGCCTGGCGCATCCCTACCGGATGGTGGCGCATAATGGCGAGATCAACACGCTGCGCGGCAATGTGAACTGGATGAAGGCGCGGCAGGCGAGCGTCGATTCCGAGTTGTTCGGCAACGACATCTCGAAGATCTGGCCGATTTCCTACGAGGGCCAGTCCGACACCGCCTGTTTCGACAACGCGCTCGAATTCCTGGTCCAGGGCGGCTACTCGCTCAGCCACGCGATGATGATGCTCATCCCGGAAGCCTGGGCCGGCAACCCGCTGATGAGCGAGGAGCGGCGCGCCTTCTACGAATACCACGCCGCCCTGATGGAGCCGTGGGACGGGCCCGCCGCCGTTGCCTTCACTGATGGTCGCCAGATCGGCGCGACGCTCGACCGCAACGGCCTGCGCCCAGCCCGCTACATCGTCACCGAGGATGGCCTCGTCGTGCTCGCCTCCGAGATAGGCGTGCTGCCGATCCCCGACGAGAAGATCGTGCAGAGCTGGCGCCTCCAGCCGGGCCGCATGCTGCTGATCGATCTGGAAAAGGGCTGCATCGTCTCCGACGAGGAGATCAAGGAAGAGCTCGCCGCCGCGCATCCTTACGCCGAGTGGGTGAAGAACACTCAGATCGTGCTCGAGGAATTGAAGCCGGTGGTGCCGCGGGCCTCGCGCTCGGACGTCTCGTTGCTCGATCGCCAGCAGGCTTTCGGCTACACTCAGGAAGACCTCAAGCTCCTGATGGCGCCGATGGCGGTGACCGGACAGGAAGCCGTCGGCTCGATGGGCACCGATACGCCGCTCGCGCCGCTCTCGGACAAGCCGAAGCCGCTCTACTCCTATTTCAAGCAGAACTTCGCGCAGGTCACCAACCCTCCGATCGACCCGATCCGCGAGGAGGCCGTGATGAGCCTCGTCTCGTTCATCGGGCCGCGGCCGAACCTGCTGGACATGGAAGGCGCCTCGCGCCGCAAGCGGCTGGAGGTGCGCCAGCCGATCCTCACCAATGGCGATCTCGAAAAGATTCGCTCGATCGGCCATTTCGAGGACCGTTTCGACACCAAGACGCTCGACGTCACCTATCCGGCCGAAACCGGCGCTGCCGCGATGGAAGGCGCGATCGACCGCCTTTGCGATCGGGCCGAGGTCGCGGTGCGCGGCGGCTACAACATCATCATCCTGTCGGACCGCGCGGTCGGACCGGATCGCATCCCGATCCCTGCTTTGCTCGCCACCGCGGCGGTGCATAACTACCTGATCCGCAAGGGGCTTCGCACCTCGGTCGGCCTCGTCGTGGAATCGGGAGAGCCGCGCGAGGTGCACCATTTCGCGTGTCTTGCCGGCTATGGCGCCGAGGCGGTCAACCCGTATCTCGCCTTCGAGACGCTGATCGCGATGAAGGACGAGTTCCCGCCGGATCTGACCAACGACGAGATCGTCTATCGCTACATCAAGTCGATCGACAAAGGCCTGCTCAAGGTCATGTCGAAGATGGGTATCTCGACCTATCAATCCTATTGCGGCGCCCAGATCTTCGATGCGATCGGCCTGAATTCCGATTTCGTCGCGCGCGACTTCTTCGGAACCGCGACGACGGTCGAGGGCATCGGCATGGCCGAGGTCGCGCAGGAGACCGCGCTGCGTCACCGTGACGCTTTTGGCGACGCCCCGATCTACCGCAATGCGCTCGATGTCGGCGGCGAGTATGCCTACCGCCTGCGCGGCGAGACCCATACCTGGACGCCGGACACCGTGGCGACGCTCCAGCACGCCGTGCGTCTCGGCTCGGCCGATCGCTATCGCGAATATGCCAAGCTGGTGAACGAGCAGGAGAACCACCTCAAGACCCTGCGCGGCCTGTTCCGCATCAAGACCGCCAACGAGATCGGCCGCGAGCCGGTCGCGCTCGATGCTGTCGAGCCGGCAAAGGAAATCGTGAAACGCTTCGCGACCGGTGCGATGTCCTACGGATCGATCTCGAAAGAGGCGCACGAGACCCTCGCCATCGCGATGAACTCGTTCGGCGGCCGCTCGAATTCAGGAGAGGGCGGCGAGGAGCCGCGCCGCTTCATTCCGGGACCGGACGGGCGCTCGCGCCGCTCGGCGATCAAGCAGGTCGCCTCCGGCCGCTTCGGCGTGACCACCGAATATCTCGTCAATGCCGACATGATGCAGATCAAGGTCGCGCAGGGGGCAAAGCCCGGCGAGGGTGGCCAGCTGCCCGGACACAAGGTCGACGCCAAGATCGCCAAGGTCCGCTACGCCACGCCCGGCGTCGGCCTGATCTCGCCGCCGCCCCATCACGACATCTACTCGATCGAGGATCTGGCGCAGCTGATCTACGATCTGAAGAACGTCAACCCGGCGGCCGACGTCTCGGTCAAGCTCGTCTCGGAAGTCGGTGTCGGCACGGTCGCGGCCGGCGTCGCCAAGGCGCGCGCCGACCACATCACGATCTCGGGCTTCGATGGCGGCACGGGCGCTGCGCCGCTCACCTCGATCAAGCATGCCGGCGGCCCCTGGGAGACCGGGCTCGCCGAGACGCAGCAGACGCTCGTGCTCAACAACCTACGTGGCCGCGTCGCGCTGCAGGTCGATGGCGGCATCCGCACTGGCAAGGATGCGATGATCGCCGTGCTGCTCGGCGCCGATCAGGTCGGCTTCTCGACCGCGCCGCTGATCGCGGCCGGCTGCATCATGATGCGCAAGTGCCATCTCAACACCTGCCCGGTCGGCGTCGCGACGCAGGACCCGGTGCTGAGGAAGCGCTTCAAGGGCACGCCCGAGCACGTCATCAACTACTTCTTCTTCGTGGCCGAGGAGCTTCGTGAGCTGATGGCCTCGATGGGCTTCACCAAGCTCGAGGATCTGGTCGGCCGCTCCGACCTGCTCGACAAGCGGACCGCCATCGACCACTGGAAGGCACGCGGGCTCGATTTCACCAAGCTGTTCCACCGGCCGGAGGTCGGCGAAGACATCGCGATCCGCTGGGTTCAGACCCAGGTCCACCCGATCGACGAGATCCTCGACCGCCGGCTGCTTGAGAAGGCGAAGGGCGCGATCGAGACCGGCGAGCCGGTTGTGGTCGAGGAGGTGATCAAGAACTCGGATCGCGCGGCCGGGGCCATGCTTTCCGGCGCGGTCGCCAAGGCGCATGGCCATGACGGGCTGCCCGACGACACCATCACGGTGAAGCTGAAGGGCACCGCGGGCCAGAGCTTCGGCGCCTGGGTCGCGGCGGGCGTGACGATCGAGCTCACCGGACACAGCAACGATTATGTCGGCAAGGGCCTGTCTGGCGGCAAGCTGATCATCCGTCCGAGCGAGGGCCTCAAGGCGCCGGCCGCCCGCACGATCATGGTCGGCAACACCGTGCTTTACGGGGCGATCGCGGGCGAGTGCTACATCCGCGGCTCGGCCGGCGAGCGCTTCGCCGTGCGCAATTCGGGCGCGATCGCGGTGGTCGAGGGCATGGGCGACCATGGCTGCGAATACATGACCGGCGGCATCGTCGTCTCGATCGGCGAGACTGGGCGCAACTTCGCGGCCGGCATGTCCGGTGGCATCGCCTATGTGCTCGACGAGGACGGCTCCTTCACCTCGCGCTGCAACCTCTCGATGGTCGATCTCGAACCGGTGGAGGAGGAGGACGACATCATGCGCCGCTTCCACCAGGACGGCGATCTCGAGACCAAGGGCCGCGTCGATCTCCTCGCCGACATGTCGGGCCATGACGAGGAGCGCCTGACGGGGCTCCTCACCAACCATCTCAAATATACCGGCTCGCCCAAGGCCAAGCAGATCCTCGACAACTGGTCGGAATACCGCACCAAGTTCGTCAAGGTGATGCCGGTCGAGTACCGCCGGGCCCTGCGCGAGATGGAAGCGGCGCGGATGCCGATGGCGGCTGAGTGAGTCCAAATAGGCTCATATACGCCAGATGCTTGGTTGTGAGCGCAATCCTGTTCGCCTCGACCATCCGGGCGGAAGCTTGCAGGATTCAAACTCCAGGAGTCACTGAGGCCAGAGCAGCAGCGGCGATCCCACCTGAGTTGGGGTTCGTCGGAATAGTCCTCTCATCACAAGCCGTGCAAGATGGACCTGAAAGAAGGTCAATTATACGGATTGCTGTTGTGGACGACTTCAGCGGACAACTGCCCCAAGAGATTTCTGTTGTTGCTTATAGCGATAGATGCTGCGGCATTTGCTCATCGGTCTTTGCTGGGAATGGGTACAAAGTGACGAGCATTGTACGCAAAGTCGGCGGCGACACTTACGAACTGGCGTATTGAAAGAACACGGACGTCATGGGCAAGATAACCGGCTTTCTCGAATTCGACCGGCAGGAGCAGAAGTACCAGCTCGCCGCCGATCGTATTCGCCATTTTCGTGAGTTCACGCTGCCGCTCGACGAGCATGATCTCGCCAAGCAGGCCGCGCGCTGCATGGATTGCGGCATCCCCTTCTGCCATGGGCCCACCGGCTGCCCGGTGCACAACCAGATTCCGGATTGGAACGATCTCGTCTTCCAGTCGGATTGGGAGGAGGCTTCGCGCAACCTCCACTCGACCAACAACTTTCCGGAATTCACCGGCCGCGTCTGCCCGGCGCCCTGCGAGGAAGCCTGCACGCTCAACCTCGAAAACCAGCCGGTCGCGATCAAGACCATCGAGCAGGCCATTGCCGACCGCGCCTGGAACATGGGCTGGATCAAGCCGGAACCGTCGAAGACCCGCACCGGCAAGCGCGTCGCGGTGATCGGATCGGGACCGGCCGGCATGGCGGCGGCCCAGCAACTCGCCCGCGTCGGCCACGACATCCATCTCTTCGAGCGCGAGCCCAAGGCCGGCGGCCTGCTGCGCTACGGCATCCCCGACTTCAAGATGGAGAAGCGCCATATCGACCGGCGTGTGAAGCAGATGGAGGCGGAAGGGGTCGTCTTCCACTACAAGGTCAATGTCGGCGTCGACAAATCGGTCGACGAACTGACTGCGGAATTCGATGCCGTGCTCTTCGCCGGTGGCGCCGAAGCCCCGCGCGATCCGCAGCTGCCGGGGCAGGATCTCGACGGCGTGCATTACGCCATGCCCTATCTCGTTCAGTCGAATCGACGCGTCGGCGCCGAGCCGATGCCCGGCAATGGCGAATTGCCGATCCTCGCCGCCAGCAAGAATGTCGTGGTGATCGGCGGTGGCGATACCGCCTCGGATTGCGTCGGCACGGCGTTCCGCCAGGGTGCGCTCTCGGTCACGCAGCTCGATATCCGCCCGCGCCCGCCCGAGCGCGAGGACAAGCTGACGGTCTGGCCTTATTGGCCGACCAAGATGCGCACCTCGTCGAGCCAGGCGGAAGGCGCCGAGCGCGAATTCCAGGCCGCGACCCTCGGGCTTCAGGGTAATCGCAAGGGCCAGCTCACCGGCGTCCTCTGCGCCCGCGTCGACGAGAAGCGCAGGCCGATTCCCGGCACCGAATTCGTGCTTCCCGCCGATCTCGTCTTCATGGCGATCGGTTTCGCGAGCCCGATCCACAAGGGCATGATCGAGGAATCGGGTATCGATCTCGACAAGCGCGGCAACGTCCTCGCCAACGAGGACGACTACAAGACCTCGAAAGCGAAGATCTTCGCGGCCGGCGACATGCGCCGCGGCCAGTCCCTCGTCGTGTGGGCGATCCGCGAGGGCCGCCAGGCCGCCCGCTCGATCGATTTGACACTCATGGGCCAGAGCCTGCTGCCGCGATAGCGGCTATCCGACGAACTGCTATCCGGGCGGCCATCTGAAGTCGTCGGCCCGGCCCGGCTGGGGCAGCGGTGCGACGCCGCGTTGAAGGCTGCGCTCGGCCGTACCGGTGGCATCGCGCGGGCGTCCGCTCGTCAGCGTCCCACCGGGCGAAAGCTCGGCACGGCCGAGCGGCACGACAGGACCGGCAGCGGGCTTGACTGGAAGGGAGGGAATGCCGGGCGGCTCGGGCAAGCTCGGCAGCATCGTCGTGATGCGGCGGTCGATGGTGGACGTGTCGTCGAGTCCGAGCCCGACTCCGCCCGCAGCACCGTTTTCGCCAGCGGTTCCTTCGGCAGGCGGTGTTGCCGCGACAGCCGGCGGTACGGATGGGTTCGCGCCCATCATCCGTTTCAGCTCGACATCGGCGAAATGCCCGACCTTGCGGGACCCGGCATTGGTGAAATGGATTCCGTCGGAGGTTCGCAGCCGCGCATCCTGCCCATCGACATCCGGTCCGTTCGGCGTGTAGCGGTTGCGGTCATCGACGAAGCCGGGCCAGACATCGACATAGGTCTGGCCGGATTTCTGCACGCGCTCGCGCACGATGTCGTTGATCGTGGCGAGGTCGCGCGACAGGCTGTCGCTGCGCACCGGCGGCAGGCTGACCCAAACCAGCGGGATCTTGCGGTCCGCGAAGACTTTGATGATCGCGTCGATCCGGCTGATATAGAGTTCGCGCCATTTCTCGCTGAGCGGATCGTAGGTCTGATCGCCCTCACGCAAGGGCTGGCGATCGTTCACGCCGACCATGAAGAGCGCATAGGCCGTCTTCGGATTGGCTTTCAGATAGTCTTCGGCGGCCTTCGGCCAGTCGACCACGTCCTTGCGCACGATGCCGCTGTCGCCGCGTGAGCGATCGATCACCTCCACGTCGGGAATGTCGGCAAACGCCTGATCGAGGCCCTTCGAGAGATACGAGGCGAGCGAATCGCCGAATACCGCAACCTGCGTGTTCGGTGCCGTCTTGGGCGCGGGTGCGGCCTGTTCCACCGGAACCGGCGCAGGCCTCGGCAGCCTCTTGCGCACCGGACGGGAATCGTCGGTGGTCGCCGATACCGACGGTGGCCGCGGACGTGTGTCGTCCGACGATTTCGGGCGGGCCGCATTGTCCTCGAGCGATCGCGGGCGCGGAGGGCGCGCCTCGTCGGCGATCTTGGGTCGGGGCGGACGGGCCGGGCGGCTATAGGTCGGGGCGGGCGCCTGCGGCTGGGCGCGCTGCGGCTGCTCCTCCCAGGGCCAGTAATATTGGCGCGGAGGCTCCTGCGGCTGATAGCGACGCGGCGCCGGCCGGCGATAGTCGCGATCGTCGTAATAGGAATCACGATAGCGGCGGCGTGGCGGCGGCGAGCCGTAAAAGTCACCCTGCGGCGCGTCGTAGCCGTCTCCCCATTGCGCACGCGCCTGCGGAATCTCGGCGCAGAGCACGATCAGCGCGAGGAAAAGCACCGCCAGGACGGAGAAGGATCTCGCTGGAAACGCCATGCAGCTCTCGATCCGATATGCAGGCTCCGTCCGTCAGAACGCCAGACGGCCAGAAAGTGAGATCATACCCGATGCTGGCAAGGTGTCGAATTGCGCTGGCGCACGGCTCGTCTCGACATTGAAATTCACCGGCATCCGGGGCTTCGGGCGCCGCCTCGCTTGGTTGGCGGTTTCGAGCTGAGGATAGGCCTCATCCAGCGGTCGGCGGCGTGGCGGTGTTGACGGCCAATTGGGCGGCGAAAGCGCGCTTGTAGGCTGGCCGGGCTTCTCCCCGCGCGAGATAGGCGGCAAGGCTCGGGAAGTCGTCCAGAATACCCGACGATGCCAGCCTGAGCAGAACCGACACCATCAACAGATCGCCCGCACTGAACGCACCATCCAGCCAGTCGGCATCGCCCAGGCGGGCGGAAAGTCGTTGCAGCCTGTCGCGAATGCGATCCTCGACCAGAGGCACGCGCTCCGCCTTCCAGGGCTTGTCGCCCTCGAAGATCTTGGCGGTGACGAGGTCGAGGATCGGCGGCTCCACCGTGTTGAGCGCGGCAAACATCCAGGTGATGGCCCGTGCCCGAGAATTGGCATCGGCCGGCAGCAGGCCGGCATGGTGCTCGGCGATGTGGAGGACGATCGCTCCCGTCTCGAACAGGGCGAGATCGCCATCCTCGTAGGTCGGGATCTGGCCGAAGGGATGAACGGCCAGATGCGCGGGCTCCTTCATCGCGCCGAAGGAAACGAGGCGAACCTCGTAGGGCTGGCCCACTTCCTCGAGCGCCCAGCGAACGCGGGTGTCACGCGCCAATCCCCTGCCGCCATCGGGGGACCGTTCGAAGGCGGTAATGGTGATGCTCATCGCTCGATCGGTTCCTGCGGGATACCTGGACATCGGTTGCCGCCCGAGGCGAAGATGGCCGAAGCAGGCATCCGTCGGCCGCGCGATTACCGCCGCGCGTTCACATGCTCGAGCAGGGCAGGGCTGGCATAGCCGTCTGCGGTCAGGCGCTCTTTGATCTGGTATTGCCGCACGGCCTCGCGCAGTTTCGGCCCTGCGCGGCCGTCGAGATCGCCGGTATAGAAGCCCTTGGCGGCGAGCCCTTCCTGGAGCGAGCGAAGGCCGGCATTGTCGAGACGGGCCGCATTGGTCGGCCAGGGCGCGGCGAGCGCCGGCGCTCCTGCGAGCCGGTCGGCGAGATGGCCGACGGCCAGGGCATAGGAATCGCTGGTGTTGTAGACGCGGATCACCTCGAAATTGTCGGTGATCAGGAAGACCGGGGCGCCGATGCCACCGGGCAGGAACAGGGAGCCGTTCCCCTTGGCCGGCAGCGGTTTGCCATCGGTGCGCTTGACGCCGCGTCGGGCAAATTCCGAAAGATCGCCCCGGTAGCGAGTCAGGTCGAAATCCTTCGGCAGAGTGACCTCGTAGCCCCAGGAATAGGCCGGATTCCAGCCGATATCCTTCAGGTAATTGCCGATCGAGGCGAGCGAGTCCGCTTGCGAATTCCAGATGTCGCGATGGCCGTCGCCATCGAAATCGACCGCATGCTTGAGGAAGATCGAGGGCAGGAATTGCGGCTGGCCCATGGCTCCTGCCCATGAACCCTTCATGCGCTCAGGTGCGATGTCGCCGCGCTGCAAAATCTGAAGGGCATCGAGCAGTTCATCGCGGAACAGCGTGCCGCGAAACCCGGCATAGGCGAGGCTCGCGAGCGAGCGGATCAGCGGCAGGGCGCCCCCGCTCACCCCGAAATCCGATTCGATGCCCCAGAAGCCGAGGATGACCCAGCGGGAAACGCCGCTGCGTGCCTCGATTGCCTGCAAAGTCGACGACAACCTCGCCGCATGGGCACGCCCGCGCTCGATCCGGGGCGGCGCGATCGCACCGACGAGATATTCCCAGACCGGGCGGCTGAACTCGCCCTGCTTCTGCGTGCGCGCGATGACGTCGGGGTCGGGCGTGGCGACGTCGCGAAAAGCCGCATCGAACGTTGCGCGCGAGATGCCGCGGGCCTGCGCATCCGGCCAGAGGCTCTCGATGAAGGCGCGAAATTCGGGCGAGGCTTGTGCGTTCGCGCTCGTCGTGCAGAGCCACGGGAGCGTGGCTGCCGGCAGCGCGCCGGCGAGCAGGCTCCTGCGGGTAAGTCTCGGATGCGCCTCGTCTTCCCTCAAAGCCGGTTTCGCCTCCCGAGCGACTCTTCCCAGGCGAGCGCCTGGCTGACGATGCCGTCGAGATCGTCGTGCTGCGGAACCCAGCCGAGCTCGTTCCGGATCCGGTCGGCCTTGGCGACGATCCGGGCCGGATCGCCCGCGCGCCGTGGCGAGAGCCGCACCTCGAAGTCCTTGCCAGAGATCCGCTTGACCACCTCGACAACCTCCAGAACGGAGTAGCCGCGTCCATAGCCGCAATTCAAGGTCAGGCTCTCGCCCCCTTTGCGCAGATGGTCGAGCGCAACGAGATGCGCCGAGGCGAGATCGGAAACCTGGATGTAGTCGCGCAGGCAGGAGCCGTCCGGCGTCAGGTAGTCGGTGCCGTAGACCTCGAGATGGCTGCGCTGGCCGAGCGCGGCCTGGGTCGCGACCTTGATGAGATGCGTCGCATTCGGGCTCGACTGACCGGAACGGCCTTTCGGATCGGCGCCGGCGACGTTGAAATAGCGCAGGGCGACGTAGCTGAAGCCGTGCGCCTTGGCAGCGTCGGCGAGCATCCATTCGCTCATCAGCTTGGAGCGGCCGTAGGGGTTGATCGGGTTCGTCGGGAGATCCTCGGGGACCGGCACGATCTCGGGCTCGCCATAGACCGCGGCCGTCGAGGAGAAGATGACGTGTCTGACGCCGTTCTGCGCGGCCGTCTCGATCAGCGCGCGGGTCTTGACCGTATTGGCGAGGTAGTAGCCGAGTGGGTCGCTGACCGAATCCGGCACGACGATCTTGGCGGCAAAATGCGCGATCGCATCGATGCCGTTCGCGCGGATCGTCTCGGCAACCAGGGCCTGATCGGAAACGTCGCCGACCACGAGCTTGACGCCCGAGGGAACCGCCCAGTCGAAGCCGGTCGAGAGGTCGTCGATCACGACTACTTCGTCATGCCCGGCATCGCGCAGGGCCAGCACCATGTGGCTGCCGATGTAGCCCGCGCCCCCCGTCACCAGAACCGCCATCGTCGTCTCCCGTCCGCAGTCGGATCGAGCCTAACTCTCAATGCTTCATCTGGAATTAAAGGCGAAATGCTACGTTCGAACGCTTCCGGATGCTGGCGGGACACGGCACTGCGCTATAACGCCACCGTTACGGGTCCATCCGTCAGGGCATCACGAACGGGTTCTGCTTCATGAAGAAGATTCGCAAGGCCGTCCTTCCCGTCGCCGGTCTCGGCACTCGCTTTCTTCCCGCCACCAAAGCCGTTCCCAAAGAGATGCTGACCGTCGTCGACCGGCCTGTGGTCCAACATGTCGTCGACGAGGCGCGCGAGGCGGGGATCGAGCACTTCGTCTTCGTCACGGGCCGCGGCAAGGCCGTGATCGAGGACCATTTCGATATCGCGTTCGAGCTTGACCACACCCTGCAGGAGCGCGGCAAGCAGGCGGCCTACGATGAGTTGAAGAAGGACCTGCCCAAGGCCGGCCAGACCAGCTTCACCCGCCAGCAGGCTCCGCTCGGCCTCGGCCATGCCGTCTGGTGCGCGCGTGAGATCGTCGGCGACGAGCCCTTCGCGGTGATCCTGCCGGACATGCTGAGCCCCGGCTGCATGAAGCAGATGCTCGCCGCTTACGAGAAGCACGGGGGCAACATCATCGCGGTCGAGGAGGTCGCGCCGGAAGAGACGCATCAATACGGAATCGTCAGCGTCGGCGAGACCTTCGGCCAGACCTTCTCGATCACCGGCATGGTCGAGAAGCCGAAGCAGGGCACCGCGCCGTCGAATTTCATCATTTCCGGGCGCTACATCCTGCAGCCGGAAGTCTTCGGTATCCTGGAACACGGAAAGAAGGGCGCCGGCGGCGAGATCCAACTCACCGACGCGATGATCGACCTCATGGCCGAGCAGGAATTCTACGGGCTGCGCTATGAGGGCAAAACCTATGATACCGGCTCGAAACTCGGCTTCCTGACCGCAAACATCGCTTTTGCACTGCAGCGCGACGACCTCGCGGAGGTCCTGAAACGCGAGATCCGGACCTTGCTCGGCGACGCCTGATCAGGTTGGGCAACCTGGCATTTCGTATACATTGCACGGAATGCGACCCACGCATGCGCGCGTCACGAAGACGTGACCGCATCGCCCCTTGCGTTTTGTGCAGCGCAATGTATTTATTGCATTGCGGGATCGCGATGGCGTCGCGGTTTCGCAGCCCTTCTTGGGCGTTTCCTCCCTAGACTTTGGGCCGCCCCTCGGGGCGGCCTTTTTTCTGCAAGCCGAATTTTCTACACATCTACTCCGCCGCAATGCGGCGACGCCCCCAATCCGACCATTCGGCCGCGATGGCCGCGACCACATGTTCGAGGCGCTTGGTCAGTTCGGAGAAGCCGGCCGTGATCGCGAGCGAGTGCTCGTTCATGTAGATCGCACGGTTGATTTCGATCTGCAGGGCGTGCCGACCGAGATTCGGCTCGCCGAGATGCTCGGTGATGAATCCGCCCGCATAGGGCTTGTTGCGCACGACGCGCAGACCCTGCTCGCGCAGATGATGTTCGAACCCGTCGATGAGCGCGGGGGCGCAGGAGGTTCCGAAGCGGTCGCCGAGGACGATATCGGTCCTCGCCTCGTTCTTGAGCTCGCCTTCGCGGCCAAGGCTCGATGAGGGCATCGAGTGGCAGTCGATGAGGAAGGCTTCGCCGAAATGCCGCATCGTGCGATGGATCAGGCTGCGCAGCATGCGGTGGTATGGCTTGTAGAGCTCCTCGATCCGGCCGAGCGCCTCCTCGACCGGCAGCCTTTCGCGATAGATTTCCTGGCCGTCGGCGACGATCCTGGGCACTGTGCCGAGGCCGCCGGCGACCCGCATCGAGCGAGTATTCGCAAAGGGCGGCAGCCGCCCGAGAAACATGCGCGGATCGAGCTCGTAGGGCTCGCGGTTCACATCGAGATAGGCGCGGGGGAAATGGGCGCGCATGAGCGGCGCCCCGAGGTCGACCACAGGCGCGAACAGGCGATCGACATAGGCGTCTTCCGATCGCCGCAGGGCCAGAGAGTCGAGCCGGGATGCGGCGAGGAAACGCGGCGGATAGATCGCGCCCGAATGCGGCGTGTTGAACACGAACGGAAAGCTGTGCACATCCGGTTCGTCGACGACGAACGGCGGCGCGAAATCGATGACCTTGACCGGATCGTTCGCGCTCATCGGCGTGACGGCAGCGCGGCGGGTGGAAACGCGGTGGACATGCTGCAATCGGAATGGAGAGCTCGGGATGATGTGCTTACTGTGTGACGGAGACGGCCTACTGTCCACCGTGTGATGCGCACCGGTGACAGAGCGCCGCGTGGTGGTCGTGCCGCTTAACACCTTGTTTACCAACACGACGCTTTATGGAATGAAGCGACAGGGTGGTCGTGGGCCCATTCGGGCTTCGGGGAAGCCGTTCGATGAAGATCCTGCTCGCGGAAGACGACAACGATATGCGTCGCTTCCTGGCCAAGGCATTACAGAATGCCGGCTACGAGGTGCTCTCCTTCGACAACGGACTCTCCGCCTATAATCGCCTGCGCGAAGAGCCGTTCGAGCTTCTTCTCACTGATATCGTGATGCCGGAAATGGACGGTATCGAGTTGGCGCGCCGTGCCACCGAACTCGATCCCGATATCAAGGTGATGTTCATCACGGGGTTCGCCGCTGTGGCCCTGAACCCGGATTCCAAGGCCCCGAAGGACGCCAAGGTGCTCTCGAAGCCCTTCCACCTGCGCGAACTCGTCAACGAGGTCGAAAAGCTCCTCGCCGCCTGAGCGACGATTGCCGGCACATTTCGGTGCGAACGTCGCGTTTGCCGGCTTCTGTGTGGCCACTGCAATAGGAAGCGCCGGTCGCGGCGCTATATCTTCCCCGTATACGCGCGCGGGGCGACTTCACTGCAATGCAACCGGTCACGATCTATACCACGGGCTGGTGTCCCTACTGCTCCGCGGCCAAGAGCCTGCTCAAGGACAAGGGCATCGCCTTCACCGAGATCGATGTCGAGCGCACAGCCGGCGCTCGCGCGGCCATGACTCAGCGCGCCCGCGGACGCACCAGCGTCCCTCAGATCTTCATCGGCGAGACACATGTCGGCGGCTGTGACGATCTCTACGCGCTCGATCGCGACGGTCGCCTCGATCCGCTTCTGGCAGCCTGATGCCAACGGCAGATCATCAGCGTTTCGTTGCCGCCTGCGTCCAGATGCGCTCGGGCCGCGACCCGATCGCCAATCGCGACCATGCGGTTGCAGCCATTCGCGAGGCCGCGGCGTCGGGCGCTGGCTACGTGCAGACCCCGGAAATGACGGGGCTCGTCGAGCGCGAGCGCGCGAGACTGTTCGAGCATGTGCGTGCCGAGCCCGAGGATCCGGTGCTGCTGGCCTTGCGCGAGATCGCTGCGGAGCAGCGGATCGTCATTCACATCGGTTCGCTCGCGATCCGTAACGGCGACAGGATCGCCAACCGCGCCTACCTCATCGATGCCGAGGGCGCGATCCGCGCGGCCTACGACAAGGTGCATCTCTACGATGTCGATCTTGCCGGGGGCGAAAGCTGGCGTGAATCGGAAACCTATACGGGCGGCGACTGCGCCATCACCGTCGATCTGCCCTGGACCCGGCTCGGACTCGGCATCTGCTACGACATCCGCTTTCCGGCCCTGTTTCGGGCTCTGGCCGAGGCCGGCGCCACGGTGTTGAGTGCGCCGGCCTGTTTCACCCGGCAGACGGGCGAAGCCCATTGGCATGTGCTTCAGCGTGCCCGCGCTATCGAGACCGGCTCCTTCATGATTTCCGCGGCGCAGGGCGGTCTGCATGAGGATGGCCGTGAGACCTACGGGCATTCGCTGATCGTCGATCCATGGGGGCGGGTGCTCGCCGAAGCCAACGGTCACGAGCCCGGGATCATCCTGGCGGAGATCGAACTGGCCCGCGTCGCCGAGGCGCGCAACCGCATTCCGGTTCTGCGCCACGCGCGGCCTTTCACAGTGCGAACAGCCTGAACGCGCCCTATCTGAATACGATGATCCGCTATCGTCTCTCCTGTGATGGAGGCCATGATTTCGAAAGCTGGTTTCCGTCGAGCGAAGCCTTTGACGAGCAAGCCGCACGCGGATTTGTGAGTTGCCCGGTCTGTAACTCGAAGGATGTCGGCAAGGCCTTGATGGCACCAGCCGTCTCACGCTCGGACAGGGGGGAGGCGCGCGTCCCGGTCTCGGCGCAGGAAACCCCCGGCCCTGATCAGACGCCCGCAAGGGATGCGCCCACGTTGAACGCAGAGCCGGAACGTCGGCTACGCGCGCTGATGCGAACGCTGCGCGAGCAGGTCACGCGCGATGCCGACCATGTCGGAGAACGTTTCCCGGAGGAGGCTAGGGCGATCCATTACGGCGATGTCGCGCCCCGTGCGATCTACGGTGAAGCCGACGGGGACTCGGTGCGCGCGCTCCTCGAGGAGGGCATCGCGATCCTTCCGTTGCCACCGGCGCCTGACGACCGGAACTGATCTGAGACCCCGGCGCGGTCGATCGGCGATGCTTCTCGGCGCCGTCGATCGCTTCGGCCGATCGGCCGTTCCTGAACGCCAAAGTGCAATATTCGGGTCATGCTCTTCGGCTCAAGCCGCGAGCAGGCCCTGGGTCGAGAAGCGGTATTCGATATGCGTGCCGGATGGCGTGCCGGCGGAGACCGAGCGTTGCGCATCGAGTTGCCTCGAGAGCGTTTCGATGAGTTCGCTCCCGAACGACGCACGCTCCGCCATCTCCGTCTTCATCCCGATGCCGTCATCCTCGATCGTGAGAACCACATGCTCCCCCTCGAGCCGATTGCTGATCGAGAGCCGGCCATTTCGGCCGTCGGGAAAGGCGTGCTTGAGTGCGTTCGTGATCGTCTCGTTCAGGAGCAGCGCTAGCCCCGCCGCCTTGTCGGCCTGAATTTTCAGGGGGACGGTGTGCAGCGTCAGCGTGATGTCGTTGCGGCCCGTGGCGCCGAGGAGGTCGGTGGCGAGATCGTCGATCAGATCCTCCAAGTCGATTTCCTGCACGGTGTCTGATTCGTAGAGGCGCCGGTGCACGGTGCTCAGCGCCTCGATGCGCTCGACGGTTGCCATGAAGGACCGGCGCAGGACCGGATCCGGGAGCGTCCGGCTCTGCAGGCGGATCATCGACGAGACCATCTGGAGATTATTTTTCACGCGATGATCGATCTCGCGCACGAGAAGCGTCTTGGCTTCGAGCGCGGCCGCCAAGGCCGCGTTCGTATCGACCTTCTGGCGCAAAGCCACGTATCGCTCGCTGACGTCGAGCTGAGACGAGAAAAAGAATAACAACTCGCCCGACTCGCTATGTACGGGACTTATATGCAAAGCGTTGTAGAAAGCGGATCCGTCCTTCTTGTAGTTCAAAATATCGATATTGATATCAATTTGATCGACAACGGACTGACGAATTTTTGCCACGTCGTCTCGGTTCGTATCGGACCCCTGAAGGAAGCGACAGTTGCGCCCCATGACGTCGGCGCGCGAATAGCCAGTGAGGCGCAGGAAAGCGTCGTTGGCAAAGACGATCGGATTATCGTGTTGTCGCGGATCGGTGATGATCATCGCCATGCGCGTCGCACGCACGGCCGCCGCGAAGGGATCGCCCCTGCCGGATCCCGCATGGACCCTTTGCGTGAGGTGCCAGTCATTGCCAGCATGCATCCGGTCAGTCCCCCAAGATGGGCCCAAGCCAGGACGCAGCGCGCGTCGAAGGATCGAGGTTCGTTGCCGATATCAATTGGCATCGGTCCACGACAACACAATAGCTTGTCGAAGGAATCTGGAAAGCATGCGTCTTCCCGCGAGCGCGCCACGGGCCGAAATACGGGCCGCGAGCCGGGATTGTGCATTCAAGCCGCCGAGTTCTGATTTCGGCCGCGGAATTGGGCCCTGAAGGTCTGGCTTTGCCAGTTTGATGAGACCAGCATGAATGGCCTGATCGAGACAGGCTTCACGGTTGCATGGCCGGTCCAAGCTTGAGCGCCTTGAAGGAGCCCTGACCGCGTGCGAGATGCCTTGCCGATTGTTCGGGTTAAGGATCTCGCGACTCATGTTGGAACGTGCCTTCGAAGCCTTCCTGTTCGGGAGCCGCTGGCTGCTCGCGCCGTTCTATGCGGCATTGGTAGTCGGGCTCGTCGCGCTGCTCATCAAGTTGATCCAGGAACTCGGCCATTTCGTCCTGCACCTCTGGGAATCCAACGAGGCTCAAACCATCCTCGGCGTGCTGACCCTGGTCGATCTGTCCTTCACCGCGTCGCTGCTCATCATCGTGATGTTCTCTGGCTACGAGAACTTCGTCTCGAAATTCGACCATACCGGGCACAAGGACTGGCCCGAATGGATGGGCACGATCGATTTTACGGGCCTGAAGCTCAAGCTGATCTCCTCGATCGTGGCGATCTCGGCGATCCAGCTGCTCAAGGCCTTCATGGATATCAAAAGCTCGAGCGACCGCGACCTCTACTGGCTCGTCGGCATCCACATGGTCTTCGTGGTGTCCGGATTGCTCATGGCCCTGACCGACCGCGTCTCGGCCGGGCACCACGACAAGTAGGGCTCGGCGAACCCGTTCAGACGCGCGAGGAGCGCGCTGCCAGACGTTTCGTCAGCGCGCGCGCAGCACGGCGCGGCAGGCATCGGGGAGCGCCGAGAGCGTCATCGGCGGGCGCGGCCTCGGCGGCACCTTGGGCTTTGGCGGGTGCATGACTGCATCGCTGAACCAGTAGTCGAGTTCCGATCCGCAGCCATCGCCGGGCGGCGGCGCCGCCTGGTCGTCACAAGCGCCCTCGCCACGCGGGCAGGCGAGGCGGATATGGTAATGGTAGTTGTGGCCGTACATCGGTCTCACCTTGGTCAGCCAGCCCCGATCGCCTCCGGCTTCCCGGCAGAGTGCCTTCTTGATGGCCGGATTGACGAAGATCCGCGCCACTTCCGGCTGCTTGGCCGTGAGCCTGATCAGGCTGGTATGCTCGGGCCGCCAGCGGGACGGATCGATGTCGTAGCGGTCGGCGCGCACGACGTCGGTCGCCGAGGTTTCCTCACGTTCCGCCCGGCTCATGCGGTGGTCCGGCATCGGCGTCAGCCAGACGTCGACATCGAGACCGAGCTGGTGAGAGGCGTGACCCGTCAGCATCGGGCCACCGCGCGGCTGCGACATGTCGCCGACGAGGAGACCCGTCCACCCCGCCTCAGGCGCCTTGGCGGCGAGGCGTTCCACGAAATTCACGAGATACGGCATGCCCCACATCCGATTGCGCGAAGGGCGCATGACCTGCCAGGCCGGCCCATCCATCGCCAGCGCCTTGCCGCCCGAGAAGCACCCCTTGGCATAGGAGCCATAGGCCTGAGGCGATCCGCTGGTCGGAGCGGTCACGCGGCCGAACAGCGCCTTGGCCGGCGTGGAAGGGTCTTCAGGATTGGCAAGCGGCGGCAACGGCTTCGGGTTGAGGTTGCCGCGGTCCTGGGCGAGGGCCGAATGCGCGCAGCCGAACAGTGCCAGGACAAGGCAGGGAAGCAGGGGGCGGGCGGAGGCGATCATCGTCGAGCAAGGTCCGAGGAGGGATCGGCTAGAATTTGGGAGAAGGTCCTGGCGCTTTTCGGGCAATCTGTACCAGGCAGGCTGTAACCGAGCGGGCCGGTCCTGGCGATGCCGGTCCTGGCGATCAGGGCTGTGTCAGGAAGCCGATCGGCTCGCGGCCGGGTTGGCCGAGCCAGAGAAGTACCGTGCCGAGCACCAGGCCGACCAGGGCCGCTGGCGCCACCGTCAGCGGCGCGACGAGGATGGTCCATAGCCAGGGCGCAATGTGTCCGACCGAATCCTGGACGGTATTGGCCTTGTCGTTCAGGAGCATCACCAGCAGGTCGTTGACCGAGGTGATCCGCAGCGCGTTGTTGGCGATCGAGCGGGCCCCGTCATAGACCACCTGCACGAAAGCGAAGGCCAGGATCAGGAACCCGAGAACCCGGCACAGGAACGGCAGCCCGAGAAAGCTGGCGATGGAGCGAAGCATGCTTTGTCCCACGACGGCATCGGCCGCATCGGGCCGCCGGATGCATGCGCTTCCGTCGACCCGAGGGCCGGCACAACCCCTAAGGACAGCCATGCCCGCCTGTAAAGCAACGGACGAACAGGCAGCCCTCGTGCCTGTGGCGCCCGATGCTGACGACCGGCCCTCACTCGTGATCTTCGATTGCGACGGGGTGCTCGTCGACAGCGAGCCGATCAGCCTCGCGATCCTCACGGCGGGCCTCAATCGGATCGGCGTCCCGATCAACGTCGATATCGTCCGCAGGCGATTTGCCGGCATGGCGATGACCTCGGTCATGGATCTGGTGACGCGACATTACGCCGTGGCGATCCCCGAGGATTTCGTCCCATCGATCAAGGCGGAGACGCTTGCGGCCTTCGATGCCGGGCTTGCCGCGATGGACGGTGTCGTGGCGGCCCTGGACGGGCTCGACATTCCGAGTTGCGTCGCCTCGAGCAGCGATCCCGTGCGGTTGCGCCACAGCCCGGGCCTGACCGGCCTGTTGCCCTTTTTCGAAGGGCGGCTGTTTTCCTCCAGCGCGGTGGCGCGCGGAAAGCCGTTCCCCGACCTGTTCCTTCATGCCGCCTCCTGCATGGGCACCGAGCCACGCCGTTGTCTGGTGATCGAGGACAGCGTGCCGGGGGTCTTGGCCGCCAAGGCGGCTGGAATGCGGGTCGTCGGCTTCACCGGCGGCGGCCATTGGCAGCAGAATCGCGAAGGCGGTGTCCTCGCCGAAGCCGGTGCGGAGCGGATGTTTCAGCACTTTGGCGACCTCGGCACCGTGCTCGCTGCTCCTCGCTGTCCAGAGAGGGTCGCTGACCCGGCCGCCATGGGCGGCTGATCGCCGCATGGGCATGGTTCTTGCTCGGTCGAAGGGGCATCTTCTGCTCCAGGCCCGCGGCAGCAATGGCAAAATGGTCTCGGCCGGAGCAGTGGTGGGTTTGGGCTCTTCTCTATTCTTGCTCAAATTCAAAAGAACATTTTGTTGACCGATGGAACCTGAGCGAATATTACAAGGTTGTGTGCATGTGGTCGCACCGCGGTGATTTGAGTGGATAGCTTGCGCCGCGTCATCAAACGCTAAAGCATCACGATGCGCTTGCGCTTCGTGGTCCTTCATCCGCAGGAGGACTTGTCGTGTTTCTTGAGTCGCTCACGAATTCAATCAATCAATATTCCCAACGGCTGCAATTTTGTTGTCGCGACTGAGGCAGGCGGGATTGCCCGCTCCCAACATTCCTCTCGCACCCCCTGCACAACCCATCGCAGCCTTCGGAGTTTTGCGTCCCATGTCGTCCCTGCCAGCCCCCATCCGCGACGAGTCTTTCGACAAGATCGTCGACCTTTCCCTGCCCGAGAACCTGACGGCGCGCGTCATCGAGGTCGGTGACCTCACGGCCGGTATCGCCGTGCCGGAACGTGGTGGTGTCCGCTTCTATTCGTCGGAGCGCAGCTTCGATGCGCTCGACGGCACGCTGTTCCGCAGCGTCGAACAGGCTGCGCGCGTGGCACGGGAGCGCAAGCGCGGTGGCGATTCGGGGCTCCGTCACAGCATGGCGCGTGCGCGCGTCGCCAGCTGAGCCGTAAGGTCGCCCGACATCAAAAGCCGCTGACATCGCTTCCGCGGTCAGGTCACGACTTACGACGCGGTCGATTGGTGAGCGCAAGCGAATGTCGGGTGCCAGTCGCGTCGTCCAACGCCGTGAGGCGCATCTCAGCGCCGCGGCAGAACTCGCAATCGCTACCCGTCAGGTTCAGCCGAGAGCTATTTGCACTCCTCGCGCGTCCGTTTCAGCGCTTCGGAGAAACCGCCCAGCGCATAATCGTCGCTCGTCGTGCTGCCGCGTGAGGAAATCGTCCGGACCGTTGCGGTCTGGGCGCGGCTCATTTCCGTGACGATCCGCGACTCCTCGGCCTGGTTCTGCACCCAGGCATTCTCGTCCTTCACGACGAGACCGAAACGCGTGCCGCCGATCGCGAGATACGGGTCGCTTGCAGCCGGGGCGGCCCCCGGCTTGGTCTGGCCGGCCGACGGCTTCGGCTTGAACCCGAAGGATACCGCGATCTCGTTCGGGTTGCTGTCGCCTTTGCGCACCGTCACGAACAGGAAGCCGGTATCGCGAGCCAGCGTCTTCGGTGTGCGGCTCTGTGGCTGCGCGATCGCGTAGCAGACCTTGGACTTGCCCTGTCCATGGGTGAAAACGTTCCAGTCGCCGTAGGTCACGAGCGGCGCCGCCTGTTGCATGCCGGGCGGCGTGGCCGGCTTGCGCTGGCTTCTGCCGCGACGTCCACGCCGGCCGCTTTCCGAAGGGGGATCGGCGGCCTCGGTCCCCGCCGCTTCCTGAGCGAAGGCGGGTGTGCGTGGAGCGGAGGCCAAGGTTCCGGCAAGGGCGAGCAGCAACACCGGAACGCAAGCGAGGAATCCGGCGGGTACCGCACGCGAAACGCTGACCATCGAGTTCTTCCTGGGATTCGGGCAAGCCGACCGAATGCGCGCAACCTGTCCGATTTTATGGCAACGCCCGAAAGCGCGCCGGTGCGGCTGGTCGTCTCTCACGGCAACGTCATCGGGCCATGGCATCTGCCCGAGATCGGCACGTGCGATCAAAAGCCCTGCTGCGGGTCGTCAGGCCGCTTGAATGCCGGATTTCAGCATTGCGGAAGCGCGAGCAGCCGAATCGGCCTCGAAGGCACGATTGGCGACGGGGAGCTTCACGGAGCGCGGCGCCGGGTCGTTATAGGGGGTGTTGTAGCATTTGCGCACGGAGTGCCAGTAAGCCGCCCGCTCGGTGGGGCTCAGGCGGTTCAGGCGTTCCTCGATGACGAAGGTTGCGGCCTCGGCAAGAGCCGGCGTCTCTTCCGGCGTAATCCAACTCTCAACAACGGCCATGGGACGGTCTCCGAAGGGTCCGGAGCAAGGCCTAGCGAATGCAACCTAGCTGGACCGTGAACGAAACGGTCTCAGGCGAAAAAGGATGCATGTCTTCACGTCGCAGGAGCACCGAGCTGTGCAAGCCAGCGTTCGGCTTGCGCACGCACATTGGACGGAGCGGTGCCGCCATAGCTGGTGCGGCTCGCCACCGAATTCTCGACGCCGAGCACGGCGTAGACGGCTTGCGTGATGCGCGGCTCCACCTCCTGCATCGCCGCGAGAGAAAGCTCCTCCAGCCCGATCCCCTGAGCGGAGGCGAGCCCAACGATCCGCCCGGTGACGTGGTGGGCCTCGCGGAAGGGCATGCCGAGTTCCCGCACCAGCCAATCCGCGAGATCGGTCGCGGTGGCATAGCCGGAACCGGCCGCCTTCTTCAGCCTCTGCGGCACCGGCTCGAGATCGCGCACCATGCCTGCCATCGCGGCCAAGCACAGCGAGAGCGATTGCAGGGCATCGAAGGTGCCTTCCTTGTCCTCCTGCATGTCCTTCGAATAGGCGAGCGGCAGGCCCTTCATCACGATGAGCAGGCCGGTCAGCGCGCCGATGATCCGCCCGGATTTGGCGCGTACCAATTCGGCCGCATCCGGGTTGCGCTTCTGCGGCATGATCGACGAGCCGGTGGTGAAGCTGTCCGACAGCTTCACAAAGCCGAACTGGGCCGAGGTCCAGACGACGAGTTCTTCGGCAAAGCGTGAGAGATGCACCGCGCAGATCGAGGCGGCGGCGAGCGATTCCAGCGCGAAATCGCGGTCGGCGACGGAATCGAGCGAATTGGCGGTCGGCCGGTCGAAGCCGAGTTTTTCAGCCGTTTCGTGCCGGTCGATCGGGAAGGAGGTGCCGGCAAGCGCGGCCGCGCCGAGCGGGCATTCGTTGAGCCGCTTGCGCGCGTCGGCGAAGCGGCCGCGATCTCGCGAAAGCATCTCGACATAGGCGAGGCAATGATGGCCGAAGGTGACGGGCTGGGCCGATTGCAGATGCGTGAAGCCGGGCATCACCGTCTCGGCATGCTTCAGGGCCGTCTCCGCAAGCGCCCGCTGCAGATCGGCGGCCTGGGCATCGAGGCTGTCGAGCGTGTCGCGTACCCACAATTTCATGTCGGTGGCGACCTGATCGTTGCGCGAGCGTGCCGTATGCAGCCTTCCGGCGCCCGGGCCGACGATCTCGGTCAGCCGGCTCTCGACCGACATGTGGATGTCTTCGAGCTCTCGCCGGAACTGGAAACGACCCTCGGCGATCTCCGCCTCGACGGCCTTGAGCCCGGCCTCGATCGCTGCCACATCCTCCCCTGGCAGGATCCCGGCCTTGCCCAGCATCGCGACATGCGCCAGCGAGCCGCGTATGTCCTGGGGGGCGAGCCGCTTGTCGAAGCCGATCGAGGCGTTGATCTCCTCCATGATCTCGGCGGGGCCGCTCGCGAAGCGCCCGCCCCACATCCGGTTGCTCATGCCGTCTGAAACCTTCCCGCCATCCGCATGCGTAGACCCGGGCAAACCAGCCGAGGTCCTGTGATGATCCCGCCGAAAACCCGTATGCTCGTCGGCGTGCTCGCCGTCCTCGCTCTTGGCGGCCTTGCCCTATACGGGGGGCAGAACCTCGGCAACCTCGCGGCCTTGAGGAGTCCCGCGCCCTGCGCCGCTTCCGCCGAGACGGTGCGCCGCGTCGCGCCCTTCGCCCGCGGCGAGGTCGCCGCCTTCGACGTCTCGCAAGCTCCGCGCCCGGTGCCGAATGTCGCCTTCAAGGGACCGGACGGCGCCGAGACCGGGCTCGACGCGCTGAAGGGCCGGATGCGGCTCGTCAATCTCTGGGCGACCTGGTGCGCGCCCTGCAAGGCCGAGATGCCGGCGTTGAACACACTTCAGGCCGAGCGCGGGGGCAAGGATTTCGAGGTGGTCGCGATCAATGTCGATACGCGCAACCTCGACAAGCCGCCGATCTGGCTCAAGGACAACCGCATCGACCACCTCGCCTATTACAGCGATCCGGCCGGGCGGGTGCTGCCGGCGATCCAGAGCCATTCCGGCGCGGTCGGCTTGCCGACGACCCTGCTGATCGACGGCGCCGGTTGCGAGATCGGAGTTGTCAAGGGCCCGGCCGATTGGGCGAGCGAGGATGCGCGGCTGTTGATCAATGCCGCGATGGGGCAGGGATCGTGAGGGGCGGCAGGTAAGCCGGATTCAAAGCTGACGCCATTCCTCCACCTTTGGGGGAGGTGGCCGCGAAGCGGACGGAGGGGGCAGCGCCGACATCGCCGATGTCAGCGTGTCCTGCCCACTCCACCACGCTTCGCGCGGTCCCCCTCGCCCAAGGGGCGAGGAATACCCGAGCCTTCCTCAATAGTTGATCTGCAACTGCGCCCGGAACAGATCGCCCTCCGCCTGGCCCATGCGGCGTTCGTCGGCCTCGCGGCGCTTCATGCGGGCATAGGCCAGGGTCAACTCGACCGGCTTGATCGGGATGAATTCGATGCCGAGTTCGAACTCGTCCGTCTCCAGTCGGGGCGCATTCACCCCGACCTTCCAGCCGCCGCGATAGGTTTGCCAGCGCGCATAGGGCATGAAGGGGCCGACAAAGGAGTCGTCGACCTTGTACATCGCCTGGACATAGCCGCCGCCGAGCGGCTTGCTCTCGATCGCCTGGCGCACGGGATCCCATTCGGGGCCGGTGCCCCAGTTCCATTCGCCCTGCAGGCCGAAAGGCTGCGGATAAAGGATGGCGTGAACCCCGACGCGCTGATCCTCGAAGGAGCGCGCGCTGACCCCTCCCGCGCGGATCTCCGGCTGGAATTCGTTGCGATAGGCCGAGCCGCCGAGTTCGAGGACCTGGCCTCGCCACATCTCGCCGAATCCGTCGAGTTCGAACGGCCATGTTGCCATCGCGACCGTCATCAGGTCGTTGCTCTTCTCGATGCGGTTGATGGTCTGGCCATTGTAGATGCCGACGCCGAAGGCGCCGTAATTGCCGAACAGCTTTTGGCCACCCTTCTGGAGGCGGTCCCAGATGCGCTGGACATGGGGCGGCGTGTAGTAGGCCGTCATGCCGATATCGCGCTCGCCGGGCACCGCGCTGTTGATCGCATCGCTGCGATCGAGCGTCAGGCGGTTCTGCGAGGATTGCAGATTCTCCCAGCCATAGGGGACCTTCTGCTGGCCGAACCGGATCTTCGCGCTGCGCTCTTCATCGAGGAACACATCGGCATAGGCGTCGCGCAATTGCGTATAATGCTGGCGCTGCTCCCCGGAAGTCTGGTTTCCGACCGCGACGGCGAAGTCGTTCTGCAGGTAGATGAAGACGCGCTCGTGGATATTGCCCTGCAGGATGAGGCGGACACGCCGGAAGGTGAAGTTGTTCTTGTCCGTGATGCCGCCGTCATGGACCGAGCGCAGCCGCGAGAAGCCGTTCGGCGCGGTGCGGTCCCCCGAGAGGAACTCGTTGCCGCGCAGCTGCGTGTAGCCGCGCAGCGACATCTGCTCGTACCAGGGCTTGGGGCGGGGCGCTTCTGCCGGCGCTGCCGAGGCAGTTTGAACGGTCTTGTCAGCTTTCAGGCTCGAGCCGGATTCCCTGTGCGCAATCGGTGTCGAGGAGCGAGGCGGGTGGGAAGGGCCCGAGTTTTTGCGCTCGGCCTTCAGCGTGTGCACCATCGCCTTGAGCTCGTTGATCTGCCGCTGCAATTCGGCGACCGACTGGGCTTGAGCCTGAGTCCAGGGCAGGGCCAGCACACTCGCACCAAGTGTCGTCGACAATATTCGCCGTTTCATCGCTCGTAATCCTTGGATGAGTAGATTGCGGGCATGGCTCGACGCTGCGTCCGGCGCGCTTTCGCGCCACGCTGCCTCGTCCATGAATGTCGTGGGGTGTTCAGAGGCGGGGACGGCCCAGCTGCGCCGCGCGAGGGCTGCAGACAGTTCGTTCCGCGCTACCTGAGCCGCTCAGGGGAAGGGCGGCGCGTCGGCCGCGATGACTTGCGGGTGAATCGCGCCTCGCCCGAGGGCGGGAGCGCCGCGCCCCGTTCGGATCGGTGCCGAAGCTCTTCTCGGGCGAAGCGGCAGCGCGATCGCGAGTAATGCAAAAGCATAGCTCATGCATTGTGCGCTAACATCGATAATCAGAAGATAAAAGACGTAATAAAAATGTTTTATATTACGGATTATAACCTTTGTTGCATTCTAGTCTCGATCGATGAGAATTGACTAAAGTACAAATCAAGTCATAAATCTGTCATGCAGAAATCTATAATAGACGATCTGCTTGTAAATGCCGGCTGAAGATCGGCAGTATTCTGCAGCAGCGGCATGCCGATTTGAGCGGAGTGCCCGAAGGGCGGCTCGATTCTTCCCATGACGGGCTTGCTGCGCCCATGAGGCGATCAGCGGGGAGGCCTGCATCCGTCGGCGGGTCATGGCAAGCTTACGCCCTCCCTTGCGGCTACGCCTTCAGGATGGGAACCACTTTCCCAGCCGATCCCGCGCCTTAAGAGATTCGCCGCAACTTGCCCCCGGCCGCCGAAAAGGCCTGAGACTCCTTAGGCGGAGCCTCAGGAAGGTGGGGGAGCATGACGCCCAAAGCAAATCGACTTCGAATCGCAGCCGTAAGGGCCTGATGCAGACTCAGCCGAACGACCCCGCCTCCAAGCCGAAACTCATGCGCCGCCCGCTTTCCGCCCTGCGTGCCTTCCTCGCGCACGAGGCGGCCGGTGGCCTCGTCCTCATGGCCGCCGCTTTCGCTGCGCTAATCGTGGCGAATTCGCCCCTGGCGGAGACCTATGAAAAGGCCCTGCACAAGTATCTCGGCCCGTTGAGCCTCCAGCACTGGATCAATGACGGCCTGATGGCCGTGTTCTTCCTGCTGGTCGGATTGGAGATTAAGCGCGAGGCGCTCGATGGAGCCTTGCGGACCTGGCCGGACCGTGTGCTGCCGGGCGTTGCCGCCGCCGCGGGCATGGCTGTGCCGGCGCTCGTCTACTTCGCTTTCAACGCGGGCAGCGACACTGTGCGAGGCTGGGCGATTCCGGCCGCGACCGACATCGCCTTCGCACTGGGTGTGCTCGCCTTGCTCGGCTCCCGCGTGCCCGTCTCGCTAAAGATCTTTCTCGCGGCGGTGGCGATCGTCGACGATCTCGGCGCCGTCCTCATCATTGCGTTGTTCTATACCGGCACGCTCGATACGGTCATGCTCATGGCCGGAGGCGGGGTTCTCCTCGTCCTGCTGATCCTGAACCGGGCTGGAATCCGCGCTCTCAGTCCGTACTTGCTGCTCGGCCTGGCGCTCTGGGTCTTCGTCCTGCGATCGGGCGTCCATGCGACGGTCGCCGGCGTGCTGCTCGCGCTGTTCATACCGATCCGGCCGAGCCCGGGACGGCCGGAGGACGAGACCTCACCGCTGCACCGGCTAGAGCACGCCTTGAGCCCGTGGGTCGCCTTTGCGATCGTGCCGATCTTCGGCTTCGCCAATGCCGGCGTGCGGGTAATCGGATTGCCGGCCGAGGCGCTCGTCGATCCGGTGACGCTCGGTGTCGCTCTCGGCCTGTTTCTCGGCAAGCAGGTTGGCATCTTTGCCAGTGTCCGCCTCGCCGTGGCGGCGGGCATCGCACGAAAGCCCTCCGGCGCGAACTGGGCGCAGATTTACGGCATCGCCCTGTTGTGCGGCATCGGCTTCACGATGAGCCTGTTCATCGGCGGCCTCGCCTTCACGAACGGGCTGCATGGGACCGAGACCAAGCTCGGCGTGCTCGGCGGCTCGCTGTTGTCGGCCCTCGCCGGTGCCCTCGTGCTGCGCGCCTCATCGCGGATGACGAAGAGGGCGGTCATCAGCAGTTGACGGAAAAGAAAAAGAGCGCCTCAGCGGGCGCTCTCACCCGGGCGCGGCAATGGCCTATTCGCAGACCTCGACGCGGCGATAGGTGAACTCGATGTCGTTGAGCCAGGCCTTGCGCCGCTCGAAATGGCAGATCGGTCCCGGCGCCGGACGGACATAGACCGGGCCCGGAGCTTCCACATAGACCGGGCGCGGACGGTAATAGGGGGGAGGGGGCGGCGGCGCGGCCAAGGCGCTGCCGAGAGCGACGCCGCCGAGCATGCCGAGCGCGGCGCCGCCGAGAACGGCTCCCGCACCGCCGGCGCTGGCCGAGCCGGTCGCTGCCAGAAGCAGGGCGCCGACCAGAGCGGCGCGACATCCCTGTTGAACGAGTCCGAGGCTTTGGGAAGCACGCATGGTCGCTTTTCTCCCGTGGTTCGTGCGAGAGAGCTAGGCGCCAAGGTGCTTAACAATCCGGCAATGCGGCTCTCGAAATCCGAGCGGCGAAGCCAAGGACCAAGTTACCCACAATGGCGGGAGGCGCACCGGATGCGACGAATTGCGTATGCGGCATTTCTGGCTTCGAGCCTGATCGCGGCGATTGCGCCCGCCTACGGCGCTCGGGCGCCTGCCTTCATCCTTGTCGGCCTCGACGGCAAAACCTTCTATGGGCCCGAGGGCGTCAGGAACGGCCCGAATGGCAGGGATGCGCTGGCCTTCGTCGATATCAGCGACGAGGCGCATCCGCAGGTCATCGACACATTGCAACTCGACAATTCCGTCAACGGGCCGACGACCAATCTTCAGATAACGCCCGACGGCCGGCTCGGCCTCCTCGCCAGTTCGGTGACGATGCGCCGGGACGGAGAAGCCCAAGACGGCGCCTGGACCGTGCAGTCCGACGATAGACTGCATGTGATCGACATGACGGCGGCTCCTCCAAGTGCCGCCGCGACTCTCAAGGTCGGGCGTCGGCCTTCGGGCCTTGCGATCAACGGCGCCGGCGATCTTGCGCTCGTCGCCAACCGGGAGGATGGAAGCGTCACCGTCCTGACAATCGCCGAGAGCACAGTTTCGGTGATCGGCACGGTCGAACTCGGCGACGAAGTAGCCGCCGTGACCTTCTCGCCGGATGGACGCCGGGCCTTCGTCGCCAAGAACATTGCCGGCAAAGTCGGCGTTCTCGCGATCGATGGTCCCAATATCTCCTATGATCCGAAGCTGGACATACCGGTCGGGAGCGGCGTCTCCGACATTGGAGTGACACCCGATGCCAAGCTGGGCTTAAGCGTCAACAGCGGCCCGAGCCCGAGCGATGGTCACGTCGACAGCATCAGCGTGATCGCCGCGAGCAGCGACCCGCCGAAAGTGATCGACTGGCTCGGTATCGGCGACACGCCGGTCGCGCTCGACATCGCACCGGACGGGCGCCACGCGGTTGTCTCGGTGGTGCGTGGATCGGCCGCCCCGAAAGCGAACCCGGAATACACTCAGAAGGGCCGCGCCGTGCTGCTCGCGATCGATCAAGGCGGAGGGGTCCGCTATGTGGGCGAAGCCGAGGCTGGCGCCTTGCCGCGCGGCGTCCTGTTCTCGCCCTCTGGCCGCTACGTCTATCTCGCCAACTACAACGACCGGAACCTGCAGGTCTTTCGCGTCGAGGGCGATGGCATCGTCGATACCGGCTACAAGCTCGGCCTGCCGGGCCAGCCGGCCTCGCTCGGCGGGCGGGCGCGAGGGTAGGCGGCAGGCACCGGTCGGGACCGAAATATCCAACCCTTGTTGGCCGGCTCGCGTCACACCCGCCGGGGCCGCACCCCGAAGGCTGCGAGCACGGCGACCAATGCCCCGCAATAGCCGATCGCGCCGGCAAGCCCGATCACCGCCAGGACGACGATCTCGCGGAATCGCGGCAGCGGCGGCACCAGATTTTCCGCGAGAGGCTGGCCGAACAGCGCGATCACCGAGAGGAGCCCGCAGGCCAACACCACCGCCGCGACTGTGATCCAGAGCGTGCGTCCCGGCGCCGTCCAACCTCGGCGCAAAGCGAGGCCGTAAAGCAGAGCGAGGTTGATCCATTGGCCGACCGCGGTCGCGATGGCGAGGCCGGTCACGCCATAGGGGCCGGTCAGAACAAGCTTCAGTCCGACATTGACGGCGATGCCGGTGAGCGATGCGATCAGCGGCGTCACCGTATCCTGTCGGGCATAGAAGCTCGCCACCGCGCTGCGCACCAGCACGACTGCCGGCAAAGCCAGGCCGTAGGCCGCGAGCACGGAGGCGGCGCGCTGCGCATCCTCTGCAGAGAAGGCGCCGCGCTGGAACATCGCCGTCATGATCAGCCCCGGCAGCGTCAGGAAGGCGATGGCGAAGGGGGCGGAGAGGGCGAGCGAGAAGCCGGCCGCGCGGTTCTGGGCCGCATGGGCCCCGGCCTCGTCTCCGGCTGCCAGACGGCGGCTCATTTCCGGCAGCAGAACGGTGCCGGCCGCGATGGCGATGACGCCGAAGGGCAGTTGATAGAGCCGATCGGCATAGTAGAGCGCCGAAACCGCGCCGACCGGCAGCAGGCTGGCGATGATGGTGTCGGCGAAGGCCGCTATCTGGAAGCCGGCCGAGCCGATCACCGCCGGCCCCAGCACCTTGAAGAAGCGCAGCATGTCGGGATCGCGCAGGGTCGGGCGGATCGGTCCCGGCGCGAACCCGCCGCGCCGGCAGGCCAGCCAGACCAGGGCGAATTGAAGAACTCCGGAGACGGTGACGCCCCAGGCGGCGGCATAACCTGCGTTCGGGAACAGGAATGCGAGCGGCAGGGCGACGAGCATCGCGAGATTCAGGAGAATCGGCGCTCCGGCTGCCGCCGCGAAATGCCGATGGGCATTCAGGATGCCGGAAAGCAGCGTCACCAGCGTCATGAAGAGCAGATAGGGGAAGGTGATCCGGGTCAGCGACACCGCGAGCGCAAACCGCTCGGGATCATCGGAGAAGCCGGGCGCAAGCGCTCGCACCACCCAAGGCATCGCGGGCCACGCCAGCGCAAGCAGCACCAGCTGCACGATGAGCATCAAGACGAAGATGCGGTCGGCGAAGCGCTTTGCTGCGCCGTCCTCTCCGGCCTCTTCCAGCCGCGCATAGGCCGGCACAAAGGCCGTGTTGAAGGCGCCTTCGCCGAAGATCGCCCGAAAGTGGTTCGGCAGGCGGAAGGCGACGACGAAGGCGTCGGCGATCGGCCCGGCGCCCATCACGGCGGCCATCACCACGTCCCGCGCGAAGCCGGTGACGCGCGAGACCAGCGTCCAGCCACCGACCGAGAGGATCGAGCGGATCATTGCGCCATGCCGCGGTTACCCTCCCCCCAACGGAACTCGGGCCTGCCCGAGTTCCGCATCGGACTGCCCAGATCGGGCAGGCCCGTTCTGGGCGGGGGAGGGTGCCTGCGGAGCGGGCGGGAGAGGGGACGGCTCAGATTCTTCCGGAAATGGCAGCGCTCCCCTCTCCCGACCCTCGCTGACGCGAGGGCCACCCTCCCCCGCAGAGGGGGGAGGGACGAGTCTTCGTGGGACATCATCGAAATGGGGCTCCGATCCGGCGCGGCGCATCCAAAGCCGGTTTCGGCCGGGAGCTCAAGTGAAGCAGCGGCGCTTGCGCGATCGCGATCCCTCGCGGATGGCTGTCGCCGCACCGAGGAACCAACCCGTGACGCCTGCTTCAGATCTCCGATCGATCGCTTCGGGCATGGATGCCGAGACCGTCGCCGCGATAGATCGCCGCCTCGACGACATCAGGACGGAGCACCGCGTCTCCCTCGCGCTCGCCGTCGAGAGTGGCAGCAGGGCCTGGGGGTTCCCCTCGCTCGACAGCGATTACGATTGCCGTTTCGTCTTCGTGCGCCCACTTGCCGAGTACCTGACGCCATGGCGTCGGCGCGACGTCATCGAGACGCCGATCGAAGGCGAACTCGACGTCAATGGCTGGGATCTCGGTAAGGCCCTGCAACTGCTCGTGAAGGGCAATGCCGTCATCATCGAGTGGCTGACCTCACCGATCGTCTATCGCGGGCAGGCGCGGTTCCGCAGCGAGATGCTGGCTCTGGCCGGTGAAGTGGCCACACGCGAGCGGGTCGCCTGGCACTATCGGCGCCTCGGCGAGGCACAGTGGCTCAAGCATGTCGGCTCAGGCGGGGACATCGCGCAGAAGCGGATTTTTTACATCCTGCGTCCGGCCGCGGCTTTGCGCTGGCTGCGCCTCAACCCGAGCGAGGCGGTTGCGCCGATGCATTTTCCGACGCTGATGGATCAGTGCGAGCCGCCCCCCGAGGTGCGCGCGCTGACTGATGCGCTTCTCGCCCGCAAGGCCCAGACGCGCGAACTCGGCACGGCGCCGTTTCCCGGCCCGCTCGCGCAGTTCATCGATGAGGAATTCAGGCTGGCCCGCAAGGCGTTCGGCGATCGCCCGACCACGATCGATCCGGCCTCGCGCAAGGCGGCCGAGCGCTTCTTTCGAGAGACTGTGCAGCGGTTCGATCCGCCCTAAGCCCACTCACTTCCTCATCCTGAGGTGCTGCAGCGAAGCGGAGGCCTCGAAGGAGGTTTCCAGGGATCACAGTGGATTCTGGAGGCTCCTTCGAGGCCCCTTGCAGATGCAAGGGGCTCTTCAAGATGAGGGGAGAGGATCGGACGGCCGATCCATCGCACGATCTACGTCGGACCTCTCTCAGGCCTTCGCCTCGCCGTAGAGCTTCTCGACATATTCCCAGTTCACGAGGTTCTCGACGAAAGCCTTGAGGTAGTCGGGCCGCCGGTTGCGGTAGTCGATGTAGTAGGAATGCTCCCAGACATCGACGCCGAGCAAAGGCGTGGCGCCATGGACGAGCGGGTTCTCGCCGTTCGGCGTCTTCTGGATCACCAGCTTGCCGTCCTTGAGCGCGAGCCAGGCCCAGCCCGAGCCGAACTGGCCGATGCCGGCCTGGATGAAATCGGCCTTGAACTTCTCATAGCCGCCGAGTTCCTCGTCGATCTTCTTGGCGAGCGCGGCCGGCGGAGCGCCGCCGCCCTTCGGCTTCATCCAGTTCCAGAAATGGGTGTGGTTGTAGGCCTGGGCGGCGTTGTTGAAGAGCGGCTGGTTCTTCCCGAACGAGGCCTTGACGATCTCCTCGAGGCTCTTGCCCTCGAGGTCGGTCCCCTCGAGCAGCTTGTTGCCCGTATCGACATAGGCCTTGTGGTGCTTGTCGTGATGGTACTCGAGGGTTTCCTTCGACATGTAAGGCCCGAGCGCGTCGTAGGCATAGGGCAGTTCGGGCAGCGTCAAGGTCATGAAAACGTCTCCGTCTCGGTCGGACCCGGCGGCAGGCGGGGCGCATGCCGTTGAGCCGTTACCGGGGTAGCTATGGCACCGGCCACCACTCGGCAACGCCGGTTGCGTGCCTTTGGCGCAAGGCAGATGCCACGCTAGGAGATATTCTCGCAGCATCGCCGATGTGCGCTTGCGCACAGCTAAGCTCGACATCGGATTTTGCAAATGCGGGCCAGAGGCTTATCGTCGCGGCCCCTGATGCGTCGCGGCTCCAGGCTCGCGGCACCTGTTCGAGTGCACCATGGTCGTCGCGCTGTTTGCGCTCAGTCTCGTCTTGATCGTCGGTGGCGTCGCCGCCGTGGTCCAGGGCTTTCCCTATGTCCGGCTGGAAAGCGGGCTGTCCATGGTGATCAGCGGCACCACGGCCGCCTCGGCCGGGATCGTCCTGCTCGGATTGACCGCGGTGATTCTGCAGTTGAAGCGCAGCGCGGAGACGATTGCGGCGACGATCGGCGCGATGCCGGTGTCGGGGTTCGGTGAGCGCGATGCGTATTCCGTGGAGCTGGGCGGCGAGCACACCTTCGCGGAGACGCCACGGACTGCGCCGTCGACCCGGGTCGACATTGCCGGTGCCGCCGTTCCGATGGCCGCACTCGCGGAAGTGGTGGATTCACCCGCCGCCTTAGGCCCAGCCAAGGACATATCGGCATTCGACGATCGAGCCGACGAGATACAGCCGCCGCTCCCCGACCTGCTGCCGCCTGCCGATCTGCTGCCGCCTGCCGAAGAGCCGGCGCTGGTCGCCAAGCCCCTGCCGGAACCGTCCCCTGTGCGGGAAAAAGGCGACGAGTCCGGGTCTGCCGAAGTCGATCCGCCGCCACCGGCAGCGAGCACAGATGCGGAATCGCTCGGTCTGCGACCTTCCCTCGACGAAGCTCCGAAATCCGAAGAGGCGGCAGTCGAGACCGCAGAAGCCGAGCCACAAGTGGTTGGGACGCATTCCTCGGGCGGCAACACCTACGTGATGTATTCGAACGGCACGATCGAAGCCGACACGCCGCGCGGCCGCTTCAGCTTCAACTCGCTTGACGAACTCAAGCAGTTCGTCGCCACGGGAGGAGAGAACGCCCGCGGCGCAGCCTGAGCGCTGACACGGGCATTCCGCCGTGACGTGAGGGAACTCAAACCAGCGGATTGAGCGCAGCGTTGCGCGCGGGCAGTGGCGCCCGCATCATCAGCCGGAAGCCTTCCGGCGCGTAGGCCGTGCGGACTTCCGCCTGAACCTGGGTGGTCAGGACCCGCTGCAGCAGGCGCGAACCGAATCCCTGGCGCGAGGGCGGGAAGACGGGTGGGCCCAGGCTCTCGCGCCATTCGAAGCGCAACGTGCCGGCTTCTCCCCCTGGAACGATCTCCCACGCGACGTTGACGCGGCCCTGGCGCGTCGAGAGCGCGCCGTATTTGGCGGCGTTGGTGGTCAATTCGTGGATCGCCATCCCGATCGGCACCGCGACCTCCGAAGGCAGATCCACCGCCGGTCCCGCGAGCGAGATACGCCCGTCGAGCGTCCCGTCATCCTCGTCGTCGGTATAGGGGCGCAATTCGTTGACGAGCAGATCCTGGAGACTGGCCGTCTGCCAGGTATCCTCGGTGAGCACCGAATGCGTGTGCGAGAGCGATTTGATGCGTCCCACGAAGGCATCGTAGAAACTGTCGATGCTGGTCGAGGAGCGCGCCGTCGAGCCGACGATCGCCTGGACGGTGGCGAGCGTGTTCTTGACCCGGTGATGCAACTCGCGGATCAGCAGGCTCTGGCGTTCCTGGGCCTGCCGGCGCTCGGTAACGTCCGCGACGACGCCGATCAGCCGCCGTGGCATCCGGCCGGGCGCGTCGCGCTCGAAACGTCCCGCCATCTCGATCATGCGCCAGACGCCGTCATCGCGCCGACGGATGCGGCCGGAAGCCCGCAGAATCCGGTCCTCGCGAAGGGCGGTCGAGATCGCGCGCCGGAAATCCTTGCGGTCTTCGAAATGGAGAATCGTGTCGAGGAATTCGGCCTTGGTGACGGCGCCGTCTTCCGGCCGGATGCCGAAGATCTCGAACATCCGGTCGTTTTCCCAGATCGCGGAATCCTCGAGCAGATGCCATTCGAAGATGCCGAGCGCGGCGAGCGAGGTCGCCACGCGCAGGCGCTGTTCGCTGTCCTGCAAGGCCTTGCGCGCCGCGACGCGGGTGGTCAGATCCTGGACGACGCCGACCATGCCGGACACCGAGCCGTCGGAATGTGTCGGCTCGCCGCGCACGCCGATCATGATGACCGCACCATCGGCGCGGCGCGTGAACTGGCTCTCGAATTCCCAGGCAGAGCGTTGGCGGATCGCCGTCACGATCGCGCCGCGGCTACGGTCCATGTCCTCGGCCGATAAGCCCTCGCGTATGACGTCCCACATTGCGGAGCGGCCGGGCGGATAACCGAGGATCTGCCCGGCGCGACGCGAGAGGATGACCTGGCCGGTCGCGGCCTCCCATTGCCACTCGCCGAGCCCGGCCGCCGCCAGAGCATCGCGGTTCTGCTCGGCGCGGACCATCTCATCGGCATCCACCGGCTCGATCACCGCGACGGTATCCGCGTCCTCCCCGTCCGATGCCACCTGGGTCAGCCGGGCCCGGAGATCGACGGGCGTGCCGTCGGCCTTCCGCCAGCGCCTGATGCCGGATGCGAGCGGCCGTTCTGGATCATCGAGCAGTGTCGCCAAGGCCTTGCCGGAAAGGCAGCCGGGCGAGTGGCCGAGCAGGCGGCACAAGCAGGGATTGGCATCGCGCAGCCGCGTCCCGCGTTCGGCGATTACCGCAAGGCCGATGCCGGCTGCCGCAAATGCCACCTCGGATGCACCGGATAAGGTGGCGATCGCAGGAGCCCTCGGATCAATGTCCGCGCCGTCTTCCAATAGCACCTCGTTCGGCGGCCCGGAGCCCTCGCGGTCGAAGCAACGCGCAGCGGGCTCGGTTCATCCAGCGGGGCCGCACAATAGCTTTGCGGCGCGGGGCATCAAGCTTTCCGGACGTCGGTGTAGCGATGGATGTCCGATGGTGAAAGATGCGGCGCGGCGCGTTAGGCTCGCGCGCCCTCGAAACCGGAATCCGGAATCCCGGCGCTTTGAGGCGATCGGCCGATGAAGAAGGCCATCGCTGCGGCGACGATGCAGAGCAGGCCGGCCGCGACGAACGCCGGCGCGTAATCGCCCGTCCCGGTTCGGATCGAGCCGGCCGCCCAGGCCGCCGATGCCGCGCCGATCTGATGGGCGGCGGCGATCCAGCCGAACATCAGCGCCGCGTTCTCCTCCCCGAAGATGCGTCCGGCCAGATTGACCGTGGGTGGGACCGTGGCGATCCAATCGAGCCCGTAGAAGAGCGCGAACAGTGACAGCCCATAGAAGCTGCCATCGAAGGCATAGGGGAGAAAGATCAGTGAGAGGCCGCGCAGGCCGTAATACCAGGCGAGCAGCTTGCGGCTGTCGTACCTGTCGGTCAGCCAGCCGGAAGCAGTGGTTCCGATCAGGTCGAACAGGCCCATCGCGGCGAGCAGCCCGGCTGCGGTGATTTCGGGAATACCGTGATCGATACAGGATGGCACGAGATGGGTGCCGATCAGCCCGTTGGTCGAGGCGCCGCAAATGAAGAAGGTGCCCGACAGCAGCCAGAAATCGCGCGAGCGTAGGCCTGCCGCGAGTCCGATCAGGGCGCGTCTTGCCGGGTTCATGCCATTGGCAACAGGGGGCGTGATCTGGGTATCGCCATAGCGCGGAACGCCGAGATCGCTCGGTCGGTCGCGCATCAGCAGGAAGACGAGCGGGAGCAGAGCCAAGGCGGTAGCCGAGACAGCGAGCGCGACGGCGCGCCAGCCCTGATGGGTGACGAGGCTCGCGAGCAGCGGAAGGAAGATGAGCTGGCCGGTCGCGCTGCTCGCGGTCAGGAGCCCGATCACGAGGCCGCGATGGCGCACGAACCAGCGGCTGGCGATCGTTGCGCCGAGGACGTTCGCCACCATGCCGGTGCCGGAACCGACGAGCACGCCCCACAGCAGGATCATCTGCCAGGGCGCCTGCATCCAGATGGTCGAGGCCGTACCGATCGCGAGCAGGAGCAGAGCCCCGCAGACCGAGCGACGCAGGCCGAAACGCTCGATGATCGCCACCGCGAAAGGCCCGACCATGCCGTAGAGGAAGATGTTGACCGCAATCGCGACGCTGATCGTCGCATTGGACCACCCGAACTCGCGCTCCAGCGGCACGATCAGGATGCTCGGCGTTGCGCGGATTCCGGCTCCGACGAGCAGCACGAGGAAGGTCACGCCGGCGACGATCCAGGCGTAATGGAGGCCACCGATCACCGGCAGACGAGGCAAGGGACGAGACACCGGCGATTCCATTCTCGAGGCAACGTCGTTGGGAAGTCGCGTGCGATCAACTTGCGTATTGCGCTTCGCCATTGCCGAAGGACCAGTTCTCCTTTGCGACCTCGACGAGGTTGATGAACACGTCCTCGCGGCGCAGCCCGAGCCGCTCATGCAGGCCATCCGCGACATGCCGGTAGAAGGCGCGCTTCTGATCGAGGCTGCGGCCGGCATTCAGGGTGAGCTGGATGATCACGCAATCGGGCGAGCGCGCGATGCCGAGATATTCTGGATCGAAGATGAAATTCTCCGGCGAATGCTCGGAGATGATCTGGAAACGGTCGTTCTTTGGAGCGCCGAGCGGTCCGATGATGCCCTCGTAGACCACCTCGCCGATGATGCGACGATATTCAGCGGATTTGCCTTGTGCGAGTTCGATACGGGCGAGCGGCATGATGGTCTCCTTGATGCAGCTGGATGTGCAGGGTTCAGGGTGCCGGTGTGGATTGGCGTTTCGGCCCGAGTTGATCGGCAAGGTCGAGCAGCGCAGCAGCGGGCAGACGGTTCGTCAGATCCGCCTGCGCGGCACGCCAAAACGGCAAGGTCGCCTGGATTGCGGCGTCGCCGGCTTCGGTGAGATGGACGATGCGTGCGCGCTGGTCTGTTTCGCCGATACTGAGGCGCACGAGGCCGCGCCGTTCCAGTGGGTCGAGATTGCGGCCCATGGTGGAACGGTCGATGGCGACCTCGCTGGCGAGCCGCGTTACCGGGACGGGACCCGTCCGGCTGAGGGTGCGCAGGATGGCGAACTGCGTGATCCGCAGCCCGGAAGGGCGCAGGGCCTCGTCGTAATGCGCCGTCACCGCGCGCGTCATCCGGCGGAGGGTCGAACACAAGCAGGGCGAGGCTCAAAGGGGGCGTGATGGCGGATGTGACGAGCGGCGCCGACACGCTTCAGGCGTTGCGCCGGGGCGAGCTTGCCGGTGCCACGACGTTGCGCATACCCGGCGGTGTCGTGGGCAACCGGTTCGAGCGATTGCCGACCTCGCTCGGCGATTGCCGCAGCTTGAGCCAGATCGGGTGCCGCGGCTCGTCCGTGCGCGATATCCCGGCTGAATCACTTCCGTCGGCCCTGCGCTGGCTCACCCTCACCGACAATCGAATCGAGACGCTGCCGGAAAGCCTGGTCGCGCGCTTTGCTGCAGAAGCTGATGCTGGCGGGGAATCGGCTGAATACCCGTCCGGCAAGCCTCGCTTCAGCAAATGACCTCGAATTGCTGCGGCTCTCCTCCAATCTGTTCGAGAGCCTGCCGAGCTGGCTGGTGTCGCTGCCGCGGCTCGCCTGGATTTCCTGGGCTGGCAACCCGGTTGAGCAATCGTCGCCGTCAACCCGCTCAAGCATCTCCTGGCGGCAACTCGAACTCGGTCCAATGCGGGGGAGGGCGCTTCGGGCCGCGTGTATCGTGCTCTGTATTGCGTATCGCGAGGACGGCCTGGCGGCCCGGCCGGTCGCAGTAAAACTGTTCAAGGGTACCATGACCAGTGACGGCTTGCCCGAGCGCGAGATCGGGGGGCTGTCTCGCCTCCGGCATTCACCCGAATCTCGCAGGCGAGCTCGGACGGCTGGCCGATCATCCCGCTGGCATCGACGGCCTCGTCATGCCCCTGCGGCCGGCGCAGTGGCGACCGCTCGCCGGGCCGCCGAGCCTGCCGACCTGTAGCCGCGACGTCTACGATCCGAATGCAAGTTTCGGCGGCGCATCTGCACGAGCGCAGCATCCTGCACGGCGACCGCTACGCTCATAACCTCCTCTGGGACGGGACCGAGGGCGGGGCCGTCTTGAGCGATTTCGGTGCGGCTTCGATTTTGCCGGGAGGCGGGCGGGCGATGCCTATCGGCGGATCGAGGTCAGAGCCATCGGTGTACTGCTTGGTGAAGTGCTGGATCGTTGCGTGAATTCGGTGCCAGTCAGCCGACTTCAGGCGCTGGAGTTCGAATACGTCCAAGCCGAACCGAGGTTCCGGCCGGCGATGGTAGAGGTCTTGCGCACCCTCGATGGAGAACTCGAGCGCTATTCCGCGACCAGCTTGTAGCTCCGGCCCGCTTTGATGGCGCTGCCGCGCTCTAATCCGTTGAGGACGAGGAAGCGGTCGAGCGCGCGGTCGGGCACGACCATGCGGCCGGCCAGCGATTCTGCCGTGTCGTCGGGAGCGGCCGCGACGATCTGAAGGCGCAGAGGCTTGAGCTGACGTGTTTCTTCCAGATCGACGCTCGACAGGCTGTCGACCCAGCGCCGGAACGGCACGTCAGGATCGGTCGCGCCCTTGGCCGCCATGATCATGCGGTAGGTGTTCTCGCCGACCCGGATCGCCGCAAGGCGGAAGGTCCAATCGCGGCCATGCGAGATCGCAAACACGCCGGCATGCCCGGCGACGATGCGGTTCTCGATCGTGCCGGGATCGATGGCATCGTTCCAGGTCGCCTTCAGGATGTCCTCGAGGCTGCGTCCGGTATTCCCATCGACTTGGTCGAAGAGCAGGCGGCGGCTGCCCTCGCCGGTTGTGCCGAGCACGGCATTGCGCGTGTTGTCGATGGTGAAGCCGTCCGGCACGTCGAAGGCGATGCCGAGGCCCGGATGGATGAAGCGCTTGCCGCGCACCATGCCATCACCAGGCTTGTCGCCGTAGGCGATACCGTCGATCGCCGAAAGGAAGCGGTTGCGCTCGTCGGTGCCGAGCCCCGGCGCCCCGATGCGCCGTGCCGCACGTGTGACGAGCGTGATCCGCTCAGCCGTACCCGGATGGGTCGACAGCATATCCGGCTCGCCAGCCGAGCCGCCGCCGGATTTCAAGGCCTGCATCCGGCTGAGCGCGGTGAGGAAACGGCTCGCGCCGAACGGATCGAACCCAGCTCGCGCCAGCGTCCGCACGCCGACCGTATCCGCTTCGAATTCCTGATCGCGCGAGAATCGGGCGAGGGTGAATCGCGACTGGTTCTCCATCTGCGCGCCGGTCGCCGGATCGTTGAGCACGTCGGCGACGACACGGCTGACGAGTTGCGAGCGCAGGGCCATCTCGGTGCGGGCCGAAGCATGGCGCAGGCTGACATGCGCGATCTCGTGCGCGAGGACCGCCGCGACCTCGGAACCGTCATTGGCGAGGGCCAAAAGCCCGCGTGTCACATAAAGGCGTCCGCTCGGCAGGGCGAATGCGTTGACGATCGGCGAATCGAGCAGCGTGACGACGTAGGGCTCCTCCGGCCGGTCGCTGGCACGCACAAGACGGTCGGTGATGTCGGAGACGTAGCGCAAGGCAGCAGGGGCGCGATACTCGCCGCCGAACGAGGCGACGAGCTTGGCATGGTCGCCATCATCGGCGACGCGCCGTCCGGTCGTGCGCGGCGCCTCGGCCGGAACCGTGATCGCAGCCGGTGTGAGCACGGCGCCCGTCTGATCGGCAGCGCAACCTGCGAGCAGCCATGCGATCCCGACGAGGCAGGCCGCCACCTTGGCGCGCCGGCTCGTATGACCGGTCAATGCCGCAGCCCCCGCTCGGGCCGACTCAGGCTGGTCCGCGCTCATTCCCGATCAGCGCCGCAGCGCCTGCTCTCCTTCCGGAAGCTCGATCATATCCGGGTTCACGATGTCGAGAATGGGACCACGCCAGATCTCGACCCTGCCCCGGACCCGAACGAAGCGCCCCAACAGATTCGTTTTCGTCAAACCACGCTCGGCCATCATCCGCCAAGTGCGTTTCGACACGGTTACGCTCAGGGCGTTATCACTGCGGGAGCCGAAATCGAGATAGGTGCGCCGGGGACGCTCGCCCACATAGCGGATATGTCCCTGCGCGACGACGAAATGCCCGTTGAGATCGACGAAGGCCGCACCATTGCGCGCCTCGCGCACAGGCTCCGACCAGACGCCGCCGCCGGCCATGCGTGCCGGCGCCTCGCGGGCGAGCAAATCGGACCGGCACAGGATATCGCTTTCGCCGGCGTCGACCTGCGCGAGGCCGCCATCGATCAGATCTCCGGCAAGATCGAGCGTCGGCTCGTCCTGCGGCGCGGCATCGACCGGCAGGCGCCCCCAACGGTCCTCGCCCCCTCGCGCGATCAAGGTCAGCGGCCTGTCCCGCAGCCGCATCAGCCATGCCTGCGCTTCGGCGGCCGCATCCGGGGCATCCGGCCAATGGATGCCGGACAGGACCGCTCTGGCGCCGGATGCAAAAAGTAATTCGCCGCGCGGTCCGACCGAGGCCAGGCGTTCAACGCGCGCTGCCGCGCTCGGACATCGGGCCGGTTCGGCGAACGATGCGTCGGCGGCCGTGAGTGCAGACGCCAGACCGAGGCCGAACATCCAGGTGTCGAAAGCCCAGGTCCGTCTTTTGTCTGCCTGCCTGCCGTCCAAGACATTCATTCGGATGTCTCCTGCTCCAGCGGCCTGCTCGTCTGAAGCCCCGATCGGAGGCCGGTTCTCAGATGACGCCTTGATACCACCTCATGGGTGCATGTCGGCTTCCTGATGCGGCCAAGACGCAGAATGACGACACTCGGTTGGCGCTCGTCGGCGATGGTGGTATGGGCGTGACGTCGTCTCCGTAGCTCAGCTGGACAGAGCACAGGTTTCCTAAATCAAATTGGGCGTCATGACGGGAAACCGCATGGCGGATCCGCTCAAAGTCGGGGAAAGCTTCCGCGCCAACGGGCGCCTGCCAATCCCGAGCCAAGCCCGCGGCCTTCGCGGGAAGGTGTAGAGACTAGATGGGTGGCACCTACCGGCTCCGCAGCGAGCCCAGGGTGAAGGGATAGTCCAGGCCACGAACGCCTCGTCCCGAGGCGGCGGCGAAAGTCGAAGTGGTATGAAACCTGGGGTCGCAGGTTCGAGCCCTGCCGGGGACGCCACAACACACAAGGTTGCATCCCTTCGTATTGAATACGTTGAGCTCGCCTCAAAGCTTGCAGTTTAGTCGATTTTACTGGAAAGGTCCGGTAGAGATCGAACCTGCGCGGGGACAGAATGGCAGGCCAGAAGACCGACGACCGAGACATCTATCTCGGCGAGCGCATGACGGAGCAGCGAAAACGCGCTCGATTGACTCAACGTAGAGTAGCGCAAGGCTTCGGCATGTCCGCGGCTCAACTGCAGAAATACGAGAAGGGCATCAATCGCATCAGCGCGATCCACCTCGAAATCTTGAGCCGTATGACGGGCGTGCCGATCGCCGAGTTCTTCGAGGGTATCCCCCGGCACGACGATGTCCCCGAACAGGGTTTTGCGGAATCCGGGCAGGAACAATATGTCGCCAACGGCCCCTGGACGGGGCTTGCACTCGTTCTGGCCCAGCACGTCTCCGAAAATTTCAACGATGATTGTCGGCGCGACTTCGTGGCCGCCATCAATACTCTGAGCCGCGAGCTCGAGCGCTGAGGTTTTCGCGACACAGTCGCGGATCAGATCTATCTAGACTGTTCGATATAACGAACGATTTCGTTCCGTCGGCTTGACCGGACGGTCTTGCGGTGCAAAAAGGCCCGCATGTCCGGGTCAAGCGGCTGCGAAACGTCAGGCGCGCCCGAAACAGGGGGTTCCCGTATGGCGCGTTCCGATTACCTGTTCACGAGCGAGTCCGTTTCCGAGGGCCACCCCGACAAGGTGAGCGACCGGATCTCCGACACCGTCGTCGATGCCTATCTCGCCGCGATGCCCGAGGCCCGGCTCGGCGTCGAGACGCTGACCACGACGAACCGCGTCGTCATCGCCGGTGAGGTGCGCGGCCCCGAATCCGTGACCTTCAAGGACCTCGAGGAACTCTCCCGCGAGGCCGTAAAGGACATCGGCTACGAGCAGGACGGCTTCCACTGGAAGCACAACGACGTCGCCATCTACCTGCACGCTCAGTCCGCCGACATCGCGCAGGGCGTCGATGCCGCCGGCAACAAGGACGAGGGCGCGGGCGACCAGGGCATCATGTTCGGCTATGCCGCCAACGAGACGCCCGAATTGATGCCGGCGCCGATCTATTACGCCCACAAGATCCTCAAGGACCTCGCCGACGCCCGCAAGGCCCGCCAAGGCGATGCGGCCAAGCTCGGCCCCGATGCCAAGAGCCAGGTCACGGTCCGCTACGTGAACGGCCGCCCGGTCGAGGCGACCCAGATTGTGCTCTCGACCCAGCATCTCGACGAAACGCTCGACTCGAACGACGTGCGCGCCATCGTCGAGCCCTATATCCGCGCCGCCCTGCCGAAGGACTGGGTCACGGATGCGACGGTCTGGCACGTCAACCCGACCGGCAAGTTCGTGATCGGCGGCCCCGATGGCGATGCCGGCCTCACCGGCCGCAAGATCATCGTCGACACCTATGGCGGCGCGGCGCCCCATGGCGGCGGCGCCTTCTCGGGCAAGGACCCGACCAAGGTCGACCGTTCGGCAGCCTATGCGGCGCGCTACCTTGCCAAGAACGTCGTCGCTGCCGGCCTTGCCGACCGCGCCACGATCCAGCTCTCCTACGCGATCGGCGTTGCCAAGCCGCTCTCGATCTATGTCGACCTTCACGGCACCGGCAAGGTCGACGAGGCCAAGCTCGAGCAGGTCCTCAACGACGCGCTCGATCTGTCGCCGCGCGGCATCCGCGATCTGTCGCCGCGCGGCATCCGTCTGGCGCTCGGCCTCAACAAGCCGATCTACGCGCGCACCTCGGCCTACGGCCATTTCGGCCGCACCCCGGACTCCGATGGCGGCTTCTCCTGGGAGAAGACGGACCTCGCCGAAAGCCTGAAATCGGCCCTGAGCTGATTTTTGAAGTTCCCCTCTCCCCTCTGCGGGAGAGGGTGGCCCGCGAAGCGGGTCGGGAGAGGGGCCGGCGCAGGTCTATCCGGATACGGCAGTGCTCCCCTCTCCCGACCCTCGCTGACGCGAGGCCCACCCTCCCCCGCAAAGGGGGGAGGGTTTTCGCGTAAACGCTTGAGATAAATCGACTAACTCGATCGTGTCCGAATCCCTCGAAGCCGGCGCCTTCTACGGCCGCCGCAAAGGCAAGCGCCTGCGCGCCGGCCAGGAGCAGCGCATCGCGCAAACGCTCCCGCAACTGCGCGTCGCCCTCCCAGAACCCGGCACACATCTCGATCCGCCGACCCTGTTCCCCATCCCCGTCGACGAGCTTTGGCTAGAGATCGGCTTCGGCGGCGGCGAGCATCTCGCCGCGATGGCCGCGAGCCATCCCAACGTCGGCATCATCGGCTGCGAGCCCTTCGTCAACGGCGTCGCCAAGCTGCTGCGGGCGGTCGACGAGGCGGGTTTGCGCAACGTGCGCATCTGGGACGAGGACGCCACCGCCTTGCTCGCCGCGCTGCCTGATGCCAGCCTCGCGCGGGTCTATCTGCTCTATCCCGACCCCTGGCCGAAGCGCCGCCAGCGCAAGCGCCGCTTCGTCTCGGATGCTTCGCTCAAGGAGATCGCGCGGGTTCTGAGGCCCGGCGGCGTCTTCCGCTTCGCCACCGACATCGACGATTACGCGGGCTGGACGCTGGTGCGCGCCGCGCGCAGCGAGGCCTTGCGCTGGACGGCCACCAGCGCCGACGACTGGCGCCGTCCCTTTCCCGGCTGGCCGGGCACCCGCTACGAAGCCAAGGCGAAAGCGGCCGGGCGGTTGCCGAGCTATCTCGCTTTCGAGCGGGCCTGACCGACCCGCGCAACGAACGGCCGGCCCGCTCCGGGCGCTTTCCCCGCGAAACGCAGCTTTGCGGGGCGCAAGATCCGCCGAAACGGACGCCACGGGACGAACGTCCCGGCTGTCCCAGGCCGTCCCACAGCGACGGGGCTCGGCGGCCGGTCCACGACGCCAGGGCATCAATGCGGTTTTCCGCTTCCCCCTACCCATCCCATCCACCACCCTCATCCTGAGGCGCCGAAGCGAAGCGAAGGCCTCGAAGGAGCCCTCCAGCCAGCCGCGCGGTCCCTGGAGCCCTCCTTCGAGGCCGCTTCGCGGCACCTCAGGATGAGGGGGAAGAGGGGGATCGCCGCCTCTGAATGGTGCGGAGATCTTGACAGATCGCGCATTTCATGACAATTTTCCTATATGTGGGGAGACGTACTCAGATTGTCGACGGCGTTCTCGGAGGAACCGGGAGACGCGCGGGCGAGGGCAAGGGGACAGGGAGCGAGAAAGCCGCATGATCCGGCCTCCCTCGCCGAGGTACGGAGGCTGATCGAGACGAGCGCTTTGTCCTATCGGGCCATCGCGCGGATGACCGGCGTGCCGCGCTCGACCATCTCGCGCCATGTGCTGGAAGGCGGATGGATCAGGCCACTTGGCGGCGACGTGCCGCCCTTGAGCGCGCAGGGCGAGCGCCGGGCACGGCGCGGTCTCCTCGCCGAGCGGGTGCTGCGCGCGGCCGAGCAACTGGTCCACCAGGTCGAAATGAACCCGACCGCAACCCCCGCCGCCTTCACCCGCGCTGCCCGGGTGCTTGCGCTGGCGCAGCGGCTGGATCGCCCCGGGATGCCCCGATCAAGGTTGTCGCGGGTGCGAAGGGTGAGGGCGGGCAAAATGCCAGGATAAACCCGAGCTTCACGCGCGCGAAGATGCCAATTCTTCCGATATGTGCTTGAATGAGCGAGTCTGACCGAGATTCTCTTATGTGGAGAAAAGCGAATTTAGTAAACTGTCGCGTTAGTTGTGCCGCGCTTACGGGGTGTTGCGGGGAGGTGTAAGGCAATAAGGAGGATGAGATCGGCTGGCGGCAATGCTTATGTGTCCCCTGGTGACTTGCAATATAGTTTAGCGGCAAGAGCTAGAGAATTTTGCGAGCAGTAAACATGACGTCCAAAAGGGCGGCTACCGAGCCGAGATATGCAACGGCCCAAACTAGCATGGCATACAGAACAATATCAGGATTAGGCGGAGCTTTCACATCCTGAACATAAATACAGAAGCTGGTGCATAGTGTTATAAATCCGTAAACCAAACGGCGTTCATATTGATCGCAAAATCGAATAAAAATCAAATTATACTGAAGACTTTCTATATATCTACTTACGCGACTTTTAATTAAAGCCCAGATTGATAAAGATGCAGCCCAGAATGTCGACATAAATGTAAAGGCGGCCGAGTAAAATTTGTCAGATCTAGGGTTGAGCCAACAAGAAAGTTCGGGACCAACGTGTTCATAATTAAAGGCGATGAGTAAAGCGCTGACGCAAGCGGCAGCTACAGCTATTGGCAGAGGCTGAAATAATGCCGCCAACCTAAGCATTCTAAGCCTCGCGCTTAGGCTTCTTGACATGCTTACGAGCTCCATTCGTCGCGCTCACTAGAAAATCAGAACGCAACTTCCAATCTTCGTCAGGTTTTCCGGTAAGTGGCAAGGTAGAGCTATCTTTTACTTGCGCTTTTACAAAATCTAAAACCTGATTAGCCCCATCTGGCTGATATGCCTTTACCGCCTTAACACCACCCCTATTAGCTTCTCGCTCTCCCAACAGCCAGCCCGCCATCTGAAACAGTCTACCCTTCTCAAGCCCATGTTTCCGCCGGCCAACGCCAACTGTGACATTCAAATAGGTAGCGTCGACCATGCCCTTCAATTCTGTCAAATTGTCCCGTAGTGTCGCCTGTTGGGGGTCGACCGATTGTAAAGAAGCCGGATCTGCAATCTTAAAGCTAAATCGGCTATTTTTGGCGTCCGCTAGGCGCTCTAACGCCGCTTGTGCAATGACCGGCACCGTTGCGAAATTCTCAATATTAGTGAGAGCAGAAATCATCGACATCAACTTACTTAGGCCTGCTGCACTCGTCGTCCGTGAAGAACACCCAAGCGTCTGATTTTGTGATGTGATTTTCGGATTTTTCGCTTTTGGGTTTGCCGGGTTTGCGAGTTGTGGAGATTGAAAGCTTGCAAATTGCGCGGCGTCGGACAGCGTGATTCCCTGGTTCTGACGAGCCGAGCCAGGGAGCCAGTCATGCGTCCGAAGGAGCGTCGCGACAGCGGGCAGAGCGACCTGTTCAAGGCGCGCCTCGACCAGATCGTCGATCCGGATCACGCGCTGGTGAAGCTCGGCCGCTCGATCGATTGGCGGTTTCTGGAGGCACGGTTCGGCGCCGCCTACAGCGACGTTCCCGGGCATCCGCCGCTGCCGACCCGTCTGATGGCCGGGCTGGCGATCCTGAAGTCGGTTCACGACCTCTCGGACGAGGCTCTGTGCGATCGCTGGATCGAGAACCCGTACTTCCAACTGTTCTGCGGCGAGGAATTCTTCGTTCACACGCTGCCGTTCGATCGCTCCTCTCTGACGCGCTGGCGGCAGCGGATGGGTGAGGACAAGCTCAATGCGCTGTTGCAGGAGAGCCTGGCGACGGCGACCCGGACCGGGGCTGCCAAGCCATCCGACTTCACGCAGGCGATCGTCGACACCACCGTGCAGCCCAAGGCCGTCGCCTTCCCGACCGACGCCCGGCTGATGCACCGGGCCCGCGAGCGGCTGGTGCGGCTCGCCAGGAAGCACGGCGTGCGGCTTCGGCAATCCTATGAGCGGGTCGGCAAGCAGGCGCTGATCCGGCAGCAGCGCTACGCGCATGCCAAGCAGTTCAGGCGGGCTGGGCGCATGCTCAAGCGCCTGCAGATCCAGCTCGGGCGCGTGCGCCGTGACATCGCCCGCAAGATCGTGGGCAAGCTCGATCTCGAGGCCGCCTTCGCGCACGAATTGATGCTGGCCGGCCGCGTCCAGCAACGGAACCGGAACCTGCGACCCGTGCGCGGAAAGCCCGCCGATGCCGATCTGCGCGTCTTCAGCCTGCATGCCCCGGAGGTCGCGTGCATCGGCAAGGGAAAAGCGCACAAGCCCTACGAGTTCGGAGTGAAGGTCTCGGTCGCCACCACGCTCAACAGGTCCAGGGGCGGCCAGTTCGTCACCCACATAAAGGCGCTGCCGGGAAAGCCCTATGACGGCCACACGCTGGCTTCCGTCATCCCCGCCATCGAGGCACAGGTCGGAGCCACCCTGACCCGCATCGTCGCCGACGCCGGCTACAAGGGGCACAACGCGCCGCCGACCCACCGCTTCCGAATCTATACCAGCGGGCAGAAGCGCGGCGTCACCCCCGCCATCAAGCGTGCCCTGCGCCGGAGAGCCGCCGTCGAGCCCGTGATCGGCCACCTCAAAAGCGACCACCGCATGGGCCGAAACCACCTCGCCGGCACCATCGGAGACGCCGCCAATACCGTCCTCGCCGCCGTCGGCTACAACTTCAGACGCCTCCTCGCCTGGCTCAAGTTCTTGTGTGCCCTCATCTGGGCCGCCCTTGCCTCCGCCAGCCAGTCAAACCAGCGCCGTCAGGCCGCTTGAGCCGCGTTCTTCACGGACGACGCACTCGGCTTGATCTCAAAGCCAAGCAAGTCGTAATCCGAGTCGTATACGAACCCCGTATGATAGCCGAGATATTCTCCACGCTCGAGTTCGAGCCTCTGTGCCTTGCCACCCTTTTTTACGCGAGACGGCAAGCCGGCACCCTGCAGCCGAATGACGTCGCCTGTGAAGACGGGACCTTTTTGCGTGCCGTCAATAACAAGTTGATATGGAATTTCATCCATTTCGACGACTAATTTGTCTTTAGGAAAATCCAATATCGCTTTTATTGCGTCATTGAAATTATTTCCAAGTCTATTCAGTGGAAGTACCTGCCAGTACTTAACCGTAACTTTCCGATCCATTCAAATCTCTGTGTCGTATGATTATGACGTGTGTCAATAATCATACATTTTGTGCGGTGTCGAATCTTTTCACTTGCATTGGTTCTGAATAGACGAAAATTTAATTGAGACCACAAGCCTGAAGCCGAACCACTTATAACCGCAATGTGGTCATCTCGGGCGAGGCCTCTTGCATGATGCGGCCGTGCTTGGAGCCCGGCAATCCGGTGGAATCCTTCAGCATCGCAACCCAGTGGGCGATGGTGACGACCATGCGGCCCTTCGTCAGGTTCGCCAGTGCCGGGCGGTCGCCTCCTCCGACTCGGCGTGACGAACGTCTGGATAACCCGAGATCCGCCACTCCTGCCTCACGGATGCCGCACAGTCGGCGCCCTATGGGAAAGGCCGAGCTTGCAGGGTCGTGCTGCACGTCGGAAACGGTAGCGCGGCCTTACGCTCGAAGGACGGTCTGCTCACGCGTCGGGCGCCGGTGTGGGGATCCGCAGGGTCATGATGTCGGACGATGGGACAATCGAGATCGGCGAGACCGGTGCGGCCGCCCTGTCCGGACGCCGGCCCGTGCTGTTGAACCGCCGGTCCTTCCTCGGCGGAACGGCCGCCGGTCTCGGGGTGCTCGGGCTCGCCGGGTGCTCGACGACCGATACCCTGCTGCTCGCCGAAGCGCGGCAGAATTACGGGCCGATGCCGGACGAGAAGTTTCCGATCCCGGCCGTCGACATCAGCAAGGTCGATCCGAAATATTACCGGCGGGTCGTTCAGTACGAGAGCAAGGAAGCGCCCGGCACGATCATCGTCGATCCCGGCAAGTTCTATGTCTATCGCATCGAGGGCGATGGAGCAGCGACCCGTTACGGCGCCAATGTCGGCCGGGACGGGTTCCTGTGGAGCGGGGACGCCTATGTCGGCCGCAAGTCCGAATGGGCGACCTGGACGCCGCCGAAAGAGATGATCAAGCGCCAGCCTGAAGCCGCCAAATACGCGCGCGGCATGCCGGGCGGACTCGACAACCCGCTGGGAGCCCGCACGCTGCATCTCTACCAGAACGGCGCCTACACGCTCTATACGATCTACGCCAGCAGCGTGCCCGAATCGATCGGCAGCGGCATCACCAGCGGCTGCGTCGGCCTGCTGAGCCAGGACATGATCCACCTCTACGCACGCACGCCGGTCAAGACCAAGGTGGTCGTGCTGCCGGCCTGAGCAGGTTCGCGTTGGCAGACGACACGGTGCACGACACCGCAAGTCTTCACGGCAAGTCTTCACGCGGTTTTCCCATTCTCCCCCTCATCCTGAGGTGCCGCGCAGCGGCCTCGAAGGAGCCCTCCAGAAGTCTCCGCGATCCCTGGAAGGCTCCTTCGAGGCCCGTTGCTTAAGGCAACGGGCACCTCAGGATGAGGGGGATTGGTGAGATCACCGATTCCGGACGCTGAACTGCCGTGTACCGTAGTGACCAACGCTTCGCCGCCCAGGTTCTCGGTGTGCCGCAGAAACTCGTCGCAAAACCGCGGGACGCCTTTGCGGAACCCGCTCCAGATCACGCCGCCGCCAGCGCCATCGACATGGTCTCCTTCTTGAGGAGTTCGCGGTAGAAGCCCTCCTTGTGCGAGAGCATCTCGGGCGAGCCGTCCTGGCTGATGCGGCCCTCTTCGAGCACCACGATCCGGTCGAAATCCCTGAGCGTCGAGAGCCGGTGCGCGATCGCGATGACCGTGCGGCCCTTCATCAGGTTCGAGATCGCCGCGCGGATGGCCGCCTCGCTCTCGGAATCGAGCGCCGAGGTCGCCTCGTCGAGCAGCAGCACCGGTGAATCCTTGAGGATCGCGCGGGCGATGGCGATGCGCTGGCGCTGGCCGCCCGAGAGCTTGACGCCGCGATCGCCGACGATGGTCTCGAACCCTTCCGGCAGGGCCTTGATAAAGTCGGTGCAATGGGCGGCTTCGGCCGCCTTCCAGACCTCGTCGTCTGTGGCGTCCGGCCGGCCGTAGCGGATGTTCTCGCGCAGCGAGCGGTGGAACATCGAGACGTCCTGCGGCACCACCGTGATGCATTCGCGCAAGCTCTCCTGCGTGACGCGGTTGATGTCGTTGCCGTTGATCTGGATCGTGCCGCTCTCGATCTCGTAGAAGCGCTGCAGCAGCGAGAACAGGGTCGATTTGCCCCCGCCCGACTTGCCGACGAGACCGACACTCTGGCCGGGCGGGATGGTCAGGTTGAAATCCGAGAACACGGTGCGGCCGTCCGGATACTTGAAGGCGACGTGTTCGAAATTCAGCTCGGCGCCGGTCTCGCCCTTGAGCGGCACGGCCTCCGGATGGTCGACGAGGTCATGCGGCTGCAGCAGCGTGTGCAGGGCCTCCGAGAGGCGTGCGGTGTGCTGGGTCGCGTCGACGAGCGCCACCGCAAGATCGCGGGTCGCGGCGAGGATGCGGATGCCGAGCGTGCAGACCAGCACGACCTGGCCGGTCGTCGCCTGCTTCGTCTCCCACAGCATGACTGCGGCGTAGAGCAGGCCGAGAATGGTAAGAACGGTGAGGATCGCGTGGGTGATGCGCAGTTTTTCCAGGTAGATCAGGCTGGAGCGGCGCGAGTGCATCTCGGTGCCGATCGTGCCGTCGAAGCGCTTGTATTCGCGGGCGAAGGCCGAGAAGGCGCGCACCAGGTTCATGTTGCCGACGAGATCGACCATCTCGCCGTCGACGGAAGCGGCTTTGGCCGCGAAATCGTGGTGCAGCGGCTTGCCGGCGCTCGCCATCTTGAACATCAGCACGACGACGGCGAGGAAGATGCCGGCGAGCACGAGAGCCATGGTGAGGCTGACCGTGCCGATATAGACGATCGACAGGGTCGCCGCGATGCAGGGCGGCAACACGTTGAAGGTCGCCATGTTCTCGACCGTGAAGATCGCGTTCGAGGTGGCGGTGATGCGCGAGGCCAGCGTGCCGGGCTGGCGATCGGCGAAGAACGAGGGCGAGTGCCCGGTCAGGTGCCGGAACAGGTCGCGGCGGATGTCGCCGGTGACGCCGACGAAGGTGAAGGCGCCGACCATCGCGGCGACGCGCCAGAGCATGTTGTCGGCCGCGATGAAGCAGATGAGGAGCGCGAGCGCGCCCCAGACATGACCGGCCTGCGGGCCCTTGCCGAGCGCGTCGACGACCCCTTTCAGCGCATAGTCGGTCGAGACCGAGAAGCTGACGGCGCCGAGCACCGAGATCAGGATGACGAGATGCGGGATCCAGCGCCGCTTCAGATGGCGGCCGACGAAAGCAAAGGGCCGGTCCGCATACTTGGTGAGATCTTCCATCGCGATCGTTTATCCGATTCGGTTCTGCGGACGCTCATACGGGAAAACGGCTCGGGGTGCGGCATGCCTGAGGCACGGCTACCCAGAACCGGAACGCGAAGCGTCACCTTATGTTTCAGTCGAGTCGCGTGTTTCCGACAATAGCCGACGAACCTGAATATGAGTTGATCGGGCGCTGCGATGCAGCAGCGTTCAGGCCGGCGCGCGCGGCCTGTCCCCCCGCGTTTCCGGCATGATCAGCAGCACCAGAGCGACGCCGAGCGCGCCGACGAGGCCGAGACCGAGAAAGGCGGTCTGGCTGCCGAATTCGTCGGCCATGAACCCGGCAAAGGACGTCGAGACCGCGGCGCCGAGGCCCATGGCGGTGCCGATCGCGCCGAGCGCGAGATTGAAGCGCCCGGTCTTGCGGGTCAGGTCCGAGACGATCAGCGGCACCAGCACGCCGAGCACCGAGGCCGAGATGCCGTCGAAGACCTGGATGGCGACGAGCCAATACGGGTTGTCGACATAGGCGAACAGGACGCCGCGGATCGGCAGGGCCAGGAACCCGATCAGCAGCAGCGGCTTGCGGCCCCATTTCTGCGCGTAGCGTCCGGTCAGCGGCGCGGTGAGGGCGAGGACAGCCTGGGGCACCATGATACAGGCGGCGACGAGCGCGGTCGCGGTCTCGCTGGCGCGCATCGTCATCATGCTGCCGAGCAGCGGCAGCATCGCGGCATTGGCGAGGAAGAACAGCACCATGCAGGCGGCAAAGCACAAAAGCGCCCGGTTTTTCAGGAGCGCGCCGGGCGTGCTCCCGGATGGTTCGGCTCCCTGATCGGCCTCCGGCTGCGACACCTCCCGGATGCTCGCGGCCGGGATGAAGGACAGCGCGAAGATCGCCGGGATCACCAGAAGGCCGGCGACGTAGAACACGGCATCGTTCGAGATGTAGTAGCCGATCGCGCCCATGCTGGCGGCGCCGAGCGCATTGCCGATCGCCGAGAAACTCGCGTTCCGCCCGAGCCGCATGCCCGCCTGCGCCCGCCCGACGAGGCCGATCGAGATCGCGGCGATGGCCGGGGTGAGCACGCAGCTCGCTGCCGAATGGATCGCCATGGCGAGCATCACGACGAGGTAGGTCGGCCAGGCTGCGAGCATCACCGCGCTCGCTCCGACCCAGAAGGCCGAGAATCCGGCCGCGAAACGCTTCGAGCGGAGGACGTCGACGAGGGCGCCGCCCGGCACCTGGCCGAACAGGCCGACGAGCCCGCCGACCGTCAGCGCGAGGCCGATATCGGACTGCGTCCATTTCTGCTGCGTGAAATAGACCGCGAGGAATGGGCCGAAGCCGGTCTGCAGGTTGGCGATGAAGAAGGTGAAGGCGTCGAGGCCCCGGCTGCTCGCGCGCGACGGAGCGGCGGCGGCCTGATCCACATTTGTTTCGACACGGCGCGCCGGACGCTGGCCGGACCGCGTGCGCGGATCGATCCGGGTCGTTTCACGCTCGCGTAGGGCGAAGGCGCGTCTGTCCGTCAGCCGGTTGGCGGTCATCAATCGGGTGTCTTCTCCGGTGTCTTCTCGCTCGAGGGTCTCTCTGCGGGCTTCTCCTGCGGAATGGCGGCCGGCGCGGCCGGAGTCGGCTCCGTTTCGGCGGCCGGCGCTGCGCCTGGGCTTGAGGCGCCGAGCACGACGATGGGGTCTCCGGGCTTGTATTCGGGCGAAACGCGGACCTGGTTTCGGCTGAGTTGCAGCGTCACCGGGCCGAGCTTGCCGTCGAGCGTGAATTTCAGGACGCTCCAATCGACCGCGATCTTGCGCGAGCCGACACCGAGGAATCCTCCGAAATCGATGATCGCGGCGCGCGTGCGGCCCTCCTTGTCGAGGATGACGTCGATGATGCGGCCGAGATCGTCGCCATTGGCAGCCCGCACGCTCCTGCCGAGGATGCCCTCGTAATCGTCGGTATCGAGGACGAGCGCCGGCGTGCCTTTGCTCGCAGCAGGTGGCGGTGTTTGTGCAGGTGGTTGAGGAGCGGCTGGTTGAGGAGCGGCTGGTTGGGGAACGGCAGGCGGCGGAGCAACGGCCTGCGGAGCCACTGGCGCAGGCCCGTTCGGTTGAGGAGGCAGAGCCGCAGGCGGCGCGGCGGCCGGCGGGCTCGGCGCGGGCTCGGTCTGCCCGTTCTCGCCTGCCGCCGCCGTGACGGCCCAAAGAGCGATCGTCGCTGTCGCGATCGTCCGGTTCAGTCTGGCCACCCGTTCACCTCAATCGACAGTCGGTTCGTACCGGATCGTGATCGCTCGCTGAGGCCCGGCGGCAGCTTCGAGAAGCCTGGCGCAAGGTCGCGATCACTCAAAGACTTGGCGTAGGCGCCAGTGTCAGCAAGCCGCTCGGGAGAGCGTAGCGGAGCCGTCCTTTCTTCCTGCCAGTCGACCTGGGCGAAGTTGTGGACCGATTGGAACCCGCGCGAGGCCATCGCGTCCGTGCGTCCGGGCACGGGCCGCCGCATGGTCGCACCCTCGGCCGCAACCCGCATGCGCTGGAGACGCGATACCGCTTGCCCGCTCGCATGAGCCCGAGCGACGCATTTCGGCATCAGGTTTCGAAGGCCTTGAATTGCCAGCAGATGAATCCGCTTTGATGTCTGGTTTTCGCCCAATCCTCGACGTAGAGGCGCCTGGAAGCCGGTCTAGCGGGACGACCCTAGAAAGTTCTGCCGGCAGGGCGAGGCATGCGAGGGCGCGGGATCAGCGCGCCCTTTGCGCCGCTCGCTGCCGGATCCGTCAATGGCGATTGTATCGAGGACCAAAGCCATGTCCCTTCCATCGAAACTCGGCGCCCTGACGCTCCTGGCCGTGTCACTCGGCGGCTGCCAGGCGCTCGGTGGCGGGGCCGGCGTGATGCCGGAGAGCGATGTCGGGCCGCCGCCCTCGATGCGGGGCTCGGTGCCCGGTCGCCAGACCAGCGCCGCCGTCGATGAGGATGGCCAGGCGCTTCCGATGACGCCGACGCGGCAGCTCGCGCTGCCCAAGACGATTCGCGGCGATACGCGGAGCGCCGATACCGGCGAGCGCCGCATCAATCGCGACGATATCGAGGGGGCCGACATGGGCCGCGGCGGAAGCGGCGGCGGCCTTGGCCCGACCATGAACAATGGCAATGTCGGCCTTGGCGGAAAATTCTGACGCTTGATCTTAGCCGATGTTCGCATCGGCTGAGGCTTGGACCCGAAGGATCAGGACGGATCGGGGACCTGGCCGGCGTCGAGACCTTCCGGCACAGCCGCTCCTAGCGACCCCGCATCGATCTCCACGACATATCCGCCAAGTTCCACCGAATAGGTAAGCGCTGCCCAGGGCAGGGGATGGTACGACTCGCCGATCCCGAGCAGGCCGCCGAAGGACAGCACCACGTAGGCGATCTGTCCCGAGACCTTGTCGAGCATGAGATTGCGGACCTTGCCGAGGCTTGTGCCCGCTCGGTCGAAGACAGGGGTTCCCTCGACCTTGTCGGATGCGATCAGTCGGCTCGTCTCGTCGATCGCGACGGTCTCGCCGGAGGTCGGGTCGAGTTCCAGCGTTCCGGGTCGCCGCAGGCCGCGCTCGTTCGGCAATTCCGTCGGCATCGATCCTCCATGATCGTCGATGATGGCGCGTCGGCCGGCATGTCGAGGCAAGCCGTTTTCGCCGGGCCGGTTCCGCTCCGCCGGTGCCGCGGCACGCGACTTCACGTTAACGTCTTGGCAAATGCGCCGATCCTACGCTTGACCCGTCGGCGCGAGGCGTAGATTGGCTTCGGCATCGCAGACGCGGGTCATGCTGCACGCCACTCCTGTGGATGGTGCACGCATGAGCCGCTTCTTCTCATGGAACGAGAGCGACACCGTCTAGTTGTTGCTGCGACATTCCAGAGAGAAGGGCCGCCATCAGGCCTGCGCTTGATTGCCGAACGGAGGAACCCATGGCCAAGACGACCACGAAGAAGGCGGCGGCCCCGGCCAAAGCGGCTGCGAAACCCGCCGCGACCAAGCCCAACGCGCTTCAGCAGCCGCTTACCCCCTCGCCCGAACTCGCCGCCATCGTCGGCGACAAGCCGCTCCCGCGCGGCGAAGTCGTCAGCAAGGTCTGGGAGCACATCAAGAAGAACAATCTTCAGAATCCGCAGAACAAGCGCGAGATCGTTGCCGACGACAAGCTCAAGAAGATCTTCGGCAAGGATTCCTGCTCGATGTTCGAGATGAACAAGCATCTCGCCGCTCATCTCAAATCCTGATCGTTTCGCGCAGCGCCGGCCCAAAACGGGCCGACCTCGCACGTTTCGGTTGTGAGGCTTCGCCTGCCCGTCAGGCGATGCTGCGAAGGACGCCGCCTTCGACACGCAAGGCCGCGCCCGTGGTCGCGCTTGCGGCCGGGGTGCAGAGATAGGCGACCATGTTCGCCACTTCCTCGGGCCGGGCGAGGCGCCCGATCAGCGAGGTCGGCCGGTTCTCTGCGATGAAATCGCGGCCGACCGCTTCGAGATCCGAGCCGCTTCCGCCCATCGCCTTGAGGAATTCGGCAACGCCCTCCGTCAGGGTGGGGCCCGGCAGCACGCTGTTGACCGTCACGCCCGTGCCACCCACCGTCTCGGCGAGGCCGCGGGCCACGGCGAGCTGCGCGGTCTTGGTCATCCCGTAATGGACCATCTCGGTCGGGATGTTGATCGCCGACTCGCTCGCGATGAAGACGATGCGGCCCCAGCCGCGTGTCACCATGCCGGGCGCATAGGCGCGTGACAGGCGCACGCCGCTCATCACGTTGACGTCGAAGATCTTCTGCCAGTCGGCATCTGGGATCTCGAAGAACGGTTTCGGCTCGAAGAAGCCGGCATTGTTGATGAGGATGTCGACGCTCGGCAGAGCGGCCAGGACCTCGTCGGCGCCCTGGGCCGTGCCGACATCGCCGATCGCCGCCGTGAAACTGCCGCCTGCGACCGCGGCCTTCAGCCGTTCGATCGTCGCATCGACGCGCTCGGCGGTTCGCCCGTTGACGGCGACGCGCGCACCGAGCCTCGCGAGTTCCTCGGCGATGGCATAGCCGATTCCGGCCGTGGAGCCGGTGACGAGCGCCGTCTTACCCTTGAGATCGATATCCATGGTCCGTCCCTTCGGTCCTTTTTCTGTTCGCCTGCTCGGTTTGCCCCTTGCCCGGCACAACGCACGAAACCGCGGCCGGTGCATGTGGCCAGCGAGCGCAGGCGCCGCAGCCTGCCGTCGCCCTATCTTCCCAGCGCCGCCCGCATGATGCCGGGCTTGATGGCCGAACCGGACATGCGACCAGCCCTGATCCTCGGATTTCTCGTTCTCCTGGTCCCGCAGATCGCGCTCGCGCAGACGGGCGGCTCCGGTCAGGACGATGCGCCGCTCGGTATCGCGCTCGAAGGCTTCGCCTATCCCTATCCTGTGAGCTACCTGCCTCTGACCCGCGACGGTGAGGCCCAGCGCCTTGCCTATATGGATGTGCCCGCGGCGGGCGAGGCCAATGGGCGCACTGTGTTGCTGCTGCATGGCCGGAATTTCCCGGCGAGCTACTGGCAGCCGGTGATCGCTGCACTGACGCAAGGGGGATATCG
>JBGAFL010000023.1:0-77692 GCA_044227265.1 Methylobacterium sp.
AAAGTGCAGTATCAGGCTTCGAGGTGTCGCCGCCGGACGAACCGATGCAACAGGCCACCGTGCGGGCCGACCAGGATCGAAAGCAGATAGAGCAGGCCCGCAGCCATCACGATGGCAGGGCCGGTCGGGAGCCGGATTTCGGCATTGTACGATGCGATGAGGCCGATCGTGCTGGCAGCGATCGCCACGAGAATTGCGACGGCGATCAAGCCCGGCAGATCACGCGCCCAGAAGCGGGCGGTCACGGCCGGCAACAGCATGAGACCGACGGCCAGCAGCGTCCCCAAAGCCTGGAAGCCACCAACGAGGTTCAGCACCACAAGCGCGAGAAAGGCGTAGTGCACGGGACCGCCCGCGCGGCTAACGCTGCGCAGGAAGAGCGGATCGACACATTCCATGACCAGCGGACGGTAGAGAACCGCGAGTACCACGAGCGTGAGCGTGGTGATCGACCCCATCAGGAAGAGGGCAGGATCGTCGAGCGCAAGCACGCTGCCGAACAGGATATGCAGAAGGTCGAGCTGGGTGCCGCGCAGCGAGACCAGGAACACGCCGCCCGCCAGCGCGATAAGGTAGAAGGCGGCAAGGCTCGCATCTTCCTTGAGTACCGTCGATCGTGTCACGAACCCGGCGAGCAAGGCGACGGCAAGTCCCGCTGCAAGTCCGCCGAGCGTCATAGCGGGCAGCGACAGGCCCGCGACCAGAAAGCCCGCTGCCGCGCCAGGCAGGATCGCGTGGCTCATCGCCTCGCTCATCAGGCTCATGCGGCGCAGCATCAGGAACACGCCTAGCGGGGGCGCCGAGAGCGACAAGGCGAGGCAGCCGACCAGTGCACGGCGCATGAAGCCGAACTCGAATGGGCCGACGAGGCCGGCGAACAGCGCGTCGATCACGGCACGCCTAGGTGATCATGCGCGGGGGTTTTGTGCCCGCGATCACGGTGTTCGTGAGCGCCGGGATGCTGTCCCTCGTGGTGGTGCGCATCATGCTGATGCGGATGATCGTCATGATTGGGCAGAGCATCCGCAGCCGCGCCGTCAGCGGCTGCGTGATCGTGGTGGTGCTCGTGGTCGCGCCGGCAGATGGTCGCGGCCTCGTCCCAGGCTTCCGACAGATTCTGTGCGCGGGCGAGGTTGCCGGGCGTCAGGACCGAGGCAGTTGGCCCCCAGGCGATCGGCTCGCGCGCCAGCAGAAGCGTCTCGGGAAAATGCGCTCTGACCTGCGCGAGATCGTGCAGAGCCGCGATGATGGTTCTGCCTTGCTGGTGCCAAGTCCGGATCAGGGAAAGGAGATCCGCCACCGTGCGGGCGTCCACCCCGGTGAAGGGTTCGTCGAGCAGGATCAGGGAGGCATCCTGCACGATCAGGCGGGCAAAGAGCGCACGCTGAAACTGGCCACCGGACAGGGTCCCGATCAGACGCGCCTCGAAGCCCGACAATCCGACCGAGGCAAGTGCAGCAACGAGGGTCGCGCGCTGGGTGCGGAGGCTGCGCCAGGCTCCATGACGGCGCCAGAGCCCCATGGCGACGAGATCGAGCACGCCGATCGGAAAGCTGCGGTCGATCTCGGCAGCTTGCGGCAAATAGGCGATGGCCCCTTCGTTAGGCCCGCGTTCGATCGTCCCGTCGAGCGCCGAGATCTCGCCGGCGATCGCCTTGAGCAAGGTCGACTTGCCGGCTCCGTTCGGGCCGACCAGCGCGAGAAGCGATCCCGCCGCGAGACTGCCGTCGAGCGCATGAACGGCTGGATGCCGGTCATAGCCGAGCGTCAGCTTTCCGAATTGCAGCGCGGTCCTGGTCATGCCACCGCCCATAGGATCGCGAGCCATAACAGGACCGAGAGTCCGACAGCTCCAGCGAGGCGCCCGTATATTCCGGCGCGATAGAGCGAAAAAGTCGTCGGAGCGCGCTCCCGGGAGGTGTTCATAGGAGCTTGGTGCTGCCCTCACGCGCCACGGACCGCGACACTGCGCGGCAGCGAACCTGTCAGGCGTCGTTGCCCGCACGGGGAGGAAGGTCTAGATGTTCCGGCGCTGATACACTGTAACATGGCCGAGGATCAATCGGTCGCCATCCGGGGTTTGGAGGATGCGCCTGCGCCCGGCCGACGAACATTGCGCCTGCCGCGAGTCGGACAACACATCCGTGATCGAGCGCGCGGAACGGCTCTGTCGTGAACGCGATGTGCAGTTCACGCCACTTCGCCGCGAGGTCCTCGAGACCGTGGCAGCGCGATCGGGCCCGCTAGGCGCCTACGACATTGCAGAGCGGATGAGCGGAGCCGGCCGCAAGATCGCAGCCGTGTCGGTCTACCGCGCGCTCGACTTCTTGACCGAACAGGGCCTCGTGCACCGCATCGCCAGCCGCAATGCGTTCGTCTCGTGCGGTCACGCTCATGGCGCGCGCGACGGGCTGCTGTTTCTGATCTGTCGGAGTTGCGGCGGCATCGACGAGATGACCTCCCCCGCGATTGACGATGAACTCGAAAGGACGCTCGCCGGGGCAGGCTTCACGCCGACCAGCCGGATCATCGAGGTCGAAGGCGAATGCGGCGCCTGCCGGGCCAGGACCGAAGCACCGGCGCCCTGAATGGGCGGCCGTCAGTAGGCGTTGCGATAGGCGCGCGGCGAGATCACGGTCTGGATCATGATCTTGGCGTCCAGCCAGATCGACCAGTTGTCGATGTAGTGCAGGTCGGCCTGAACGCGCCGCTCCATGTCGGCATCGGTCAGGGTCTCGCCGCGAAAGCCGTTGACCTGCGCCCAGCCGGTGATGCCCGGCTTGACGTTGTGCCGGCGCGCGTAGAGCGCGATCCGGCCCTCGAAGCTGCGGTCATGCGCGACGGCGTGCGGACGCGGCCCAACCAGCGACATCTCGCCGAGCACGACGTTGATGAGCTGCGGCAATTCGTCGATGTTCGTGCGTCGCAGTACCGCTCCGACCCGCGTGATGCGCTCATCGTCGCGCGTCGCCTGCCGGAAGACGGCGTTGGTCTCGTGCCGCATGCTGCGGAACTTGAACACGCCGAACGCCTGCTGATTGAAGCCGTAGCGGCGCTGACGATAGAAGACCGGCCCGGCCGGATCGTCGAGCTTGATCAGCACGGCGACCGCGACGAAGAGCGGTGCCAGCAGGATCAGAGCGATAAGCGCCAGCCCCAGATCGAAGACGCGCTTGAGAAGGATCTCGATCAGGTTGAGCGGGCGACGGCCGATGTTGAGGCCGCTGAGCCGGCCGACGCGGGCGATCTGGAGGTCGGGATAGCGGTCGAGCATCGTGCCTGGGCGTAAGTGCAGGGCTGCCGGCACACGCAGGAACGCGTCAATGCAGCGCTCGACATCAGCCGACTCGGCCCAAGGCACCAGTACGAAGACGTCGTCGGGTCGAAGAAAGCGCACTACCGACACGGCAAGGCTAAGATCCTCGGCGAGCAAGCCCTTGCGGCTAGCCTCGTCGGATTCCGTATCGGGATGACGAAGATAGCTGGTTCCGACGACGCGCAGGCCGAGCGACTTGCCATCGTTGTGCTCGTAGAAGCGCGCGATGTCCTCCTCGTAGCCGACGAGGTGGACTCGGCTCACCGAGACCGAGGCCGGCGTCATGCACGAGCTCACGAGGCGGACCATGCCGGCGCGCACGAGCAGCACGAAGGGCAGGCCCAGAATGAAAAACAGCACCGTGACGACGCGCGAGAAGTCTTCCGTGGTCTTCGTCGCGAAGCCGATCACCAGAGCGGCCGCCCAGGCCGTGAGCCACAAAGTCGCTGTTCGGCGCAGATGCGGTGCGCGCGAGAGATAGGTCTCGATGCTGTATTCCTCGCGCACGAGGTTCGTCAGCAGAATGATCGTCCCGATCAGTCCCGATAGCTGGAGGCTCAGGCTCGTCGAGAGCGGCAGGATCTCACCGGTATAGGCGATGTAGTGGTAGGCGGCTTCGATGATCAGGCCGACCAGGGCGATCGTCAGCAGATCGGCCAGGGCAAGAGCTGCCGACAAAGCGAAGCGATAGGCGGCACGGCTGCGCCGCGGCAGCAAGGCTGCCCAGACGCGGCGGCGCTCTTCGACGGAGGCCGAAATCACCTGATAGGCGTCTGGTACACGATCCTGATACATCGCGTCCGTGCTGTTCCGCGCTGAACCGGCTTATCGTCCCGGATCGAGACGTCGGCAGCCGAAAGCGCTGCCGCAACAAAAGGACAGCAAGCTTCAAGCCCGCGCCGAGCAAAATTTCAGGAGGTGAGCGTCCGAACCATGCGTAGAGGCCCCAAGGACGGGTATGGTTAACTCATGTCGAGGCAAGCTGACGAGAGAGGGTCGGTGCTGCAGCCTGATGAAAATTACTTAGAGTGACCGTAGAGCTTTGCCGCTCGCAAGGCTCTGTTGCTCGTGGCAGGCGAGTCTTCTACGTATTTTTCCGCAATGGTCAGGGACGAAGCGCGCATAGCCGGCGAAGCCCGGCTTGCTGCCATGCTGGAATTCGGCGAGTTCGCACGCGATCCGGCCGAACCGGTCGAGGAAGTCGGAGGTCTCGAACTTCGCGGCGCCGGGCCGCTCGTATCGAACCGGCGGCAAAGGTGTCGGGAGAACAGCGATGGCTGATAAGGGGAGCGTGATGTCGGCCGAGACGAGCGGAACCGGTCATTCGGATCACGCGCAGGCTACCGTGGTCCAAGAGCGGAGCCCGCCTGCCGCTGCGACGGGCGGCCCCGCCTTCGTCGTTCTGCTCGGCTTGTCGCTCTCGCATTTCCTGAACGACCTCATCCAGTCGCTGCTCCCGGCGATCTACCCGATCCTCAAGCCAGCCTTTCATCTCGACTTCGGCCAGGTCGGACTGATGACTCTGGTCTTTCAGGTCACGGCGTCGCTGCTCCAACCGATCGTGGGGCTCTATACGGACCGGAAGCCGCTACCCTATTCGCTCGCGGCCGGGATGGCCTTGTCGCTCGGCGGCCTCCTGCTGCTCGCCAATGCGCATGTCTATGGCCTGCTGCTCGTCGCGGCCGCTTTCGTCGGCCTCGGCTCCGCGGTCTTCCACCCGGAGGCGAGCCGGGTCGCGCGTCTTGCTTCCGGGGGACGGTACGGGTTCGCGCAATCACTATTTCAGGTCGGCGGCAATACGGGCACCGCGCTCGGCCCGCTACTCGCTGCCTTGATTGTCGTGCCGCGCGGTCAGGCCAGCGTTGCCTGGTTCTCGTTCGCAGCGCTCACCGGGATTCTCGTGCTCTCGGGGATCGGGCGCTGGTACGCCGATCACCTGAGCCGATTGCGCCGCTCCGCGCGTAGCCGTCCGCCGATCGAGCACGGCGATCTGACCCGAACACAGATCGTCAGAACCGTCGCGATCCTGCTGGCGCTGATCTTTTCGAAGTACTTCTATATGGCGAGCCTATCGTCGTACTTCACGTTCTATCTGATCCACCGTTTCGGCGTCAGCGTCGCTCAGTCACAGATCTTCCTGTTCGTGTTCCTTGGATCGGTCGCGGCCGGGACGATCCTCGGTGGACCGATCGGTGATCGGTTCGGGCGCAAGCTCGTGATCTGGGTGTCGATCCTCGGCGTCTTGCCGTTCACCCTGGCTCTGCCGCATGCCAATCTGTTTTGGACCGTTGCCTTGACGGTGCCGATCGGCCTGATCCTGGCTTCGGCCATGCCGGCGATCCTGGTCTATGCCCAGGAACTGCTTCCTGGACGCATCGGGCTTGTGTCCGGTCTGTTCTTCGGTTTCGCATTCGGCATGGGCGGACTCGGGGCGGCGATTCTCGGTGAACTCGCCGACCACACGTCGATCGAGCAGGTCTACGCTCTCTGCGCTTATCTGCCGCTGATCGGGCTTTTTGCCGCGTTCCTGCCCCGGCTGCGCTGATACGCGCGGGGCGCTCAGGCTCTAACTGGTCGGCTGCGTCGGGACATGTCGTATTCGGCACGGTCCGACGCAGCGGATTATCCGGGTGTATCGGCCGCTTTGAGAGAACCGGTTCCCGCTTATCGGACCGAGACTCTAGGCGGTCGCCGCTTCTCTGGCCTTCGAGGAGCTGACGGTCTGCACCGTCTCGAATCCCTCGAATTCAGGGTGGCCGAGATAGAGAGGCTTGGTCCCCGGCACACGTCCATGGGCCTTGCGGAACTGCTCAGATTGGGTCCAGGCCTGGAAGAAGGCCCGCGACTGCCAGACAGTATGGGAGGCATAGAGGATGTAATCCTCTGTTTCCGGCCCGCGCAGCAGCCGGAACTCGACAAAGCCGTCCATCTGATCGAGGTGGCTGTCGCGTTCCAGCCAGACCCGCTCGAAGTCGTCCGCCGCGTCTTTGACGACCTTGAAACGATTCATTGCGATGAACATCCGCCCACTCCAATTTCGGCGAAACAACCGGGACGCCTTCCGGCCAGTGAGATATTTACGTCGTCGGCGGAGAACCAAGCAAGTCGGTTTCGCATTGCAACTATCAACGACCGAGACGCCGATATCGCGATCGTGTACAATAATACAGGGGTTGCATTGTCCGGGCTGTTCATGGTGAAGCTTTCGCGTTGGGAATGGTCTGGGCAGGTGAGAATTCCCATTGCCTCGGCCTTGTTTCCATGCTCGATCGTATCGATAGGGCGGAACCGGAATTTGGGGGTTTGACGCCTCCGCGCACTGATTCGAGGTCCTCGAGACGGCGCGTAACCTCGGAAGGACCACGGCGAACGATGATGCCTAAACAAACAACGGATGTTGATCGCCTAGTTGGGCTGAGGATTACAGCCTTGCGCAAGGCGCGCGGACTGAGCCAGACGGCCCTGGGAACGGCCGTCGGCGTGACGTTCCAGCAAGTCCAGAAATACGAGAAGGGTCAGAACCGCGTCGGCGCCGGGCGACTGCGTGAGATCGCGCGGCTGCTCGAAGTTCCGGTATCCGCCTTCTTCGAGGAGGATGATGGTGTCGAGAACAAGTCGCCGGACGTGTTCACCTTCCTCAATGCTCAGGGCGCGATGGACCTTTTACGCTCCTATGCTTCGATTCAGGACGACGATTTGAGGCGCGACGTGTTGTCGCTTGTCCGCACCGCCGCTCGTCTTGATCGGAAGAAAGGCACGCACACGGTCGCAGACGCCTGATTTTAGCGCATTATAAATCAACCCAAGGTTGGCTGCCGAATGCGATTGACGGAAATCGCATTCGGTTTCGGCCGATCGAGGATCAGAGGACTTGGCCGTTTCGATCGGGCGATGGAGGCATCGTCGCCAGTTTGACGGAACTTTGGTCGTGTCACGAGTTGCCGTCGATCCGCTGCAGTGCAGGCACGGCAAAATCCACGAACGCCCGCACCACCGGTCGCAGGAAGCGCTTGGACGGGTAGGTCAGACAGATCTCGCTGGGCCGGATCTCGTACCCGCACAGGAGTCGCACGAGACGGCCAGCTGCAAGCTCGTCCGAGACGAGCAGTGTTTGCGCCGTGCCGACCGCCTTGCCCTCGGCGAGGGTACGCATCAGCACATGGACGCTGTCCGTTCTGATCGCTGGTGTGACGCGGATCGTAACCGGCTCGCTTTCGCCCACGAGTTCGAGTGCGCCGCTTGCCGAAAGCGAGGCGTCCGTCACCACGAGCTCGTGATTCTGGAGATCCGCGACGCTCCGCACGCGGCCTTTCCGCTTGAGATAGCTGGGGGAGGCAACGAAGACGCGCCGCGCAAGACCAACCTTGCGCTGCACGACGCCCCTGCCCGAGGGCCGCGAATGGCCGAAGGCGAGAGTCGCTTCGTCACCGTGAATGGTGTCCGGCTGCATTACGTCGTGGCCGGGTCGGGTCCGCCCGCCATTACGCCAGGGCCGGCGGGATGACAGCCGGGTTCAACTTGTACCGCGCGCTCGCGCAGGATGGCGCGCTGGTCGCGAGTTTCGCGGACAACGGTCTGCGCAAGCCCGTCCTCGCGATCGGTGGTCGGCATAGCGTCGGTGGCCGGCTTGCAGAAACGCTCGGCCGGCATGCCGACAACCCCTCATCGCTCGTCGTCGAGGATTGCGGGCATTTCGTCGCGGAAGAGGCGTCGGACGAGTTTTGCGACGCGCTCGTTCGATTCCTGACCGCTTGATGGGTCGGAAGTGTTTCTCACGAGACCTGCTGAACTCAGCGCTGCGCCGAGATCAGCCAGCAGGCGGCCCCGAGACTGACTGCGCCGGTCTCCGCATAACGAAGAAACGTCTCGGTCAATTCGGCGCGGGCAATCTCGCGCAAGGCGGGATCGCGCTCACGCAGGAGGCGGGAGACGGGTCCGAGGTCCACGGCGAGACCGGCTGCGCTCGCCGCCGCCTCACGCGCGGAACCGTCTGCGGATCGTCCGAGGATCAGCGCCCTGTCGAGGCTGTCGCAGGTGATGGTCCGAAACCCGGCCGCTTCGAGGATCGCGACCGGCGTCTCGGCATTCGCGAAGCGAAATGGGCCGGGCGCATCAGGTGAGAGTGGTGCATCGTCGGGAACGAGGCGCAAGACGACCTCTCGCGGAATCGAGACCCAGGCATTCTCCGCGATAGACCGCCAGCACAGGAAGCTGATCCGGCCGCCCGGCACCAGCGAGCGGCGGATATTCGCGAACGCGGCACTGGAATCCTCGAAGAACATCACGCCGAAGCGCGACAGCGCGCACTCAAATCGGGCGTTGCCCAGATCGTAAGTCTGCGCGTCGGCCTCGATCCAGTCGATCGGCGCGCCCGCTGCCGCTTCGAGCGGCACGCGCGACCGAGCGACGGCGAGCAGGGGCGCAGAGAGATCGAGCGCAGTGACGCGGCCGTGCGATCCGAGCTGCCGGGCCGCGGCGAGCGCAGTCTCGCCCGCGCCGCAGCCGATATCGAGGCACTCCGAACCGGCCCGCAAGGCAGCGCTCTCGAACAAGGCGGCGGTGAGGGGCGCGAAGACTGCATCGAGGATACGTTGGCTCGCTGCCCAACGCTGGCCGACATCGCCGTTCCAGTAATCCGCTTGGTCCTGGTTGGTTTGCGCCATCTGGCTTCTCTCGTGCGAACGGATTTACAGAGGTTCGAGCAAGCTTATCAGTTCCTGCGGAGCAGGCGCTCGAAATAGTCGAGTTCCTCCTGGGGCCGGCTCGGGTCGCCGAGCTTGCGCCTCAACTCCTCCATGATCCGGCGCGCGCGCTGGACGGCGGATTCGTCAGCGGTCGGAACGCGCACGCGGCCGTCGCTCAGGTCACGGCCGCGTGTCGGACGCCCGAGCGGGTCGTCGTCCGCAGCGCCGGCCTGGCCCTGCTGGTTCGTTTGCTGGCCAGGCTGTTCGCCCTGGCCTTCGCCCTCGGCCATCTGCTGCATCTGCTGCTGCATGCCTTCGGCACCGCGCTTGAGCCCGTCGAGCGCGCGGCCCTGCGCGTCGACCGCCTGACCGTCCTGTCCGCGTCCGATGGCGTTCTCCGCCTCACGCATCGCGTCCTCGGCGTCGGAAAGGCCCTGCTCGTCCTGCAGGCCCTGTTCCTTCATCCGGCGCTGGAGATCTTCCAAGCGTTCACGCAAGGCGTGCTGCCGCTGGCCGGTACTGCCTTGCTGCCCCTGACCCTGCTGTCCCTGGCCCTGTTTGCCTTGACCTTGCGGACCTTGGCCCTGCTGTCCCTGACCCTGTTTGCCTTGACCTTGCTGACCTTGGCCCTGTTGCCCCTGGCTCTCCTGTCCGTTGCCCTGTTGCCCCTGCTGATTGCGCTGCTGCTGGCCGCGTTGTTCGGAACGTGGATTGCCGCGCCGATCCTGGCCCTCCTTGAAGGTCTGGTCGCGCAGGTCCTGCTGGTCGCGTGACATCTCATCGAGCTCGTTGAGCTGCTTGTTCATTTCGGACATGCCGTTCTGCTGACGGTTGCCGTTCTGCGCGCTCTGCAGGTTCTCGAGGATGTTGCGGAGCTGATCGAGCAGGCGCTGCGCCTCGGCCGTGTCGCCGCGTTTCATCGCCTCCTGCATGTCCTGAATCATCTTGTTCAGCTCGTCGGGCGTCACGCTCTTCTGGTTGCCCTGCTGGCGGTCCGCCTGCTGATTGTCTGGCGCGCTCTTGCGCTGGCGCTCGGCAAATTCCTTCATGAAGCGGTCGAGCGCCTTCCGAAGATCCTCGGTCAGCTTCTTGATCTCCTCGTCCGGCGCGCCGCGATCGATCGCCTCCTTGAGGCGGTCCTGAGCAGCCCGGAGCGCCTTCTCGGCATCCGAGAGATCGCCATCTTCGATTTTGAGCGCCATCTCCCAGAGGAGATCGGCGACGGCCAAAAGGTCCTCGTCGGTCTTGGCGATGCGCAGACGCGACGAGGCGGTCTTGAGACCGAGATAGATGGGCGGCTCGGGCGTGAAGCGCTCAGGCGCGATCATCAGAGCGTCGAGCGCCGTCTGCACCCGCCCGCGATCGCTGTCCGGTGCGGTCACGAGACGCCGGCGCTCTTCTGCCAGCGCGCGGGCGAGTGGCTTTACGAAGAACCGAGCAGGAAGTGCGATCTCGGAAGGGGACGTGCGTCCCTCCTGGCCGGTCTCATCCTTGACGAGGAGCGAGAGTTTCACGCGCGCGCCCGACCAGGGATTGTCGGTCAGGTCGACCAGCGTCTTGGTGTCGCTCGCTCCCGTCGCATCGGCCGGCAGCGCCAGATTGATCCGAGGCGGCGGGACCAGGAAACGGCCTGGCTTCTCCGGCTCCAGGATCCCCTCGGCCGAGGCGATGCCGTAATCGTCCTTGGCACGGTAGGTCAGGTTGAAGGTGCCGCGGCTGTTGACGTCGAGCTTGCCGACCTGTTCGACCGTCGGCGGCAGATCGGGAATCGTCTCGATCACGAGGCGTTGCGGGCTCGCGCTTGGATCGCCATCGGACATCGCGATCATCAGTTCCGCTGTGCCCCCGGTCAGCCGGAACCGCTCTTCACGCAGGCCGCTGGCTCGGGAGCTCGGATTGGGCTCCCGCTTGGCGGAATCCTTGGCATCGGAAGCACCGGCAGTGGCCTGCTTCTCGACCCGCTCCAGGGCGGCATTCGGGGTCAGCTTCGCTTCGCCGGTCCCCGCGATGCGCACGATCAGCGTCGAATTGACAGGCGCGCGCAGGCGCTGCTCGCCCCCCGCCGCGTTGCTGGCGATCGTCACGATGAGCGGCGGCAATCGCGTATAGAGCGGCGGATCGATCCAGCCATCGACGCGAAAGCTCGGGGCGGGTGAGGGCGGCTCCCGCCAATCGAAGGCCGTGCCGATGCGCTCCCGCCATTCGGGGCCGGCGAAGAAGAACGCGGCGATCGCTGCGACGACGAGCCCGGCCCGCAACGCGAAAGGATCGCGAAGCGGCATGCCGGGGCGCGGGCGGCCGACGCGAAGACCGGCCACCGCCTCCGCGGCACGGCGCTGATGCAGGGCCCAGAGCGCGCGCGTGGCCGGGTCGGTGCCGCCGACCGCCAGAGTATCCTCGATGGCCGAGGCCGGGTCATGGGCGATCACGCCGCCCCTCGCCGCCTCGCGATCGATCCGTGCCAGAGCCTGCCGGCGGCTCGGGCGGCGCAATCCGAGAAGCGGAACCAGAACGCCGATAAACAGGCCCGCGAAGAGTACGAGACCGGCCATGCGCCAATGCGGGCCGAGATCGAGCCAGAGGCCGAGCCAGGACGCGGCGAGGAAGGCGAGCACGACCATTAGCCCGCGCCAAAGAACCGGCCAGGCGCCCTCCCAGAGACCGGCGGCACGCGCGCCTGCGACGAGCCGGTCGAGTCGCGTCAGCATGGCGCTGCGGGCGGGGTCTACGGTTCTCGCGCCTGACGCCTTGTCCTCGCTATCGCTCATTCCCGGTTCCGCCGCGGCGCATCGGGACATGCCCGCGCCCCTCCATCGTCGCAGCGCGGCATCGCCGGGTCAAATCGACGACGATCGATGGATGCCATGCGGCCTGTTGGAGGCGGCAATTCGTGATCGATTGCGGGCGAATGACGCCGCCATCACCGCTCCATAAGCCGATTGAGCCAGGTATCGCCCTTCAGCCAAGCCATTCCGGAATATGGTCGAGTCCGATCAGATCCTGGTAGCTCGGCCGCGGCCGTACGATCGCCGCCTGGGGGCCGCGCACCAGCACTTCCGGCACCAGCAGCCGCGTGTTGTAGGTGCCGGATTGGACCGCGCCATAGGCGCCCGCCGTCATCACCGCGATCAGGTCGCCCGGCGCGACGTCCGGCATCTCGCGGCTGAGCGCGAGATAATCCCCGCTCTCGCAGACCGGGCCGACCACGTCGGCGACGATCCGGGGCGCGTCGGCGCTCGGTTCGCGGACGGGGCGGATCGTATGATAGGCCTCGTAGAGCGTCGGGCGGATGAGATCATTCATCGCGGCGTCGACGATCACGAAGGTCCGGCCTTCGGTGCGCTTCACGTAGATGACGCTGGTGACGAGGATGCCGGCATTGCCTGCAATCATACGGCCGATCTCGAAGATCGGGCGCAGGCCGAGCGGCTTGAAATGCGGGCGTAACACCTCGGCGAAGGCTGCCGGGTCGGGCGGCGGGTCATTGTCGTCGCGATAGGGAATGCCCAGCCCGCCGCCGAAATCGATGTGATGCAGGCGATGGCCGTCGGCCAAAAGGTCCCGAGCAAGCCCGGCGAGACGGCGCGCAGCGTCCTGGAACGGCGCGAGATCGGTGATCTGGCTGCCGATATGCGTGTCGACGCCGGTGACGGCGAGCCCGGGCAATTGCCCGGCATGGGCATAGACCTCGCGGGCCCGCGTGATCGGCACGCCGAACTTGTTCTCGGACTTGCCGGTGGCGATCTTGGCGTGGGTGCCGGCATCGACATCCGGATTGACGCGGATCGAGACGGGTGCCTCGCGGCCCATCGACACGGCGACCTCGGACAACGCCTCGAGTTCCGGTTCGCTCTCGACGTTGAAGCAGAGAATTCCGGCGGCCAAAGCTGTCGCCATCTCGGCGCGCGTCTTGCCGACGCCGGAGAACACGATCTTCTGCGGATCGACCCCAGCGGCGAGCGCCCGGCGCAATTCGCCTTCCGAGACGATGTCCATGCCGGCGCCCATGCGCGCGAGCGTCGCGAGTACGGCCTGGTTGGAGTTCGCCTTCATCGCGAAACAGACGAGGGCGTCATCCCCCGCGAAGGCCTGTGCGAAGATACGGTAATGCCGCTCCAGCGTCGCCGTCGCGTAGCAATAAAACGGCGTGCCGACCGTGTCCGCGAGAGCGGTGAGATCGACCTCCTCGGCGTGGAGACGTCCGTCGCGATAGTGGAAGTGGTGCATCGGCGGATTTACTGCCTAAGCCGGCGCGCTGCCTACCGTGCGGCCGCGATTATTTTCCATCGAATCCAGGTGCCTCGGGCAGCGCCGGGGGCAGCCCAAAGCGGCTTTACAGGATCGGATCGAGGAAGAAAGGCTGCTTCGGGATCGTGTAGCGGCGTTTTGCGCCGCGCGAGGTCAGAGCCGGAGTGCCGTCTACACTTGGCGCTGTGGCGGATTCGGCGACCTCGTCTCCGTCACGGACCTCATCTGGATCGGACACGGCCATACCAGGATTGACGCCCTGGGACAGGGAGCGGGACGATGCTGCATCCCGCGAGGCGGCCTTGCGCTCCGCCGCACCGGAATCCGGCGGCTCGAGCGCGCCACGGCGGCCGCAGGCGCCGCAGGACAGCACCAGCGCGCCGAGAGCGAAGCCGATCACGAGGCGAGTCGTATGGCGATGGAGGCGGGCGGGCATCGTCGGGTCCGGCATTCAGCCTTTATAGCTTAGCCGTTCGCAATCCGCGATGCGAGCGCCCGGACGCAACAGCGACGCACGAGTACGGGGCTCCTCGGGGACGATGTTCCCGAATTCGCGAAACCGGATCAGCCGCGGCCGCGCCTACCCTTCTGGGGAGCCGGCGTATAGGCGTCGATCGCGCGGCGGCAATTTTCCGAAAGCTTGACCCAATTCGTCTTGAAGCAGGCATCCGTCGCTGGATCGTCCGGAGCGAGATTGCCGCAATAGGTCAGGTAGTCGCCGGTGCAATACTTCTTGAGGGTATCGTTGCCGCGTTTCGATTCGATCGCGATAGCCGCCGACGAGGTGAGGACGAGCGCAGTCGCGCAGCCGGCAACGGCATGGACGAACGGCGTCAGCTTCAAAGCCATGGATCACTCGAACATGTTGCGGGAGGTGATCGCCGCCCGATGATGTCCCGACATGGTCGAAACAAGGCATGAACGCGATCATCGCATGACGATTCGCGTCCCTATAACGACATGGTCGATAGGACAAGCGTCGCAATCCCGCTCGTGTCGTCGGATATCTGCGCGATCGCTGTGTGACGCGGTTGGGCGATCACTCCGGCGCTGTGCAGTTTTTAGATCTTGCCAGCGTTTCGATCACGGCGACGGAATAGCCGTGCCAGGGATATTGCCGGGCCGTCGTATCGAGACCCGACCACGCGGCGGCCGGCGTCAGCTCCGGACGACCGCCGGCAGCGGAAATGCCTCGACGGCGGGCAAATGGTCGCGGCGCATCAGCGCATCGGCGACGTCCGTGATGCGCCGGCGCAATTCCGCATCGTCGCGATCAACGACCGGCGCGCGCGCTTCCTTCAGCGCACGTGCGAGTGCGTCTTCGGCAGCCGCCAAACTCGCCCGTAACGCGTCGCGTTCGCTGAGTAGGCTTTCATACCCTTCGCGCAAATCGCTTTCAGCTGGCGGTGCGGCGGGAGCGGCCTCGGCAGGCGGCGATTGTTCCGCGGTTCCGTCGAGCGTTCGGCCATCATGCGCGGCCGCGAGGAGCCCTCTGAGGTCCGCGCGAACGGCATCGCGCTCGCGCCGCACATTCTTGATGTCGGCAAGAAATTCGCGGTGCGCGTCTTCCAGTGCGGTTAGGGCGGCAAGGCTCACTTTGCCTTCGCCGCGAACAGATTCCAGGTCCCGATCGAGGCTGGTGATGCGCGTCAGCGCCTCTTCGACCTCGAGCCGGCGGGCATTGAGAGCGGCATCGCGATTTTCGATCTCGCGTGACAGGGCAGCGATCTCGAGGGTGCGGGTGCCGATCGCGGCCATGTCGGCATGCCGGCTCGACCGAGCCTCCTCGACCTTGCGCTCCATACGGCTTTGCGCCACGGCGAATTCGGCGCGCAAGTGGTCCCGCTCTGCCGTGATCTCCTTGATCGACATCGGAAACATCGTGTCGATGCGCTTGCGGGCAAGGCGCGCCGAGCGCCTGTTGAGCGTCGGCAGGAACAGCAACGCGCACAGGCTTGCCAGAAGGAAGCCGAGCGCGAAGATCATGATGGTCTCGATCACGCCGACGGACTCAATCGCTGAGGTCCCGCACGGCCGGTCCAGCCGTTCGTGACCTGTGGCAACCACCGGATTTCCCGGTCCATGGCGTGTCTATTGCCCGTTCTTCGCCCGGTCAGGCAAGCCGAGCCGCGCCGATACCGGCAACGCATTGCCGTCGGGCACAGATCGCTGCCGAGCGCGCTCAGAACGGGTTCCAGGTCGCTTGGTTCGTGAACTTCAGATAGCCGACATTGATGCCGAGCCGGGCGCCGACGCCGGTTCGAATCGGGACGACGACGATGCCGTTCGCAGTCACCGCCGTCATGCCGAAGCCGCCGATGAAATAGGCCGAACCGTCGACGCCGCCGAAGCGCTGATAGAGGCCTCGCATGCCCGGCAGATTGTAGACCAGCATCATGGTGCGGGCGCCATCGCCGCCGAAATCGAAGCCGAGCGAGGGGCCCTGCCAAAACACGTGCCGCTGCCCCGCATTGCGAGTGTAGAGCGTGCCTTCGCCGTACCGTAGCCCGCCGACCATGGCGCCCGAGGCTTCCTGGCCGAGAATATAGCCGTTCGGCTCGCCCCAGCGGCGTGTCGCCTCTTCCACGGTGAGAGCAAGGCCGCGCGAAACGCTGCCGAAGAAGCGATGTCCGTTATCGACGACCTCGTTGACGCGGAACGACTCGAGCTGTGCGAAATCTTCGACGGCTTTCGCCGAGGAACTGCCGAGTAGCAAAGCCGCTGGCAACGCAAGCAATCCCGGAAGGCAATCCCTGCGCGACGGCACGGGGTGTGGTGCCCGATCCTTCGACATCTCCCAACCTCCACGTGAGCGATGCGTGCCACACCTGTGCAACGGTGCAACACACAATCGATTTGCGGGATTATGAGCCGATCACGGCAAGAGAAGGTTAACGCTCCAGAAGGTGAGGTGCCGCTACGGCGAAAAGCGCCTGATCCGTTTCGGCCCGGATTCCGGGTCAGAGAGCTGCGCTTTTCAAACCGGCTTGCGGTCACTATCGATTCGCCGCGAATCGGAAGGGGATCGCAGGTCGCCCAACCTGAGATGCGGTGCGGATCGCACCGCATTCGATCGAAACTCCTTCGCGCGGAGCGCGCCATGCCCAGCCTGACCCTCGATACCCTCGATCTTTCGGCCTTCCTGTGCTCGCGCGTCTGCCACGATGTGATCAGCCCCATCGGGGCGATCGTCAACGGGCTCGAATTCCTCGACGACGAGCAGGATCCGTCGATGCACGAATTCGCGCTCGATCTGATTCGCAAAAGCGCGCGCACCGCGTCCGCCCGCGTCCAGTTCGCCCGCATCGCCTTCGGCGCCTCGGGCTCGGCGGGCTCGGCGATCGATCTCGCAGACGCCGAGAAATTGTCGCGCAATCTCTTCGCCGACGAGAAGCCGGAAGTCGCCTGGCGCGCGCCCCAGGCTCTCTTCCCGAAGAACAAGGTGAAGCTGCTGCTCAATCTCGTCGCGATCGCCGCGACCACGATCCCGCGTGGCGGCCTGATCGACGTGACCGTCACGGGCGACGGCGACGCGCCTCAGTTTGTCATCCGCTCCACTGGGTCACATGCCCGCATCCCTGCCCATGTCGAGGCGCTCATCGCCGGAGAGCCGGAAGACGGCAAGGTCGATGCGCATGGCATCGTCGCCTACTATGCGGGGCTCGTCGCGCGTGCCGCAGCGATGAAGGTGGATTTCTCGATCGATGGCGAAACCGTGACCATCCGTGCCGACCCGATCGAGGCCGCGCGGCCTGCCGACAGCGAGCCGCCGGATACTGCGCTGGCCTAACGGAAGACAGTGCCAGGCACGACCTGGCAACGCTTCCCTAACCCATCCCGAGCATTGTCGGTCCTGCACGGCGTCACGTGTGCATTGACCGAGTACCTCGATGGACGATCTGCTTCGCGAATTCCTGACCGAAAGCGCCGAGCATTTGGATACGGTCGACATCGAACTCGTCCGATTCGAGCAGGATCCGAACAACCAGCAGATCCTGCGCAACATCTTCCGCCTCGTTCACACCATCAAGGGAACCTGCGGATTCCTCGGCCTGCCGAGGCTCGAAGCCTTGGCTCACGCCGCAGAGACCCTGATGGGTCGGTTCCGCGACGGATTCCCGGTCAGTTCCGATTCTGTCAGCCTGATTCTGACGACGCTCGATCGGCTCAAGGCGATTCTCGCCGATCTCGAAGCGACCGGAACGGAGCCGGCGGGAGCCGACGACGACCTGATCGGTGCGCTCGAGAAGATGTCGACCATGCCGTTCGCGGCAGCGGCCCCGGCCAAGCCCGAGCCGGCGATCCAGATCGTCGAGCGTGAGCTGAAACCTGGCGAGGTGTCGCTCGACGAACTCGAGCGCGCCTTCCTGGAGGCTCCCGGACCGGACGAGTCCGACTTCCACGCTCTCCCGGCGCTCCACACTCAATTGCCGGCGGAATCGGAGGCTGCTGTTTCCGAACCTGCCGCTCCCCAAGAAGTCGCTCCCCAGGAGGTCGCTCCCCAAGAGGTTGTCGAGACCGAGTCGGCGGCCGCCGCAAAAGTTCAGACCATCCGCGTCAATGTCGACACGCTCGAACATCTGATGACGATGGTCTCGGAGCTGGTGCTGACGCGCAATCAGCTCCTCGAGATCGCACGCCGCCACGAGGATTCGAGCTACAAGGTGCCGCTGCAGCGCCTTTCACACGTCACTGCCGAGTTGCAGGACGGCGTGATGAAGACGCGCATGCAGCCGATCGGCAATGCCTGGCAGAAGCTGCCGCGCGTCATTCGGGATCTCTCGGCGGAACTCTCGAAGGGCATCGACCTCGTGATGCTCGGCGCCGAGACCGAACTCGACCGGCAGGTCCTCGACGTCATCAAGGACCCGCTCACCCACATGGTCCGCAACTCGGCCGATCACGGCATCGAGTCGACCTCGGAGCGCCTCAAGGCCGGAAAGCCTCCGCGCGGATCGATCCGGCTGTCCGCCTTTCACGAGGGCGGCACGATCACGATCGAGATTGCCGATGACGGCAAGGGCCTCGACCTCGAAGCGATCCGCCGCAAGGCGGTCGAGCGCGGCATCGCACCGCTCGCCGAAATCGAGCGGATGACCGACGCGCAGGTCGCGAAGTTCATCTTCCATGCCGGCTTCTCGACGGCCAAGGCCGTCACGGCGGTGTCGGGCCGCGGCGTCGGCATGGATGTCGTCAAGACGAATATCGAGACGATCGGCGGCGTCATCGACATCGCGACGCAGAAGGGCGCGGGCACGACCTTCACCATCAAGATTCCGCTGACGCTGGCGATCGTGTCCGCCCTGATCGTCAAGGCGGGCGACCACCGCTATGCCGTGCCGCAAGTCGCCGTCCTCGAATTGGTGCGCGTCGAGGCGCAGGGAACCGGCAAGGCAGGCACCAACGCGATCGAATGCATCAACGGCGCTCCCGTCTTGCGCCTGCGCGAGCGTCTCCTGCCGATCGTCTCGCTGTCCGGCCTCATGCGCGGTGAGGCTGTCTCGGCCCAGTCCGACAAAGCCGGCTTCGTTGTGGTCGCCCAGGTCGGCCGGCAGCGTTTCGGCGTGCTCGTCGACGAGGTATTCCACACCGAAGAGATCGTCGTGAAGCCGATGTCGTCGAAGCTTCGCCACATCCCGCTCTTTGCCGGGAACACGATCCTCGGGGACGGCGCGGTCGTGCTGATCGTCGACCCGAACGGCGTCGCGCGCATGGTCCATCACGGCGTTCAGGCGGGCGCTGCCGCCGCCGATGCCGAGTCCGAAGCCCGCGAGGCGGGTGAGGAGAAATCGACCCTCCTCGTGTTCAAGGGCGGCGCCGGCAGTTTCAAGGCGGTGCCGCTATCCCTGGTGACGCGGCTCGAGGAGATCGACGCGAAGAAGGTCGAGTGGCTCGGTGGGCGGCCTCTGATCCAGTATCGCGGCCGGCTGATGCCGCTCGTGCCGGCCGACGATTCGATCGCCATCCGCTCGGAAGGCACGCAGGCCCTCGTGGTGTTCGCCGATGGCGAGCGCGCGATGGGTCTCGTCGTCGACGAGATCGTCGACATCGTCGAGGAACGGCTCGACATCGAGATCGTGGCGGACCGCTCGGATCTGATCGGCTCGGCGGTTCTACGCGGCCGCGCGACCGACATCATCAATATCGGCCATTTTCTGCCGATGGCCTACGACGATTGGGCGCGCGGACCGGGCAAGGCGACCAAGCGTCAGCCGACGCTTCTCCTCGTCGACGATTCAGCCTTCTTCCGTGAATTGCTGACGCCCGTCCTGAAGGCAGCAGGCTACAGCGTCGTGACAGCCTCAGGTGCAGACGACGCCATGGCCCAGCTGAAGGCGAATGCCGGTATCGACACCGTCGTCGCTGATCTCGAAATGCCGGGCCGCAACGGCTTCGACCTGGTCGCCTCGATGCGCGGGGCCGGCGGCAGGCTCGCCGATCTCCCCGTGGTCGCGCTGTCCGGCGCTGCTGGTCCGGAGGCGATCGAACGGGCGCGGTCTCTCGCGATCAGCGATCTCGTCGCGAAATTCGATCGCAGCGGGCTGGTCGCCGCCCTCGCCGAAATCGACGCGGGCAGCTTCGCCCGCGCCGCCTGATCCGTTTGACGAGGCTCTGGAGCCGACCATGCAGGCCGCAAACGCCAATTCAGCCGCGCCGAACCCGATTGCCGAGACCCACGACTATGTCACGGTCTTCGTCGACGACACGATCTTCGGGCTCGCCATCGAGCGCGTCCACGACGTCTTCATCCCTTCCGGGATCACTTCGGTACCGCTCGCGCCGCGCGAGATCGTCGGCCTCCTGAACCTGCGCGGCCGGGTCGTCACGGCGCTGTGCCTGCGTCGCCGGCTCAGCCTGCCCGACAGGGCCGAAAGCGCCAAGTCGATGGCGATCGGCCTGGAACAGGGCGGGGAAACCTTCGCGCTCGTCGTCGACGGGGTGGGCGAAGTGCTCAAGCTCGGCCCTGCCACCTACGAGCCCGTCCCCATCAACCTCGATGCGCGCTGGCGTGAGCTGGCGCTCGGCGTCCATCGGCTCGAGGGGCGCCTGCTTGTGATCCTCGATGTCGAGGCGCTCCTTGCTTTCGGCGAAACTCGCCGAGAGGTCGCGGCCTGATTTCTTTTGCGGAGATACCCGATGAAGACCGCCCTGGTCGTCGATGATTCCGCCGTCATCCGGAAGGTGGCACGGCGCATATTGGAAACCTTGAACCTCGAAGTGGCCGATGCCGAGGACGGAGAATCCGCTCTCGAACATTGCGCCGTCGCGATGCCGGACGTCATCCTCCTCGATTGGACGATGCCGCGCATGGACGGATACGAATTCCTGCGCGCGCTGCGTCAGCGGCCGGATGGCGGCAGCCCGAAAGTGCTGTTCTGTACGACGGAAAACGACATCGGCGCGATCGCCCGTGCGCTCCATGCCGGCGCGGACGAATACATCATGAAGCCGTTCGACCGCGAAATCCTCCTGGCCAAGCTCGAGCAGGTCGGCTTCTCCGAGGCCGCGCACGCCGCCTGAAATTTGGAGCCGCGACGCGTTTCCGGACTACGTGAAGAAACTGTGACACAACAGATAGTTAGCGCGTTTTCCATGGCCTGGAGACCATGGATGCCGCGCTAGTCCAAGAGGATGTCCATGTTGGCCTCGCCCGCTGCCACGATCTATCCGAGCCAGAGTCCGGCGGCGGGCTCGCCGATCCGCGTTCTCGTGGCCGACGACTCGGCGGTAGTCCGTGGCCTTGTGGCCCGATGGCTCGGCGAGGCCGGGTTCGAGATTTGCGCCACGGCTTCGAACGGTCGGATCGCGCTCGATGCGGTCGCGCGCCATGATCCCGATGTGGTGCTGCTCGACATCGACATGCCGGAACTCGACGGCACGCAAGCCTTGCCGTTGATGCTTGCCAAGGTTCCCGGCCTCCAGGTCGTGATGATGTCGACGCTCACGCAGCGCAATGCCGACATCTCGCTCAAGTGTCTGGCGCTCGGCGCGGTCGATTATCTTCCCAAGCCTGAGAGCAATCGCGGGGTCACGACCTCCGACGGATTTCGCAATGATCTCGTCGAGCGCGTGCGCCTGTTCGGTGCGACCCGCAACCGGCGGCGCAGCGCCGGGACTCCAGCCTCGAATCTGCCTTCCTCGCTGACGGCGAACACGACGCCGCGGACGGCGCCTCCGCTGATGCTGCGCTCGAAAGCGAAGGCGCTCACGCCTCCGCGTTGCCTTCTCGTGGGTGCTTCGACCGGCGGCCCGCGTGCGGTCGGCGACGTTCTGGCGGGCATCGGTGCCGCGACATTGCGGACGGTGCCCGTGCTGGTCGTCCAGCACATGCCGCCTGTCTTCACGGCCGTCTTTGCGGAACATCTCGGTGCCCGGATCGGATTGCCGGCATCCGAAGGCAAGGCTGGCGAGCGGCTCGTTCCGGGCCGTGTCTATGTCGCGCCCGGCGGCCGGCATATGGGACTTGCCGGCAATCGGCAGGAGCCGGTGATCCGCCTCGATGACGGGCCGGTGGTCAATTTCTGCCGCCCGGCGGTCGACGTGCTGTTCATGGATGCCGCAGCGATGTTCGGTGGCGCGACGCTCAGCGTCATTCTCACCGGCATGGGATCGGACGGAACGGCCGGCGCCCGCGCCTTGGCCGAGGCCGGCGGCACCGTCCTCGCGCAGGACGAGGCGACCAGCACGGTCTGGGGCATGCCGGGCAGCGTGGCCAAGGCGGGGCTCGCCCATGGCATTCTGCCGTTGCCCGAGATCGGGCCGGCCCTGCGCTCGCACCTGACGGGGCAGGGCGCATGACCGAATTCGAGTTCGACTATCTGCGCGCCTATCTCAAGCAGCGCTCCGGACTGATGCTCGGGGCGGAAAAGCGCTATCTGATCGAAAGCCGGCTCGGCCCGGTTTGTCGCCGGTTCTCGCTTGCCACGTTGCATGACCTCGTCGCGACGCTGAAGCTGGCGCGCAATCCCGTCATCGAGCGGGCCGTGGTCGAGGCGATGACCACCAACGAGACGTTTTTCTTCCGCGACCGGGCGCCCTTCGACCTGTTCCGCGATGTCCTGCTGCCGCGCGCCCTCGCGGCCCGTGCCGCGACCCGACGGCTGCGCATCTGGTGCGCGGCCGCTTCGAGCGGACAGGAGCCCTATTCGATCGCGATGCTGCTGCAGGAGGCCGCGCCTCGGCTCGCCGGCTGGCAGGTCGAGATCATCGGCACGGATCTGTCCACGGAGGTGCTGGAGAAGGCCAAGCTCGGTCTCTACAGCCATTTCGAGGTGCAGCGTGGTCTGCCGGTGCAGTTGCTCGTGAAGTACTTCACACAGGTCGGCGAGCAGTGGCGCATCAATCCTAGCATCGCGGGCATGGTCGATTTCAGGTTGCTCAACCTGCTTCAAGGCTTCGACCACCTCGGCCAATTCGACATCGTGTTCTGCCGCAACGTGCTGATCTATTTCGACGCGCCGACCAAGAGCGACGTGCTGCGCCGTCTGGCAAAGGCGCTCGCACCGGACGGCGCCGTCGTCCTCGGTGCCGCCGAAACCGTGATCGGGCTCACCAATGCGATGGTGCCGGATGGCCAGCATCGTGGTCTCTATCGGCATGGCCAAGCCACGGCGGCGCCCGTCAGGCCGATCCTTCAATCGGGATTGGCGGCCGCAGGCTAAATTGGCGGCGGGGCCCGTTGCGTTCCGACCTGACGCTAACGCGTGCCGGTTGCATCGTTGCTGCGGTCCTTGCAGCGATATCCAGCAAAGCAGTTCGGATCGTCGCGCGTGGGCTCGAAGGCCGGAACCGCGGTGAGGCCTGTCTTGCAAGACCCGCCATCGACGTGAACCAGCTCATAGGCGTTGGGGCTCGTTGCAAGAACGACATGCCCCATCTGGGCGACGATCGCCTTGACCGCCGCGCAGGTCAGTTCCGGCGTATAGGGCCGTGTCTGAGCGTCCGCGACTGAAACCGTGAGACCAAGAAGCAGGGCCGAAAGGCCTGGCATCGAGAGCCCGGCTCGTCGGGCCTCTCGGGCGAAGGAACGAAGAGCTGTCATCTGACCCGGTCCGAGTGAGGCTGAAGTCGTTGATGGTCTTGCGTTGTTTCAGGCAGGACAATGTGACACCGCAGCGTTTGGATAGCCGATCCGCCCGTCGATCACGCCGCTCTCAAGTGGTGCACGAAGGTTGGCGGGCCGCGTCCGATAGTGATGATCACTACGTTTTCGCTATAGCACTATGAAATCGCTCGCCGCCCCATGTTGCGCGCGAGATCGAACGAATTGCGCAGCGTGTGGCTTTGATTGTATGGGGACCACCTCAAGTCGGACGACGCGAAATTCAACATGACTTTCGTATTTTCGATATGGCATTTCGCGTTCGCGGTTGCTGGCGTGCGAGGGTACGTGCTTTCCCATGCAGCCATGACTTTTCAAACCGCGACGCAATGCATGTTCGGACGCAGCGCGGCTTCGGCGATCGCGGCCGCGTCAGCGGCATCATTCTTCTGCCGCTTCACAAAGGGCTTCACGTAGATCGGCGGAACCAGCCGCACGTGGCGTCCAAGGCCTTGAGCGACGCGGCCCCAATAATGGCTCGTTGCGCAGGCCTCCATCGCCACGATGCAAGGCGGCTGCGCGCTCAACAGTTGGATCAGCTTCGCGCGGGACACCGTCCGGTTGAACAGAACCGCCCCGCCCCGATCCGTGCCGCAGACCTGGAAACTCCGCTTGGCCAGGTCGATCGCAAGGACATGAACATCTGGCATGTGCCCCTCCCTTGAAAGCGCCACCACGGCGCTGCCCGGACACAATACGAGCCCGCAGGAGGGGGCATCCACCCCATCAGTTCACGCCCTCCAGGCTCGGAACATCCCCTGTAACCTTACGTAAAAAAGGTGAGCCAGGACACCCACTTACCCATACATGTTATCGGCAGTGATGAGGACGGCATCCGATGCAGGATGCCGTCCTCTTTGTCTGGGGGATGGCTCAGAAATTGACCCGCAGATTGCCCTTGAGCGTGTTGCTCTGCGCATCGGAGCCGAGCACGCCGTCATAGGCGAAGCCGGCGCTGACCGCGTCGTTGAAGGCATAGCTGAGGCCCACATTGAGCGCCAGCGCATCGCGGGCGATGGGCGTGCCGGAGACCAGGAACGGGGTGGAGCCGTTCAGCCACATCACCGACGTCGTGTCCACGTCGCCGAAGGCATGCTGCCAGCCCAGCTTGAGGCTGGGGGTGAAGAGGCCGTTGCCCACCACCATGTCGGTGCTTAGCCGCGCGCCCAGGGTGGTAAGCGTGGTGCTCATGGACTGCGCCGAGCCTGAGAGTGCGGCGGCGCCGCCGGTTTCGGAGAAGGCGTCGAAGTTCTGGTTCACATAGGCCACCGCCGCGAACGGCGACACCTGAGCCGGTCCGAAAGCGAACGGACGCGAGACTTCGCCGAACACCTGGGCGGTGTTGCCGTTGTAGCTGCTACCCAGGCCGTTGGAGAAGGTGCCGAAGGCGACGTTGCGAGACGCCATAGAGCGCCAGGTCGGTGTGGCTGTTGTCGGCCTTGGAGTTGAGGCTGTCCACATGGCCATCGGACTGGCCGAAGCCGGCGGCGATGCCGAGGCGGGTGGTGTCGAACACCTTGACGTCGGCACCGGCGATGAAGCCGCTCTGGGTCCAGCCCAGGGAGGCGAGGCCGTCGCCGGAGGCATTGCCCCAGCCGCCGTAGCCGGTGGCCCACACGGCGACGTTCAGGCTCGACGAGAGCTTGGCGGTGGCCTTGTCGGGCTTGGGCCCGGTGGCGTCGTCCAGGCGCTCGTTGATGGCGGCGCGCACCTGGCGGGCGTCATCGAAGGTCTGGGCGGCGGTGGAGGCATAGACCTCGCCGGTCATCTGGCTGAGGGCGGCGGCCAATGCCGTCGGGGCCAGGCTGTAGAGGCTGTTGAACAGCCCGGCATTGGCTCCGGTCAGAGCAATGCCGGCCACCGGGCGAATGCTGTCCACCGCGCTGCCGAGCGCGCTGGCATTGGCGGTGGTGGCCAGGCCGTTGGCCGCCAGGTTGCCGTACCACAGCGGGGTGACCACCAGCGCCAGGCTGGTGGGGCCGTAGAGGGCATCGAAGCGGGTGGAGGCGGGCAGGCCGCTCGCCGGCTGGGCCAGGCCGGCGAAGGAGCCGGAGAGGCCGGCGCTGCTCTGGATCACCGTGAAGCTGGTGCCCAGCGGCGGGGTGTAGCTGTTGGTTGCGCTGCCGGTGATGCCGCGCAGGGTGGGCGCCAGGGTTCCGGCCACGGTGACTGTGCCGTTGGTGCCGGTGGTGACGAGGCGGGAATAATTGCCCGCGCCGGTTCCGGTGCCGGTGCCGTCGATGTCGGTCTGGAAGGTGGAGGTGCTGGCGAGCGTCACCGGCCCGTTGACGGTGAGGGTGCCGGGCGAGTTGCCCGGCGCCAGCCGCCCGGCCACCACCAGCGGGCCGGAGAGGGTGCCGGAGCCGCGCAGGGTGCCCGAGGTGCCGATGGCCAGCGTCGAGGAGAAGGCGCCGTTCACCGACAGCAGGCCGCCGGTGACGGTGGTGAGGCCGGTATAGGAGTTGTTGCCGGTGAGGGTGAGGGTGCCGGCACCGGCCTTGGTGAGGCTGGTGCGGCTGGCGCCATCGACGATCTGTCCGGCATAGCTGGCGGAGCTGCCGTCTGTGCCTACCGTGAGCTGGCCATTGCCAATAACGGCGGTGGCTGTGGTGCCGGTGAGCGATCCGACCGTCAGGGCGGTGCCGCCGAGATCGATGGCGCCGTTATTGCTTAGGCGGGTGATGCCTGTGGTGCTGCCGGTGAGGGCGACGGCTGCGCCGGAGGCATTGCTCACCGTTCCGGCGAGCACGCCGGCGGCCTGGACAAAGCCGGTATTGCTGAGCCCGCCGGCAATGGTGCCGGTGGTGATCAGGGTGCCGGCATTGGTGACGCCGCCGGCCAGGGTTCCTGCGTTGGTGAGGGTGGTTCCTGCCAAGGTGACGACCGGGGCGATGAGGCTCGCGGTTTCGGTAAGCTGGAGGCCGCCGCCGGCGAGGGTCGCCTGGCCGGTGAAGCTGTGGGTGGCGGTGAAAACCAGGGTTCCTGCCCCGAGCTTGGCGAGGCCGCCGGTGCCGGAAAGGGACTGGTTCAGGGTGAAGGTATTGTCCAGGCTGGCAATATCGAAGCCGCCGCCGCCGTTGCCCCAGGTGATGGCCCGGCCGGTGGTGGTGAAGCTGGTGCCGGTGACCTGGAGGATGCCGCCGTCAAAGGTAAGGCCCCCCGCCGCCGCGCCGAGGTTGGCGTCACGGGCCACCGACAGAATACCCCCAGCGAATGTGGTGCCGCCGGAATAGCTATTGGTTCCGGTGAGCGTGAGAATGCCGTCTCCGGCCTTAATCAGGCTGCCGCGGGTAGGGACATCGGCGAAAGCCGCGACGCGCGTGGTCTCCACCTGAATCTCGGTCTGCCACTCGGGGGTGAGTGTCGGATCATGGGCGGCCTTGCGGGCTGCCCATGCGGCCGCCGCTGCGTCATTCTCCTGCTTGCGCTGGATGAGGGCGTCCTCGGAGATGTTGTTGGACCAGGTATCGCGGGTGCCGGCCGGGAGGTTCGCGGCGACTGAGCCAAGAAATTGCCCTGGGCCATTCATGGCCTTATTGAGATCGATCACGCCCCAACCCCAGACGGCGTTGGGAGCATTGGGATTGGCATCCGCCACGCCGGCGACCACGTTGCGGTGATAGGCCGTGGTGAGCAGGACATCGCGGGCCTGCTGGTTGGTCATATAGGGAAATCGCTCCATGATCAGGGCCAGCGCGCCAGTGGCATGGGGCGCGGCCATGGAGGTGCCGTTCACTGTTGTGTAGCCGGTCTGCTTGTTTGGATTGATAGCCCATTCACCGAGATTCCATCGAGCGCCTGGCGCATAGGTAGGAACCGTACTGTTGATAGCGCTGCCTGGTGCGACAACGTACCAATATTTGGCGACGCCGGCTCGATTTGAATAGCTCGCGAGGACAAGATCTCCGGGATTTAGGCCGCCATTGCCCCCCTTAGCAGCTGCGCCTACGGCAAGCCAATTGCTCTCAAGATCCGGTCTGAAATAAGGTAGCGAAGATCTAACGTTTGGGTTGCTGTATCCGGTGTTTCCCGCCGCAAATACCTGAATAATATTGTATTGTTTTGTGGTCTCGGAAAGCGCGTCGACGTAGCTGAGCTTGCCAGAAAATTTAGAATAAGCTGTGCGTAAGCCTTGGATGGTGTTGTAATTGTCTCCAGTAGGCGGGCTGCCCCAAGAGGAATTAATCACACGTGCGCCGGCCGCCGCTAGGCTACCATAAGCGTTTTTGAAGTAGGCATAATCAACGTTCGTTCCGTATCGTGCCGAGTCGTTCGTTTGTGTGTTGGTGACGTAGACATTGGCATTGAACGCCACGCCTTGCATGCCGACGCCGTCTCGGGAGGCCCCGATCGTCCCTGTGACGTGTGTCCCGTGTGGATCGTTGTAGATGGGGCTGTACGTTCCCGGAGCGGTATAAGAATCACCCGCCTTGAAGAAGCTTGGTTGTGGCGACTGATTCTGCGGCTTTCCGGACCCGTCCATAAAATAGAAGCCGTCCGATCCGAAGGTCCCGGTGATGGTGAGCGGCTTGACGCGGCCATCGGCGAATTCCGGGTGGGCACTATAGACACCTGAATCAACAACACCCACCGTCACACCCAGGCCGGTGTAGCCCGCCGCATAGGCGTTGGCGGCGTGCATGGCTTCCAAGCCCCAATCGGCCTTGTATTCCGGCGTGCGCCAACTCGCGGGATCGGCGGTGGACAGACTCTGCGCCAAGGCGTTATGCGACACCGACGCGCCGAGCGCGGCCAGCCCTAGGGTCCAGACTCATAACCAGTAGCTGACGGTTGCCGCGATGCTGACTGCTGCAAGGAAGTTGATGGCGAGGCGGTCATATCGTGTGGCGATGCGCCGGAAGTCTTTCAGGCGGCAGAACATGCGCTCGATGGCGTTTCGGTCGCGGTAGAGCACGGGAGAGAAGCAGTTCTTCCAGAGCCTGTTGGAGCGGGGCGGAATGTTCGGCATGGCGCCCATGCCCTCGACCTGTCGGCGGATCGCATCGCTATCGTAGCCCTTGTCACCATGGAGGATGCGGGCACTGGACATCTGGCGCAGCAGAACCGCTCCAGCGGTGCAATCTGCGACCTGTCCGCCGGTCAGCAGGAATGCGACCGGTCGGCAGTGGCGGTCTGTCAGCGCATGGATTTTGGTCGTGCGCCCGCCCCGCGAGCGGCCGATCGCCTGACTGCTCTCCCCCCTTTTCCACCAGAAGCGGAGCGATGAGCTTTGACCGCAGAACTGTCGATCAGCACCTGGGCGGGAGGACCTCCTGCGCTGGCGAGAGCATGGAAGAGGTCTGTCCAGATCCCCTTGGCAGCCCATCGGACAAAGCGGTTGTAGAGCGTCTTGCGCGGCCCATATTCGGGCGGCGCGTCGATCCATCGGCCGCCCGATTTCAGGACATGCACGATGCCGCTGATCACCCGCCGGTCATCGACACGCGGCTTGCCGCGCGTGTCCCTGGGCAGATACGGCTCAAGCCGCGCAAACTGCGCATCCGTGAGCCAGAAACGGTCTCCGCTCATCATCAGATCCTCCACGGACTGATGAATCACAACATGCTGCGAAGGCCAATTATTTTATGGGTCCGAGCCCTAGGCCGGTGTGCCGCAGCAGCGAGGCGATAGATGTCCGCCGGCCCCTGCGATCCGTTGGGATTGATCGAACAAGCCTTTTCACGCGCATTCCACTCACCGCTTGATAGGAAACAGGATCGGCCATCCGTGACGGAGTGGACCGAATGCTCGAAATTCAGGTCAGCTTGCCGGTCACCCGCGACTTGGGCGTGGGAGGGTCTATGATGGCAGAAAGGGGACGCGACGATTGCCTTCGGCGCCAGACATGGCACATCAGTCGCGCAGGAATCTTGATGCGCACACGTGCAGCCAATCGCTCTCTTGGGTGCTTTTTTGTTGAGCTATCGCTCAGTTTGAGTGCTGGTGCCAGGGATGTGAAAGCCCTGGTCGGCGGCTGCCGGTAACATGGCATCGCCTGTCGCTCGCCGCTGGTGGAGAGCGAGCGCAGCCCAGCATGTCAGGCATTGTATCTCTATCCCTTTGTCACTCATTGGCTCGGAGAGCCATCGAGCATGGCGGCAATGGAAAAATTCGTCACCTAATTAGTCTAGGTTACGGTTCATAAAATCTGCTTGTCCAGAAAATTTAAGCAACTTTCAGAAACTATCTCTGGATATATTGGGTTGCGGTCGGATCGATATTATAATCAATTGGTGTAAGGCCTCGACACCTCACGCTAGGCCGTGTGGACGGATTGCGGTGGGTTTAGGCAGAGGGGATTCCCTTCTGCCCCTTTCGGTGATTCATAGCGGGTCGGCTTTTGGCGAGATCGACCATGCTGACGCGGATGACGGACGAGGATTGGGCGCTGGCGCTGGAGGTGTTCCGCGCCTGCCGTTCACGGCGCGGCGACAAGGGTCGCGACGATCGCAAGTTCCTCGAAGCCATGCACTATTTCACTGTGCACAACATCACCTGGCGGGCACTGCCTGCCGAGTTCGGCGCGTGGAATAGCGTCTGGAAACGGTTCTGGCGGCTACGTCAGGCCGGCGTGTTCGAGCTTTACTTCGAAACCCTGGCCTCGCTGAGCCGCACGGCCCATCTGGTCCAGATGTTCGATTCCACCGTGGTGCGCGCCCACGTCTCCGCCGCCGGAGCAAAAGGGGGCAGGACGGCCAAGCCCTCGGCCGTTCGCGCGGCGGCTTCTCCACCAAGATCCACCTCAAGAGCGACTTCGACGGCCTGCCGATCGCCTTCCACCTGACCGGCGGGGAAGCCGGCGACAGTCCGCTCTTCAAGCTGCTGCTGGATCTGGGTCCCGATGTCACGCCGCGCGCGGCGCTCGCCGACAAGGGCTATGACGCCAAGGCCAACCGGGCCATCGCCCGGGCGCGCGGCATCGCGTCCGCCATCCCTTTCAAATCCAACGCGAAGGAGCGCCCAGCCTTCTTCCCGAAGGCGCTTTACAGGGGGCGCGCCCGCATCGAGCAGTGCTTCGGAAAGCTCAAGCGCTTCAAGCGCGTCGCCCTGCGCTGCGAGAAGACCGAATGCGGCTTCGCCGCCATCGTCGCTCTCGCCTTCAGCTTCATCCTCATCCTCATCCTCATCCTCATCCTCATCCTCATCCTCATCCTCATCCTCATCAAAATCCGTCCACACAACCTAATATGGCGCAGTGGCACTCCACAAACCGATTACACATGAATTGCGCAAGATGGTCAATTAATTTCCAATTCGGTGCCAATTATAAACGATAAGATATAGTATTATTATATGAAGATCTGGCCATTAATATGGCAGCGATCGGCAGTGTGTCGTGGAACTTATAGTCTATCGTGGTCAGGTATATGTTTTTTTCTCCACCGCCGCCGCGCAGAACTTGAAGTCCGGCACGCGGGTGGTGGGATCCAGTCGGTTCACCGTCAGTTCGTTCGCAGCCGCCTCGAAGAAGGACATGGCCATCCACACGACGCCCGGCCGCACCGCCCGATCGGGCATAGCGGCGAGATGCACCATCCCGCGGCGCGTGCGTACCTCCACTTCCCCTCCGACGGTCACGCCCAGCCGGGCGAGGTCGTCAGGATGCATGTGGGCCTGCGGCTCCGGGCTCAGGGCCTCCAGCACCGGCGAGCGGCGGGTCATGGTGCCCGTGTGCCAGTGTTCGCGCAGGCGGCCGGTCATCAGGATGAAGGGATAGTCGGCGTCCGTCATCTCGTCCGCACCACTCGCGTCGAGAGGCACGATGGCGGCCTTGGCCCCGCGGGGAAAATCATCGCCGAACAGGCTCTCGCCGGCGCCGGCTGGGCGCAAGGGGTAGCGCGCATGGTCGTCTTGGACCATCATCCGCCAGCTGAAGCCGGCAAGGGTGGGCAGTTCCTGCGCCATGTCCTCGAACAGGCTCTCCACAGTCAGATTTGCCCACGATAGGCCGAGGCGCGCGCCGATGTCGCGAATGATGCGCCAGTCCGGTCGCGCGCCGCCGGGCAGGGGCAGCGCCGGTGCGATGCGTTGCACCAGTCGGTCGGTATTGGTCACGGTACCCGCCCGCTCCGCCAGCGCCGCTGCGGGCAGGATCACATCGGCGAAGGCCGCGGTCTCGGTGGGGAAGATATCCTGCACCACCAGATGCTCCAGGCAGGCCAGCCCGGCGCGGGTGACGGCGAGGTCCGGGTTGGCCATGGCCGGGTTGCCACCCACCACATAGAGCCCGCGCACCGCCCCTCGACGGGCCGCATCGAACATTTCCACCACCGTGTGACCTGCCTGCGCAAGCGGCCGGTAGCCGGGGAGATAGTTGGGCAACAGGCCGGCGTCGCAGGAGCCCTGCACGTTGTTCTGCCCGCGCAGGGGATGGAGGCCCGCGCCGGGACGACCCACCTGCCCGCACACGAGAGCGAGGGCGATGACGGCCCGGATGTTGTCCGCGCCGAAGGCGTGCTGCGAGGCACCCATGCCCCAGAAGGTCATGGCCGCGCGCGTCCCGGCGAACAGGCGGGCGGCGGCCACGATGTCCTGCGCCGGAACGCCCGTGAGGCCGGCCGCCATCTCCGGCGTGAAAGGTGCGACCCGCGCGCGCAGCGCCTCGAAGCCCTCCAGCCGCCCAGAGACGAAATCCCGGTCGTGGAGCCCCTCCTCAATCACCACGCGCGTCATGGCGGAGAGCAGGGCCACATCCGTCCCCGGGGCCGTCCTGAGGTGATGGGTGGCGAACCGCGACAGGGCCTGAATGCCGGGATCCACCAGGATGAGCTTCGTCCCACGCCGAAAGGCATTCTTCATGAAGGAGGCGGCCACCGGATGGTTGCTGTCCGGGTTGCTGCCCACCATCAGCACCACCTCGGCGCAGGCGATCTCCTCGATGGGGGCGGTCACGGCGGCGAAGCCGGTGGCCTCCGCCAGCGGCGGCACCGAGGCGCACAAGCGTGTGCAGTGGTCAACATGGGGGGTGCCCAAGCCCATGCGTGCGAGTTTCTGCAGGAGATAGGCATCTTCGTTCGAACCCTTTGCCGACCCTAGCACCGCCAGAGATCCGGGGCCGTGCGCCGCGCGCAACCGGGCGAAGCCACGAGCGGCGGTGTCCAGCGCCTCGTCCCAGTCAACGGGACGGAACAGGTCCAGCACCGCGGCGCCGCGCAGGGCGAGGGCCGGATCCTTGGGCGCATCCGCCCGGCGCACCAGGGGCACGGTGAGGCGATCCGGATGCCTCAGGTAGGAAAAGCCGAAGCGGCCCTTGACACACAACCGACCGCGGTTCGCCGGGCCGTCGGCACCTTCCGCCCACGCCACCTCGTCGTCGACCATATGCAGGGTGACCCGGCAGCCGACGCTGCAGAAGGGGCAGACCGTTTCGCCCTTGGCCGTCACCGCGGTCCGTCCACCGGCCCGCTCCAGCGCCTTGGGCGCCAGCGCGCCGGTGGGGCAGAGCTGGGCGCATTCCCCGCAGGAGGCGCAGTTGCTCTCCCCCATGGCCATCCCGGCATCGAATGTCACGTGGATGCCGTCGCCTCGCCCGGCGAGGGCGATGACCCCATTCACCTGCACGTCACGGCATCCCGCCCGGCACTTGCCGCAGCGGATGCACGCCTCCGGGTCGAGGACAATGGCGGGGTGGCTGGCATCCGCGGGACGGCCTGCCGCCCGGTGGCCGAAGCGATCGGGATCGGCTCCGGTGCGCGCGACGAGATCGAGGAACGGCGTGTCGGGGTGGCGCGCCTTCGCCGCGGCGCTCATCTCGGAGGCGAGCAGGCTGACCGCGAGCCGCCGCACCCGCGCGGCGCGCGGCGTGTCGGTGCGCACGGCGAGTCCGGTCCGGACCCTGTGGCGGCAGGCAGGAACCAACTCGGCTTCGCCCTCCACCTCCACCAGGCAGGTGCGACAGCTGCCCATGGGCGCGAAGCCATCGCGCGTAGAAGCGCACAGGTGAGGTAGGTCGAGTCCGGCGGCGGTGGCCGCCTGCAGCAGGCTCTGCCCGTCCTGCGCGGCAACGGGCTGGCCGTCGATGGTGAAGTTGATGAGGCTCATGCGCTAACACCGCGGCCGGGGATGGACAGCCGCCCGAGGAAGCGGCCCGCATTGCGCCCGAGCGCGCACAGGGAGGCTTCGCCCATGACCGCTGCGAGGTCTTCGAGAAGATGCTGATCCAGCGGGCCCGGCGCAGCCAGGGCGCGCGAGGCGTGCGCGGTGCCGATGCGGCAGGGCCCACACTGGCCACAGCTCTCCCGTGCCAGATAGGCCGCCATGCGGGCGGCAATGGCGCGCGGCTCGTCTGTCGCGCCGAACACGATCGCCCCGCCCGTGCCGAGGCGCAGCCCTTCGTCCAGCAGATCGGCAAGCGGCCTGTAGCAGTCTGCGGCGCTCACCAGCGCCCCCGCCGATCCGCCGATCACCATGCCGCCGAGGGCATGGCCGTCCTGCATTCCACCGGCGATCTCCACCAGGTCGGCGAGGCGCAACAGACCGCGCATCGGCTTCGGCCCCGGTGCGCACACCCGGCCCGAGACGCTGAACAGCCGAACCTCGGGATCCAGGAGGGCCGAGGCAGGCGAGCCCAGCGTGCCGCCCCACGCTGCAGTGACGCGATAGAAGGTCTCCACGTTGTGCAGCAAGGTGGGCCGGCCGAGATAGCCGCAGGCGGTGGGAAAGGGCGGGCGCTCGACAGGGCGGGCCGGGCGTCCCTCGAGGCTCGCGATGAGCGCCGTTTCCTCGCCGCAGATGAAAGCACCACCGCTGCGCCGCAGCTCCAGGGCGAGGCCCTCCGCGAGGCCGGCCCCCGCCACCTCCATCAGCGCTTGACGCAGGATGGCGTGGATGGGGACGTAGTCGTCGCGCACGTAGAGGAACACCTGGTCCGCGCCTATCACCCGCGCGGCCACCAGGGCCGCCTCGATCACGCCGTGCGGGTCGTTCTCCAGGATGAAGCGGTCCTTGAAGATGGCAAGCTCGCCCTCGTCGCCGTTCACGATGACCACCGGCGTGCCGCCGGCAGCGATCACCTGCCGCCACTTCTCCGCCACCGGGAAGCCGACGCCCGCCCGCCCCACCGCCTGGTGCACCGACAGCCGCTCCAACATCTGCGCCGCCGCGCCGGGATCGGCCATGATGCGGCCGAGCTGCCCGTAGCCCCCTGCCGCCCGGTAGGCCGCGAAGGAGCGCGGAACGGGTTCGGGGCGGGGCCCGTCACAACGGTTGCGGCACACTCCGGCGCCGAGCGCGCCGTGCAGCAGGCCGCACACCAGATCGCCGCAGCCGTCGGCGGCATAGGGCGTGGTGGCGGCGTAGTTCACCGCCGGAAATGCGGTGGCCACCTCGTATGCCTCGGAGGGGAACAGGCGCAGGCGCTCGGCCAGCGCCAGAAGCCCGGCCTGAGAGATGCCGATCCCGCCCTTGGCGTCGCGGACCTCCAGCAGGATTTCCAGAAGCCGGCCGCGATCATCGCCGCGGGCAAGCACGGTGGCGATCGCGGCCCATTCTGCGGTGTCAGCGGGCGTCGCGGTCTCAGGAACGGGCGGCACGATACAGGTCCTCCCGCAGGCCGGGGGTGAAGGCGGCCGCCGGGCCGTCGAAGAACAGGCGCCCCTGGCGCAGGGCGATGATGCGGTCGGCGTAGCGCACGGCGAGATCCACCTGATGCAGGCTGCACAACACCGAGAAGCCGCGCTCCCGCGCCGCCCGCTGCAGGATCTGCAGCACGTTCTCGGAGGATTCCGGATCGAGGCTGGATATGGGCTCGTCGGCGAGGATCAGTTCCGCCTGCTGGGCGAAGGCGCGGGCGATGGCGACCCGCTGCTGCTGCCCGCCGGAAAGACGCTCCGCGCGCTGATAGGCTTGGTCCATGAGGCCCACGCTGTCGAGGCAGGCGAGCGCCAATTGCCGGTCCCGCGCGCGGAAGCGGCGCAGCAGCACCCGCCACAGGGGCGTCGTCGCGAGCCGGGCCGCCAGCACGTTGTCGATGGCGCTGAAGCGCTTTACCAGATTGAACTGCTGAAACACGAACCCCACCTCCCGGCGCAGCGCCTCAAGGGCAGCGGGCTTCAGGGCAGTCACCTCGGTGCCGCGGATGGTGACGCTTCCGGCATCCGGCTCCACCAGGCGGGTCAGGCAGCGGAACAGGGTGGACTTGCCGCACCCGGAGGGGCCGAGCAGCACCACGAACTGGCCGGCAGGCACGGTGCAGGAGACGCGATCCAGCACCACGCGACCGTCGAACGCCTTGCTCAGGTCGCGCACGACGATTGCGGCACCCTCCTCCTCGCCCAGGGAACGGTCGTGCGGCAGATGCGCAGGGGCGATGCTCTTCATCGGTCAACTCCCATGGGCCGCTCAGGCGCGGCTTTCGCCTTCGAAAAGGCGCGTCGGCGTGCCGGCGCGGGTGGCGGCGGTCTCGGGGCTCAGCACGAGACGGCGCAAGTGGGCGCTCAGGGTGTCGATGGCGATCACCATGGCGAGGATGACGCCCAGCACGGTGGCCAACTTAGGAAAGTCGAGCAGGTCGATGGAGTCCTTCAGCGTCTGGCCGATGCCGCCGGCACCGACGATGCCCAGCACCGTGGAGGCGCGCACGTTGAACTCCCAGATGTAGAGGGTGACGGCGACGATGTTCGGCCACACGTCCGGCAGGAGGGCGTAGCGGAACGCGCGCACCGGGCCGGCACCGGTGAGCTCCAACGCCTCCACCGGGCCGCGATCGGCCGGCTCGATCACCTCAGTGAGCAGCTTGCCGAGGGCGCCCACCATGTTGAACATGACGGCCAGCACGCCAGTGAAAGGGCCGAACCCCACCGCCGCCACGAAGATGAGGGCGAATACCAGGATCTCGGTGCCGCGCAGCACCCCGAACACCGCCCGCACCAAACGATAGACCAGAAGATTCGGCGTGGTGTTGCGCGCGGCAAGCGGCACCAGTGGGATGCACACGAGAAGGGCGCCGATGGTGCCCACCGTGGCCATGGCGAGGGTCTGGAATGCGTCGCGCAGCACCCGGTCGATATCCCGTACGTCCGGCGGAAACATCTGCTGGAACCAGGAGGCGATCTTCGGCAGCCCGTCCACGAGCTTCGCCAGGTCCACCTTCGCCGCCGCGAAGCACATCCCGAGGAACAGGGTCACGGCGAGGAAGACGAGCCCCCGCCGCAGATTGTGCCACGTTAGTAGCGACCGGGCCGGCTCGACGTAGCGTGTCTCCTCGAAGCTTGCGATGGTCATGGACGGTCTCCCCTGGCTCGGCGCGCTATGAAACGGACGCCCGGCTTCATGCCGGGCGCGACGTGGCCGGTGCCCGAAGGCACCGGCCCGCGCGGATCAGGACTTCAGCTTGCCGGTGACGCGGCCGGCTTCCTCTATGATGCCGTAATCGGCATGGGTGGCTGGCACGAAGCCGTTGTAGCCGCTGCCCATGAGCGCCTGCGCCTTGTCCTCCGGGAGGGAGACGAGAATGTCGCGGATCTTCGTCTTCAACGCCGGGTCGAAGCCCTTGGGCACACAGATTGCGTCATTGGGCAGTTCCTGGGAGGTCCAGTAGACGACCACCTTGGCCGGATCCATCTCGCCGGCCTCGATCATGCCGTTGCGGCCGCGGTCCATGTCGGAACCGAGGTCGATGAGGCCCTGCTGGATCATGGACACGTTGTTGCCGAAGGTGGCCCCCTCGCGCAGTTGGAAGAAGTCGCGCGGATCGATGCCGCTCTTCACCAGGAAGGCGTAGGGGATGAGCCAGCCGGAGGTGTTGCCCTGGTCGCTTAGGGACAGCTTCATGCCCCTGGCATCCTTTGGAAACTCCTTGATGGGGAGATCCGGCCGCCCCTCGATGATGGCGTGGTAGAACGGCTTGCCGCGATACTTGGCGGTGGCGATCACCTCGGTGCCGGCGTGCTGGTTGGCCAGCACGTAGCCCCACGGGCCGAGCCAGCCCACATCCACGTGGCCGTTGCTCATGGCCACCGAGATGGCAGCCCAGCTCTCCGGGCTGACCAACTCGTAGGTGGCGCCGAGTTCGCCCGCCAGATAGCGGAACACCGGTTCAAATTCCTTGATGGTGATGGCGGGAGTTGGCCGCAGGGGGGCGATGGCGAAGCGCAGGTGGAGCTTGCCGTCGCGCATCTGCTGGCCGTGCGCGGCACCGGAAACGAGGGGAAGCGAGAGCGCGGAGGCGGCAAGCGCCCCGAAGCGACGACGCGTGATCATGTCGACCTCATGGGTTTATGGCGTGCGCGCCGAGACGGCCCGCCGGCGGGGCTGCCGCACGATGCAACTCCGTGGGCGCCTTCTTGGCGGCAGATAGATTACATATCTCAATGAAAAATAGACAACAATTGCATTTCATTTTGATGACGCTGGCGGCGAAGAGGGCGCGCGGATGCGATTTTATCCATATGTTTCCGACACAATATGAATGAGCTCACCAACGTGCGGGAAATGCCAATTAAATATGAAGTTGCAACATACATTCGTTTAATGCATACATTCCGGTGCAAGGGATGGAGCGGCTGTGGCCGCACAAGGGCGGGGGCATGCGCATGCTGAATCTGTCTCAGGTTCAGACCTTTCTGGCGGTCATCGATGAGGGCGGCATCCAGTCGGCAGCGGAGCGCCTTGCCTGCTCGCAGCCGGCCGTCTCGCAGCAGTTGCGCAAGCTCGAGGAGTTCGTCGGCGTGCCCCTCGTGGTGCGCAACCGCAGCCGCGCGGTCCCCACCCGTGACGGCGATTTGTTCCTGCCGAAGGCCCGCTCCCTCATAGCCAGCGCCGACCGTGCCCGCGCCGTCGTCTCCGATCGCCGCCTGGTGGTGCATGCCAGCGGCAACGTAGGAGTCTATCTTGCGCCGCGCCTCATCGCCGTGTTCGAGCGCGACCTGGATCGGCCCGGCACGGTGGACCTCGTCATCACCACCAACCGCCATGCGGTGGACGCCCTCATCGCCGGCGAGGCGGACATCGCTCTCACCGAATGGAGCGAGGACCACCCGGCCGTGGAATGGCAGGGCTGGCGCCGAGAGAAGTTGGTGGTGATTGCCGGCCCCGACCATCCGCTCGCGAAGGAGCGCTGCATTCCGCGCCAGGCACTGCTCGACCATCCCATCATCGGCGGCGAGCCCGGCACCGGCACCGGCCGGGCGCTCGCCGGCATGTTCGGGCCCGATGCTGGGCGCCTGCGCGTGGCACGCCAACTCGGCAGCACCGCCGCCGTGAAGGAGGCGGTCAAGGCCGGGCTCGGCCTTTCCGTGGTGTTCGCCTATTCCGTGGCCGAGGAGGTGAAGGCCGGCACGCTCACCATGCTGGAACTGGAGGAGGCCGACATCTTCAAGACCTTGTTCATCGGCCTCGGCCGCGAAAGCCCGCAATCCTCCATGGCCCGGCGCTTCGCCACCTTCTGCCTCGCCTCCGCTTGATCCCACTCCTGCCGCAAGAGACATCCATGGCTCGCAAGACCCTCGTCACCAACTGGGTCCACCCCGAGGTGCTAGATCTGCTTTCCACCCGCGGTGCGGTAGAGGCCAACACCACCCGCGAGCCGTGGCCGCGCGCGGAACTCCTGCGCCGCGCGCGCGACGCCGACGCCATCCTGGCCTTCATGACGGACCACGTGGATGGCGCCTTCCTCGAAGCCTGCCCGGATCTGAAGGTCGTCGCCTGCGCCCTGAAGGGAGCAGACAATTTCGACATGGAGGCGTGCCGGGCGCGCGGCGTCGACGTGACCATCGTGCCCGACCTGCTCACCGCGCCCACCGCAGAACTCGCCGTCGGCCTCATGATCGCCCTCGGCCGCAATCTGCTCGCCGGCGACCGGCTGATCCGCCAGCACCCGTTCGCCGGCTGGCGGCCGGTACTCTACGGCATGGGGCTCGATGGGGCGGAGGTGGGCATCGTGGGCATGGGTGCCGTGGGCCAGGCCATCGCCCACCGCGTGCGGCCATTCCGCTGCCGCATCTCCTATTGCGACGCGCACCCGCTTTCTCCCGCCGCGGAGGATGCGCAGGGGCTCCTGCGGCGCGATCTGGCAGAGTTGCTGGCACGCAGTGACTATCTGGTGTTGGCGCTGCCATTGAACGCGGAGTCGCGCCACCTGATCGATGCGGCGGCGATCGCGGCCATGAAGCCGGGCGCGCTCCTCATCAACCCCGCCCGCGGATCGCTGGTGGACGAGGCGGCGGTCGCCAACGCCCTAGAGGCGAACCATCTCGGCGGGTATGCGGCCGACGTGTTCGAGACGGAGGACTGGGCCCGGCCTGATCGGCCCGCCGGCGTCGAGCCGCGACTGCTCTCTCATGCCCGCACGGTTCTGACCCCCCACATTGGCTCGGCGGTCGACAGCGTGCGGCGGGACATCGCCCTCGCCGCCGCTCGCAACATCCTGCGCCATCTGGACGGATTGCAGCGGGAGCCACCTTCGCACGATCGCTCTGCCGCCTGACACGGCCCGTCGGTGGCCATCAAGCAATACCAGCGCGACAGCAGCCTTCAAAGCATCATCATGACCAATGCGGAAATTGCGATCGCATCTTCAATCACCTCTTCAGCCGGGCCTTGCGCGAGGTGCGCGAAACCTCGAGCCCGTGATGTGCGTCGCCGTTGCGCGGCGTTGCCGCGCGATGACGGGTGGCGCTGCGATATGTGATGTCTCCGCGCCGCCCGCCATCGGTCATACCCTGCCATGCCGATCCTGCGCGGTGATGGGATTCATGCCGTAGCTTCATGCTCGAACGCCTGCTTTCCCTTGTCGGCCCAGAGCGCCAACGCCTTGTCGCGTTCATCGCTTTGGAGCTTGTCGGCCGCCCAGAGCAGGGCGCCGTAGATGATGGCGCGATCATCGCAGGTCAGGTCCACGATCCCGGCTTTGACGACGAGACCGCCGAGTTCGATCAGATGCCGCGTGCGTTGGCGGCGTTCGACCTGCCAGGTTCGCATATCATGCCGCGCTCGTGCTGCCTGATGCCGGTTGCGCACCGTCCGGTTGCGGTTGAGCGCCGCCCGCGTCGCGGTCAGATGCCGATGCAGATCGCCGCGCCCGGCTTTGAAAGAACGCGGCCCCGCGCTTGGCCCACGCCTCCCTCTTTCCGGCGTCCTTGGTTTCGGCCAGCACGATCAGCGCGCCCGCCAGTTCGTCGACGGTGAGCGCGTCGGCTCCGGTCAAGATCACCAGTTCGCCGAGTTGCTGCACCTTGCGCGTTTTAAGTTCCCGCGCCTTGTCCTCCAGCGCCTTCAGTTCAGCGCCATAGTCCCGTGGTTTCCGCATCGTCGTCTCCATAAGCAATGGATGGAGCGATGATAGTTTCGTGTCGGCCGGAATGCTGTAAGGTTGCCGGGACGGCCTGGAACGGCGCGGACCGTCCCGAGAAATTCATTTCTAGGGCGCGCTTATACGTCGTTCCGACGTGCGCTTGAGGGCAGTATCTGGTCGGTCGCCATGGCGATCTACCATTTCTCCGTTCAGGTCATTGGACGTGCGGCGGGCCGCAGCGCGGTTGCCGCCGCCGCATATCGCTCGGGGTCGCGGTTGCGCGACGACCGGCTGGGCCGCGATCAGGACTTTTCCGCCAAGCGCGGCGTCGTCCATTCCGAGATCATGTTGCCGGAGAACGCACCCAAGGAATGGTCCGACCGCGAAAAGCTCTGGAACGATGTCGAAACCTGCGAAGTCCGCAAGGACGCGCAGCTTGCCCGCGAGATCGAGTTCGCCATTCCCCGCGAGATGACACCGGCGCAGGGCATCGAACTGGTACGCGATTTCGTGGCGCGGGAGTTTGTCGATCAGGGCATGATCGCCGACCTCAATGTGCATTGCGACGCTGGCGCTGACGGACTGCCCAAGCCCCATGCCCATGTCATGCTCACCATGCGGTCGGTTGACGAAAACGGCTTCGGCCCGAAGGCGCGGGACTGGAACCGCACCGAACTGGTCGAGCAATGGCGTGAGCGTTGGGCCGATCACGTCAACGAGCGCCTTGCCGAACTCGACATCGACGTGCGGATCGACCATCGCAGCCTTGAAGCCCAAGGCGTCGGCCTTGAGCCGCAGACGAAGATCGGCGCACCGGCGCAACGCATTGAGGCCGCCGGGCTGGAAGCCGACCGCGCCGAGGATCACCGGCGCATCGCCCGCGAGAACGGCGCGCGGATCGTCGCCGATCCTTCCACCGCTCTGGATGCGATCACGCGGCAGCAATCGACCTTCACGCGCCGCGACATGGCGATGTTCGCGCATCGGCACAGCGACGGGATCGACCAGTTCAACGCGGTGATGGGCGCGATGCGCAACGCACCCGATCTTGTCGAACTCGGCAAGGACGATGCCGGGCAGAACCGCTTCACCACAAGCGACATGATCGAAGCGGAACAGCGCCTGCACCGCGCCGCCGAACTGATGGCGGAACGGGAACGCCATGACGTGAATGACAGGGACCGCGAAGCGGCGTTGGCCCGCGCAGCGGATCGCGGCCTTGTCCTGTCCCGCGAGCAGGCCGACGCCTTGGCGCATGTCACGGACGGACGCGATCTTGGCATTGTCGTCGGCTATGCCGGGACGGGAAAGAGCGCCATGCTCGGCGTGGCGCGCGAGGCTTGGGAGGATGCCGGTTACAATGTGCGCGGCACGGCCCTGTCCGGTATCGCCGCCGAGAATCTGGAAGGCGGATCGGGCATTGCGTCGCGCACCATTGCCAGCATGGAACATGGCTGGTCGCAGGGCCGCGACATGCTCACCAGCCGCGACGTGCTTGTCATCGATGAGGCGGGCATGGTCGGCACGCGGCAGTTGGAGCGCGTGCTGTCCCATGCCGCCGAAGCCGGTGCGAAAGTCGTGCTGGTCGGCGATCCGCAGCAGTTGCAATCCATCGAGGCCGGCGCGGCGTTCCGTTCGATCCACGGGCGCCACGGCGGCGCGGAAATCGGCGAGGTGCGCCGCCAGCGCGAGGATTGGCAGCGCGACGCCACGCGCGATCTGGCTACCGGCAGAACCGGCGCGGCGATCCATGCCTATGACAATCACGGCATGGTCCATGTCGCCGAAACACGCGAGCAGGCGCGCGGCGAGTTGATCGACCGTTGGGACCGGGACCGGCAGGCGAACCCGGACGCAACCCGCATCATCCTCACCCACACCAATGCCGAGGTGCGGGAATTGAACGAAGCTGCCCGCGAACGGATGCGCGATGCAGGTGATCTTGGCGCGGACGTGCATATCGCCGCCGAACGCGGCGAACGGGCATTTGCACCCGGCGACCGCTTGATGTTCCTGCAAAACGAGCGCGGGCTTGGCGTGAAGAACGGCACGCTCGGGACCGTCGAGCAGGTCAGCGCGCAGAGCATGACCGTGCGCACCGATGACGGGCGCAATGTCGCGTTCGACCTGAAAGACTACGATCGCATCGACCACGGCTATGCGGCGACGATCCACAAGGCGCAGGGCATGACCGTGGACCGCAACCATGTGCTGGCGACACCGGGCATGGACGCCCATGGCAGCTATGTCGCCCTCTCGCGCCACCGCTCGCGTCTGGACCTGCATTACGGGCGCGACGACTTCGCCAGTCAGGACAAACTCATCAACGCCCTGTCGCGCGACCGGGCCAAGGACATGGCGAGCGACTACGAACCCGCCCGCGACTATGCCGAGCGGCGCGGCATCACCTTCCGCGAGCGCGTTGAGCAGGTTGTCGAGATCATCAAGCAAGCACCCGAGAAATTGCGCGGCATCTTCGACGGGTTGCGCCTGCCCGTCGAGAGCGGACAGGTTCCGGAAAGGAAGGTGGAGGAAGTCCCGGAGGCGGCGCTGCGCCGAGCGCGCACGGATGCGCTCAAGCGCCATGCCCGCGCCGTCGATGCAATCCTCGCGGCGCAGGAGCAGGGCGGCAAGGCCGGCCCCGATCAGGTCAGGGAATTGCAGGAGGCGCGCCAGCGGTTCGAGGCGGTGCGCCCCTACGGCTCGCACGACGCCGAAGCCGCCTACAAGAAAAGCCCGGAGCTTGCGGCGGAGGCGGCGTCAGGCGACGCCCGGCGTGCAATCCGCGCCCTGCAACTGGAAACCGAGCTACGCAATGATCCCGGCCTGCGCGCCGACCGCTTCGTAGAACGCTGGCAGAAACTCCACAGGGCCAGCGACGAACGCTATGCGGCGGGCGATTATTCCGGCCACAGGGCCGCGCGGGCGGAGATGGGGAACATGGCGCAGAGCCTCGAACGCGACCCGCAGATGGAGTCCCTTCTGGCTGGCCGCAAGCGTGAACTCGGCATCGCATTCGATTCGGGGATGGGCGTCGGCCGCGACCTTACCCTCACTTTCGGGCTTGGTCGGGGCCGGGGTCTCGGGCTGTAGAACCATCCTATTTACCGCCTTCTCTTCGCCACACTACTACGACGCCTAAATATCTATTGCATAACAAAAAATCATTGCTCTTGCCTGACTTGGAAGTTCTCAGAAACAGTCAGCAGGAGGCATCGCGGCCATGCGCCAGCCAGACCGTATCATCCGCATGGACACCGTCCGCGACCGGACGGGTCTCTCAAGGTCCACCATCTACCGCAAGATCGCCGAGGGTACGTTCCCGCCCCAGATCAAGATCAGCATCAACGGCGCGGGCTGGCGGGAATCCGACATCGACCGATGGATCGCCAACCCCGTGGCATGGCGGCCAGGAAGCGGGCGGGACCGCGATGGCTTCTGATCGCGGCGTGCGTTCCCGCTCCCGGCGCGTCAGGCCGCCCACGGCGTCGGAGCAGCTTGAGGCCCTGTTGGGATACCATGTTCCCATGGGCCGGCCGCCCAAGCACGACCTGTCCACCTGGACCGTTACCGACGACTGGCCGCGCCCCGTTCCGGTCACGCAAGCTGAGATCGAGGTGTTCGAGCAATGGTTCGGCGACCTGTTCGATGAACTGTTCGGCCCCTGGGGCTGACACCTCGGGGATTTGAAATCAGCGTTGAAATTCGCCTTCCAATAGATTACATGTAGTCACATATGCCTACATGCGAGGGCGCAACATGCTGACCATCAACCTCAGAGACGCCAAGGCTGGATTTTCCAGCCTCGTTGATGAAGCCGTCAAAGGAGAGATCGTGACCATCACCCGTCATGGCAAGCCCGTTGCGGCCCTGGTTTCGGTCGAGGCGGCGGAGATCGCGCGCAAGGCGCTCGAACGCAAACGGGCGGGCCTTGTCAGCTATCTCAGGACGTTCCCAGGCGGAGAGTTCACGCGCAACCGCAAACCATCGCGGGATGTCGAGCTTTGAGCGGCTTCCTTCTCGACACCAACGTCGTTTCCATGTTGGCGCCGTCGAGGGCGGAAGCATCCGCTGACTTCCTCGACTGGCTGGACCGCATGGACGCAGATGGACGGTTATTCCTGTCGGTTGTCTCCATCCATGAAATCGAGAAGGGAATTGCGCTTCTCGACCACAAGGGGGCAACGGCGAAGGCCGCGAGCCTGAAAGCATGGCTCGGAGGTCTCGTCTCCACATACGATGACAAGATCATTGGCTTCGACGCGCAGGCTGCCGCGATCGGTGGTCGATTGGAAGCGAAGGCGCTCACGGCCGGCCATGATCCTGGCATGGCCGATGCCATGATCGCCGGCATCGCAGCAGCGCATGAACTCATCGTTGTCACCCGCAACACGAAGCATTTCCTGCCGTTCGGCGTCGCAGTGTTGTCGCCTGACGAGGCGGCCGCACAAGGAGACCCGGCATGAGCGCTGCCTCTTCCACAATCCCCCTGCGCGCCGCCCTTTACCTGCGCGTCTCGACGGCGCGGCAGGCCGAGCATGACGTGTCCATCCCCGATCAGAAGCGCCAAGGCGAAGCCTATTGCGAGGCGCGCGGCCTGCAATTGGTCGAGACCTATGTGGAGCCCGGCGCGTCGGCGACTAATGATCGCCGGCCAGAGTTTCAGCGCATGATCGAAGCGGGCACGTCCAAGCCCGCGCCGTTCGATGTCGTCGTGGTTCACAGCTTCTCGCGCTTCTTCCGTGACGCCTTCGATATGGAGTTCTACGTCCGAAAGCTGGCGAAGAATGGCGTGAAGCTGCTGTCGATCACCCAGGAGATCGGCGACGATCCGGTGCATCAGATGATGCGGCAGATCATGGCGCTGTTCGACGAATACCAGTCGAAGGAAAACGCCAAGCACGTCATGCGGGCCTTGAAGGAGAACGCCCGCCAAGGCTTCTGGAATGGCTCGCTTCCTCCTATCGGCTACCGTGTCGTCGCGGCCGAGCAGCGCGGGGCCAAGACCAAGAAGAAGCTGGAGATCGACCCGCTTCATGCCGACACGGTGCGGCTGATCTATCGCCTTGCCTTGGAGGGCGATGGCACGACCGGCCAGATGGGCGTGAAGAACATCGTCAGCTACCTCAACAGCCGCCGCATCTTCACGCGCGACGGCGGGCGCTGGGGCATCGGACAGGTTCACCGCATCCTGACGCGCCGCACCTATATGGGCGAGCACGAGTTCAACAAGCGCAGCAAGACCAAAGAACTGAAGCCGGTCAGCGAGATCGTGGTGGTAGAGGTTCCGCCGATCATCGACCGAGAGATGTTCGACACCGTGCAGGCATTGCTCAAGGCCCGCAATCCCAAGGTCATGCCTTCCGCCGTCATCAGCGGCCCGACGATGCTCACTGGCCTGATCCAATGCGCCAAGTGCGGCGGGGCCATGACCATCCGCACCGGCAAGGGCGGGCGCTACCGCTACTATGCCTGTTCCATGAAAGCCCGACAGGGGCCGACCGCCTGCGAGGGCATGGCCGTGCCGATGGACAAGCTGGACGATCTGGTCGCCAGCCATCTGGAAGATCAGCTTCTCCAGCCCGAGCGGCTGGAAACCATCCTCGCCAGTGTTATCGACCGGCGGCAGGAGCAATCCGAACGCCGCCGTGAGCACATCGCCGAAATGAACAAGCGTGCGTCCGAATCGGAACTGCGCCTCAAGCGTCTCTACGACGCCATCGAAGCAGGCGTGGCGGACATTGACGACCCAGCCCTGAAAGACCGCATCGATGGCCTCAAGGCCATCCGCGATCAGGCGAAGGCCGACGCTGAGCGGGCGCAGGCGATGCTCGACAACTCGGGCGCCAAGGCCATCACCCCGCAAATGGTCCGCACCTTCGCCAAGACAGCCCGCCAGCGCATCCGCCTCGAAGGCGGCGGCTATCGCCGCGATCACCTGCGCGCGCTCGCCCAGCGTGTCGAGGTGGCGGACGGCGAAGTTCGGATCATGGGATCGAAAACCCGGCTGCTTCAGGCGCTCACCGGAAAAAGCGGCGTAAATTCAGTGCCCACTCAAGGACTGAAATGGCGGAGGGAGCGGGATTCGAACCCGCGATACCGTTTCCGGTATACACACTTTCCAGGCGTGCGCCTTCAACCACTCGGCCACCCCTCCAATCAGCCCGAACAGGCGGCCGGACAGCGACGGCCGCGACCTCCGGCCGCTTTCGGCGTGCTGTAGACGGGGCGCCCGCGCCTGACAAGCGTTGCCGTTCGGTCGCCGAGGTTCGCGACGATTGCCGATCCTCAGATTTGCCGCTTTCGGACACCATCGCTGCAGGACGCATTGTGCGCTGCCCCTATTTTGGAGGCATTGGAACGGAGACGAGTGATCCGTGATCCGATTTGACAACGTCACCAAGGTTTACAGGACGAAGGGCCAGCAACGCACGATCCTCGAGCGCGTGTCGTTCACCCTCAAGCGTGGCCACAGCTACGGCATCATGGGCATCAACGGTGCCGGTAAATCGACCACGATGCGATTGATTGCCGGGACCGAGGGGCCGACGCGGGGTCGTGTTCACCGAGACGTCCGGGTCTCCTGGCCGCTCGGGTTTTCCGGCGGCTTCCACGCGAAGATGACCGGGCGCGACAATGTGATCTTCGTCTCGCGGATCTATGGCGAGGATCCGCGGCGCGTTCTCGAATTCGTCGAAGATTTTTCGGAGCTCGGCAGCTATCTTGATGTGCCTGTCAGTACCTATTCTTCAGGCATGGGTGCGCGTCTGGCTTATGGCATGAGCATGGCGATCCCATTCGAATGTTATCTGATCGACGAGACGCTTGCCGTCGGAGATGAACGGTTCAAGAAGCGCTGTGCCCAAGTCTTCGCACAGCGGCGCGAGCATGCCGACGTCATCCTGATCTCTCACAGTATGAGGACGATTCAGAGTTATTGTACGAAAGGCATCATACTCGCGAATGGCCGCGCCGTCGTTTACGAAGACGTCGCCGACGCCATCGAGGTCTATCGCCGCCTCAACATCTGACCAGGCAGACCTCAAGGCCGCGATAGGCGCTGACATGGTTTTGCCGCGTCGATCGGCGAGAGATGCGTGGGGCCGCTGCGGTTTGATGCTGCGCGGCTGACGGCAAACGGGACGTCAAGGCGCATGACTGTGGAGATCCGCAATCCCAAGGGGCAGCCGTTGACCACGGCAGAACGCTCCAACGCCGTTGCCGAATCCCTGCGTCATCTCGCCCGTACCTCGCGCTTCGCCGATCGCAAGAAGGGCATCCAGTCTTACGATAGCCACCTCAAGCGCGATGGCATCGTCCGGATCCTCTTCCTGACCTGTTTCGTGCTTCCGACTGTCATCGGCGTTTCCTATTTCGGATTCATCTCGACCGATCGATACGTCACAGAAGCGAAGTTCGCTGTGCGTCCGGCTCTGGGCACCGTCGACAGCGCTTCGGAGGACGATGTCGGCACTAGCACCGGCGTTCCGCAGCAGATGATCATTCAGGATAGTCTGATACTTCAGAACTACATCTTGAGCCGCTCGATGGTGGAAGTGATCGATCGACAGATGCCGTTGCGCGAGATGTTTTCGCGCGATGGCATCGACTGGCTGTCGAGCTTCAATCCAATTCGACCACTTGAGTGGCTGGTCGATTATTGGCGTTATCGTGTCGATGTAGATATCGATTCGACGTCGGCCGTTCTCACATTGACGGTCAACGTATTCGATCCAAAGGAATCACTTGCGCTCGCCAAGGCTATCATCAAGGAAAGCGAGCGTAAGATAAACGATATCAGCATAAAATCACGGCAGGATTCCCTCTCTGAAAGTCAGCGGGAACTCGGCGTCGCCGAGGAACGGATGAACAAGATCCGTTTCGCCGTGCGAGATCTGCGTAACCGGGATGGCGTTCTCGATGCGCAAAAGACTAACGAGGTCAATCTTCAGGTCATCGGCGGATTGCTCCAGGCGCGTATTCAGCTTGCAGTCCAGCTTGCGCTCGCGCAACGGGACCTTTCGGCCAATACTCGTCCGATCCTCGATCTGAAAGCGCAAATCAAGAATCTCGACGACAACATCGCCAAGATCCAGCGCGAATCCGCAGACGCCAGCCCCGAACGCAAGAGAGTGCTGGCGGATTCACTATCGCAATTCGAAGCTTTCGATCGCGAGCGCCAGGATGCCGAGACCTATTACGGCAAGGTCCTCGCCGCCCATGAGCGGGCAAGAATCATTGCGGCACGGCAGATCGAGTTCCTCAGCGTCGTCGTCGATCCCGTCCTTCCGGATTCGTCGACCCAGCCGCGACGCATCTTGATGTGCAGCCTGGTGACCGCCGGCTCTATGCTCCTGTTCGGAATAAGCCTGTTGTTCCGTCGGCTGGCCTGATGACCCGAGGCTGGCATCCCGTGCCGGCCCACGAAATATCCGGCGGACCAGCCCGGATCCGTTACCGGATCGCCTCCGGAATACGCCGTGAAGGATGTTCGACGGCGATGAGGTCACAGACGATCGTTTCCTCGTCGGCCTCGTAAGGATCCTCTTTCCCGGGAATTGCGCACGGCAGGGCCCCCGCGCGGTCGCTCCGATTCTGCGGCCGGTTCCCGGAGCGCGACCCGATCGCGTCTTCCGGCTTGGCCGCAAACTCGTCGGCATTCGCCGATGCGGATCGGGCTGGCTTGACCATGGCGCTTCCTCCGAACCGTCCGGCATTCCTGTCGAGGTTCAGGAACGCGGTGGCTCTCTTTCAAGCGATCGATTCCGACTTGGTTCCGCCCCGATCAACCGGAGGACGCCCGCGCATTAACGGCCCGCTAACCCTGCACTCGGCAAATCTTGCCGGGCACCTTCAGTGGATGAGCGGCCGAGAGTTCGGACATGAGCGATACGGCCAATGCGTTGCCGCCGACGGGAGCCGGGATAGCCGGTCTCGGCGGCTTCGGCTTGCCCGACCGCGCGAGCCTTCAGGCGCTGACCAAACGCTCGGACCTGTTCTTCGCGACCGCCGTGATGGGCATCCTCACGGTGCTCATCTTCCCGCTGCCGGCCTTTCTGCTCGACCTGCTGCTGGCAGTCTCGATCATCATATCCGTGCTCATCATGATGACGGGCCTGTTCATCGACAATCCACTCGAATTCACGGTCTTTCCGACCCTGCTGCTCATCGCAACGATGCTGCGGCTCGCGCTGAACCTCGCCTCGACCCGACTGATTCTTGGCCATGGCCACGAGGGCACGGCGGCGGCCGGGCACGTCATCGAAGCCTTCGGGCAATTCGTGATGGGCGGCAATTTCGTGATCGGGATCATCGTCTTTGCGATCCTGATCATCGTGAACTTCGTGGTCATCACCAAGGGCTCGGGCCGCATCGCCGAGGTCGCTGCTCGCTTCACGCTCGATGCAATGCCCGGCAAGCAGATGGCGATCGATGCCGATCTCTCGGCCGGCTTGATCGACGAGAAGGCGGCCAAGGCTCGCCGCGCGGCCTTGGAGGAGGAATCCGCGTTTTTCGGCGCCATGGACGGTGCCTCGAAATTCGTCCGCGGCGACGCCATTGCGGCCCTGCTCATCACCGGAATCAACGTGGTCGGCGGCATCATCATCGGGGTTGCCCAGCAGGGGCTCGATTTCGGCGCCGCCGCAAAGACCTACACCCTGCTGACGATCGGCGACGGTCTGGCGAGCCAGGTGCCCGCGCTGATCGTCTCGACGGCGGCCGGCATCCTGGTCTCGAAGGCGGGCGTGAAGGGCTCCGCCGACAAGGCGCTCGGCAAGCAACTCGCGAACTACCCGAAGGCGCTCGGTATGTCGGCCGCGGTGATGCTGCTGATCGCGCTTCTGCCCGGCATGCCGATGTTGCCATTCCTCGCGCTTGGCGGTGGGGCGGGCTACGCGGCTTGGGTTATCTCAAAGGCTAACCGCAAGACGGCGACTTCCGGGGCGGAGGGAACCGTCTCGGCGAGCGCGCCCGGCGCCGCGCCGACCGAGGAGACCGTGACCGATCTCCTCAAGCTCGACGAGCTCAAGCTCGAAATGGGCTATGCCCTGCTCGCGCTTGTCAACGGCGAGGGCCAGGATCGGCTTACCGACCAGATCAAGGCCCTGCGCCGCCAACTCGCGGCCGAACTCGGCTTCGTGATGCCCTCGGTGCGCATCCTCGACAATGTCGGGCTCGACGCCAACGCCTATGTCGTGCGCGTCAAGGAGATCGAAGCCGGCACGGGCCAGGTTTATCCCGGCCAGTTCATGGCGATGGATCCGATGGGCGGACAAGTGCAACTGCCCGGCCAGCACATGCTGGAGCCGACCTTCGGATTGCCCGCGACCTGGATCGACGCATCCTTGCGCGATCAGGCCCAGCTCAAGGGTTATACGGTCGTCGATGCTGCGACCGTGATCTCGACCCACCTCACCGAGGTCATCAAGGCGCATGTCTCGGAGCTCCTGAACCATGTCGAGGTGCAGAAGCTCCTCAAGGAACTCTCCAAGGAGCATGGCGAACTTCTGAAGGAGGTGGTGCCGAGCCAGATCGCCACCACAGGCATCCAGCGCGTGCTCCAATTGCTCCTCGCCGAGCGAGTCTCGATTCGCGATCTCGGCGCGATCGTCGAGGGCATCGCGGAGGTCGCTGGCCACATGAAGAATCCACGCGACATCGTCGAGCATGTCCGTGCCCGGCTCGGCCGCCAGATCTGCGCGCAATATCAGGGGCCGGACGGCACCTTGCCGATCATCACGCTGTCGGCGGCCTGGGAGCAGGCTTTCCTCGATTCGATCGTCGGCGAGCGCGAGGAGCGCTACCTCGCGATGCAGCCCTCAAAGCTCTCCGAATTCGTCAACGCGGTGCGCGACCGTTTCGAGCAGGCGGCGCGGATGGGCGAGATGCCGGTTCTCGTCACCTCGGTTCAATCGCGGCCCTTCGTGCGTTCGATCATCGAGCGCTTCCGGCGCGAAACGCCGGTAATGAGCCAGGCGGAGATCCATTCGCGGGCGCGGTTGCGGACGGTTGGATCGGTGTAGTGCGGCTGTCGATCTGAGGTTTGCACCGTCACTAGCGCCGCTTTGCGGCTCCTTCGCAGGCGGCCGCACTGAAGCGGGCTAGTTTGCAGCATGCTCCTCCAAGGCACAGGCCGCGCTACCACCCGAATGATCACGGTGCCTTCGTGAGAGACATCGGCGGCAACAAGATGCAGCCGAGATCTCGTCAGCGTGATGATGTGTCGCTTGCGAGCACGAACTTTTCGCGGCGCCTTTGCCAATTTGCGGACGTGGAACACCGTTGTTCGCACTACGAGAAACTGCAACTATGGCTGCTCAAGGCGCTTAAGGTGGCGAGCCGTGAACGATTCTGATTGGAATTGGGGCGTTTCCAATCTGGGGCCGGCGGACCTCCTGATCTGGCTTGAACCTTGGGCGGAAGAGTTCAGAGTTCCAGTTCGTTCAACTCTGACGTTAAAGCTCATAAACGAGCGACGTGACTCTGATCCTGTCGAAATCGAAGTCGACAGCGAGCATATCGTAGTGTGGGCAAACAGCGGTAACAAAGTCGAAATCTATATCGATGGCGTCATTCAGGACTCAGCATCGGCAGTTATTGAGGTGCCAGATGTCTTTGGAGGTTCGGTGAAAAGATTTTTGGGAATAATATTTGGAAATCAACCTGCGGCGCGGCTTGGTGGTCGAGCGGATGACACCATGGCGGAAGACATCGACCCTAAGAACCGAGCTTAGCTTCCGACCTTTTGTTTGATTGCAAAATTTTTTTGAATATCTGCAGTGTGCGCGGAGCCAGAATTACATCTTAGTAAGCAAACCAAATAAGTCGTCCGTGAAGAACACCCAAGCGTCTGATTTTGTGATGTGATTTTCGGATTTTTCGCTTTTGGGTTTGCCGGGTTTGCGAGTTGTGGAGATTGAAAGCTTGCAAATTGCGCGGCGTCGGACGGCGTGATTCCCTGGTTCTGACGAGCCGAGCCAGGGAGCCAGTCATGCGTCCGAAGGAGCGTCGCGACAGCGGGCAGAGCGACCTGTTCAAGGCGCGCCTCGACCAGATCGTCGATCCGGATCACGCGCTGGTGAAGCTCGGCCGCTCGATCGATTGGCGGTTTCTGGAGGCACGGTTCGGCGCCGCCTACAGCGACGTTCCCGGGCATCCGCCGCTGCCGACCCGTCTGATGGCCGGGCTGGCGATCCTGAAGTCGGTTCACGACCTCTCGGACGAGACTCTGTGCGATCGCTGGATCGAGAACCCGTACTTCCAACTGTTCTGCGGCGAGGAATTCTTCGTTCACACGCTGCCGTTCGATCGCTCCTCTCTGACGCGCTGGCGGCAGCGGATGGGTGAGGACAAGCTCAATGCGCTGTTGCAGGAGAGCCTGGCGACGGCGACCCGGACCGGGGCTGCCAAGCCATCCGACTTCACGCAGGCGATCGTCGACACCACCGTGCAGCCCAAGGCCGTCGCCTTCCCGACCGACGCCCGGCTGATGCACCGGGCCCGCGAGCGGCTGGTGCGGCTCGCCAGGAAGCACGGCGTGCGGCTTCGGCAATCCTATGAGCGGGTCGGCAAGCAGGCGCTGATCCGGCAGCAGCGCTACGCGCATGCCAAGCAGTTCAGGCGGGCTGGGCGCATGCTCAAGCGCCTGCAGATCCAGCTCGGGCGCGTGCGCCGTGACATCGCCCGCAAGATCGTGGGCAAGCTCGATCTCGAGGCCGCCTTCGCGCACGAATTGATGCTGGCCGGCCGCGTCCAGCAACGGAACCGGAACCTGCGACCCGTGCGCGGAAAGCCCGCCGATGCCGATCTGCGCGTCTTCAGCCTGCATGCCCCGGAGGTCGCGTGCATCGGCAAGGGAAAAGCGCACAAGCCCTACGAGTTCGGAGTGAAGGTCTCGGTCGCCACCACGCTCAACAGGTCCAGGGGCGGCCAGTTCGTCACCCACATAAAGGCGCTGCCGGGAAAGCCCTATGACGGCCACACGCTGGCTTCCGTCATCCCCGCCATCGAGGCACAGGTCGGAGCCACCCTGACCCGCATCGTCGCCGACGCCGGCTACAAGGGGCACAACGCGCCGCCGACCCACCGCTTCCGAATCTATACCAGCGGGCAGAAGCGCGGCGTCACCCCCGCCATCAAGCGTGCCCTGCGCCGGAGAGCCGCCGTCGAGCCCGTGATCGGCCACCTCAAAAGCGACCACCGCATGGGCCGAAACCACCTCGCCGGCACCATCGGAGACGCCGCCAATACCGTCCTCGCCGCCGTCGGCTACAACTTCAGACGCCTCCTCGCCTGGCTCAAGTTCTTGTGTGCCCTCATCTGGGCCGCCCTTGCCTCCGCCAGCCAGTCAAACCAGCGCCGTCAGGCCGCTTGAGCCGCGTTCTTCACGGACGACAAATAAAGGCCGTCTATCTGCAAGCGTGCCAAGCTTCTGGCTTCGTCTGCTCAATGCCCAGGCGTCAGGTGGGGCTTGAGGATCGTCACCATCCGCTCGGCCGGTGTTCCGGGAGGGAAGAAGCCAAGATATTTCCCTGATCGGTCCATCAGGTAGATGAAGGCGCTATGCGCAATCGTCTCGCCCTCGGAGCGTGGCACGGCCTCGTAGAACACCTTGTAGGCGTCGGCGGCCTGCCGGATCGCTGCGGGATCGCCGGTTAGGCCGATCAGGCGCGGATCGAAGGAGGCGACGTAATCCGCAAGGACGTCGCGCGTGTCGCGCGCGGGGTCGAGCGTGATGAAGAGCGGCTGGATCGCCTCGGCCTCGGGCCCGAGCAGGGTGAGGGCGCGCGAGATCTCGTAGAGGTCGGTCGGGCAGACATCCGGACAGCCGGTGAAGCCGAAATAGATGAGGAGCAGCTTTCCTCGAAAATCCGCATCCGTCCGTGCCTTGCCGAGATGGTCGACCAGCGCGAAAGGGCCGCCGACCGGTTCGCGGTCCCACATCAGCACATCCATCAACTCGGCTTCCGAGCGGCGTGCGGGCGCTTCCTGCGCGGTGGACGGAAGGGCGATGCAGAGTGAGAGGAGGGCTGCGGAAGCCGCGACGCTCCCCCAATATCCATTGGTCCGTGAAGGCACCTTCTAGGCCGCCGCGAAAGTAAGCCGGCTTCCAGTCGTCGGCACGATCACGTTGTCCGGCATCTGCGCCTGCGCCTCGAGCGCGAAATTCAGCCCGCTGCAATGCATCGGGATGACGACGTCGGGCTTCAGCTTTTTGATCTCGGCGACGACCTGGCCAAGATACTCCTTTGGCGCCGGGCCGAGATGGAAGCCGCCGACGATGGCATGCACCTTCTCGACGCCCGAGACCTCCTGTGCCTGCCGCACCGAATTCACGATCCCGACATGGCCGCAAGAGCTGATCACGACGAGCCCCTTGTCCTTCACGTGGAAGCAGGTCGCGTGCTCGTGGACATGCTCGTCCGGGATGATCTGACCCTGCAATTCGGCCGGCGCGTAGTGGCTGGCATCGCAGCCGAGCCCGTCCTTGATGCCGCGCTCGACAAAAGTGTTGGGCAGGATTTTCTCGATCGAGTTGCGCTTGATCTGGCCCGTGGTGAAGGCATGGCCGATCACGGTCGGGCTTTCGCAGAGCACGGTCGCGACCTTTTGGGCCGCGATCTCGCGGCGGTCGAGCTGGCCGAAATCGGTGAACTGACCTTTGGTGCCCGCCGGGCTGAGGCGATGGCAGAAATTGTCTTCGCCGCCGGCATAGAGCTTCAGGTCCGGCGAGAGGGCGCTGCGGTACTTGTCGAGAAATCCGTTCAAGCCGCCATAATGGTCGTGATGGCCGTGGCTGACGATCAAGGCCTCGATCTTGGTCGGATCGACCTTGAGGATATCGATGTTGTTGAGGAGCGCATCCGGGCTGTAGCCGAAATCGAGCAGCACGGTGCACGCTTCCTCGGCCCGCTGGGATTCGAGGAAAAGCGACAAGCCCCACTGATTGTGCAGGACTTTCCGGTAGTCGCTGCCGCGGCCATTGCCGGGCGGCTGATGCAGCACGCCCTGGACCGTGCTCGGCTTCAGAAACTGGTCGTGCGCGGAATCGATCAGCACGCGGATCGAGAGCTTGTCGACGGTGGGCGGCGTGATCGGCGCAGCGGATGCGATCTCGATACAGGAGAAGCCCGCGGCACTCGCCCCGCCGAAGGCCAACGATGCCTTCAGGAAATCGCGCCTGTCGATTGGTAGCGTCATCGTATGTGATCCGGGGATAAGGGCTGCCGACTCTATACCCGGCCGCCATCTTTTACTGGCATCGGAGACAAAAGACTTTCCGTTCTCCAGGGCGGGAGTGGAAGGAAGCTTCTCAGGCCGGCGTAGGCATGGCAATTCTCACGGCCTGCCGAACATTTTAGCTCGCCATTCTCGAAGAGAACAGTTTTCGCGCGGCGCCAAGTTTCGGCTTTCGATACGGGAGCGAGGCTCCAGTCAGACTACCTTCTTCTCCAGCCGGTGCTCGATCTCATGCGGGTCGAGGCCGGGCGCGACGAGCGGCGGTTCGGGCACTGGCCCGGCTTCCGGACTTCCACGCCGGCTCCAGGCAGCGGCGAGCCGCGAGCGCTCGTAGAGCAGGACGACGACCACCGAGATTGCGAAAGGCAGCCAGAAATAGAAGGCTCGGAATACCAGCAACGCCGCGATGACGTCGGGTCGCGGAACGTCCGGCATCGCCAGAACGAAGATCAGCTCGAAGACGCCGAGGCCTCCGGGCGCATGCGAGGCGAGGGCGGCCGAAAACGAGGCGAGGAAGACGGCGAGCACCACGAGGAAACCCGGATTGTTCGCTTCGGGCAGCGCGAAATAGATGATTCCGGCAGCGCCAAGCAGCTCGAGCGGCGCGGCGATCAGCTGCCGGATCATGATCTGCGGGCGCGGATATTCGAGCTTGAACGAGCGGATCGTCAGCGGCCGGAAATGCAGGAGCGAGCCGGCGACATAGAGCGCCACCGCCCCAAGCATCCCGAAGCCGAGCAGGCGAGCGGTTGCGGGGTTCGTGAGGACAGAGGGCAGGTTCCCTTCGAGCCGCGTCAGGAGGTCCGGCGCCATGACGAGGGTGATACCGCCGAGCAGGATCGTGCCGAGCCCGAAGGTGAAGGAGCACAGGGCGACGAGAACCGCGACCTGTGCCGCGGACAAGCCCTTGGCGGTATAGGCGCGGTAGCGGACGACCGCCCCCGAAAACACCGAGGCGCCGATGTTGTGAGACAGCGCATAGGTCGTGAACGAGCAAACCGAGACGAAGACCCACGAAATGCCGCGCACGCCAAGATGCAGCAAGGCGATGCGATCGTACCAGGCAAGGGCCGCGTAGGCGACGAGCGTGGCGAGAGCCGCAAGCGCGATGCGATGGGCCGGGATCGCCCTCAGGCTACCCTCGATCTCGGCCAGCGAGAGATCCTGAAGCTCGCGATAGAGCAGCCATCCCGACACGACCACGGCTGCAAGCCCGATGATCGGCCAGATGAATTCGCTGATCTTCTTCATGGATGCCGATCGATTGCCCCGAACCGGCTCCTCCTGCGCCACGGAGCCCCGTATCGCAAGCGGGGCCGCGCTGGACCCGCCGCATCGAAGCCTCATGACGAAGGAACGTGACGGTTTCGTGCCGGCTGATCGGGTGCCGGCAGGTCGCCCGTAACCGACGCGCTCAGGCGCGGGCGCGGTTGAGACCGATCGCGTCCATTTCGGCCTGCTCGCGGGCATTGGCGGCGGCGCGTTCGGCCGTGCGCTCGCGATCCTCGAGGATCTCGACCTTCTTCAGCTCTTCGAAGGCCTCGCCGAGTTCGGCTTTTGCTTCGGCAAGCTGACCTTCCAGAGCGATTGCCGATTGGCGCATGTTGTCGCGGCGGTTCGAGGCGGCGCGTGCATAGGTCGGATAGGCGAAATGCGCTGGGTCCGTTATGCCGGCGCGCGCTTCCTCATGGGCGACCTCGCGGTCGAGTTCGACCGCCATGCGATTGAAGTCGGCCATCATCATCTCGATCTGCGCGACCCGGCGACGCTTCTCGTCGACCTGGAATCGGCGCAGGCGGATCAGCGTGTCACGCGATTTCATGTCGGGCCATCCACTCCACGCTACGCAACTGGTGGGCTGCTGGGCCGATGTCCGCCGGACACTGGGCACGCAGCCTCGTTCTCTCAACCGGCTCCAACGATGGCAGCCAGTCTTGCGTAACCCTCGCCGATGGAGGTTGCTTCTTCCTTACTTTGCCCCAGAAAAGCCTCAAGATCGGGCATGAGCGCCACGGCCTCGTCGACTTCGGGCGAGGAACCAGCCCTGTAGGCGCCGAGCCGGATCAGCTCTTCCATATCCGCGTAGGTCGAAAGAATGTTCCTCGCACGCCGCACGGTCGGCAGCCGGGCGGGCTCGCAAGCCCGCGGCATGGTTCGCGAAACCGAACGCAGGACATTGATCGCCGGATAGCGGCCGCGCTCGGCGATGCGGCGCTCCATGACGATATGGCCGTCGAGAATGCCTCGCACGGCGTCGGCCACCGGCTCGTTGTGATCGTCACCCTCGACGAGAACCGTAAACAGTCCCGAGATGGAGCCTTCGCCGGTTCCCGGTCCAGCGCGCTCGAGCAGGCGGGGGAGCTCCGAAAAAACCGTCGGCGTGTAGCCTTTGGCGGTAGGCGGCTCGCCGCCGGCAAGGCCGATATCGCGCTGGGCCATGGCGAAGCGCGTGATCGAGTCGATCATGCTGAGGACCTGCGCACCCTGATCCCGAAAATACTCGGAAAGGGCCAGCGTGAGATAGGCCGCGTTGCGGCGCATCAGCACCGGTTCGTCCGAGGTTGCCACGACAACGACGGAGCGCGCCAGGCCGGCCGGTCCGAGGTCTTCCTGCAGGAATTCCTGCACCTCGCGTCCGCGTTCGCCGACGAGCCCGATCACCGCGACATCGGCCGCAGTGTAGCGTGCCAGCATCGAGAGCAGCACCGACTTGCCGACGCCGGAACCCGCAAAGATGCCCATGCGCTGACCACGGCACATGGTCAGGAAGGTGTTGATGCAGCGCACGCCGAGATCGAGCGGCTTGCCGACGCGCTGGCGGGCATGAGCCGGCGGTGGATCGGCGCGCAGCGGGTAGATCGCCGGCCCTGAGGGCAGGGGGCCGAGCCCGTCGATCGGGCGGCCCAGCGCATCGATCGTGCGGCCGAGCCAAGCGTTCGTCGGACGGATCGCGGATGCCGCCGCATCGCGGACGAGGACCGGGCAGCCGCGACGAACGCCCTCGAGCGAGCCGAACGGCATCGCCAAGGCCCGGTCCCCCTGGAAGCCGATGATCTCGCAGGGCACGACGGCAGCGGCCTCGGTGCCGCGCGAGCCCACGGCGATATCGATGCGGCCGCCGAGCTGCATCGCGGCGACAGGACCTGCAACCTCGACGAGAAGGCCACGAATAGCCGTGACGCGGCCGAAGGTCTCCAGCGTCGAGACATCACCCAGGGCCGCGATTGCGGCACGCAGCGTCGTCCGGTTGGCGCCGTTTCGCGCCGTGCCGCGACGATCCTCAGCCATGCGAGCGGCCTCAACGGTTTGTTTACCGCTCTCCTTAACATTGTGGGGAGCGAGCCGGTAACCGGGCGCGGCCTCGATCGGCTTCCGATTAAGAGATCGGCCACCACAAGCCTTAGGCTTGTTGCGGACGTGTCACACTGAGTAGGAATCGTTGCGGCGTAAGGGGTTAGGGCGGAGTGCAAGAGGCGGTTTCGGGTGTGACGGGCCTTGGCGGAGAACGGATCAACAACGATTCTCGGGCTGGCCGGCAACCAAATCGAAAGCGTGCTTGCAAGCAGGATTCGGGTTTTGTTAACGGTTAAAGAATAGCGTTTCGAAGTATGAACGGGGAAACGTCCGCCAAGGCCATCGGCGGGCGAACGGCGGGGTTTGCCCGAACGCCTGACGATGGCCATGGCCGGCTGGGGACCGACGATGCGCGTACTTCTGATCGAGGACGACAGCGCCACGGCGCAGAGCATCGAGCTGATGCTCAAGTCCGAAAATTTCAACACCTACACGACGGACCTCGGTGAAGAGGGCGTCGACCTCGGCAAGCTCTACGATTACGACATCATCCTGCTCGACCTGAACCTGCCTGACATGTCGGGCTACGAGGTTCTCCGCAATTTGCGGGTCGCGAAGGTCAAGACGCCGATCCTGATCCTGTCCGGCATGGCCAATATCGAGGACAAGGTGAGGGGCCTCGGCTACGGCGCCGACGATTACCTGACCAAGCCCTTCCACAAGGACGAACTCGTCGCCCGCATCCATGCGATCGTGCGCCGCTCGAAGGGCCACGCCCAGTCGGTCATCGCCACGGGCGACCTCATCGTCAATCTCGACCAGAAGACCGTCGAAGTGTCGGGCTCGCGGGTCCACCTCACCGGCAAGGAGTACCAGATGCTGGAACTCCTCTCCCTGCGGAAGGGCACCACCCTGACCAAGGAGATGTTCCTCAACCATCTCTATGGCGGCATGGACGAGCCGGAACTCAAGATCATCGACGTCTTCATCTGCAAGCTGCGCAAGAAGCTGGCGAATGCCAGCCAGGGCAAGAACTACATCGAGACGGTCTGGGGCCGCGGCTACGTGCTGCGCGAGCCGCTCGAAGGCGAAGAACGCATCGCCGTCTGAGACAAGCGCGTCATCCAGTGAGACGAGACCCGCGGCCTAGAGGTGCGCGGGTTTTTCGTATTTGAGCGGCGGAACGCAGCCTATTCATCCCGGCTCGGCAAATCGCGGATAAGAGCGCGCAGGAGCCCCCGAGTTGCCCGGGAGCAAGAAGCGCCGAGATGTTCAGGAAAAATATTGAGCCGTATCAAAAACTTACGGCTTGATTGGCGGAGACGGAGGGAGTGTTCGGGCGGGATTTCCTAACCCATTGTTAACCATCTAAGTCTTTGGATAGCTGCGGCTTCCGGGGTCAAACCTCGGGGACAAATCGGGGTCAAATGCCCCTGCCGCGGTAATCTCCCTATGCCACGCAAGCCCGACCTCAGGAACGCCTATCTTGAACTTCACCAGGGCTACTATCGGGTCTCGATGGGCGTACCCGTTGCCCTGCAGCGACAGCTCGGAAAGCGCCTTAAGCGAGCACTCGGAACGAAGTCGTTGCTGTCGGCGAACGTCCTCAAAGTTCCCGTGGTCAGGGAATTCCAGACGAAGATCGCCAAGGCCTGGGAAGCCCATGGCGGAAATAGACGGTCGGTCCTGCAGGAGGCCGTCGCCTGGGCCGACACACTCAGGACGGCGGGTGGCCCTGGCTCGGACGCCTACGATGCCTTCGCCAGGGAGATCGCCGAACGCAAGGCTGAGATCGAAGTGGCGAACGCCCAGATCGTACGTGTCTACGACGACGAAGAAGGCTGGGTCGAGCACGAGGTACCCACGCCCCAGGCGAAGGAAGCGGCCAAGCTATTTTCGAGGGTCGTGCACGGGTCGGCGACGCCGATTGGCCTGCATCACGACGCCTTCATGAAAACGCTCGTCATCAAGGAGCGCTCGAAGACCGATGACCCGCGCGCCCTGAAGATCCTCCTCGACTGGTGCGTGGCGAAGGACATCCCGCCCTACTTGGAGAACATCGACGACCTGGTGGCGATCCAGTTCATGGACGACATGCCGGCCTTCACCGGCAATTCCTGGGCGACCAATGCCAAGTACCTCGGCCGGTTGAAGCTCTACTGGAAGTGGATGCTGCCGAGGAAAAAGGTGAAGAGCAATCCATTCCGCGATCTCAACCTGCCTAAGCCGTCGGCCGACCCGACCACCGAGGAGCGCGCCTTCACCGACACCGAGGTCCAACGCCTGCTGTGCGGGACCACGGACACCGCCATGCTCGACGTGATGATGGTGGCGGCCCTAACGGGGGCTCGGCTGGACGCAGTGATCGACCTCCGTGTCGGCGACAGCGTGGACGGATGGTTCACCTTCAAGCCGCAGAAGAAGGAAGCGGCGCCCGTGACGTGCCGATCCATCCGGCGCTCCGAGAGATCGTGACCCGTCGCGCGAAAGGCATGAAGCCCGACGCCGAGTTCTTTCCGGAATGGCCTGGCCCGAAGTCGGCCGACTCGATGCGCGAGCGGTCCTCGACGTTCTCGAAGGCATTCGCGCGCTACCGAAAGACCGTGAAGGTCGACGACCAGGTCCTAGGCAAGAGGCGCTCACTCGTTAACTTCCACAGCTTCCGGCGCTGGTTCATCACCAAGGCCGAGAGGAGCGGTACGTCCGAGCCTCTCATTGCCGCCATCGTCGGCCACAAGCGGTCGGGTCTGACGCTTGGGCGCTACAGCGAGGGACCCGACATGGTCGCCGCCAAGGCCGCCGTGGCGAAGGTCAAGCTGCCGCCGCTCGACGGCAGCCCGGTGCGGGAGGCCCAGGCCCTGACACCACGCCGGAGAGTTCTGGCTGTCACCAAATAGAGATCTCGCGATAGCTTAGGCGGAACGTCCCAAAGACCGAAATCCGCCGCCAACGCTATTAATCGGCTTGACCGTATCGATGAATGGACGCCGCTCGGCGTCTTAAGCCGCGTCGTCTTCCGGACGCCGCCGGCGGTAGCGCCCTCCACCCTCGCTCGCGAACAGCTTCTTGAACTTGATCCTCTGGTCGATCACCCCCCGAAGCAAACCCGGGCCCCAAACACCGGGATAGTCTTCGGCCTCCTTTACGAACTCGTGGCCGATCCGCTTTGTGACGTCGTTCACGTGCATCGGATCGCGCTCCGGGAGGATTTCCCAGATCTCCTGCGCGACACGCCCCCAGAACTCCCTGCCCCGAACGAGCCCCAGGTGTTTTCGCATCTCTTCTAGTTCGGACGCATGGCGATCGACGTCCGCGCGCAGTCCCGTGATCACGGCGTCGCGAGCGTCCAACATCCCGAGAGCCTCGATCCGAAGAACCCGTTCCATAGCGATGGCTTCCGCCATCCGGACGCGCTCCCCTTCCAGCACCCGCGCCGCCTCGCCTTGGGCAGCCTTCCAAAGCTCGCTTGCCGCTTTAGCGAGCAGGGTCGAGATGGCGTCTGGCATCCTCGCGAGCTCGATGATCGGGCTATAAGCGTGCTCCTCCGCCCAGGCCGACAGGTGCTCGCCGACGATCTGGTTGCTGCCGGCTACCCCGGCATTGCGCTTCACTCGCGCCCACACGTTGCGAAGCGCGACCGGTTCGTTCCCTTCGGCACGGATCTCGTCGGCCGCCTTCCAGACCGCCTGTCGCCGATGGTCGATCTCAGCTGCCGAAGCCTTCTTCCGCGCCATTGCCCGTGCCTTGAAACAGGCACCCAGCATCCCGCAAACACGGTTAACAATCCGTTCGATTCCATAGCGAGGACCGGATCGCGTTACGTCGATACGCTATGGAATCGCCGCCAGTCGAGAACCGTTTCCGACCGGATCAGGCGGATGCCGACCGGCGCGTTTCGGCCCGACCTGAAGCGTTGTTCGATGCATCGTCGCGGGCCCAAGGCCGGATCGCCGGATGCACCGAGAATTGATGCCTGACCGTTGATGCTTGCTGCGGCCGGGTGCGAGGGATGACTACGAACCGTAGCGACGCGGGCACTAAGCGCGGCCACCGTCCCAATGCGAGACCGGCGTCAATCCGAGATTGCGCCGTCGGTCACGCGTACAGTGCTCCGGCCGTTGCCATGCCTCTCCACGCGAACCTGCACGGCGATGCGGTCGATCATGGCCGCGACGTGGGTGATAACCCCGACCCTGCGGCCCTGGCCCTGCAGGGTCTCAAGGGCGTCGACCGCGACATCGAGAGTTTCGGCATCCAGCGAACCAAAGCCCTCGTCGATAAACAAGGTGTCGACGAAGTTCTGGCGCCCCTCAAGCCCCGAGAGGGCGAGCGCCAGGGCCAGCGCGACGAGGAAGCGCTCGCCGCCCGACAGGCTGCGCGTGCCGCGCAGCTCGTCCCCCATGTCCCGGTCGAGGACGTGAAGGGACAGATCCGAGCCCCGGCTCCGGACCAAGGCATAGCGCGGGCTCAGGATGCGAAGCTGCTCGGTGGCGAGCCGCGCGAGGTGCTCCAGGGTCACCCCCTGCGCGAAGCGCCGGAACCTGTCGCCGCTGACCGAACCCACCGCCGCGTCGACAGCCTCCCATTGCAACAGGCTTTCCCGGGCGGCCTCGATCTCGCCGGCGAGGCCGGCTGCCTGCGCGCGAGACTGGTCGTCACGCACGAGATCGGCATCCACGGCTCCTCGGCGTTGCTGCTGGGCTGCGATGAGATCCGCGACACGAACCGCCGCGGCCTCGGTTTCTGGCACGTCGATCGCGGGGCGCGCTCTAAGAACTTCGAGGTCCGCGCGTCGGGTGGCGAGCGCCGTCACGGCGGCCTCATGGGCGCGCAACAGGCTGTTCCGGGCTTCGCGGAGCGTCTCGCGTGTCTCCGGCAGGACAGCGAGCAGGGCCAACACGGCGTCCGGCTCCCGCTCGCCGCATTCCGCCGCGAGGCGGTCGCGCGCCCGGCCCAGGATCTCGGTCGCCCGACCGACCTGCTCGCGGGAATGCTCGAACGCTCCGGTCGCGGCGGCGTGGACGGCAGCCGCCGATCCGACCGCCTTCGCTGCCTCCGCGAGGGCCGTGCGGGCCGCCTCGCGGGCGGCGGTGACGCGGGCGCGGTGGACGGCGGTCGCCTCGCCGCCGAGCAGGCCGGCTCGTGCCTGCCTCGCTTCCTCAAGTGCCTCGGTTCGCTCGCGAGCCGCCTTCGCGGCGTCGTCGCTGGTGACCATCGCCGTCGCCTCGGCCTCGACCGCGACGGCCTGCCGGGGAAGCATCTCCTGACGCTCGATTTCCAGCGCCCGGTGATTGTCCCGCAGCTCGCGGAAAGCGGCTCCAATTTCCGAGACTTGTGTGGCCGTGCCGTCAGGGTCGCGGACGAGGTCCGTTTGATCGAGTCCGGCGGCGGCAAGGTATGGTCCGAGTTGACGATCTAGGGACGCCAGCCGGTCGGCGAGCCCGGCGGTCCGCGTTCGCTCGCGCTCGGCCGCAAGCGCGGCCGCCTGGCGCGGACCGGCCTCTCCCGAGACCACCACGTCGGCGGCGACGATCTCACCGTCCGCCACCTCGATTGCACGGCCTAGGGCGCGGATCTCGACGGAAAGGACGCGCGCCCGTTCAAGGGTCGCTGCGACCGTCGCACAGTCCGCGCGGGCGACCCCGGCGAGCGTCGCCAGTTCGGCCGCGGTCTCGGCCACCAGCGCCGCCGGGGGTACGTCCGGCAGGCCGGCGGACAGGCACGAGACCTGCAGGTCCGCCAGCAAGTCCGCGTACGCGTTGGCATCGTCGGATAAGCAGGTCTCTGTCCGGGCCAGTTCGCGCGTTGCAGCCTCTAACCGGGCGGTGGCGCCGGCCTCGTCGGTGACCGCCGCGGCGATGTCCGTGGCCGCCCGGTCGAGCTCTGCATCGATGGCGGCCCGACGGTCGCGCATGGCCTCGGCCAGGACCGAAAGCTCATCGGTCCCCTGGCCGCTCAGCGCGGCGGGGTGCTCCGTCGAGCCGCAGACCGGACACGGTTGTCCCGGCACGAGCGCGATCCTGAGATGCGCCGCCTCGACGGAGGCGGTGCGCTCGGCGAGCTCGGTCAGGGTCGCGACCTCCGAGCGTGCCCTGGCCGCCTCGGCCTGCGCCGTCGCCGCCGCCGCGCGCCTCGACGTGGCCTCGTCGCGAGACGCCGTGGCCTGCGCCCCGTTCATGCGGGCGCGCTCGCGGTCAACCGTCGTCCGCCCATGCCGTCCGGCCAGGTCCGATGCGGCCGTAAGGCGTTCTAGCAGAATTCGGAGATATCCGAGGCGGGTCTCCGCCGCCTCGGCGTCGAGTCCCTGCCGTTCATCGTCGAGGGCCGCTCGGGCTAGGATGTGGTCGGCGCGGGCCCCACGCGCGGAGGATGCCCGTTCCAGCGCGGAGGCGGTCGCGGTATCGGCCGACGCGATGGCGGTCTCGGCGTCCACCAGCGCGGCCTGGGCGGTCTCGACGTTGGACGCCACCGTCGCGCGCTTTTCGAACAGGCCGGCGATCTCATCCGCCCTGTCGGCAATGGGGGCGACGGCGGCATCCGCCGCGACCTTTCCGGCTATTTCGGCCAGGGTTGCCGCGGTCGCGTCGTGGGCCCGGTCGATCTCCGCGCGACGCGTCTTGGCGGCCTCCAGCGCTGCCGCCGCCTGCGTCGCCCTCGCGGCGGCGGCGTCCGCGTCGCGGGTAAGCTCGGTGATCCTTGCGTCGAGCACGTCCGCCGCGCTCCAGACGGGGCTGAAGGCGCGAAGGTCGGCTTCGCCGGCCTCGTCCGCGAGATGCGCCGTGGCATGCGAGGCCTGGGCCTGGGCGAGTTCGGTGGCGGCGCCCTCGACCTCCGACAGAGCCTTGTCCCTGACCTCCTCGGTGGCGGCGAGAGTGGCCTGCGCCACCGTGACGGCGTCCGCGGCGCGTCGCAGCGGCTCGACGCTTTCGAGTTCGGCCAGCCGTTCCGCATCGGCCCGGCCGGCCTCGACGGCGGCCCCGGCCTCCTCGGCTTGCGTGGCCGCGGTCGCGAGGAGGTCCTCGGCCTCGGATAAGCGCCGGGCATGATCGAGGGCCGAGGCCAGCGCCGTCTGCTCGGCGAGGAGGCCGGGTATCGCGGCGTCGATCGCCTCGCGCTCGGCCAGCCTGGCCTCCCTGCCCTCGGCGTCGAGAAGGCCGATGGCCTGGTGGCGCGCGGTCAGTGTGGCGCAGGCGGCGCGCTGCGCGTCCATGCCGGCATGGACCCGCTTCGAGATCTCCGAATAGACGGCCGTGCCGGTGATCTTTTCCAGCAGCTCGGCCCGATCCGCCTCGCTCGCCAGGAGGAAGGTATCGAACTCACCCTGCGCCAGCACGACCGTGCGGCGGAACTGCTCGAAGGTGAGGTCGGTGGCGGCCTCCACGGCGGCGAGCACCGCGGTCTTGCCGGTGGCAACGGCGTTGCCGTCCGTGATGCGGTGCAGGCTGCGCGTCTCGTGCTGCAGGCGACCGTCCGCCCGGCCCCGGGCCCGGTTCGCCATCCAGCGCGCCCTGTAACCGACGCCGTCGCGGCCCAGGAAATCGACTTCGGCAAAGCCCTCGCCCGCCCCGCGCCTGAGGATGGCGCGGGGGTCGCCGGATCCCATGGACTGCCCGCTGGGGTCAGGCACCTCCTCGCGCCGTCCGGCGCTGACACGGGGGTACTGCCCGTAGAGGGCGAGGCAGAGGGCGTCCAGAATCGTCGACTTGCCCGCCCCGGTCTCGCCGGTGATGGCGAAGATGCCGGTGGCGCCTAAGGGACCGCCGTCGAGGTCGATGTCGAACGGCGCGGCGAGGCTCGCGAGGTTCTCGCCGCGGATCGCGAGGATGCGCATGGGTCAGGGCCAGTCCGTGCGATGCAGGCTCATGCACCCGCACGGGCGCGGTGGAACACGTCGAGGTGCGGGGCGCCGGGCTCGACCCCGTGGGTCCGAAGGAAGGCGAGCTTGAACAGATCCTCGGGATCGCGCTCCGCGAGGCGGGCCAAGGGGACGCCGGCGGTCACGACGTCGGGGACCTCGCCCTCGACGCTCGCGACCCGCACGTCGACCACGCGCACGGGAAACCCCTCCGCGACGCGGTCCACCTCGGCCCGGTAGGCCGCCGGCAACCCGTCGCGGGCGAGCCGGACCTGCAGGAAGGGTCGGAGATCGACCGGCAGGTCGGGATCGAGATCGAGGGCCGTCAGCCGGTCGCCGAGTTCGTTCAGTGCCATGTCCCCGTCATCGGGCAGACGAAGAAAGGGGACCGGCCGTTCGATGGCGACGTGCTCGGTCCGCGCCGGCCCGTCGCCGATGGTGACGAGGCTGACGCCGTGCCGGTAGCCCAGCTCGGTGGCCGAAAGCGGGATGAGCGAGCCGCAGTAGCGTACGCTCGGACCCCCGACCTCCTGGACCCTGTGCAGGTGGCCGAGCGCGACGTAGTCGGCGTCCTCAGGGAAGACGTCGGGCGGCACGGCATGCTCGCCGCCCACCAGGATTCGCCTTTCCGCGCCCTCCGATTCGAGGCCGCCGGCGACATGCAGGTGCCCGGTGACGAGGAAAGGCGTTCCCGCGATGGCGGGCCGGGCCGCCTCATGAAGCGCGGCGTAGAGGTCACGCACCGCGCGGACGATGGGCGAGCCGGCCTCGTCCCCGCCTCTTCCCGCGGCGAGCCCAGGCAGGCACGCCGCGGTCGGATATGAGACGGCGAGCACATGTGCGGCGACCGCCCCGTCCTTGTGCAGCGGCACGACATGGCGCGCGAGATCGGGCGCGCCATCGACCCTGCGGACGTTGCCGACGACCTGGACGCCGATGGCGTCCAGCAGCGCGCGCGGCGCCTCCAGGCGGCCGGCGGCGTCGTGGTTGCCGGCGGTGATCACCATCGTCATGCTAGGCCGCGCCCGGTGCAGTCGCACGAGCAGGTCGTAGAACTGGCGCTGCGCCTCGCCGGAAGGGTTCTGGCTGTCGAACACGTCGCCGGCCACGACGAGGGCATCCACCTCCCGTTCCTGGACGAGGCGAACGAGCGCGTCGAAGACACGGACATGCTCGTGCTCCCGCGAAAAGCCCCGCAGGGTCTGCCCGATGTGCCAGTCCGCGGTGTGCAGCACCCTCATCATGCGGCCGTGTCTACCAGCCGCGCTATTTGTCCGCGAGGTCGCCGATATCGATTTCCACAATCGCGCGCATGTTTCTTTCTAGTAACGTCCTGAGATTTACGACTTGTCTGCCTTCCAATCAGCGTCGATTGACGCGAACCCACTGTCGACCGACGCGTTTTATGCGTCTCCCATTCATCGCTACCGGCAAGGAGTTCGTCTTTACATGTCAGATCTGGCACCGACCACGGAATAGACCGAAGCGCCAGCATTTGACGTAACGTAAAGGGCGTCGGCGGGCATGCCGACATCCGTAACGCCCAGGGATAACGTCTGCCATCGACCTTGCGTCCGCGTTGCGTCCAGGCGATCAACGTTTTTCGAGGAGATCCATCATCATGAAATACGCGGCCGTACGTCCTTCCGAATAGCCCCGGAGAGCCGTGCCGCGTGCCGAGCCTCCGCGCCAGCGAGAGGCCCTCATGGCCCGATCTTTCTTCACCTCCGACCATCATTTCGGCCATGCCGGCATCCTGTCCCCGAGGATGCGTACGCAACGTCCATTCTCGTCCATCGAGGAGCACGACGAGGCTCTGATCACGGCCTGGAACGCCGTCGTCCGGCCCGTGGACGAGGTCTGGCATCTCGGCGACTTTGCCTTTCGGTGCACCCAGGACCATGCCCGGCGCTGTTTCGACCGTCTCAACGGCCGCAAGAGACTGCTATGGGGCAATCACGACCTCCTGGCCGAGAGATTGCCGTGGTGCGGCCCGATCCTCGACGTTGCCCATGTCTATGTCCGGGGGCCTGACGGTGCCGTCGTTGGCGTCTGGCTAAGCCATTACGCGCACCGGGTATGGCCTCGGATGCATCGAGGCGATCTCCATCTCTATGGCCACTCCCACGGCACGCTTCCTGACGCGTCGGAAGGCACGAGCACCGATGTCGGCGTCGATTGCTGGTCTTGGGGCCCCGTCACGCTAGAGCAGATCCAGGCCCGGCTCGCCGCAACCCAAGCGGGAGGTGAGCCATGACCGAGTCCGCGCGGGCCGCCCAGCGGCTTTGGATCTTCTCAGACCTGCACCAGGAATGGCCAGAAAATGCGTAGGATCCCGCGGCGAACGCACCGCCGGACGGCTTTGACGTGGCCGTCGTCGCCGGCGACGTTCACATGCCTCTGACGCGGGCCCTGGACTGGCTCGCCGAGCGCCTGCCCGGCGTTCCGGTCGTCTACGTCCCCGGGAACCACGATGCTTGGTGGGATCGCAGCGAGGAGCGCTACACGATCTACGACCAATACGAGCGCGGACGCGAGCGGGCGGCCGCTCTTGGCATCCACCTACTTCTCGACGCGGCCGTGGTGATCGGAAGGAGCCGCTTTGCGGGTGGCACGCTCTGGACGGATTTCCGGCTCGGGTCATTCAGCCTGACGCATGGGATGCGGTCCGCCCAGGGCCGAGACGGCATGGTGGACTACCGCAGGATCAGGACCGGCCCCCGATCACGCAACCGGATCGAGCCGGCCGAGATCCTGGACATGCATCGGACCACGCGGACATTCATCGAAACGGAGCTTGCCCGGCCCCACGACGGCCCAACCGTAGTCGTCACTCATCATGCACCGCACCCAGCCAGCCTTCCGAACCCGAATGCTGACCTTTCCTGGTGCTACGCTTCGGACCTGACAGACATGATCCTGGACCGTGGACCGGACCTCTGGATCCACGGACACGTGCACCGGTCCGTCGATTACACGGTCGGGCGCACGAGGGTGATCTGCAACCCTCTTGGGCACACGGATGAGCTGTCGGGCTTTCAGCCGTCCTTAACTGTCGAGACAGGCGCCCATGCCTGATCCGACACAGTCTCAGCACCGCGTTGGGTGGCGGCGAAACTGATGCTGTCCCGCATCACCCTTGCCGCCCGAGCGACGGAAAACACAATCTAGGGTGACTTAACCTGCTCCGTTGCTATGCTTCACCGTAGTGGGGGAAAAAGGATTCGAGGTGGCCAGCCTAGTTGGCCGCGACCGGCGCCTCGTCGACCGACATCATCTCCTGCATCGAAATTTTTTGCTGTCCGACTACCGGATCAGCATGGGCTCGGTCGCTAATCAGACAGACGCCCTACCAGGGAGCCCACGGTGCAAGACCAAGGACGCGGTCCTTCGGGCGTTCCCAGGGAGGTCTGGCTCGACAGGACCAACCGCAATGAACTTCAAGGTTGCAAGCCGCAGGATATCGTGTCGGCCTGCAGACGCCTTGATCCGTCGAAAGACGGCCATCTTCGCGGAAAGATGCTCGATCACCTCGACAGGGTGGCCACGAGCTACCTCTCGATCCGGGTCGACAAACAGTTGCCCAACCAAGGGCAGGATGCCGTCCGGGACGTGGTCGGCAACATGATCACGTCGATCATCGACCCGGAGGCGGCCGATGGCCGAGGGTTCGAGAGTTCGTTCTTCGAGAAGCTGGAATACCGACTGATCGATTACGTCCGTCGCTAGCGACGTCAGACAGCGGTGGTCGAGCCTCAAGAAACCGACGAGAGCACCGGCCATGCCGTCGAGAAGCCTGACGGCTCTGGGCTCGGTCCGGAGGAGGTCGCCATGGCACGTGAAGCCATAGACGCCTTGCCTGCCAACTATCGGCGCGCCTTCCTGCTCCGGCGCGCGGGGTTTGCCTACGAGTCCGAGAACCCGGACGAGAGCATGGCCGTGATGCTGGGCAAGACGCCTAAAACCGCGAAGGTAGGAGTGACACTTTTGGCATGATCCGAGGCAAGAGGAAGCAGGGGGCGAGTTCAACTGTCATCTTGTTGCCTTTGCTAGGTTTTTCCCAGGAATGCGGTCCCTTCTTGGGTGTTCACTTTGCAGCCGCTTGAGCGCGTAAACCGACAGAGATGGCCGCAAGTGGACCCAAACTTCCGAAATTCTCCCGAAAGTTTTGTCCCCCGAGAGCCGCTGGTTAGGCTGCCGCGACCGCCGGGCGTGCTGGTGAATTTGTCGGCAGCTGCCGGATTAGTGAAGGCGGCTGGCTTCACTTGAGGAATGCACGAGGGGAAGAGCCGCGCTTTTGACCGACGTCGACTGGCCGAAGCCCGTCACCGATGTGCCGTATCAGGGTTAATCCACTTACCGAGCGCCCCGAGTGAGTAGCATGATAGTCCGGTGCGCAGGATGGTGAGGGCCTACCGCTCGGCGTCAACAAGTCCTATTCTAATCCTGAGACAGGAAGGGACGCGGGGACCGCCTCGCGTCGAGTCAACGATATGAGCGAGACCAGGGACTGGACCGAAACCGTCGAAGCCGCAGGCCACGCTGGCGTCGGTGCGGGCGGCCTTGCGTCCCTGCAAGCCGACCTGATCAGTTCGACGAGGCAGCCCCTGGGATCGCACCCCGGCGTCGTCCCGCGGCTCAAGACCCTCCGAACTCATCTATCCGGTAACCCGAAGGGCAAGAAGAAGGCTGCCAAGCGGGAGTTCTGGAGGAATTTCCGGCAGGCCGGTTCTGGCGCGGCTTCCAGTATAGCTCGGAGGGAGAACAGGTTCGATCCCCGAGGCGGCAGGGCAACGGCGGTCCCCCATCCCGTTCCAACTGACGTGGATGCGAAATGGGCGGCTCTCGGACAGGAGTTCGGGTTCCTCCCTATCTGGAACGGCATCGCCGTCATCGAGTATCGAAACCCGACCTACGTTGGGGCGGTGGGCAAGGTCGATGGCGCACCGCGGAAAGCAGCCAGGCTGATGGAGCTACTCGCGGCCAGGAAGATCGACGATTTTACCTTGGTGGTGGCCGTACCCAAGCTGCCCGCAGCGGAGACCGACCTGATCTGCGAGGAGGACGTCTACGTCATCGAGGTGCCCGATACATTCTGGGCACAGGATGCCGCCGGGCGGATTGCTGCCTGCAGGGAGTTGGTCGTCGAGCCTCAAGGTGTCGATCATCTCCTCCCCAGCGAGACAGCCGAGGACATGCGGCTAACTGACAGGGTGGTCGGTCAATACTCCGGCAGGAACCCCGACCTCGATGAGCAGGACGTCGAGGAATGGAGATTTAGGGTGTTCGGTGCGGATCGGGTTGCCTAAGCGCCCGAATGCCTAAGGATCCGGTGCTGACGGCACATGCCGTCAGTGACGACCTGTTCGAGATTGGTGGCGAGTTCGCGCCCGCCAGTATCCGTGACCAGATGGTCAGGGCGCGCCTGGTCGTGGACCGTCTGATCGAGAACGGCCGCATTGGAATGAAGGGACCCGACCTTCTCATCATCGGCGCGGGCTCCACCGGACTGACGGCGGCCATCCGCGCCGCGAGCCTGGGTGTCAGGACCGTGGTGGTGGACGAGGGGAAGCCGGGCTTCCGGTTGAGGAAGTGCACGTCCAGGGATGTAGAGCCGACGCTCTACGACTGGCCGGCATCGCACTGGCCTGAGGCGCGGTTCCCTTGGGGCGGAGAGAAGATGCCGCTGACCTGGGAGGCGGGCAAAGCCAACCAGATCGCCATCAGGTGGAACAATCAGCTTCGGGCTTGGAAGAGGCTTCTCGGCAAGCTGCTCGTCATCCACTACGGGACGACGGCCAGGCTGAGTTCGAACGTTCCCGCGCCGTCCCGTACACCTTCGGACCTCGTGGAAGTGTCGTGTGTGAACACGGCTGTCCACCCGCCCCAGAAGTTTGGCGCGGTCGTCAGTTGCATCGGCTGGGGCCAGGAGAGCTGCGAGGGACTGTCGACACCCTACAGATTTAATTACCGCGGCTATTATTTCTGGGACAAGGATCGGTTCCAGGATTTGAATTGCGGGTTGCCGTCGCCGCCAGTCATCTTGATCTCCGGTGGCGGTGACGGCGCCCTGCAGGACCTGATCCGAATTCTAACGCGAAAGAGCGCGGCTCAGGCTTTCGCGCTCGTTCTGGACGCGATGCGGGGGCACCCCGGCGTGCTGTCTGCGGTGACCGAGGAGATCCGCGAGGCAGAGGATGTCGCTCGGCGAGCACTCTCCTGGAACCTGCACAAGAAGCACGACGCCATCGCCTTCCGGCGCCTTGAGGATGCTCATCTCAGGGCCATCGCCCATCTCAAAGGATCCGCTGCATGGCCGTCTGTCCTCCGGGTCATTGAGAGGATGCTGGTCACCCCGATGCCGACCGTGCATCTGGGCCATGCCGAGGCATACTTCGGGCAGTGCTACCCGCTGAACCGCTTCCTCGGATTGCTTCTCCTCGATGTCGCGCCTTCAGGCATTCGAAAACCGGGGTCTCGGGTCGTCCGCGTCATAGGCAAAGGTCACGTCTGCGGCGGGGCCCCGGGACCCTGCCACGGCAAGCCCCACGACGTGTGGGTCAAGGACGCTGCGGGGGGCCTTACGCAGCACAGCTACGACGTCGTCATCCTGCGGTATGGCCTTCTGGGCCCGAAGCGCTTCTTCCCCGGTGAGGCTGTTCGGGTCAGGCAGATCCTGCCGTACTGCGTCCAGCAATAGCGCTCGTAATCGTGCCGGGTTTATTCCCGAAGCGGGTTGCACGGAGCCAGGGACGCCGGTGAGCAGGCGGCACGAGGAATCGAACATGCAATTCCACTCGAAGAACGCAACCGGCAAGGCGGGAGAACGCTTCGTTGAGACGTTCGTCGAGGAGACCCTGAACTGGGTTTATCGCAAAGTCGGCGAGCCCGACATCGGCATCGACGGCGAGATCGAGATCCTCGGAAAGGATCGGGTATCGAGCGGCGGGCTGATAAAGGTGCAGGTCAAGACGACTAAGACATCACTAAAAGGCCAACGTATCCGCGTCCCTTTCGATGAGGCCCATCTCGACTACTTCGCATCCTTGAACGTTCCACCCATCCTTGCGGTCGTGAGCCTCGCGGATCGTCGGCTTTGGTGGAAGCCGATTATGCACAAGAGCCATCACAAGGGTCCCAGAGGCGGGTTTCGACTGATCTTGGACCCAAAAACCGACAGGATGACCTCTTTCAGCGGCGCCATACTTCGCTTGATAGGGCAGAGATCAAACGCAATCATTGCAAAGTATCTTATTAAGGAAGTCGTCGAACAACTGGGAGATATGGATGATCTGCGTCAAACCGGCAGCTTCGACATCTGGACGGCGGAGGGTTGGGCTCAGACCATTCGCGATCTCGAACCAACGATGCGAGACGCGGAGTGTCTTCTAAGATACGAGCGCCGCTATTCTGCGGAGATAACCGCAATCGAGGAGCTCTTCGCCGACGTCGCAGAACGCATCCGAGAATGGAACGACTGGTTCGAGGAAGGTGGGATGAAGGACCTTCTCACTCAGAATTGCTGGGGCTAATAATAGAAAGTGTGCCATTTTGCATTGCATCTCGCCATCGCAATCTTGAAAAAGCGGATCAATCAGGCGATTATTTAGCTAACAGCTTCTCGAACATGGATTTTCTGAGGAAAAGTCTTAAACTAACTTTTTGATCATGCTCCTGCAACCTCGACCCGGACAGCATCTATTTGCGCGCTTACGGCCACATTTTCTCAAATTTTATCCGAACAAAATACGGCCCAGAAAAGGGTCCGAACGCTCAACGAGCCTCCGGCTGATGTCTTCTGCTACGCTCACTCACGAGTGATGGGAGGGATTCGTGGGTTTCTTTGGGCGTAAGATTAAGGAGCCCGACAGTCACCTCGGGCAGGGCGCCCGCAACCTTCGCGAGGCCGAAATCAGGTACATGGAAGTGCTCCGACGCGAGCTCGCCAACATGATCGTCGAAGCCGATCCCGATCTGATGGTTCGCTCCTACGAGAAGGCCTGGAATTGGGAGCGGGAGACGGCTGACCGCCCAGACCGGCTGCGGGCCGACGAACAAGCTCTCGTCACGAAAATCCCGCAGACTGTGTGGAAAGTCGGCTGAGGATTCCTGACTGTGAGGCGGCCTGATAGATTGCGCCATGGCGCATCTTTCCGGCCTGGACCGCTCGCAGCTTCTGCTCCTGCCGGAGGCAGTGGACGACTATGTCGGGCCGGACAACCCGGTCCGCTTTATCGAAGCCTTCGTCGACCAGTTTGACCTTCAGGTTGCCGGGTTCGCCCGCGTGAGCGCGAAGGCGACGGGTCGCCCGGGCTACGATCCGGCCGACCTGCTCAAGCTGTACATTTATGGCTACCTGAACCGGGTTCGGTCGAGCCGGCGCCTTGAGGCCGAGACCCACCGCAACATCGAGGTAATCTGGCTGCTGCGGCACCTGAAGCCGGACTTCAAGACGATCGCCGATTTCCGACGCGACAACCGCGCCGCCTTCCGGCAGGTGTTCCGCGAGTTCGTGGTGCTGTGCCGCCAGCTCGATCTGTTCGGCCGCGAGCTTCTGGCGGTGGACGGCACGCGCATCAAGGCGGTCAACAACAAGGACCGCAACTTCACCCACGCCTCGCTGGCGAAGTTCATCCAGGAAGCCGACGAGAAGCTCGCCACCTACATGAGGCGGCTCGACGAAGGCGATGCCGACGAGGACGGCGCATCGGGCAGCGGTCCCGGCCGGGGCGAGAGCAAGCTGGCCGAGAAGATCGCGGCGATCCAGGGCAAGCGGGACCGGCACAAGGCGCTCCTGGCCGAGCTGGAGCGTACCGGTGAGGATCAGATCTCGCTGACCGATCCCGACAGCCGGGCGATGGCGCCGATGACCAAGGTGGGGGTGGGCTACAACGTCCAGCTCGCCGTGGATGTGAAGCACAAGCTGATCGCCGAGCAGGCGGTGAGCAACCAGGTTCTCGACATGGGGCTGCTGGCCGCGACCGCGACGGCCGCCATGGAGGCGCTGGGCGTCGAGACGATCGAGGCAGTGGCCGATCGCGGCTACTTCAAGATCGAGGACATCGAGGCCTGCGAGAAGGCCGGAATCACCGCCTATGTGCCCAAGCCGATCCGCGGGCCGGCCGTGCGCGAGGGCTTCTTCGCCAAGGAGGCGTTCCGCTTTGAAGCCGACCGGGACGTCTTCACCTGCCCGGGCGGAGCGATCCTCTCACCGCACCATTACGGCCGGTCACGGGACAACGTCAGGATCTTCTACACCAACCAGGATGCCTGCAAGGCGTGCGCTCTGAAGCCACGCTGCACCAAGAGCTTCCGCCGCGTCTCACGCCTGGAGAACGAGGCGGTCCTCGACCGCATGGCCAAGCGGCTGGCGGCTCGTCCCGATCTTCTCGATCGGCGGCGCGAGAGCGTCGAACACCCATTCGGCACCATCAAGCAGTGGATGAACCAAGGGGCCTTCCTCATGCGCGGGCTCGCCAACGTCCAGGCCGAGTTCAGCCTGACGGCGCTCGCCTACAACATCCGAAGAGCCATCACCGTGGCTGGCGTGCCGGGTCTGATCGCCGCCGCCAGCGGCTGATGGTTGGTGTGCCCGCGGGCTTCCGCACAGACGAATGATCGCCCATTCCTCGCTCCAGGAGACGGCGGAAAGCCGTCAGCCCGAAAAACCAACGCCCGACGCCCATCATCAGCGGGCCACAACTCGCCAACGGCGATTTTCACACGGTCTGCCCGATGTTTGAGGATTTCGACCGGATCGGCACCCGGCACTTCGTGCCTTACGCTGACAGCCGAAGCTCATTGCCTAACGACGATCTGGTGGAGGGCTACCTCGAACTCTCGCGCATGCTGATCTTTATGAGAAACCGCTCGCAGCCGGATGTTAGCCGGCGACGGCCCCTGCACGACGAAAGGGAGCAAAAGGTACTGCTCGACACGGTTCGCGAAGCGAAAGACCGGCGCTTCCGAACTCGTATCGACGACGCGCTTCGCCGATGCCAGGCGTACCGTCAGGGCTTCGACGCCGGAAAGGGAGAGAGGTTCTCCGGCATGTACGAAACTTACTCGGATGTTGATGTCGACGTATTCAGGCTACCCTTTGATTTATCGCCCGAGAATGAGACCGGCATCGCTTTTAAGAAGACTGATGAATATGCCGTACTCGCCGTCTTCCATCACGACGACGGCCGCATATTCGAGAGCTACTACAGGACGGACCGCCAGTTCTCCGAGCGGATCACGCTGAAGGACTGAGCTTCCTTAGGATCCTCATGCCTTCCGAAGCTCTTCAGGCTTGTGGACGGCCTCTTTGCCCGACTTGCTGCTTTTCACCCTGTATTGTGGGTTGGAGGGCGAGGCTTTGGCCGTATGTCCCTTTCCCTTCGTGGTGCTGGTCACCTTCTTGAGGACATCGCCCTGGGCTTCACCCCCGGCACTGTGCCACTTTACCTTGTCGCCAGCCTTGAGGTTTTTGCTCGCCATCTCTCAACTCCGTCGTCTGGAGTGAGCAACCGTGTCAGCCTACCGGCGTTCCGCTGCCCTGATTACGTAAGCGGATCTCGGCCAAGCATCGGTTCTGATCAGTCGTCCGTGAAGAACGCGGCTCAAGCGGCCTGACGGCGCTGGTTTGACTGGCTGGCGGAGGCAAGGGCGGCCCAGATGAGGGCACACAAGAACTTGAGCCAAGCGAGGAGGCGTCTGAAGTTGTAGCCGACGGCGGCGA